>JAFLTV010000016.1 GCA_022509105.1 Muribaculaceae bacterium | reverse complement strand
ATCACCATGGTAGATTCCATCCTAAGCCGGACTTTATACCGGCACCGGGCCATGGAGAGGACTGATTCAGTAGTGCAAAGTTAATAAGAGAAAAAGATGAGGAATTGTCATTTTCATCCCATCCTATTAATTAGGAATTAGCAATTAGGAATTAGGAATTGGGGCACCTGCGACGAAAGACTAAGCTTGGGACGTCGAAAGAAGGCTCACTTCGGTGTCAACAGAAGGGGAAGGTTTGGGGAAGCAAAGACCTATTAAAGAGGCCTGTAGACCTCTTTCTCGCCTTCGGCGAACCTATCGTGCTATCGCCTCCTCACTTGCTACCTTTAGAAATTTACAACTTCAAAACTACTCTATTCTGTAGCCTGACTACAAGACAGAAACCGGGAATTGATTGTGAGAAAGACTAGAAGGTACTGAGAAAACCTGGTATATGAACTCTACACCTTCGGTGACACCTACGAAGCCAAATCGAATAAGAAATGGCCTTTCAAATCATAGCAGCAATAAAAGGCGGCATATCCCGATCACGTTCTTACGGATTAAGCTTATAAAATGTTCTTCGTGAAACAAACATTGTTTTAGACACCTTAATAATATATCATTTATTATAGTTAATTTTGTATTTTGATAGCAGTCCATCTGATAATGACCAAAACATAAAAAGAAATACGGCGCAAGCCGACAATATTTTTTGAACTTCCGTATAGTCGCTCAAGGCTTTGGTCAGCCGTCAGATGCTACTCGGAAGTTCTTGTTTTATTGTATGAGCCTTACATTAGCTCAACAAAAATATTTCGCCCATTGGCTAACCCGAAGTTTGCCGTCTAACAGTATCAGCAAACTCACTGCATCCTTGCAGGATGCGCAAGTCGATTTGACACCTCACCAAATTGATGCGGCACTTTTCGCGTTCAAATCTCCGTTGTCCAAGGGTGCGATATTGGCTGATGAAGTAGGATTAGGTAAAACAATTGAGGCTGGAATAATCTTATCTCAATTTTGGGCGGAACATCGTCGGCATTTATTAATTATCGCTCCGGCAAATCTTAGAAAACAATGGGCTTCAGAATTGCAGGAAAAATTCTTTTTGCCCTCTCGGATCCTGGAGGCAAAAACTTTCAATCATTTTATAGAAGAAGGAAATCTAAATCCTTTTAATTGTGAGGAAATTGTTATTTGTTCCTATCAGTTTGCAAAGAGAAAGGCACCATATTTGAAACAAACCAAATGGGATTTAGTGGTAATAGATGAAGCTCATAGACTTCGCAACGTTTATAAATCCTCTAATGTTATTTCAAATACTATAAAGAATGCTTTAGTTGACAGCAAGAAAATTCTTCTTACTGCAACTCCTTTACAGAATTCAATTCTTGAACTTTATGGCCTTACCACGATAATTGATGATTATGCTTTTGGCGACCTTAAGAGTTTCAAGATGCAATATGGGAAAAATCTTGATAATTCCGACTATGAAAATCTGCGTCGCAGACTCGCTCCCCTTTGTAAAAGGACGTTAAGGCGTCAGGTACTCGAATATGTCAGATACACTAAACGCATTGCAATTCTACAAGAATTTTTCCCCACCAAACAGGAACAAGAACTCTATGATCTAGTTTCGGAGTATCTTCAAAGACCAAAACTTTATGCGTTGCCTAATAGTCAAAGGCAGTTAATGACATTGATACTCCGCAAACTACTTGCATCATCAACCCATGCTATTTACGGTACCCTTTCCGCTCTAGTTGAAAAATTGCAGGACAAACTGAAAAAACAAGGTGCGTTGACACCGGAAATCGAAGAGATAAAATTCGATTATGAAGATTATGAAAGTGAAACGGAAGAATGGTTTGACAATGAAGAAGAGGAAGAAGAATCTGATGAACTAGAATCATTGTCGCCAGAAGATATAGAAAGAATAAAGAAAGAAATTGTTGACCTTGAAAAATTCCGGGATCTGGCTTTTAAAATAAAAAAGAATTCAAAAGCAGAACAATTATTTGAAGGATTAGATCAGGGCTTCGCGCAACTCGAAGAATTGGGTGCACCACAAAAAGCACTAATCTTTACAGAATCACGTAGGACTCAGGATTTCCTTCTTGAACTGCTTGAAAAGCGTGGTTATAAAGGGAAAGTTGTACTTTTCAACGGTTCCAATTCTGATAAGAAATCAAAAGAAATTTATAATAATTGGAAAGAAAAGAATAAAGGCACTTCCAAGATTACCGGTTCTATGACTGCCGATAAACGTGCTGCACTTGTAGATTATTTCCGAGATGAAGCCACCATCATGATTGCAACGGAAGCAGCCGCTGAAGGAATAAACCTTCAATTCTGTTCTCTAATTGTTAATTATGATATGCCTTGGAATCCTCAAAGGATTGAACAACGGATAGGACGTTGCCACCGTTACGGACAGAACTTTGATGTTGTGGTTATCAATTTTCTTAATAAATCAAATGCCGCTGATGTAAGGGTTTATGAACTTTTAGACCAGAAATTTCAATTATTTAACGGTGTGTTTGGAGCTTCTGACGAAGTGTTGGGAGCCATCGGAAACGGTGTTGATTTTGAAAAAAGGATTGCCCTTATCTATCAACAGTGCAGAAGTCCTAAAGAGATCCAGGAAGCATTTGATGCTTTACAAGAGGAATTGCAGGAACAGATTTCCGATAAGATGATAAAGGCGCGGAGCACTCTTTTGGAAAACTTTGATGAGTCAGTTAAGCAGAAACTTCGTGATGATTTGAAAACCACACAAGACAACCTTAATCTTTTTGAAGAAAACCTTTGGCGACTTACCCGCAGTTATTTCGACGGCCAAGCCGACTTTAACGACCGCGACCACTCGTTTGTGGTGTGCCCCTTTGTAGAGAACGGCACTGTGAGTTGGTATCGTCATTTTCCCGGAGTGTATAAGATGGTCGGCACGGAGAACCGTCGGACAGCACTTGACGGAGGTGTTAAGCCATACCGAATTGGCGACCCTCTTGCACAATATATGCTTACGGGCTTGAAGGAAACTGTCGTGCCGATTTCCGAAATAACGCTTGATTACACTAACTCACCGCTCAACGTGGCTCTTATTAAGAATCTTGTCGGGCAGTCGGGGTGGTTAACGGTCGAACAACTGACCATCGACTCTTTCGAGAAAGAGGATATCTTGCTTCATGCTGCTGTCACTGACAATGGTAAACCAATTCCTGCCGACATCGCCGAATTTATGATGCGGTTGAAAGGTTCGGAGAGCCCTTTGGAAACCGAACTTTCAGAGCAAACGGCATTCGCTCTCACCGATGCCATTACCGCCCAGCGAGCCGAAATCACTGCCGCAAATGCCGAGCGTAACAATTCTTTCTTTGAAGAAGAGATGGAAAAACTCGAGAATTGGGCTGAAGATGTAAAAGCGGGTCTTGAAAAGGAGTTGAGAGATTTAGATGCAGAAATTAAACTCCGTAAAAGTGAGAGTAAAAAGACATCACGGCTTGATGAAAAAGTAAAAATTCAACGCATGATAAAAGATCTTGAAAAGAAAAGAAGTGAAAAACGACTCAATCTTTATCACGCTCAGGATGAAGTTGACTCAAAGAAGGATACCCTGCTTTCTAAAGTCGAAGCCATGCTCGAACAGAAAATAACCCAGTCAAAGTTAGTAACCTTTCATTGGAGAATAGTATGATAGACTGGCTTAAAAAATATTGGATGGTTATTACAATTATTATAAGTGGTATAATAATTATCCCAATTCTACTAAATTTCATATTATTAATTCCTTGTAATCTTCCAATTATTGGAAATTCTACTGATTGGCTAAGATTTTGGGCTTCTTATCTAGGAATTATAATCGCAATAATTGTACCGTCATGTGTTTGTTATTACTCCATAAGGGAAAATAGGACTTCTCGCAAAGAATTAATAAAAAAAGAGGCTCTTTTAAACTTTCGTAAAATTTGTTTAAGATGTATTCATTTTTATAATTTAAAATTAATATCTGAGAGAATACTGTATGCATTGGATATAAGAGATTTAGAAAATTGCATAAAAGAACAAAACAATGAAGTTGAAAAGGTTCATATAGATTTTATTTTAAATTTCGATAAAAAATCAAAAAATGCCTTACAATTATTAACACTTGAACTCAAATGTTATAAATTTCAAAAGGAATTCCTTAAAGATGCCTTTGCATTTATACATAGTTTTAAATACTTTAAAGAAAAAGAAATTTTTAAAGGATTTGTATTAAAACATAAATTCACAAAGGAGATTCCTAATATATCTCAATACATTGATATTCATTTTAATAATTTGGATCTTTTCATTATTTTGTTAATCGGCGAATTACTTGGCCTATATATAAAAGATGAAGAAATTTCTAATATTACCAAATTTATAGAATGCATTGGTGAGACCTTTGACTTAGATAATATATATTTGGAGAGCTTAAAATATGGCACAGAACAAGATAAATAAATTAGAATTGACTTGGATAGGTAAGGAGGAAGAACCTGCGGCTCTTGAGCCTCGTTTACTTATCGACACCCCGGAATATAGCTTTGGAGAAGTGGAAACCGGCACTCTTCCCAATGGAAAGCAGTGGCCTGGCAATATGCTTATTCACGGTGATAACCTTTTGGCTCTCCGTGCGCTCGAAGAAAACTTCACAGGATCAGTCAAGTGTATTTATATTGATCCTCCCTTCAATACTGGTTCACGTATAGACGCAGATGGTAAGGAAATTGGATATGATGATGGTATAGAACATTCAACGTGGCTTAACATGATGTATAGCCGTTTCCAAATTTTACATAGACTTTTGAGAGAAGACGGTGCATTATTTGTCCATTTGGATGACAATGAATCGGATTATTGCAAAGTTATTTTAGATGAAATTTTTGGAAGGAATAACTTTATGAATCGTGTCACCATTGATGCACGTTCTCCTTCTGCATTTAGTACAGTTAATCCTGGTATGTTTGTTGCTTCTGAACATATTCTTTTTTATGCTAAAAATAGAAGTAAATTGGTCGAAAATCGAGTTAGAACGGTTAGAAACCCCGATTATGCATATAATAAGTTTATTCTAAACTATGAAAAGGGTTATGAAAATTGGGAATTCATACCTCTCTTAGAAGCTTTTTCAAAATTTGGTAAAGTTCGTTCTGACAACCCAGAAGCAATATTAAAGTCATATAACAAATTTATAATTGAAAATGCAGACAGAATATGTCGTTATACAGCTATTAGTGATTCCGGAGCAGGACAACAAGTAATAGAATTAAAAAAACTTTCTTTAATAAACCAAGATAAAATTTTTAAGCTTGAACGGTCTGAATATGATGATATTTTTATTATAAATGGACAACAAATTGCTTTTTATTCAAAGAATATACATATAATTGATGGTACTCCCCAAGCAACAAAACTTCTGACTGATATATGGACTGATATAGCTTGGGAAGGTATTGCTAAAGAAGGAGACGTTACTTTCAAAAAAGGTAAGAAGCCGGAAAAGTTATTAAAAAGATGTATCGAACTTGCGACATCTTCTTCTGAAGATATTGTTCTTGATAGTTTTCTTGGCTCAGGAACTACAGCAGCTGTTGCCCATAAAATGGGTCGTAGATGGATAGGTATTGAGTTGGGGAATCATGCATATTCACATTGTGTACATCGACTTAGCAAAGTCGTGGCTGGGAATGATCAATCTGGTATTTCAAAATCCCAAAATTGGAAAGGCGGTGGTGGCTTTAAGTTTTATGAACTTGCTCCGAGCCTGCTTAATCACGATAAATATGGCAACCTTATCATCAATAAAGAATATAATGCCGATATGCTTGCCGCAGCAATGGCAAAACATCAAGGGTTTACGTACTCTCCTGATAAGGATATTTATTGGGAACAAGGACACAGTTCAGAACATGATTATATTTTCACCACTACTCAACTTGTTACAGCTGAAATGCTTGGTACAATTCATGAACAGATGGATGAGGATGATTCACTTCTTATTTGTTGCTCAAAATTTCAGCCGGAATGTCGCAATAAATATCCTAATATCACAATAAAGAAAATCCCTAAAGTGCTTCTCGACACCTGCGAATTTGACCGAGACGACTACTCGCTTAATATCGTGTCAGTTCCTGACATCGAAGACGAAGAACGGGAAGACTTCGACCCTGACGGTGAATTTACGGAAGAAAACAACCCAACCTTATTTGATGAATAAAAACATTTAATTATGAAACCATACATTAAAAACATCCACATCAAGGATTTGTTTCATTTACATGGATTGAACATCTCCATTACAGATGAAAAAAATCCCCATATCATAATAACAGGTAAAAACGGTAGCGGAAAGACCGTGTTATTAAATGCTATTTCAAATTATCTTGATAAAATCAAGACTGACACTAACTTTAGTTTTATGAGTCTTGAAAAAGAAGTAGCCCAGAGACAAAGATGGTTTACCGAGGCAAAAAATGATATAGAAAAAGTAAAATGGGAAGGAAGTTTGATAAAACGTGAAAATAAACTTAATGAATTAAAAGGCAAAATAGACCTAGAATTCTTTAATATCAGTGAATTGATCAAAAAATATAATTCTGGTGATTTTATTTTAGCTTTTTACGAAGCCGCAAGAAAAAATGAAATAACGGAACCCAAGAACCCTACTAAACCAAATTTAAGTCAAAAAGGAAAGATAAAGGATTCCTTGATTTCAGAATTATTAAAATTTCTATCTGATCTTAAGATTCAAGAGGCTCTTGCAAGAAATGATGAAAAAATAAAAGAAGCTGATGTTTTCAAACAATGGTTTGAAAATTTCAAAAATGTATTACGTAGAATTTTTGATGATGAAACTTTAGAACTGGATTTCCATTATCAAGATTATACATTTTCAATAATTACTGAAGGAAAGTCTTTTAAATTCACAGAATTATCTGATGGATTCAGGGCAGTTTTAGAGATTGTTGCTGATCTGATATTGAAGATGCAACCTAAAGGTTCCATTTCCTCGAAATTCAATAAACCGGGGATAGTTCTGATTGATGAAGTAGAAACCCATCTCCATCTTCAATTACAAAAATCAATTTTACCTTTGTTGACAAGCCTTTTCCCTAATATCCAGTTTATTGTCACTACTCATTCTCCATTTGTTTTGAGTTCTCAAGAAAATGCGGTTGCTTACGATTTGGAGCACCAAAAAGTAGTGGATGAGTTAACAGAATATTCCTATGAATCTTTAGCTGAGGGATACTTCAATGTAAAGTCTGATTCTAGTTATGTGGAAATGAGACTCAAAGAACTTGAAAATCTTTTAGGTAAAGAAGAAAAGACAGAATTGGAGATAAAGCATATGGAAAATCTTATTTCTGACTTCGAAGCAATTCCGGAGCCAGTTCTTCCTATGATAAAAGGCAAGTTCAATCAATTGATGATAAATTATGCAAAATAACGGGAAGGTATGATTAGAGTTTATAAACATAATGTTACTCCTTCTTCCTTGTTGATTACAAAAGCCTATGATGGGGAAGACGTCAAAATTCAATTGCTCTCCGACCAGCATGATAAATGTTATTTATGCGAACGTTATCTTGTGACCGATTTTGAAATAGAACATCATAAAAGCAAAGATAATTATCCTCATTTAATACAAAATTGGAATAATTTATTCTTGGTATGTCGGTATTGTAATGGGAAAAAGTCTAAAAATTATGATGATACATTATATCCCGTAACAATCAACATAGAGGAAGAAATAAGGCAAATAATAGATTTTGATAATAAACAAGCCAAATTTGAGGCGTTATCGGATCCTTCTTCCCAACATACAAATACGATAGATCTGTTAAATAAAATATTTAATGGTAAAGATAAAATCAGAAAGATAAAAGAGAAGAAATTTTTTGATTATATAGTCAGTATAGTCAACGATTTCTCACAGCTCATTCGCGATTTTCAGAAAAGCCCATCTATAACTACTAAAAACCTCATTATAGAAGCTTTGCAAATTAATAAAGAAATGCTTGGTTTTAAATACTGGATGATTAAATCTAATGAAGACTTGTTAAAAGAATTTGGAGAATATATTATTTGGAATAAAACAGCATGAACTCGACTGTCAATTATATACGCCAGAGATTATCCCTTCGCAAACCCCTTACCGAAGCATTGGAACTTACTTCAAAGATTGTAGATAAACTTTCTTTGCAAAAGCCACCGACAGATCCGGACATGCTTGAAATGTTTATTGAGGCTAATTTAGCTAAGGTAAAGCAAATTGTTCCCTCTTTAAAAAGTTTTGACCGGGATTTTCCATCATTAGCCTTTTCTATAGCTACCGGTATCGGGAAAACACGGTTGATGGGTGCCATAATTGCCTATCTTTATTTGAAAAAAGGAATCAAGCATTTCTTCATACTTGCCCCGAATCTCACTTTGTATGAAAAATTGATAAGGGATTTCAGCGACACTTCCTATTCTAAGTATGTTTTCAAAGGGATAAGTGAATTTGTTTCGGCTCCTCCAAGAATAGTTACCGGAGAAACCTATAATGAAAGAACCGGGTCGCTTTTTTCAGAAGTGGAAATAAATATTTTCAATATCTCGAAATTCAATAAAGACAGCAAGGAAGGCACTAAGGGACTGCCCAGAATGAGAAGACTTTCAGAATATTTAGGACAATCATATTTTGATTATCTTGCAGGCTTGCCTGACCTTGTCATCTTAATGGATGAGGCCCACCGTTATCATGCGGATGCTTCTAAAAAAGCCATAAATGAATTGAGACCTGTTTTAGGTTTTGAAATGACCGCCACTCCATTTGATGAAAAAGGGAAGACATTCAAAAATATTGTCTTTGAATATAATTTGGCAGAAGCCCTTGATGATGGCAAATATGTAAAAGCTCCTTATGTAGCTAAATCACGTAATTTTAATAAAGAAAATTATAAGCCGGAGGAAATTGAAATTGTAAAACTGGAAGATGGCATCACAGTTCATGAAAGGACAAAACTTGCAATTGAATTATATGCCAAGCAAAATAATCTTCCGGTTGTAAAACCATTTATACTTGTAGCATGCCGAGATATCAAACATGCACAGGAAATAGAAGCATTATTGCTAAGCGACAGGATTTATCACGGCGCCTACAAAGGAAAAGTATTAAGAATTGACAGCAGTTCCAAGAAAGATGAAGATATAGAGAGACAATTTATAGCTTTGGAATCTCCTGACAATGAAATCGAGATAGTGGTTCATGTCAATATGCTTAAAGAGGGTTGGGACGTGAATAACCTCTATACTATTATTCCATTAAGGGCATCAAATGCTGCTATTCTCATAGAACAAACTATCGGTCGTGGCTTAAGATTGCCATACGGTGGGAAACGTACCGGGAATAAAGATGTTGATTCTTTAACTGTAATCGCCCATGACAATTATCAACGCGTGATTGAAGCTGCACAGGACAAGAATTCAGTTTTGCATAGAGTTTCATTTATTGAACTTGATGATCCTGATGAAAGAGACCGGGGTGGAAAAGTTGAAATAACTCCGACTTCAACGGAAGAAAAGGTCATACAACGGATGGAGAAAATCCAAGGAGAATTGGACGAAAAAGCCAAGCTTTATACAACACAAGCAGCCAAGGCTGTAGAAGATTCTATTTTCTCTATGGTATCTGAAGATTTTGTTCCATACGGAGAGATTCAAACGGAAGAAGGAAAACAAAAGATTAAAGAAAAGGCTGAAACAATAATAAGAGAGAGTGTTAAAGACAATCTCTTTGCCGAAGAAGAAGCTGAAATACAAATAAAGCATATTGAGGAAGTAATTAATACTGTACTGGAAGATTATAAGAATAATGTAATTGAGATTCCTCGTTTGGTGGTTGAACAACAACCGGCAACAGCCATTTTTAATGATTTTGATCTCGATACTTCTAAAGGTTACCAATTGGCAGATCTGAGACGGGAAATTATACGGCAAGGATTGCATGACACAACAGATTTTGAAATCATAGAGGGGAAATACGGAAGTTCAAAACGTCCGGCAAAAGAGCAGCTTCTTCTGATGCTTATTGACTATGATGATATTGATTATGATGAAATATCGGACTTGCTATACAAATTAATTGGTCAGGCAATTGAGGCTCTTAAAATTCAAAATGATATTAAGACTGATGATGATTTAAATGAAAGAATCCATCCGTTCCGGAAAAGTATCGCGGAAAACATCTATAAGCAGATGAAAGAGCATTATGCAATTATTCCGGGTGAATTCAAGATTAATAAGGTTTTGCCATTTTCAAAAATACTTGATCAACCAATAATAGAGAATAATTGGGGGCATAGAGATTTCCATGAACCGGCACCATCTCCCAAGTCAGTTATACCAAAATATGTTTTTGTAGGATTCAACAAATCCTATTATACGAAATACAAATTTGATAGTTCCACAGAACTTGATTTCGCTTTCGTACTCGAAAACAGTAATGAGGTTCTTAAATGGCTTCGTCCTGTTCCCAATCAATTCAATATTTATTGGGATAACGGATCAAAAAGATATGAGCCTGATTTCATAGTTGAAACAGCAGACACCATTTATATGTGTGAAACCAAAGCTGAAAAAGATACTAGGGATGCTGATGTATTGGCAAAGGCAGAGTCAGCCAAAGAATTTTGCAGGCGTGCTTCCGAATATACCCTTGCTAATGGTGGAAAGCCATGGAAATATGTAATGATTCCCCATAGCCTTGTTGACAGAGCTTATTCTTTTTATTACCTTCTTGCTCAGTCTCTATTATTTTAAAATTTTAGTTCTCAAGATTGTATTTATGGCTTTACCGATAAATATTGAGGATCTGCTAAAGCAGAGAAAGGTGGGATCCAATCGATTTGAATTCAAGAAGGGATGAATATGGATAGAGGTGAAATAGTATTATATCAAACTCAGAATGGTGAATCTAAGATTGAAGTAAGACTTGCTAATGAATCTGTATGGCTTACTTTGGATCAGATGGCGGATTTGTTTCAAAGAAATAAATCAACAATTTCACGCCATATTAAGGCAATCATAGAATCCGGTGAATTAGACCGAAATTCAGTTGTTGCAGAAAATGCAACAACTGCCTCGGATGGTAAAACCTATCAAGTATCCTATTACAATCTGGACATGATTATAAGTGTCGGATATCGGGTGAATTCTCACCGGGGAGTTCAATTCCGAATTTGGGCAACTCAAGTTTTGAAGGAATACATGATTAAAGGTTTTGCCCTTAATGATGAGTTATTGAAAAATGCCGGTCATGGAAACTATTTCGATGAACTTCTTGCCAGAATCAGAGATATTCGAAGTTCTGAAAAAGTATTTTATAGGAAAATCCTTGAAATATACGCATTAAGTATAGATTACGATCCCCGAACCTCAATAACTCAACAATTCTTTAAGACAGTACAAAACAAGATGCATTTTGCAGCTCATGGCCATACAGCAGCCGAAGTTATATATAATAGAGCGGATGCTGAAAAAGATTTCATGGGCCTTACAACATGGAGTGGTATGATGCCTACAAAACAGGAAGCTGAAATTGCTAAGAATTATTTATCGGAGTCCGAACTCAATTTATTAAATCGAATAGTCACCTTATATCTTGATTTCGCAGAACTCCAGGCTGAACGTCACATACCAATGTATATGAAAGATTGGATTAAAAAGCTTGACGAATTTCTTTCCCTCTCCGGTTCTGAATTACTTAAACATGCCGGAACTGTTTCTGCAGAAATGGCTAAAATAAAAGCTGATGAAGAATATGAAAAATTTAAAAATAGAACCAAATATCAGCTTTCAGCTGTAGAAATTCACTTCCTCGAAAATTTTGAACGAGAACAAAAGAAGCTTAAATCCAGCCTTAAACAATAAAAATCACTTTATTATATTTTTGTAATAATTTACTTCCAGATGTTTGAACTTTTTACCATTCAGTGAGGGTTATCTTTTCCGGATTTCTTGGAAAATTGGTATAAGGAAAATTAACTTAGTGACGAAGAGGCGGACTAACAGGAAGTCCGCCTCTTCGTGGTATCATAGAGAGGTATCTTGAACCCTACACTGCGCTACTCCCCCGGAGTTGCTTGTGCAGGGTTAGTTAATATTGAAACTCTTCGAGTTTCTTCCTTTTTCAGATTTTTAAATATTCATCGAAAGGAAGAGGGAGGGAGGGTGTCGAATTACAGGATAGCTGACGGGATGGAAGCTGCGGGGATGCGCTGCTGTTCACCTGTAAGCATATTCTTAAGGTTCACCACATTTTCTTGCAACTCCGTCTCCCCTATCATTGCAACGAAAGGTATTTTTAAGGAGTCTGCATATCCCATCTGTTTCTTGATCTTGGCGTTATCGGGATAAAGCTCACAAGATATTCCCTCTTTTCTAAGTTTACCAACAAGTTTCGCAGATGCCAAGGCTTCTTTCTCGCCGAAATTCAAAAACAGCACCTTTACATTCTCTGTCACATCCTCGGGATAAAGGCTGAGTCGGTTCATTACATCATAGATGCGGTCTGCTCCGAAAGATATACCTACCCCGGATACTCCTTGCAATCCGAAAACTCCTGTCAGATTATCATAACGGCCTCCGCCGGTGATACTTCCTATCTCCACGTCAAGAGCCTTCACTTCAATGATACATCCAGTGTAATAGTTCAAACCTCGGGCAAGAGAAACATCAATGTCAAGCTGACAGTTATGACCTAAACTATCAAAATTATCAACCACAAACTTCAACTCTTCAATTCCTTTAAGGCCTGTTTGTGAATCCTTTAATATTTCGCTCAAGGCGGTCAGCTTCTCTTCGTTTTCTCCCGAAAGCTCCAACAAGGGTTGTAATTTCCGGATGGCCTCTTCAGAAACTCCTTTTGAAAGAAGCTCTTCATTTACCTTCTCAATACCTATCTTGTCTATTTTATCGATAGCTACAGTGATATCGGTTATTTTATCGGCCTCGCCAACTGTTTCAGCAATTCCCGAGAGAATTTTTCGATTATTGAGCTTAATAGCCACATTTATTTTCAGCCGACTGAAAACCTCATCAATCATAGAAAGAAGCTCCACCTCATTCCAGAGGGAATCACTTCCGACTACATCGGCATCACATTGAAAAAACTCCCTGTAACGTCCCTTCTGGGGTCGATCAGCACGCCACACGGGTTGAATCTGAAACCGTTTGAAAGGAAACTGAATGTCGTTGCGGTATTGCACTACAAATCGGGCAAAAGGCACTGTAAGATCATATCTTAATCCTTTTTCACTCAGTTTATTTGTAAGCTTAGGAAGATTTCTCTCTACAGCCTCCTCATCCGATATGTCTTTCATAAAATCGCCCGAATTCAGGATTTTAAAGAGAAGTTTATCCCCCTCCTCCCCATATTTCCCCATAAGGGTTGTAAGGTTTTCCATCGCGGGGGTTTCTATCTGAGAATATCCGTAAAGACTAAACACATCCTTAATAGTGTCAAATATATAATTTCTGCGAGCCATTTCCAAGGGAGAAAAGTCGCGAGTGCCTTTTGGTATCGTAGGTTTTACAGCCATTATATTATAATTTTATTTGCAAAAATAATGAAAAAGAAGTAATTTTGTAACCGCAAATTCCGCCAAGGCTAAAAAAGAGCGACCAAAACGGGAGCCGCCCAACGGAAATGATTGAAAATCATTTAATTAAAACAATGTACGCAATTGTAGAAATCAAAGGACAACAGTTTAAGGCTGAAGAAGGAAAATTCCTTTATGTCCATCATCTCGGCGATGAAGTAAAAGAAGGCGACGCAATCACATTCGACAAAGTTCTCCTTCTGGATGCCGACGGCGACGTATCAGTTGGTGCACCTGCCGTAGAAGGTGCAAAAGTGAATTGTGAAGTGCTCGTTCCTATGGTTAAAGGCGACAAAGTGATCATCTTCAAGAAAAAACGTCGCAAAGGCTATCGCCGTAAGAATGGTCACCGCCAACAATTCTCAAAAATTTTAGTTAAATCTATCGAAAAGTAAAAACTCATCAGATATGGCACATAAAAAAGGTGTAGGTAGTTCTAAGAACGGCCGTGAATCAGAAAGTAAACGTCTTGGTGTGAAAATCTTCGGTGGGTCTAATTGTAAAGCCGGCAACATCCTCAAACGTCAAAGAGGCACTGTTCACCATCCCGGACTTAATGTTGGTATGGGTAAAGATCACACACTCTTCGCACTCATCGACGGAGTAGTTATTTTCTCAACCGGCAAAGAGGGCAGAAAATTTATCAATGTTCAGCCCCACGCCAATTAATCCCGCTTTATTACGATAAAAAAGGAGGGCATGTCTTAAACTTGACATGCCCTCCTTTTTTCGCCCTAAGCAGAATCAATGCTTTGTTATTATAAGCTTTTTGCCGACATTATCAATCTCGATTGTGCCCAGCCTTCCCAAGACAGACTGACCTAACAATAAAGGGGCCTTTTGATTGTCGACTATTGAAGCCCTCACATTCTCCAGGTGTAATCCTCCGAAATCAACATTCCTTAAATTTACAACCGTACCTACGGAGATCTCTCCGTTTGCATTCATATATCTTTCCTTCCCGATTATATCTTCCTTTTTCAAATAGCCGTTCTTAAGCATAAAAGTGGCCTCTACCTGCGACATGGAAACATCGCTGGCTCCAGTGTCAAAAACAAAGTTAAGCGGCAGGTCGTTAATAGAGCATTTCACAGAGACTGTGCCGTATTCCGGAGTAAAAGGAATTTCAACCTTAGCCGACATGAGATCTGAAGGAGTAATTCCATCAATCGGCTCATAAACAACTTCTTCCACTACGCCTACTTCAATAGCATCGTCAACTTTCGACACATATTCTTCGAAAAGTTTTCTGAAGGCATCAGTCTTCCTCACTTCTTCAAGATCGTCATCTCTCATTACATGATTAAGCCTCCGGAAACCTTTCTCAAATGCTTGTTTCAAATATTGGAATGACTTGTCATAATCTCCCATTCTGGAATAAAAGCAGGCTGCGTCATAATAATTTCCGGCGTCATCGGGATCTTTCGCCAACATATCATCCATAAATGCAATAGCATCTTCCTTCCTGTCTAATGCCAATAAAGCATACATAGCGCAAGATTCGTTGTTCGGAACTGTGTCTAATTCAACAACCTTATTATATAATTCTTTGGCTTCAGTGGTGTTACCCTTTTGTTTCAGAATATCGGCTTTTTCAAAATAAGCATAGGTGTAGTCTGGATTCAAAGCAATAGCCATATCATAATCCTCAAGTGCTTCATCTAACCTACCGCTCATGTTTTTTGCAAAAGCCCTGCAATAATATCCGGTGTAATCATCAGGAACCCTATCAATGAATTCACTATATGTTGCGATACCCTCGTCAAAATCATTATCCTCTATCTGATAGTAACCTTTATAAAGTAAGTTGGATTCATCATCGGGATTCATTCCAATCGATTGGTTGATATAGTTTAAGGCTGATCTGAAGGCACCTAACTCCGAGTAGCATTTTGAGATAGAAGTCGTGAAAACGGGATGAGCATCAATTTCATATCCCTTAAGATAGGCATCTATAGCTTCCTCATACAACTTTTTACCATCATAAATTCGTCCCAGGATATAATACCATTGCGGTTCATAAGGATTACGGACCGCCATTCCCTTCAATTTTGCAGCCACGAGTTTCACTTGCTCTTTAGGAAATTGTTGTATTTCATACAAGGCCAAGTTGTCTCCACTAAGTTCCAAAGCTTTTACCAAATCATCCGCAGCCTCCGAATACTTCTTATTATTCAACTTGCTTTCTCCCCTGAAAGCATAGGCTGCCCCAAAATCAGGATACATATTCACCACCTGATCATAATATTTTATCGCATTTTCGTAATTGCCACGGGCATTCTCATTTCTGCCAAGTCCCATCAGCGGTTGAGCATCTCCCGGATTTCTTGAACGAAGAGTTTCATAATCTTTGTCTGAATCATCATATCTGTTCATGTAGTAGAGAAGATTTCCTCTGTCTTCATAACCCATGGATTCTTCGGGGTCTAATGTTATAGATTGGTTCATATCTTCCAAAGCCCTGATCGTGTCTCCCATGGCAAGAAAAGTGTTGCCTCTGAGCAGATAGGCCTTGGCTCTTTTCTCCTTATCTTTTTTGGGAAGATATTTCAGTGCTTTGTCAAAATTTGGGAAGACTTCATCATAGTTTTTGTTGCCATAGTGAATCACAGCGAGCAATGTGTAGGCCAAGCCATTATCCGGATGAGAAGAAATCTCTTTATCCAAAAATTCCTTTGCATCGGCATAATTCCCTTTTTCCACTTCCTCTTTGGCACGCATAAGATTGTAAGTTTGAGAATAATCTTCTTTAGCTTCGCAGATTCCGAAGGCTGACATTAAGACAAAAGACAGACAAAACGCCCGTCGGAGGATGGTTTTGATAGTGAGTGGTTTCATTATGATTAATGGTTTTTTGCTGTTATAATTTTGCATTACAAATTTATATATCAATAGTCATAAAAAAGTAAACAGAATTCTTTTATTGTATCAAAGGCATTTAATTTTGTATGAAATATAGAAGATGGGGGAAGATTGTATAGCGTCTCCGACGCTAAAAGGGAGGAGGGAGGCTGATCTTGAAAAAATTAGCGGCAGATTTCATAGGAAATCCACCGCCTTCTTATTTTTTATATGATTGGTTAAAAAATCTTGTTGAATTCGTCTTTAACCTTGTTGGCTGCCTTTTCTACACCCTTCTTAGTCTTTTTATAAGCTTTTTTAGTGCCCCTTTTTGCATTATTATAGGCTTTTACCGTTCCATCTGAAACCTTATTATAAGCATTAACAGTGCTTGAAGCCACAGAGTCGTAGGCATTAACAACCTCTCCTTTTGTGGTGTCGTAAGCTTTCACAGTTCCGTCAGCAACTTTATTATAAATGCTAACCGTGCCATTGGCAACAGTATCATAAGCTTGCACTATATAAGGTGTCGCCGTGGTGTCACACTTTTCACAACTACTATTATTTTCCGGTGTAGCGTTTACTGAAACTCCACTTAAAATTAAGGCGCTGAAAACAGCCACTGCTAAAAGAATTCTTTTCATAACTCAATGTTTTTAAAGTTGATAATTTATTTTCTTTATAAAATTTCAACACTCTTTCTTTTAATAAGTTCAAGCATATCAACTAAAAAAAATTGATTATGAAAAAATAAATTTTCATTCCCTCAGCCGAGAATCAATTATAATTGTAACCGGTCCGTCGTTAACGAGAGCAACTTTCATATCGGCACCAAAGACACCTTTTTTCACCTCTCTTCCTAATAATTCTGAAAGCCGGGAACAATAAGACTCATATAAGGAAGTAGCCAATTCATGCCCGGCAGCAGGTATATAACTTGGACGGTTTCCCTTTTTTGTAGATGCCGTCAACGTAAACTGGCTCACAACAAGTATTTCACCGTCAATATCCTTTACAGATCTGTTCATAACTCCTTGCTCGTCGGGGAAAATGCGGAGATTTATTGTTTTTCCCGCAAGCCATTCCACATCCGCCAAGGTATCTTCATGTTCCACTCCGGCCAGAATAAGCAGCCCTTGTTTTATTTCACTAAAGAGCTCACCATTTATGACAACTGAAGCTTCCGTCACTCTTTGTATAACTATTCTCATATCGCAAAATTAAGAAAAAAATGGAACTTATTATTCACGAACCGTAACCTCAGTGTTGTCTGATATTATGGAACAGGCCTTCTTTTATAATTATGAAAATACAAATATTTGTTTTTTCATTCTCATATAATAAAATAGTTTTAGAAAAACAATAGCAATCACTAAAAATATAAAAGTTTTCCAATAAATTTTTTATTTTATTGATAATTAGGAATATATAATTTTTAAACATGTTAAAAGTTTTCCAAAAATATTTTTAACAAAAATTTTATGAACAATTTTTTGTTCTTTTTTTGAATTATATTAACTTCGCATTCGGATTTTATCAACTTCAATAACTAATTATCAAAATGATACATACGGTCGAAAAACGTGACGGTAGAATAGTCGGATATAATGAAGAAAAAATAAAAGCTGCAATTAGAAAAGCGATGCTTGCCACTGAATTGGGCGAAGATGAATCTTTGATTCAGAAGATTTCCGACAGAATCGGCATGAATGGAGAAGAGAGAATGACAGTTGAAGCCATTCAAGACCGTGTGGAATTCGAATTGATGAAATCATCAAGAAAGGATGTTGCAAAACGCTATATCGCCTATCGCGACAAACGTTCCATAGCACGCCGGGCTAAAACGCGCGAGATGTTTCTGGAAATTATAAATGCCAAAAACAACGACATCACCCGGGAGAATGCCAACATGAACACGGATTCACCGGCCGGGATGATGATGAAATTCTCCACTGAGACCACCAAACCTTTTGTTGATGATTACCTTTTGTCGCAGGATGTGAAGGAGGCGTTAAAAAACAACTATATCCATATCCATGACAAAGACTATTATCCAACGAAGAGCCTGACATGTGTGCAGCATCCTCTTGACAATATTCTTAAAAACGGATTTATAGCCGGCCATGGAGAATCCCGTCCGGCCAAAAGAATAGAGACGGCAAGCGTGATCGCTTGTATTTCGCTTGAGACCGCTCAGAATGAAATGCATGGAGGTCAAGCTATCCCGGCCCTTGATTTTTATCTTGCCCCCTACGTGCGTTCAAGCTATATCGAAGAAATTAAAAATCTCGAAGACCTTACCGGAGAAGACCTCTCAGACCTTTATCATGTGGAAATTAAAGATTTCATTAAAAAGGATCTCGAAGGATTAAACGGCAAGGAGAGAATGGTTCAACATGCAGTCAACAAGACTGTCGGCAGGGTTCATCAGGCTATGGAAGCATTCATCCATAATATGAACACTATCCATTCCAGAGGCGGCAACCAGGTGGTGTTCTCATCAGTGAACTATGGCACCGACACTTCAGCCGAGGGGCGCTGTGTGATCCGAGAGCTGCTTAATTCCACTTATGAAGGAGTAGGAAACGGCGCCACAGCCATTTTCCCCATACAGATCTGGAAAAAGAAAAGAGGCGTCAGCTATCTGCCTGAAGATCCTAATTACGATCTTTACAAACTTGCCTGCAAGGTTTCTGCTCGAAGATTTTTCCCGAATTTCCTGAATCTTGACGCAACATTCAATCAGAGCGAAGAGTGGAAGATTGATGATCCTAAAAGATATGTGCATGAAGTGGCTACCATGGGTTGCAGAACCCGTGTATTTGAAAACCGTTTTGGAGAAAAAACTTCTATCGGAAGAGGAAATCTTTCCTTTACAACCATAAACATTGTCAGACTTGCCTTAGAGGTGAAGGATATCGAGGAGCCACAATTGAGAATCGATAAATTTTTCCAAAAGCTTGACCGGGTTTTGGAATTGACAGCTAAACAGCTTGACGAGCGTTTCCAATTCCAAAAGACAGCCTTTGCGAAACAGTTCCCTCTTGTCATGAGCTCTCTCTGGAATCATTCCGCTTCCTTGAAACCCAACGACACCATAGAGAATGTGATCAATCAAGGCACCCTCGGAATCGGGTTTATCGGTCTGGCGGAAACCCTGATCGCTCTCACCGGAAAACATCACGGAGAATCGGAAGAAGCGCAGGAATTAGGAATCAGGATAGTTTCCTATATGCGAGACAGAGCTAATGAATTCAGCAACAGATACGGGCATAACTACTCAGTGTTAGCCACTCCGGCTGAAGGATTATCGGGCAAATTCACTAAGATTGACAAAAAAGCTTTTGGCGTTATCCCGGGCATCACAGACAAAAATTATTACACTAATTCCAATCATGTGCCCGTCTATTATCATTGCTCACCGCGTCATAAAGCCAAGATTGAAGCTCCTTATCACGACCTCACTCGCGGCGGCCATATTTTCTATGTTGAAATCGACGGCGATGCCACTCATAATGAAGAAGCCATCATGCAGATAGTAGATTTGATGGATCAATATAATATCGGCTACGGTTCAGTCAATCATAACCGCAATCATTGTCCGAAATGTGGATATGAAAATGCTGATAAGAATCAGCATGTGTGTCCGAAATGTCAGTCAAGTTTTGAAACTATCCAAAGGATTACAGGTTACCTTGTAGGTACAACCGACCGTTGGAATTCAGGCAAACTGGCAGAATTAAACGACAGAATCGTCCATAATTAATCAGGAATCGTTTCCTCATTTCATATCATTTCAGTTGCAGGAGGCGAGAGAGTTTAATTTGGCATAAATGGGATAATTGGGGTGTTAATATGGAAGAAAATCCCGTTTTTAATGTGATGGAGATATTCCGGGGCACAACTGTTGACGGCCCCGGATTTCGCACTTCCATATATCTCGCGGGGTGCAGCCATGGATGTCCTGGATGCCATAACCCCCAATCTCATGACCCACGTGCCGGCCATGAAATGTCGCTGAAAGAGATTATGGCAATAGTCAGGGAGGAGGATTTCAATGTCACCATCTCGGGAGGCGACCCGCTGTTTAATCCTTTAAACCTAAAGCTCCTCGTTGAAGCAATAAAAAAAGACCGGCGTAACATTTGGATTTACACCGGTTATGTTTGGGAGGATATTATTTCCAATTCAGCCTTACTGTCGGCAATCCGTGAAGCAGATGTCTTGGTAGACGGCTTATATATCAGCGAACTTAGAGACCCTGATCTACCTTTCCGAGGCTCTTCAAACCAACGAATTATAGATATTCAGAAATCATTGATTTCAAATGAAATCGTTTTATACTGACTTTAGTTCAGCATCTCCATGGAGATGAGGAGAGGTTGCCGTAATTCAAGCTGCGTTCTTTCTCCTTATTTGGATTCTTCTTTAGGCTCTTCTTTGCCACCCTCTTCTTTCAGTTTCTCTGCGTCGCCTTCTTCTTTCTGTTCCTCTGTGAATTTATCGAAGCCTGCGTCAACTAAAAGATTATACCATGTGAAAAGTTTCTTTACATCGCTGTCTCTAACTCTGTCTTTATCAAAGTCAGGCACATATTTCTCAAACTGAGATTTCAGATTTCCATCTGCCACAAGTTGTTTCACATCAAGCTTGCCCCCTTTTTCAGCAGCGTAGATGACGTCGAGAATTTCACCCAAAGGTTTGTCATCCTCTTCCGTATACATTGCTATATCTCCTAAAGAAACCACTTTATCCCTCATGGAAACCGGAAATTTTCTACCGGTTGAAAGTTCTTCAACTATGAGTGATTTTCCGCTATGGGCTTTTATACGGAACAAACCGGGCTTACCGGTTATCGACAAAATTTCTTTTAACATAATATTCTGATTTTTAATTATTGCTCATTCATATAGATAAATGAACAATCAGGTTTATATTTATCTATTTTAAACAACACTGAGTCTAACAACAGGCTATCCGGATTATTTTCAATAACCACAACCTTATCCTGCGGGAGGAGAGAAAGTTCGGATGCCTGGCTTTCGATTCTTTTATTTATCTCTTCAATTGAAAGATTGTCACGTTGACGGATTCTCTTCAGGCGCTCTTCAAAAGAGGCATTTATGAGCCATATCTGATTACAAAACACGTCTAAATGAGCTGTGGCAAGAATCGCGGATTCAATGAAAAACAAACCCTCAATTTGTCTTCTTCTCCTTGCAATATCTTCCCTCACTGCCTCATGCACAATTGAGTTTACAAGAATCCTTATTTCCAGGTCGGCAAAGAGTCGGTCGGCAAGATATTTGCGGTTTAATCTTCCGCCATCATCATATACTTCATCGCCTACATCAGCCTTCAATGCTTCCTTGAGCAGGGGGTCATTATTCATCAGCCATTTAGCACGGGAATCGCAATCATAGACCTTTTCTCCGTTACATCTCAATATTCGAGACACCACACTTTTTCCCGATCCGATACCTCCGGTGATTCCGATTGTAAAATTCCCGCTGCTCATAAGAAGGGTTCTTAATCTCTCACCACAGCGTATTCAACACTGTCGGATTTCAATGTAAGATTCTTCAATCGTTCGGGAGAGCTCACATTTGTAACCTTTAGCTTTCCTGTTGTTGAATTGGCGATATCGTCATAATTCACCACCAATTCTATATTTCTGTCTTCATCGTTTGAAAGCTGACTCATGGCCACGTAATATTCCACCGGTACTTTAGAAGGGAAAATAAGCAACTGAGTGCCTGCGGGCACATTTATCGGATCTATCGTAACCATAGCCTCCTTCCTCACCAAGGGCTCAATAGGTATTGTGAGCGAGACTTTAGACGGTATAGCTCTACCACCTTTGATCTTATCAATCTTGACATCCATCACTGTGGTTTCAGAAAGGTCGCGAAGCGTGAGATCAACCGTATTTACATAATGTATCGTATCAAGCACCTCTGAGCTGCCATAAACATAGACCTTGCTCGGACTTGCCTTTATTGCGCCCACAAGCGTTGTGCCGGAAGCGGGATGAACCTGACAATCAACCACAACCGGCACTATTTTTCCGGGATTAGTGGTGTAAATGAGATGTAAGGAATCAAGAGACAGAGATGTTACCTGCGCCGAGGGCCCAAACGTTTCCTTTAAGGAAGATTGAAGATCCGAATAGGTGAAATGAAGAATCCCATCATAAGCATATTTTTTAAAATCTATCGTAATCGACGGATTCTTCAGATAACCGTTTCTCCAGATGTTTGTTCCTTTGTCGTTCACGGTCACTCCGAATTTATCCGGAACATCACTGATGAAAGTTACGGAATCAGGCATATTGACCACCTGAAGCTTCACATTGAAATGATCCTGAGCACTGTCGTTTAATGCCAGGATAAACCAGAAAACGGCACTTACAAAAACAAAAACCAGAAAAAGCATGAAATTTCTGAACCCTGAGCTATTTTTCAAGGTTCTCCATCTTTCCGTGACTTTCTCTGATCTTCTTCCCATATTGCGCCGGGAAGTTTATTTCCGGTTACTTATTTCCCTCTTTTTGCATCGGTTCCTGCTGGCCGGCCGGGAACACTGAAGCCTTGTCAACCTTGATTGAAACGCCGGGAGATATTTCCATTAAAATGGTGTTGTCTGATATCTCTTTTATTTTTCCATGAATTCCGCCAGCTGTCACAACAGAGTCTCCCTTCTGCATGGCCTCACGGGCTTTCTTTATCTCTTTTTGCTTTTTAGACTGAGGACGGATCATAAAGAAATAAAATATAACGATCATAGCGATAATCATTATCATTCCGCTGAATCCTCCTCCCGGATTCTCTGATTGGAGCAATAACATCGAGTTCATATTATTGGAGTTTTAAATTTTTTATTTTTCTTGTTTGTAGAAATTTTTTATTTGTGAAGCTCACCCTCTTCCCTCAATTGCGCAATTATCGTGGCAAGTAGCCCGTGGACAAATGAGCCGCTTTTAGAGGTGCTGTAGCTTTTGGCTAACTCAATATATTCATTGATGCTCACCTGCAACGGTATTTTCGGATAGTTTAAGATTTCGGCCAAGGCAGCCATTGTTATGACTACATCCATAAATGCCAGACGATCGGATTCCCAACGGTCTGTCACCAAGGCCTTGTCAATATAGTTCTTATATAAATCCTTGTTGTCAACCACCAAACGGAAAAGTTCAAAACCGAATTTTGAATCCTCCTCATCCTTATACATGGGAAGAACCGCATTCTCTCTTGTCTCAGGATTTTCAAATTGCCGTAGCGTCTTCAAAACAAAAGTGGCAGTGATCTCCAAGTCGTCATTCCAGAACACAGATTTGTTTTCCATGTATTCGAGGAAGTCGGGGCTCTCGAGAATAATAAGACGGAAAGCTTCTCTCCAGAATTCTATGTCAGCCTCCTCCGTATGTTCGGGGGAAGACATATAGTTTTGATAAAGCTCGGAATCCTGAATATTTTTCAATAAAGATTCAAGCAAATCCCTGTCTTCGGCAATCCACGACAGATTATGTTTTTCTCTATATTCGGAAAATACAGGGTTATTCTCGATCATAGTGGGCAGCGGATTATTCACTAATCTCATATTCGGATTCAGGTCGGCCTCAGTAGCCAGAAATTTTTTCCGGTTTTGCAACAACCTGTCGTTCAACATAGAGGTCAGTTCCACCGGCAGAGCAAGAAGCCGCATATATAATTCACGGGCTTCGTTCATGCTTTTTTCAAGAGTCTTCAACGCATCGTGAATATTATCCCGTGTGGAATAGAAATTCCTGAAAGTCTCATCCATCATTCCTTTCATTCTTTCCACTCCCGACAATGAATAGTTCTGCATGGTTGTTACCAACCGGTTGTATTGCGGGTTAGGAAATATTATGGCTTTGAAGATCTCTTCCCATATCCGGTCGTTTTTCTCTTTGCTGTCGCTCTCAAGCTCTTTAAAAAGAAGGCTTCCCTTTATATTTTCAGCCAATTCCTCTTCCAAGGATGCAAAAATATAATTTCCACTTGAATATTTAATATTCAAAGATTTGAATCTGTCGTCTTCTTCAATCTTCAATATAAACCTTGTCTTGAGAAGAGGCAGGGTTTTATTTTTCCCTTTCACTCTTCTTGCAATCTGATAGAAAAGATAGATGGTGTCAAGATATAACGAATAGGCAAACCGTTTTTCTTTTGTTGGTTGAGACGGTTGAGCTTCTAAAGAAAAAGGCTTCTTCACCAAAAGATAAGAATAAAGAAGCTGCACTGTCTTTATTCTGATTAAAACACGATTTATCATATTAGTGCAAAATTAACCAAAAACAACACTTGTTGCAACAATTTATTCTTCAATCATTCTTTGTCTCACTACCTCATACAACATTACACCGGCAGCTACGGAAACATTCAGGGAACCTACCCTTCCCAAAATTGGAATTGCTGCCAGCTCATCGCATTTCCTCAAGACATCGTTGCTTATTCCTCTGTCTTCAGCTCCCATGACTATAGCTACAGGAGAAGTAAAATCTACGGAAGTGTAATCTGTGTTTCCTTTTTCGGAGGCGCCCACAACTTTGTAGCCGTTTTCATGCAATGTCTTAATAGCAGCTACCAGGTCTTTCTCTCGGCAGACCGGAATATGGAAAAGGGCTCCTGCCGAGGCTCTCACAGCGTCTGAAGTCACGGAGGCGCTTCCTCTTTCCGGTATAATTATAAAATCGGCTCCGGCACACTCCGCGCTCCTTGCTATAGCTCCGAAATTGCCGGCATCCGTAACGCCATCGAGAATCACCGCCAACGGATTCTTTCCTTCTTCATATAATTGGATAAGCAAGTTGTCAAGGCGATGATAGGCAACAGGAGACATTATGGCAATCACTCCCTGATGATTCTTCAGAGTGATCCTGTTGAGTTTCTCAATCGGCACTTTCTGCACCGGGATTTCATATTCCTTAGCCTTTTTCAGAAGCTCTCTCACTCCTTCTCCCGTAAGCTCTCTCCTGACTAAGATCTTATCTATGTTTTTATCGGCATCTATGGCCTCAAGAATAGGCCTAATGCCGAAAATATAATCTGTCTTGTCCATTTTATTCCGTTTCCAATAAGGTTCTGGCATTTGAAACCGCCGCCTCGTTAATTTTCATTCCCGACAACATGCCGGCAATTTCTTCTACCCTTTCCTCTCCTTTAAGCTTTTTGATATGCGACACCGTTTTCTCGGCATCATCCATCTTATAGACCTTAAAATGGGTGGTGCCCGAAGCCGCCACTTGAGGCAGATGGGTCACAGCCACAACCTGCATATTTTCAGCCATTTTTTTCATTGTCAGCCCCATCTTATGGGCAATCTCGCCGGACACTCCGGTATCGATCTCATCGAAAATGACTGTGGGCAGATTAATCTTTTCCGCCATAATTGATTTTATTCCGAGCATCACTCTTGCAACCTCACCTCCTGAAGCTATTTCCGCTATGGGCTGCATGGGATGATTTTTATTGAAACTGCATTTGAAAGTTATTCTGTCCTGGCCATCGGCTGTTAGCTTCCCTTTCTGTAAATCCACTTCAAACCGTATATTGGGCATCCCTAAAGGCTGCAAACGTTCCACTAAATTCTTAGAGAAAGACTCAATGGATTTTATTCTTCCTTGGGTGAGCGAATCAGCCTGTTGCTTCAGCTTTTGAGCCAATAATTTCAGTTCTTTTTCCGATTCTGTCAGATCTGTGCCGTCTCCTTCCATCAGATTGAGCTCTTTCTTTAAATCCTCATAGAGAGCCACCAACTCTGCTTCATCCCTGACCTTAAATCTCTTTATGGCTTCATAGATCCGCTCCATCCGGTCTTTAACCTCTTCATATCTCACGGGATTAGAATCCACTTTTTCCATGCAATCATTGATAGTGTCGGCTATGTCGCGCAAATCTATCTTCAATGATTCAAGGCGACGTGTGATGTCTTCTTCCTCAGATACCTGAAACAAGGAAAAATCTATTCCTTGCAAAGCTGATGCGGCCCGGTTGAGCAAATGCACCACAGAGTCGGAATCTGAATCTATAATGTTATATGCCTCTCCAAGGCCTGTTTTCAATCTATCGGCATTGCTCAACAGCTCGAATTCTTTTTCCAGGGCCTCCAATTCTCCGGCTTTCGGTTTCAATTTATCCAATTGCTCCAGCCGGAAAAGGATATAATCGCGGTTTTCTTTACTTTGAGCCTGCGCTTCCTTAATCTTCTTTATTTTTCCCCGCAACGCGACATAACTTTTAAAAGTTTTCTGATATTCAGAAAGCAACTCCTGATTGTCGCCATAGATATCTATAATATCGGTTTGCTCCTTACTGTCGTTCAGACTTGAATTGCTATGTTGGGAATGTATGTCGATCAATTGCGCCGACAGCTCATTCAATATAGTAAGGTTCACGGGAGTGTCATTGACAAAACCCCGACTTTTCCCCGCCGGAGAGATTTCCCTCCTGATTATAATCTCTTCATCATCCCAATCAATATCATTTTCTTCACAGATCTGCCTGACGGCGTTGCCGGGCTTTTCAAAAACCCCTTCCACGTAGGTTTTTCTTGTTTTATCGCCCATCGCCTTTAAATCGGCCCTGGCTCCCATCAGCAATCCCAAGGCATCAAGCATAATAGACTTTCCGGCACCGGTTTCTCCGGTAATAACAGTGAAACCGTTGTCAAATTCAACAACGGTGCTGTCTATCAATGCATAGTTTTCTATGGTGAGTCGTGAAAGCATTCAGATCAATTGCTGTCGGGGTTTTTGATTTTGTCGAGCCGCTGCCTGTCTGTGGGATATATCGGCGATAAGATCTCATAGACCTCGTCTCTTTCAGTTTGCGGGGCTTTGGAATATATATTCACCAATTCATCGAGTTTAGAATCCCTGAAAATAGTCAGCGCTACAGACATCGGTGAATTCTGATATATCTTGCTTAAAGCCTTTAAAGATTCCGTGATTGCAGCCCTCCCCTTGTCGGGACTTGTAACCATTTCGTCGAGTCCCTTCCGGTGGTATTGATAAAGAAGGTCTCGGATCATGGCTGTGTTTGATTCCGTGAAAGAATTTAAGACAGCACTCCGGTTTTTGGTGTCTTCAAAAGTTCGCCAACCTATCTCGCCACTCGACTGAGCCTGCTGCACCACAGTTGCCGCCTTATCGAAATAGGGCTGCCCTCCATTAGGAGAAAAACTGTCGAAATCGAGCGCAAGAAAAAGATAGGCATAAAAATCCAAAATACCTGTAAGATTATTTGTCCAGGTATTGTCAACAAAGATGAGAGGTTCACCTTCGCGATAGTCAAACTCAACTTTCGTATCCTTGAAATTCAGCATCGTCGATGTGTATGAACTGTTATATACCGGCCTTGAAAGCTGCAGCTGCAAATCACCTTTAATTTTGTCGTCGGTGTATTCTCTGACCGTAAGAAACAACCTGCATTCAATCTTTTCATTAGGGGAAAAGATTGTGTTGGTCCATTTTGTTTCGTTGATATAATCCGAAATAGCCTCTTGCAAAGTCTCAAAGACGCTTTTATTCGTGCCCTCAATCGCGCTTGTGTTCACTTCAACGGTGCACATAAGCTCTTGAGCATTTGATGTTTGCCGGCTTAAAATCAACGCCAAAAAGACAAATATAAAATATAATACTCTCTTATTCATTAGTATTATAACGTTCTAAAAATTCTATTATGTCGCAGGCCACCTCTTTTTTCGACTTTGCAGCAAAGGGTAATACCTCTCCCTCTGAAGAAATCATTGTTATTTTGTTAGTGTCTTTCATAAACCCGGCCTCCGGATCGTTCATTGAATTCAATACCACCCAATCGAAATTTTTCTTTATTAGCTTCTTTTTGGCATTTTCAATCTCATTGTCTGTTTCGAGGGCAAATCCGATTGTTTTCTGACGGGTCTTTATCTTTCCAAGTTCTGCAGCAATGTCCGGATTCCTTTTTAGCTTTATGGTCAGATTCGAAAGATTCTCCCTTTTTATCTTTGAATCGGAATATTCTTCCGGGGCATAGTCGGCCACAGCGGCTGAAAAAATAGCAAAATCCACTTCCGGGAATTCCTTCCTGCTCACTTCATACATTTCTTTAGCCGAGCAGACATCGATTCTCTTTATATTGTCGCCTAAGTTAAAGTCAAGATTGACGGGCCCCGCAACAAGCACCACTTCCGCTCCCCTTTTCCCAAGCTCTGAAGCTATCTCAAATCCCATTCTTCCGCTCGAGTAGTTTCCAATGAACCTAACGGGGTCAATATTTTCATAGGTAGGACCGGCTGTAACCAAAACTCTTTTTCCTTTTAAAGATTGCGAACGTGAAAAATATTCTTCCACAGACTTCAAAATATCTTCCGGTTCGGCCATTCTTCCCTTGCCTGTCAGACCGCTTGCCAGATAGCCCGATTGGGGTTCTACGATCATGACACCGTCTTTCTTCAATATCTCAAGGTTTCTTTGTGTAGAGGGATGCTTCCACATGTCAAGGTCCATAGCCGGGGCAATCATCACCGGCTCCTTGGCTGAGAGATAAGTGGTTATAAGCATATTGTCGGCCACGCCGTTTGCCATCTTGGCCATTGTTGACGCAGTGGCCGGAGCTATCAGCATCAAATCGGCCCATAATCCCAAATCAACGTGACTATGCCATTCACCCGAATTTGCCGTAAAGAATTCGCTCACCACCGGTTTGCCGCTCAAACTGGAAAATGTCACCGGCGTCACAAACTCCTTCGCGTTCGGAGTCATCACCACCTGCACCTCTGCTCCGGCTTTCTGAAGCAGACGAAGAAGCATAACGGTCTTATAAACTGCTATGCCTCCCGATATTCCTAATACTATTTTTTTGTCTTTAAGACTCGTGGGTGTATTCATATTTCAGGCGTGCGACCACATCCTTTGTGTTTTTGGCAAATTCACTCTGCATCATCCACGTGATAAAAGAAGGATCTTTCTTCACTATTTCTCTCACGGTCTTACCTTTGTGTTTGCCAAAATTAAAAATCGGCTCTCCTTTATCATTTCTGACAATTCTTGCGGCAAGATCGAGATTCTTGTCGGAACCGGAGGCTTTAGCCAGACAATCGATATCGTTGTCCAATTCTTTATATTTCTGTATCTGCTCTTTCAAGACAGCATAAGTGGCCTCGGTGTCAGCCATTGCACTATGGGCGCCCTCCAATTCTTCTCCGCAATAGTAACGATAGGCCGCTATTAGGGTTCGAGGTTCCATTTTGTGGTAAATATTCTGAACATCTATCAGCTTCCGGCCGTAAAGGTCAAATTTGACTCCGCATCTTGTGAATTCCTCCATCAACAGAGGCACATCAAACTTATTGCTGTTGAACCCGGCGATATCGCTGTCTTCAAAAAGATTTAAAAGCGTTTCCGCCAAATCACGGAATGTGGGTTCGTCTTTCACATCTTCATTAGTGATATGATGCACGGCTGTGCTTGCAGCCGGAATCTCCACAGTCGGATTTATTCTCCAGCATTGTCTATCTTCGCGACCGTCAGGATAAACCTTAATCAGGGAAATTTCCACTATTCTGTCTTTCACAACATCCGTGCCGGTGGTCTCGAGATCAAAAAACACCAACGGACGCTCAAGTTTCAGTCTGAATACCTCGTTCATAGCCTGTCTTATTCAATAACCTGCATTGGCATTTGGATGGTTGTCAGCATAGTTTCCGGTTCCTGCTCCAACGGCTCGAAAATGCCGGGACGTGCCGGATCCGAAAGTTTGATGACAACAGTGTCGCCTCCCATATTGTTGAGAATCTCCACTGTGAAATTGGAATTGAAACCTATGGTCATATCGTTTCCCTGGTATTCACACATAACGCGTTCTTCAGCCGATGTGCCGTAATCGAGGTCTTGAGCAGCAAGACGCACACCTTCCTGACTCAATTCCATCTTCACAAGACTTGAAGCCTTGCTGGCAAAAATAGCCACACGCCTCATTGCATTAAGCATCGACTGGCGGTCAACAGTCAGCGTGAAGGGATTGTCGGTCGGGATCACTCTGTTATAGTTAGGATAGTTTCCTTTGATAAAACGACATGACAGAGTGAAGTCGCCAAAGCTGAAGTTTGCTCCTTTCTCACCGATGTGAAGAGTCACCATATCCTCTTTCCCGAGAATATTTTTCAATATGTTTGCCGGCTTCGACGGCATGATGAAACCTTTTTCAAATCCCGGCTTCACCTCTCTTGTGATATATCTCACTAATTTGTGGGTGTCGCTTGCCACAAACACGATATCTTCTTCATGGATATCCCAGTAAATACCGGTCATTATCGGACGGATTGTTTCCTGACTTACGGCATATACTGTTTTTTCAATACCTTTCAGCACCACTGACGCAGGAATCTCGACTTTGAAAGAGCCGTCTTCGATTCCCTCGCCACGAGGAAATTCGTCGGCTGAAATACCTATAAACTTAAATTTACCATTAAGGAATTCAAGGTCTATTTCTCCGGTCTGTTCATTCAGGTAGAAGCTCACAGGCTGATTGTTAACTTCCTTTGTGATTTCCAAAAGCGTCTTGGCCGGCAGGGCAATAGCTCCTTCGCCTTCACATTCCGCCACCTGTATATGGGCTGTCACGATATTTTCCTGGTCGCTGCCGGTGATTGTCAATCGGTTGCCGGTCAATTCAAACAGAAAATTATCAAGAATGGAAAGAGCATTCTTCGAGTTAATCACTTTGTTTACCGCACTCAGCTGTTGTTGCAACAATTTGCCGTCAATATTGAATCTCATGATATTTGGTTTAGACCACAAAGATAATTAAAAATCCCTTAATTCCCGACATTTATCCGGCCTATATTCATCACCGGAACAACAGGAGGTGCCGCTGAAACAAAAAGAATGTGCCAATTTTTTTGACACATTCTCAATCTTTTTCTATCCTGAGGATTAAACCGAGACAGTTTTATTCAGCGATAACTTCAAATTCGATCTCCTGGTTAACGTCTTTATGGAAACGGATGATAGCTTTGTAAACGCCCACTTCCTTCACCGGATCTTTGATTTCGATTATCTTTCTGTCTACAATATGACCAAGTTTTTCGAGGGCTTCGGCAATCTGGATAGCGTTAACAGAGCCGAAGATAGTGCCCTTAGAGCTGGTTTTAGCACCAATCTGGAGCTTAACGCCTTCGAGAGCTGCAGCGGCAGCTTCAGCATCAGCTTTAATTTTCTCGAGCTTGTGTGCGCGCTGTTTCTGGTCTTCTGCCCTTCTCTTAAGAGCAGCTTCAGATGCGATAATGGCCTTTCCCTGCGGAATGAGATAATTGCGGCCGTATCCGTCTTTTACTTCGACTACGTCATCCTTATAGCCGAGACTCGGAATATTTTCTTTAAGAATTAATTTCATTGCTGGTCTTTTTTAGGCGGTTGATATTGATTATTTCATCAAGTCTGTTACGTAGGGCAACAAAGCCAGATGGCGTGCTCTTTTAACTGCTTGGGCCACTCTTCTCTGGAATTTCAGAGAAGTACCGGTGATTCTTCTCGGAAGAATTTTTCCCTGTTCGTTGAGGAATTTCTTCAAGAATTCAGGATCTTTATAATCAATATATTTGATGCCGCTTCTTTTAAACCGGCAATATTTTTTCTTTCTTGTCTCAACAGTAACCGGTGTGAGATATCTGATTTCAGTATTTGCTGCCATAATTAAGCCTCCTTGTTTTCTGTTTCGGCTTCTGCCGGTTTCTCATTATTTTTATTTGCACGGAGGTTCCTGCGCTTTTCAGCATATTCCTGAGCATACTTGTCAAGACGGAATGTAAGGAACCTGATCACTCTTTCGTCGCGGCGATATGCGATGTCGAGTTTTTTAACGATGGTTGGTTCTCCCTTGAATTCCAACAGGCAATAGAACCCGGTAGATTTCTTCTGGATGGGATAAGCAAGTTTCTTCAAGCCCCATTCCTCTTCATTGACGATCTCTGCTCCGTTTTGTGTGAGCACGCCTTTGAATTTCTCTACCGCTTCCTTCATCTGTTCGTCAGACAAAACGGGAGTCAAAATGAAAACGGTTTCGTAACAGTTCATAAGTTTTTTATTTGTTTATCTTTATATTTTATTTCCGCAGCCTTTCGACCGGCTCGGAAACCGGATGCAAAATTACATAAATTCCTGCAATCGTGCAAATCTATTTTATCTTGCCGATTTTTCTAATTTATAGACCTGGCTAAGGAGATCATTTACATCTTTTTGAAGCGCAGCCACGGTTTGTTCCGATTTCAATATCTGTTCCGCAGATGCCTTTCCTTGAGAAGAATAGTTAGCCCTTAATTTTTTCAATTCCGATTCCCTGGCAGTTAGCTCTTTTTTCTTTTTCAGATATTCCTTCATGACCTCGGCCGCTTTCTTATTTTTGAAATCGGAATATTTATGATACACTTTCCCTTTCGGCATCCGGAGAGTGAATTCCGGAGAAGATTTCTTAGAATAGCCGGCTGCCTCCGGAAGATGCTTCAACACATTCGTGATTTTGTTTTCCATACCTTCCGGCCACGTCATCCTATAGTCTGAAATCCGGGCCAGTTCTTCCAGGTCGTCTGTGTCATCAGGATAATTTTGCCTGATATCGTTAAGGAGATAGGTGTAGACTGTGATATCATCCGTGTCTTCATCACCCATGGAATTTCGGGCCGTGGCCCACCATCCTATGCCGTTTTCCTCATCCAAAGCCATAAGAATGTCGTCGGCAGGTGAATTAAACGGCATGCCCAGATTAAGAGGATTCAGAAATTCGCCGGTCACAGGGTCTCGTTGTATAACATATATGTCGTAACCACCCATCGACCCCTCTCCTTTTCCTGAGAAATAAATGGTCTGTCCGTCTTGAGCCACAAAGGGGTAACCATATATTTCCACATTTTCCGGGGAATCAATCACAATTTCTTCCGTGAGCCATTTGCCGTCATTCAAAAGTATGGATTCTTTCAAAAAAACATCTCCCGACTCATCTTCAAACGACCACAAGACATAGTCTTTAGCTTCATTTACATGGGCCACCGCATTCTCAGGCATGTCGGCTATCTCTTTTAACTGAGAACCTGCAACCAAATAACCTGCAGACGCAGGAAGACGGTAGGCTTTATAAAAGTCTGCCCTGTTAACCGTTACAGAATCTATCACTACAATCTTTTCAACCCTGTCTATTGCATTTTCAGCGATTTCCAATCCGCGCTGCAATTCCTCATACTCCTGCTGATATGGCAGGCGAGTGGCTTCAGGGAGCTTTTTGAATTGAGAAAGATAGTTGGAAGTAGCCGAGAAATCATATTTCATCAAAGCTTCCATAGCATGGTCTAACACAACACCGGCATCGACTGCAGCCGGAGCTTTCTGGGCATTAATTCCAGTGGCGCATAAAAGAATTGCAAGCCCTATAAAAATATTCCTTTTCAAGTCTTTTTTATTTAGAATAAGCTCTTATTGAATACAAAGTTAAGTTTTTCCAGCAATATATGAAAAATTTGAAGGTACAGGCCTGTCAAAAACTTTGCTCCATGACTGAATGACCGAAAAAAACCCGTCGGGTTTAAGCCTGACGGGTTTTATGATATAAAATTACGAGTTTATTGATTTTCTTTCACGAGAGGGATAAGATCGCCGTAACCCTCTTTCTGCATGTCGGCAAGAGGTATGAACCTCAGGGAAGCACTGTTGATGCAATACCGCAATCCTCCTTTATCTGCCGGACCGTCATTGAAGACGTGGCCTAAATGGGAATCTCCTGAAGAACTTCTGACTTCTATTCTTTGCATTCCATGAGAATTATCCCTGTAGCCTTTGATTACATCTGCTGAAATCGGTTTTGAGAAGGCCGGCCACCCGCATCCGGATTCGAATTTGTCGGTTGAAAGAAACAAGGGCTCTCCAGTGACTATGTCAACATATATTCCCGGACGGAATTCCTTGTTGTATTCATTTGAGTAAGGACGCTCTGTTGCTGCATTTTGAGTCACTTCATATTGCAGCGGAGTCAATTTTTTCCTCAGTTCAGCATCCGACGGTTTCGTATATTTCCTTTCCATGCTCACTGTGTTTTGAGCAGAGTCTAAATTTCTTGCCTTTTGATTCATAAGGGTAGTGTCTCTCACCTCTCTTGCGAGTTTGAAGAGGCCCGGACTTATGTGGCAATAACCTCCCGGGTTCTTGTCTAAATAATCCTGATGATAATCTTCAGCCGGATAGAAGTTCTTCAACGGACCGACTTCTATAGCCAACGGCTTTGAATAATGTTTCTGCAGTTCCTCCAGACTTTTTTCAATCACGGGAAGTTCTGCGGGATCGGTATAATAAATACCTGTACGGTATTGTGTGCCACGGTCATTTCCCTGCTTGTTAAGCGAAGTGGGGTCGATTGTCTGATAATAAAGCGACAAAAGGAACGGCAGAGACACCTCATTGGCATCATATTCCACTTTTACGGTTTCAGCGGCTCCGGTTCTGCCCGTGCACACCTGTTGATACGACGGATTGGGGACATTGCTGTTGGCATATCCCACTTCGGCATGTTCCACACCATGAACCATGCTCATGAAATGTTCTGTTCCCCAGAAACAACCGCCTGCTAAATAAATAGTCTTTATATCCATATCAGTTTTATCTTTTTGTGAATAATTTCCCTGTTGAATTGAATCATAATCGGATTGGTTGGAGGATTCACCCTTGGCTCCTCCGCAAGCGCAAAGGCAGAGTGCCAATGCTAATCCTATGCCATAATTTCCAAATCCTTTTTTCATAATCCGCCTCTTTGTTTTTATATTATTTGTTTTTATAATTTCAACAAAAGGCGTCAGCTAAGGTTCAACGAACCTTGAAAAAGATTGTTAACAAGACCGGTTAAATTTTTAAGAACAGCGCTACTCTTTTATTTTCTAAGAGCTTGAGGATTCGGACTGACTTTACCCGTATTATCAACCACCTGCTTATTCTCGGGAACGTTCTCAGAAGCTGTCGGTTTACGGCGTTTCTTTCCGATGTTAGTCAGAATCATTCCTACTATTATGATAGCCATGGCTATCACCTGCATCCATTTAAGCTTATCAAGGCCCATCAGCACGGCCGATATGGTTGCAAACACCGGGAGCAGATACTGATATATTGACACTAACTCCGACCCGATATATTTTATGGCAGGTTCAACAAGGAAATATGCAATATAAGTAACGCAGAAAAGTATGAATGCTATTTCAATCCAAGGCACTGCTTCACGGGTGTGGAAAATAGGTTCGTGAGTTGCAAATGGAATCAGGGCACATGCCGGTATCGCCGAGAAAAGAAACACCCAGCGGAGCATTGTAATCGGTTTGTAAGTTTTTGTCGGGCCCTCCAATATCACAAGATAAAAAGCATAGCAAAGGGTAGAGACTATGGCCAGGATATCTCCGAGCGTGTTGTTGCTTCCGGCCCTCCCCTTTCCTCCGTCAAGGATTACTATAGCGGCCCCTATAAAGGAGACAACCACTCCGAGATATTCAATCCATGAGGGACGTTGCTTGAGAAAGATAACACCAATCAGAATCACAAATATCGGGGGCAACGTCATTATGATGGAAATATCTATCGGGTCGCCGTATTTAAGCGACAGAATAAAGAGGAATATGAAGAGGAATAATCCGATTGCTCCACCTAAAATCAGTTTCAGCCAATCATGTTTCTGGATTTTGCTGCATTTAATAAAAAGAGAAGTGATCCACATGACAATGCATCCGCCTATCAGACGCACAATGATAATTCCATAAGCTGTCATCCACTCCGGAATCAGCGCTTTGGTTACGGAAACATTTACCCCCCAGAATATCACGGCAATCAAGATACAAAGATTGCCGATTAAAAAACCTTTCTTATTCGACGCATCCATAAATTCAAAAATCACCGCGAAATTAACGAAAAAAATGTGTCGCTTCAAAAAGAATTTGAAACGACACATAATTAATATTTGACTCGGGAGTGATAATTCCCTTTCAGAGATATCTTTGGGTTAAGATATCCCGTGAACCGCCTTCCTTATTATTTGCGAAGATCCTTCTCTTCTGAAGAGATTTCCGGGTCTACGCCCCATTGTTGTTTTGACAGACGCTTATAGTTGTTGTAGCGCCAGCGGGCGTTTTCTTCGGCAGCGTCAAAGAGTTCTTCAGCTGCTTCGGGCTGCATTTTGAACAATGAAGCGAAGCGCACCTCTCCTTTCAGATAGTCTTTAAACTTGCTCCAGTCGGGCTCTTTGCTGTCGAGAGTAAAGGGATTCAATCCGCTCTTTTCGTTGTCGGGGTTGTAGCGCCAGAGCTGCCAGTAACCACATTCAACAGCTTTGCGTTCTTCTTCCTGAGCGCGGCCCATTCCGGCTTTGATGCCATGGCTGATACACGGTGAATAAGCAATCACTAAAGAGGGACCGTCGTATGCCTCTGCCTCGCGGAGAGCTTTCAATGTCTGGGCGTTGTCGGCACCCATAGCAATCTGGGCTACGTAAACATATCCATAGGTGGTTGCCATCAGTCCGAGATCTTTTTTACGGATTCTCTTTCCGGAAGCTGCAAACTTAGCGATAGCTGCTATAGGAGTTGATTTTGATGACTGGCCGCCGGTGTTGGAATAAACCTCTGTGTCAAGCACAAGAATATTCACGTTCTTACCGGAAGCAATCACATGGTCGAGACCGCCGTAACCGATGTCATAGCTGGCGCCGTCACCACCGATGATCCACTGGCTGCGTTTGGTCAGATAGTTGCCGAGTTCGATCACTTTCTTACTCAGGTCGCAACCGCAAGCCTTGGCCTCTGACAAGAATTTTTCTCCGGCTTCACGGCTCTTGTCGCCATCTTCCTTGACTTCAAGCCATGCTTTGGCAGCATCCTTGACTGCCTGACCACATTCGCTGCACATCTCGATCTTGTGGCACAGGTCTTCAAGACGGGCACGCATCTTTTCGTAAGCAATATGCATTCCGAGACCGAATTCGCAGAAATCTTCAAACAAAGAGTTAGCCCATGCAGGACCATGACCCTTTTCATTTGTAGCGTAAGGTGTTGAGGGAACAGATCCGGAATAAATTGAGCTACAGCCTGTTGCATTAGCTACTATTTCATGGTCGCCATAAAGCTGGGTGATAAGCTTCACATAAGGAGTTTCACCACAACCTGAGCATGCTCCTGAGAATTCAAACAACGGAGTTGCAAACTGGCTGTTTTTCACGTTAGCGCGAACGTCGACAAGATTTTGTTTTGATTTAACCTCGTTGACACAATAATCCCAGTTTTTCTGTTCGCCGAGCTGACTTTCCTCATGTTTCATCACGAGAGCCTTTTCGCCTTTCTTACCGGGACAAACATCCACACAGTTGCCGCAACCGAGACAGTCAAGCACATCCACCTGCTGCACAAACTTCATTCCGGCAAACTGCTTGCCGATAGCAGGCAATGCATGGTCGTCGCCAAACGGAGCCTTTGCCATTTCCTCCGCATCTAAAACAAACGGACGGATGGCTGCGTGAGGACAAACGTATGCACACTTGTTACACTGAATACAATTCTCAACTATCCATTCCGGAACGAAAGCTGCCACGCCACGTTTTTCATAAGCGGCCGTTCCCTGCCGCCATGTGCCGTCGGCGTTATCCTTGAAGGCAGACACAGGAAGAAGGTCTCCATCCTGGGCATTGATCGGGAACACGACATTGCTGATGAATTCAGGCACATTCTTCTTTTCGGGCTCATCGTCTGCAATGTTAGCCCATGCCGGGTCAACATCAAGTTTCTTATATTCACCGCCACGGTCTACTGCAGCATAGTTCATATTCACGATGCTCTCACCCTTCTTACCGTATGACTTGACGATAAACTTCTTCATTTGCTCTACGGCAAGGTCAACGGGAATAACTTCAGTGATGCGGAAGAACGCACTCTGAAGGATAGTGTTGGTGCGGTTTCCAAGGCCGATTTCCTGAGCAATCTTGGAAGCATCCATATAATAGACGGTGATATTGTTTTTAGCAAAGAGCTTCTTCACCTTATTGGGAAGATTCTTGGCGAGCTCTTCACCTTCCCATATTGTGTTTAGCAGGAACGTTCCATTGGGTTGAAGGCCTCTGCAGACATCATACAGATAGAGATAAGCCTGCACGTGGCATGCCACGAAATTGGGAGTATTCACCAAGTAAGTGCTTCTGATCGGTTCATCACCGAAACGGAGATGGCTGCAAGTGAAACCTCCGGATTTCTTGGAATCGTAGGCGAAGTAAGCCTGGCAATATTTGTCGGTATTGTCACCGATGATCTTTACAGAGTTTTTGTTAGCGCCTACAGTTCCGTCGGCTCCAAGGCCATAGAATTTGGCCTGGAACATTCCCTTTCCGCCAATGTTTATTTCCGGAAGCAACGGAAGTGAAAGGAATGTCACATCGTCTTCAATGCCGATTGTGAAACCATCCTTCGGCTGCGGCAGTGCAAGATTTTCAAATACGGAAACAATCTGAGCCGGAGTCGTGTCTTTAGAAGCGAGACCATAACGACCGCCTACAATCAGAGGTGCATTTTCTTTTCCGAAATAGCAATCCTTCACGTCAAGACAAAGGGGCTCACCGTTAGCTCCGGGTTCTTTTGTTCTGTCGAGCACGGCGATTCTCTTTGCAGTTGAAGGCACTGCTGCGAGGAAATGTTTCGCTGAGAAAGGACGATAAAGATGAACGCTAACGAGACCAACCTTTTCTCCTTTTGCACGAAGATAATCGATTGTCTCGCGGATACATTCTGTCACGGAGCCCATAGCTATGATCACTCGCTCTGCTTCCGGGTCGCCATAATAATCGAAAAGACCGTATTTACGTCCTGTGAGCTTAGAGATCTCGTTCATATAATTTTCAACGATCTCCGGCACTGCTGCGTAATAAGGATTGCAGGCCTCGCGATGCTGGAAGAATACATCGCCGTTTTCAGCCATACCTCTTGCCACGGGAGATTCCGGGTTCAAGGCGCGGCGACGGAAATCGGCCACGGCTTCAGCATCGAGAAGATTAGCGAGATCTTCCTGGTCTATAGCCTCAATTTTCTGAATTTCATGGCTTGTGCGGAATCCATCGAAGAAATTGAGGAACGGCACACGGCTCTTGTAGGTTGAAAGATGAGCCACGGCAGCCAGGTCCATAACTTCTTGAACGCTGCCTTCACAAAGCATGGCAAAACCTGTCTGGCGGGTTGAATAAATATCCTGATGGTCGCCGAAGATGCTCAAGGCATGAGAAGCCAAAGTGCGGGCAGACACATGGAACACGCAAGGCAGCAGTTCGCCTGCTATTTTATACATATTGGGTATCATCAGGAGAAGGCCCTGCGAAGCTGTGAATGTTGTTGTCATAGCTCCTGCCTGCAAAGAACCGTGGACTGCACCTGCAGCGCCACCCTCACTTTGCATCTCCTGGACAGTGACTGTTTCGCCAAAGATATTTTTCCTGCCGGCTGCCGACCAGTCGTCGACATATTCAGCCATTGTGGAAGAGGGCGTGATCGGATAAATAGCCGCCACTTCCGTAAACATATAACTGATGTGAGCCGCTGCCTGGTTGCCGTCGCACGTCAGGAATTGCTTTGCTTTACTCATAGTTTGGTTTTTATTTGAATTAAAGTTATTTTTTATTTCAGATTTCTTACCCGGATTGCAAATTGAAAAAATTCAAACGAATTTTTCAACAAAAATCATGCAAATTTAAATAAAATCAATCATTTATTCAAACATCTGAACTTACGTTTTTCCCCTTTCAATTTTTTAGAATCAGCCTTGTTCAGAAGATCGGGCACCATTTTCTCTCTGACTGCCACAAGAGAATAATGGTCAAAGACATCTATCTTACCGATATCTGAAGCCGGGACATCACATTCCTTGACGAGGAATCCTAATATATCTCCTCTGGAAATCTTCTCGCGTTTCCCTCCGGAGATATAAATGGTCATCAGTTTGTTGGCAAGATCCGCCTTAAGATTGCTGTCTGCCTCAAAATCGCCGTCAACTTCCACAAATTCCTTAAGGTTTTCTTCGGGCCCGACAAGGATATAGATATCTCCCTCGGCATCCACCCTCGCAGTTCGTCCGTTGCGATGCAGATAAGCCTCTTTTGTGAGAGGCTGATGATAATGAATAACGGAGGCCACATTCTCTATATCCAACCCGCGGGCCGCTAAATCTGTGGCGACAAGCACAGGTCGCGAGCTATTATTGAACATGGCCACGGCCATTTCCCTGTCTTTCTGCTCGAGGGCGCCATGATAAAGACCGCATGCCACCCTCTTTTTCCTAAGAAATTCATAAATTCTTTCGGCACTCTCCCGATGATTCACAAAAACTATTGATTTTTCTGGCACTTCGGAAGAAGAATTGATATTATTCAACAGAATCAGCAAAGATTCGAGCTTGTCATTGCTGTCGGTTTCCACCTTCCGGATTCTCATTCTGGAACGGGGATTGTCCACAGATCCGGAAATGTTGATAGTCATAGGATTCTTAAGCGACAGGAATTCCGGAAGAAGGTCGGCTTTTGTGGCAGAAGTCAGAATAATCCTGCTGACATTCTTCAGCCGCTTCATGATTTTTTCCATCTCTTCCTCGAAACCGAGTTCGAGGCTTTTATCGAATTCATCGAGCACAAGAATCCTGACCGGGAGCAATTCCAGATTATGGCGCACTGAATGGTCAAGAAGACGCCCCGGAGTTGCCACAATAATATCAGGCACAACCTTCAGGCTATTTACTTCATCCTGAACACTGTGGCCTCCATAAAGGGCTATAACGCGGTAGCCCTGTCCGGCACCCCTCATGACATCTGCTATCTGGATCACGAGTTCGCGGGAAGGCGCAACCACCACACATTGAATCCGCCCTGTGGAGGGTTTAAGCATTTTCAATACCGGCAAAGTAAAAGCCAGAGTTTTTCCGCTTCCTGTGGGCGACAAAAGGATTATATCACGATTTTCAGAAGACACGGAGAGCATCTTCTTTTGCATATCGTTGAGTTGCTCGATTCCCAATTTATGCTTTATACCTTCAAGAATATCTTTTTCTTTCATAGACCATTAATTTTTCATATTTACACCAGGGTCCTTTTGCGTTCTTCACCCATTGTCAGAATGTTGCATCAGTAACTTTGAGAGAGAGGAAAATTGCCGGAAAATTCAGGAAATCAACGACCAGTCAACCACATGAGAGAAGCGCAGTTTCAATTCATTTCTCACCATAAACAGTTCCTCGGCTTTAAGCGCAACAGGATTATCAAAATTCTCGTTGGGAGATGCGGAAGCTCCTGAAGAAAGCAATTGAGGCGAACCGGCAAGAACATTCAAGGCCGCACGGCGTGCTATAGAAATAATCTGACCATCTTTTGCCAGATTTGCCAACCGGAGGTTGAAAGGAAGACCGCTTTGCATCGTGCCTTCCATATCGCCGGGACCCCGCATTTTCATATCAGCTTCTGAAATCAGAAATCCATCGGTGGTCTCCGCCATTATGGCGAGGCGTTTCTTTGTTTCGGCTCCCGATGTGGCCTTACCCATAAGCACACAATAGCTTTTATCGGCACCGCGTCCAACTCTGCCACGCAACTGGTGAAGCTGTGAAAGGCCAAACCGTTCGGCATTCTCAATCACCATGACAGTAGCATTGGGCACATTTACTCCTACTTCTATAACAGTTGTGGCTACTAAAATGTTAGCTTCTCCCGATGCAAAAAGACTCATTTGATAATCTTTTTCTTCCGGCTTCATCTTTCCATGCACGAAACAAACCCTGAAAGAGGGAAATGTTTCGCAAGTGCGTTTATAGCCTTCCTCAAGACTTTTAAGGTCGAGCTTCTCATTTTCTTCTATCAAAGGATAGACGATATAGACCTGACGCCCCTCTTTTAACTGATTGAAGATAAGGCGGTCTACCTCAAGTCTTGAAGAATCATATCTAACAAGAGTGGTGACGGGAGTTCTTCCGGGAGGGAGCTCGTCAATGACCGACACATCAAGATCGCCATATACCGTCATCGCCAATGTACGAGGAATGGGAGTGGCAGTCATCACCAGTACATGGGGTGCCACCTCTCCCCCCTTCCATAAACGAGCCCTCTGAGCAACTCCGAATCTATGCTGCTCGTCAATAATAGCCACACCCAGCTTTTTGAATTGCACCACATCCTCAAGCAAAGCATGAGTGCCGATCAGGATGTCGAGTCTCCCATCCTTTAACTCCTGATGAATTATCCGTCGCTCTGCAGTTCGGGAACTTCCTGTGAGAAGCCTTACACTGATGCCGCAGGTTTCGGCCCATTTGCTTATGGTTTCGAAATGCTGGGAAGCCAGGATTTCCGTAGGCGCCATCAGGGCAGCCTGAAAACCGTTGTCTACAGCCATCAGGGCTGTCATGAAAGCCACCATGGTCTTTCCGGAACCCACATCGCCCTGAAGCAGTCGGTTCATCTGCCGCCCGGTTTTCATATCCCGGCGTATCTCTTTTAAGACACGCTTTTGAGCATTTGTGAGTTGAAACGGGAGTCCTTCATAATAAAATTTATTAAACTTCTCTCCTATCACCGGGAAAGGATAACCACGAGTCTTGGCGCTTCTCTCCAATGAGAATCGCAGTATGTTGAGTTCCACATAGAAAAGCTCTTCAAACTTAAATCTCTCGATAGCTTTCTGAAGCTTTTCTGCAGATTCCGGAAAATGCATCTGCATCAAGGCCTCTTGAATAGGCATCAGATGATAACGGGACAGTATCTCGCCCGGCAGAGTCTCCATGATTGTTTGAAATCCCGGATGATGAAGGGCCTCTTCCATTAATTTCCGAAGCAGGAGAACTGTCAGCCCCTTTTTTCGCATTTGCTCGGTGAGATTATATACTCCTCGGAAACCTGTGGGCGGCTTTTCGGGATTATACAGTTCGATTTCCGGATGGGAAATGGAATAGACATTCCTATAGAGATTAGGTTTGCCGAATATCACATAATCCACTCCGGGTTTATATTGTTTGGAAAAATAGTTGATTTTGGAGAACCAGACGGTCTCTATAAATTTATGGCCATCGGAGAATATGCCTTTAAGACGTTTTCGAGCCCCCTCGCCTTCTTCAGAGAAATTGATAAACCGTCCCTTTATCTGGAGGGCCGGAAGATCCTCTCCTTGCAATTCGGATATTGAATAAAACCGACTACGGTCCACATGTCGGAAAGGGAAATAGTAAAGGAGGTCGCGAAAGTTCGCGACCCCTATTTCCTTAGTGAGGGTCTTGGCCCGTTCAGCCCCGACTCCCTTTAAAAATTTTATATCCGTAGAAAAGAAATCCGGCATGTTAATCTAATAAAACTGACGCAACTGCCAGATCTTTAGGATTTGTCACTTTAATGTTGTCTTCGCTTCCGGGAAACAATGCTACCGGACAACCGTAGTTTTCAACTACTGCGGCATCATCCGAGAAAGTTTTTCCGTCGGCAAAATCATAGGCCTTAATCAACACATCAGTCTTGAACACCTGAGGCGTTTGCACCGCAAGAAACTGACTGCGGTCTACACTTTTGCTTCCACTATCGGTAATCATTCTCAAAGAATCCACTACCTTCACAACAGGAATAGCGGCATCATGAATTTCTGCAGCTTTCCATCCTTCAGAAATTGTCGCGGACCTGACCATTGGCCGGGCGCCATCATGCACGGCCACCAATGAATCCTTATCATCTATTAAAGCCAAACCATTCCTTACAGATCCAGAACGAGATTCTCCTCCGACAGCTATTTTATGTGGATAACGTTCCCCATCGGATAAAGTCAAAAAATAGTCGTTCCATAAAGAGATAAAATCCTCAGGAAGCACAAGAATCAATTCCGTTGAAGGATTTTCATCATGAAATGCTTTTAACGACCACCATAGCATCGGCCGCCCTTTTAGCGAACGAAACTGTTTGGGGATTCCACCTCCCATTCGGGAACCGGAACCCCCTGCAACTATAACTGCATATTGCTTCATGAGGAGAGCTGAAACAAAAAATTACATATTCATACCGCCGTCAACCTGGATAACCTGGCCTGTGACGTAAGATGACATATCAGATGCGAGGAAAACAGCAACTTCAGCGATATCTTCCGGTTTTCCTCCGCGACGTAACGGAATTTTCTTGCACCATTCTTCACGAACACTTTCGGGAAGGGCGGCTGTCATGGCTGTTTCAATGAAGCCGGGGGCAATGGCGTTGGCACGGATACCGCGTGAACCAACCTCCTGCGCGATACTCTTAGCCAAAGCGATAAGACCGGCTTTTGAAGCTGCATAATTTGATTGTCCGGCATTTCCATGAACTCCAACTACTGAAGCCATATTTATAATCGAACCGCTTTTCTGACGCATCATGATCGGAAGAACTGCATGGATGAAATTGAAAGCTGATTTCAAGTTTACATTTATGACTGCATCCCACTGGCCTTCGCTCATTCTCATCATGAGACCGTCTTTTGTGATTCCGGCATTATTAACAAGGATATCGATTTTGCCGAAATCCTCATGCACTTTCTTCACAACTTCTTCAGTCTGTGCAAAATCTGCTGCATTAGAGGCATATCCAATGCATTTCACTCCGAGAGCTTTGATTTCGTCTTCGGTTTGTTTGCCGTTTTCGTCAATAACAAGATCTGTGAATGCGATATCGGCTCCTTCCGCTGCAAAGCGAAGCGCGAGTGCTTTACCGATTCCACGTGCCGCTCCTGTGATAAGGGCGGTCTTTCCTTGGAGTAATCCCATAATTATATATGTTTTTGTTTTTTATTCAGTTAGACAGAAGGCTTCAGACGCGGATTATGAAACATCCGCAAGAATAACCGCCGCCGAAAACCATGAGGGCTACGATATCGCCCTTCTTTAATTCTCCCTTATGCTGTGAAAGCACCAGAGGAGCCGATGCCGAACCTGTGTTGCCGAGAGTCTCGATATTGTTAACAAACTCCTCCATAGGTTTGTCAAGCTGATTGGCCACCTGAGCCACGATCCTCTTGTTTGCCTGATGACAAATGAATTTATCAACGTCTTCAATCTTAAGATTGGAATGAGCCAATGCATTGTTGAGCGCATATATCATATATCGGCAGGCATTGACAAAGACGTCGCGGCCTTCCGGCATTGTAATGCCGTCTTCTCCCGGACGCAGTTTCACGCCACCTGGACCTTTCCCGACGTTTCCAAGACCTTCAGTGAAAATATCGAGAATCTCTATATCATTTTCAGATTCACGCTCCTTGCTGACAAAAAAAGCTACGGCAGCATCGCCCCAGAGATGGCCGGACTTTGGATCTTTTTCATTACTATAGTATGTGTTGTGTTCGCTGCAGATTATCAGGGCTCTTTTGGCTTTCCCCATAGCGAAATAACCTTCAGCAATTTCGAGTCCGTTTATGAAAGAAGAACAAGCAGCTGAAGCATACACCACTTTGGCACCTTTGATGTCATATTTCTGCTGAACCACATGGCCTGCAGTCGCAACGCTGTCATAAACAGCATAATAAGCACCGATAATCAGATCAACTTCCTTTATATCATAGGGCGAATTTTTGAGAGCATCCTCCACAGCCTCAAGAGCCATTGAATCGCAGTTTTCGTCTGCGGCGGCTTTCGACCGAGTGTTGATTCCGGTGCGTTGCACGATCCAATCGGGGGTCAAACCATTAACTTTCTCAAAATATTCATTCGGCACTCTCCCGGAAGGGATATAATGGCCCATGGCGTTTATATACATATGGCTGCTTTATTATTAATGTCTGTTTTATAAGCCCAAACTTTATCTTTTTTCTATACCGTTTAGTATGAGTTTAGTCACATATCTTTTCAACTGTTCCTGAGTTATGCCCTCTTTTGAGAGGTTGTCTCTTATGTAGGGCACATCAAGACCATGAATTGTGTGAGTGATCACAAGGGCGGAATGGTTCATATTTTCAATATTAAACACCCCTTGTCTCACCCCTTCCTCGAGAATCTCTCGAAGAAGAGCCGTTTCCTTGTCTGTGATAAGTTTCCTTGCCCGGTCTACTTTTCTCACGTCTCTGAAAAAGCCGGCTTTCAGGGAACCGTTTCTGGAAACGATTTCATTCATGGTGTCAAAGCGGCAATCGATATATTTCACAAGTTTATCACGGGGAGAATCCTCCATGGCGACAATTTCGCGCAGACGAGCGAGCAATTGATCTGCTTCGCTGGCTATAACAGCATTAAAGATCTCCCTTTTACTTTTGAAATAGGTATAAATGGTGCGTCGTCCTTTTTCCGATGCCGAAGCGATATCGTTCATGGTAGTGTTTTCTACACCTTTTCTGGCGAAAAGCTGTCGAGCCACTTCAATAAACCTTTCCCGAGTTTTGGAAACCATGACTAAGGATTATGCACATTTATTATAATAATGAGCAAATTTACAGATAATTTTTCAGTTTCCCCCTTTATAAGATAAAAATTATTATTATCGGCGAATAAATTTTGAAGTTATAAAATTTTATATTAATTTTGCAGACGAAACATCGCGGGGTGGAGCAGTGGTAGCTCGTTGGGCTCATAACCCAAAGGTCGC
>JAFLTV010000015.1 GCA_022509105.1 Muribaculaceae bacterium | reverse complement strand
AGAACTTGGTCAGGACTCATACAAGTCAGGTTGTAGAACCAAAGGACTTGTCAAAGGTATTACCTTGGGTTCATATTGTAATCAGCAATGCTAAACGTCAGTTGTTGGATATCCACCATGATGTCAGGGAAGATTATCTTCAGCAATACCTTGATGAGTTCTGTTATAAATTCAATAGAAGATACTTAGATGTGTTTGAGAGACTTATGTTGTCTTGTATGAGTTATAAGAATGAGTTTAAACACAGAGTATATGCTAAAGTAAGTTAAACTTTAACCATAAATAGAGTATGAGGAGAAAAATTTGTTATATTTAAAATAAAATAAAAACTATGATTAAAAAATTTAACGAATATACAAAAGATTTAGAAGATAAAAATCTATCAGAAGATGTAACCTATAATATATCTGAAGAAGATAGATTGTTTGAAATGTCAAATCTTCTTCCTTGTAATACAGGGTTGAAATATCCTATCTGGTACAGTGCAAAAGTTGAAAAACACAAACCAAGAATAAAGGTAGATTTGGGTGATGGTAAAGGTCTTTCCATACAGATAGAAGATCATAAGGTTAAAGGATCGGTAGATAAAATATCTTCAAAAGATTTAAATAATATTTTTAAATGGATTGATTTAAATAAAGACGCTCTTTTAAAATATTGGAATGAAGCTGGTGAAAATAAAATAGATACTATGCAAATGAGCAAACTACTTAAATCCATTGACTAAATACAACAACTCCTGACAAATAATCGCCAGGAGTCTTGACCTTATCTCCCCTTCAGTCAAGTGTTGTCTCTCTTTGAACTTTTCTCTCAATAGTTAAACCAAGTCTGAATTTTTTAGTTTTAAGATTCATTTTCAAATTGGTTTCCCTTTTTTCAGGGGATGAGAAAAAAATCTTTTTGCACCACTCTTGGATAAATTTGAGAGTAACTAAAAGAAAATTTAGTTACATAATTTAAAAAAAATTATTTTATATGTCCAAGTTTCGACGAATCTCTATTTGGGTGCTGAAATACAAAAGTAGAAAAATTTATTTAATAATAAAAATTTCTACTTTTGTTTTTTTAATAGGATTTGTTGGGGAGTATTGTATATACTCATTTTTTCATATTATATTTTGAAATTTAAAATTAGAATTTCTATATTAGGACTAAACTAATATTTTATCCTTAATCATAGAAAAATTAGGATTATGAAACTGTCCGAAGAACAATCAAAACTTTATCATTCACATACGATTCGAAATAGACAGGAAATTGATCAATCGGTATACTGCCATTGCATCAGTTGCACCAGGTCTTACCCCTCTCCTATTGTAACGGATTTTATTAAAGATGGTGAAGGGGAAACAGCGTTATGTCCTTATTGCGGGATAGACGCAGTGATCGGAGATTCCTGTAGGCTCATAATCAATCAAGCAATTTTGACCTATTTAAATAAAAAATGGTTTTAAAAATAAAATTTATATACACCTTTAAATTTTTATATTATTTTTCAACTTGAATAAAACAACCTTTAGTGACAGGGATAATAAAATTAAAAATCACCTATATTTAAAAGCAAATCAGCCTTTTAGCATTAACTAATTGGCTGATTATTCTTTATCTATATATTAATCTTTATATCTAACTCTTCTTTATTCAAACTTCTAATAAGATATTTATGAGGATTAAGGGGAGGGAAGATTACATGTGGGTGCTAATATATTCAATTGCGCGAGGCAACGCCATAATCAAGCCTACAATTAAAAGTCCAATAAACAATAATAAACCACACCACAAAAGAAGAGTTAAAGAAATCCACCATTTTTTCTGGGGGAAAGCTTTAAATAAGATAATTGTCGAGTAAATTGCAGCAATACATATCGTTATAAAAGTGAAATCCGTCTCTACTTCCGAGATAAGGTTAAAAAAAGAAAAGAATGTGTCCCATAGACCTATGGCTGCAAACATATAAGTGAATGCAGATAAATATTCAGCAAAGTTATATTTTTTAGCACCATGCCTATAATAAGCAAGATACACCCCAAAACATATCGGCACAGCTGCAATCAAAGTGGAAATTACAACTGAAGTATCAATCATTTTAAGAATAGGATTATCCCCTTGATAACCGAATAGGCTCTCCTCCACATCTGTTTTAGTACCCAACAATGCATCCAAACATGCAAAAATTATTGTGGAATAAAGCATTATTTGGATCAACATAGTGATGGGAGGCGAATAAGGCACATGTTTACCATGAATATGATCTCTTATCACTGTCCATGGATGAAACATCAGACTTTTAGCTGTACGAAAAAATCCGGGGGTTAACCTTCCAAAACTCATGATGACTCCTTTCCCAAAATTTTTCATCTTGAGCTTTTCGGGCACGGATGTAGACTGTCCGCAATGCGGGCAGAATCTATCATTAACAGGAGTGCCGCAGTTGAGACAGAATTTTACTTTCTCTTCTTCCTCAATTTTGGCTTCATCTATGTTTTCTGTTTGGATTTCCTCAAGTATCAGTGTATTGTCCATCTTTTAATTTTTCTTTCGTAATGAATAACGAAAAAAATAATTACAAATTATAATAATATGAGAAATCACCCTGTAAGGAGATTACTCACAGAGTGATTTCTTCGATCAAAATCTTATTATTCCGCTGTTCCTTCCATAATAATCTGAATTCGGTTTTCACCATTATAAAGATTTTTCAGGAAGTTATTAAAATCATCTAAGGTTAGAGATTCCAGAGCCGGCTTGTAGCCTGAAATTAAATTAATTTCCGGATAACTCAAAAGCATAATGATCCAGCTTCTAAGATGAGAATTGCTACGGGAATTATTATTATATTGTTGCAAAAATCCCTCTTTTATTCTCATGAAATGATCGGCTGTTGCTCCATTTGCAAAGATATTATCCATTTCCTTGTTAGCCCTGTCGATTATATTTTTGCTTTTCTCCGGCGCGGTGATCACTTGATAAAGCAACTCCCAAGCGTTCTTTTCAGGAAGATACATACCCATTGCACCGGGGGAGTAAGTTCCACCCTCCTCTTCACGTAAAGTTTCAGTGAAAACAGTCATGACATCTTGGCCTACCATTCTCACCATTATCTGGTTGAGAGCGGAAGGTGCTAAATTATAACCCGTGTAAACATCCATAATTTCTACAGTAGGAGTAAGCATAGGTTGTTTGAATTCCTTTTTGATCTGGCCTTTTGCCATCTCTATGGGCGTAACAATAGCAGGCTCTATAACCGTGGAGGAAGGCAACGTAGCAATATATTGCTCCAAAAGAGGCTCTATAGCCGATTCTTCAATATTGCCGACAAAAATATAAGTATAGGCTGCTCCATTTGATAATGTTTTATGAAGAAGATCAAGCGCTTTGTTATAGTCTACACTTTCATACATCTTCACGTCAGGAATATTGGTGAATGGATTGTTATTATAGAGAGTGGATTGCATCACTGTCTGGATAATATAATTCGGATCAGATTCCAGGTTGGCAACCTTCGTTTTCTCAGCCTGGAGATATCTGTTGAAAGCAGTTTCATCAGCTTTAAGATCAGTAAACGAAGTGTAGAGCCATTCCATGAAATCAGGCAAATCTTTCACTGTGGATTTCCCCACCATCAAATCCCTGCTGATATCATTGCCAAAACTCAATGAAATTTTCTTTCCCGCAAGATATTTATTAAAGTTGATATGGTCGAAAGGACCGAATTGTGCATTTTCAAATACTGCGCTCATCAATCTGACATCGGGAGCCTGTGATGCCTCATAACTTTGATAGCCTCCATTTTTTAGCGCGGCAAACAAAATTTCGTCGGCAGAGAAATCAGTGGATTTCACAACAACTTTTGCTCCGTTCGACAAAGTGTAGATCTGCCCCAAATCCGGATCAGACTTCTTGTCAGTGATCTTTCCGGGTTGAGGAGGGTTAGAAATAAGAGGCTCGTTTATTGTTTCTTCCACATAAGGTTCATATTCGGCATTAAGAGCATCTTGTATGGTTCCAATCATAACCTCTTTAGAAGTTACGGTCACCCCTTCTTTATCGGGCTGGGCACATATAACCACCAAATCTTCCAAATCGAGCAACTCTGCGCTTATAATATTAATGGTATTGAGATTCATTAACATAAAAGCCTGCTGCCATAATTTGTAGTCAGCTTCGATTCCCGGATACGGCACATTGTCGAGGAAGTGTTGGATTATCTGTTGTGCGAGCACATTGTTATTAGTTTTATCCTTTCTGTTAAGCTGATTTTGCAATTCAGATGTTATCATATCTTTCACACGGTCGTATTCAGACTGGGTAAAACCGGTGGAACAAGCTCTTGCTATAACCCCCATAGTCTGCGACACAGCCAGATTAATATCTGATTTGGCAACTACTTCCACATTCATGGCCTCTGCAGCTTTAGAGATATAGAAATCACCAAAGTCAACAATAGCTGAAATGTAGGCACAATCCGGAGATTGTGCAAATTCTGCGAGCCTTTGATTAAGTAAGACAGAGATGATTGACTTTGTTATCTCATCACTTAGATACATCTCAAGAGTGTTGCGTATCTCTCGTGGCAAAGGTTCTGCTTTAAACATAATCAAAGCAAGGTTGTAAGGAAGTTCGGGATCTGTGTAGTAGGCGTAGATGGGCTCATCGTTACCGGTGAAAGGAGGATAAACCCTTTCAGCAGGATTCTCAGGCATTTCAATTGTTGAAAACAGCTCCACCACTTTCTTTTCCATTTCATCAGCGTCAAAATCTCCTACGATTATAATACCTTGAAGATCCGGACGATACCATTTCTTATAGTAAGCCCGAATTGTTTCGGGTGAGAAATTCATAATAACTTCTTCAGTGCCGATAATGGAATGTTTATATTGAGGCTCAGGGAAAATTATAGGCGACACAGCCTGCAACATTCTCTGCATGGCATCTTCCCTAGAGCGCATCTCTTCACGAATAACTCCTCTTTCAGCATCAATCTCAGCTTCATCGAGCAGAATGCCGCAACTCCAGTCGCGGAGCAAAAGCAAGACACTGTCCATCAGATTTTGATCTGATGTAGGCACATTGTTGATGTTATAAACAGTCTGGTCATAACTTGTGCCGGCATTTATATCAGCCCCGTCTCTAAGGCCTTTTGACTGAAGGTATCTGTCGAGACTTCCGGGAGGAAAATGGTCGGATCCGTTAAAAGCCATGTGTTCCAAAAAATGAGCAAGACCATATTGATCGGGTTCCTCTTGTGCAGAACCGACCTTCTGCGCTATATAGAAATTAGCCTTCCCTTTGGGTTCCTCGTTATGCAGGATGTAATAATTCAATCCATTGTCGAGCACACCGTGTTTCACATTTTTATCCAAAGGCAATGGTCTCAATTGTGAAGCCGACGGCCAGTCTTCTGCCATGACTGCAAACATTGCAAAAAGCAGAAGCATCGATACTAAAATTTTTCGTCTCATAATGATTATTTAAAGCTTATTTTATTTTTTTGTTGATGAATTCAATAAATTCTGTTGGATTTGAAGTTCCGACTGTGAAATGTTTACCGTCCTTAAAATTGATTATTACTGAATTCTTAGGTTTGCCATAGTAGTAATAGAATACTCCATTACCCCCATCGATAAATCTACTTACCCACTTGAAAGGTGATAATCTTTCTCTAAGGCTATTAATATCGATAGGTTCAACAGATTTGATATCAGAAATCTTGATTTTTCTCGTCTTGATAGCTTTATGTATATTTACGTTTTCATCATCCACACTTACTGAAGTAGGCACGATGAAAATTGACCAGACGGCACTTATCACAAAAATACCAAACATAATCCAGAAGAATACATCATCGAAAGGTTTTGCATCAAAAACCCAATATAGCACGAAACATGCAAAGAAAATCACCCACAGGATGATTGTAGTGGCTGTTACGCCCGCATTGAACAGGCTGTAAGAAATTTTTTGTTTCATAAAGTTATAATTTGAATTTAAAGATTTTATTAATCAAATGATTGTAAAATTAATCAAAAAATATCTAATCTTCATAATTGTTATCAGAAGAAGAATTTTCATATATTTTTTTTAATTCTTCATAATCCGTTAGCTTAAATATTTTCTGCGATATATCGGACATATACACCATATAATTTTTTAAGTTAGGAACAAAAAGATCCAGATAAGTTCTAATGTAATATTTTATTCTATCAGACTTCGCCATTTCCATAAGATTCCATCTTGATGAATTATCCATAGTTCCGGATTGAATGCCCTTTTCCAATAACACTTCGTTTATATCATTATTTAATTTTATAGGGCCATAATTTTCATAGAATTCTGTCATTGCATCATAGAAGGAATAATAATGGTTTACCATTAATAAAAAATAATAATTTTCCGAATTTCTAATAATATCAAAATTTGAATTTATCAGGTTACGCGCAAAATTATTAACCTCAAACAAAGGATGAGGAAGGGAATTAAAATAATAATCTACTGAATCTTGAGGCATTGTTGCGACTTTATCAGGAGTCAGCTTTATCATTTCTTCCAAAACAGGAGCAGATTCCATTATTTTTTTATAAGATTCCGCACATGCTTTATTCATCTCATCAATATTTTCTATCACCATCAGATTTATTTTCATGTTATCCTTTTTTTTATTTTGATATTCAATCCAGAAGGTGACACCAAACGTAAGGATAATTCCGATCACAGTTCCCACGATACTACTGAGAGTATCCAGACACCACATTCGGGAAGTCTGGCTGAAGATTCTTTCTTTTCTTCTTAATAATCTCATTCCGTTTTATCTTTTTCGTGTGTCTTTTTCAACATAGGTGAATTCTGTGTCTCCAATCATGAAAGTCAATCCATTATATAATGTGATTTTCTTGCCGGGAATGATATTTTTTTCATTAATAAAGACCCCATCTTCCAAAGGAATCAAGACATATGCAGATCCTTTTTTCTTTATTTCAGCTTGAACAGGAGCGATGTCATTCCTGATATCCCATGAAATCTGCAATGAACAATCCACGCTTCTTCCAATAGTGACAGCATAATTCGGATTATTCTTAAACCATTTGAACAGAGCCACATCCATAGGTTTTATTCCACCGGTCATTCTCAGGAAATAATGGTTAGATCTCGGGGCCTCGCAGGCTATGCAGAGAGCCAGGGTCAAAGAGTATATAATAAAAATAATCAACTGGAATATCCTGTAATCGGAATTAGCTCCTCTAAACTGGATGGCCCAAAGCAGCATGGCACATACTCCCAGAATCAGGCAAACCCACCACACATAAGATTTCACTCTTACAGGTGTTCTCCATGTGGAAGCAAAAACCAGTATAAAAGCGCACACCGACCAGGGAATCCAATCAACAAGATAAGCTATATCCCATTCAACGGTGAATCCTATTACGGCGATAGTGAAAAAAACAAAACAGCAAGCAACCCCGGAAACTATTGAACGGAAGAAAATTTCAAGCCATTGACGTTTAATATCTGTGACATGCACTGTCAGCCATGACAAACCTAACGTTAAAAAGAATCCCAAAGTCAGGCCAAAAGCAGGAGCCTGCCCCATAGGGTCGTCATATTCCTGAATTGCAAATGCCGCTTCTTTAGAATCTTCAGGCACTTCTGTGAAAGCAAAAATCAGGTCTTCAAACATTTCACCCACCACATAGTGAAGATGTGCTGTAAAGACAATCCAGGCACACCCGGCTGCCAATATGGAGATCAAAATCCACTTCAGATAAAATGGTGAATTTTCAGGATCCAGCAATCGTTTATAATTATAATAATGGGAACCCTCTTTGCATTTGGATCCATATTCCGGACAATGATATTCATTTTCGTCCCAACATTCCTTATGCAGGGAGTGGTCGCATTTCACTACGATTTTATCTCCCTTCTCAAACGGAGATTTACAATAGTAACAACTTTCACCTACCAGACGGTTGTTTACACTCATATTCGAGCCTGAGTAATCAACCACATGTTTCTTAAGGAAATATTTATATTGGATAAATGGAACCACAAATTGAAATATCAGCCAGGCAGCAAATAAAATCACCATAATGATTACACACCCTTTGAGAATCACGAGAGGAGTGCTTAATCCATTAACGATCACAGGCTTATAGCTGGTTCCTTTAATAATTTTTGCAGTGGTCGATGTTATCAGCTTTCCATCTTCTATATTATAGAATGAAATTTTCAGTTCGTTTTCCGAGCCGCTGTAAATCTTCTTATCCGGGTTTACAAAATCAAATCTGTCATCAGCTATGCTGTCGCCTTCAGGCCCAAGAATTGTTGTTTGTAATTCCGTATAATTGAAATGATCCTGATGAATGCCATTTGTCTTTTCTGCAATAAGGTCGAAAACACTCTGAACCTCAACATTATCAGTTTCCTCATATTCATCAGTTGAATTGGAAACATTCACAAAGCTCACTGTGATGTTTTTCCCTTGAAGATCATCGGCATAGTCAATCAACTCCTTTTTTTTCTGAAAGTAATTCGGCTCTATAGGATAATCATCCTCATCATACACTTTAGCATCTGAAAAAACAACAAGGGAAAGCGGATCCTCTTCATTCCAAATCCCCTCTCCTGCAGCCATTTCTTTCTCTTTTTCCAAAATAGAACCGAAGAGATATTTATTTTTCTTTTCAGAAGCCACAAAATAATTGTCAAGAATATAAGGGGTAAGCATCATGGTTTCGGAAATATTTCCATCCTCCATAAACGCCACATATAGATTGTCATGATTGAAGACCGTTGCCATCTCGGAGATCATCTTCTTCTGTCGGTCGACCAATTGCTGACCGGCTGTCAAATCCACAAGGGCGAGTACTTTATAACCCATTCTTGCGATTTCCTCACTGCCTGTATTGCTGGCTTTCACCAAGTGGGATCCGGAAGATTTATCCAATGGCACACCGTTGATTTTTTCTTCTACAACAATTTTTGTTTTTGTGCTGTCTGTCAGCGCATAGGGCCCGATATCCCGGGTTATATGGGTTGTGACATAGAATGTTTTATTATCCGGCGAAAACACCACATCTTTTACAATCATTCCGGTGTCGTCACCTTTCAAACTGAATTCTTCTTCGATATCTGAAAAGAAAGCATCCAAATCTTCATTTTGAGATATTTTATCGCACGAAACAACGCACAACATTATACCACAAAATAAAATCGCCTTATATAGTAAACTCATTTTCATATTGAGGGTATGTCATTATTTTCGTTCCGATCCATTGTTTCCTGATATTTCTTAAGATTATCCTTCATCTTTTTGGCAGCCTTGATTTTACTAACCACCATATTAAAGAACATTATGATGATTGCCACAGCGGCAATGCCAAGAAGATAATCCTTAATCCTTTGTATCCAAGGGACATAAGCCATTTCCTGAATCTTTACAGACTTATTCTTGAGAGCTGCATATCTATTGTCGAGATTATCAATCTCTTGTTGAGACAGTTTAAAAAGACTGCTTCCTTGTTTAGCCTTTTCATAATGGCTTTGGATATCTTCAAAAATAATCTGTTCCTTCACTTTAAGGTTTTCAAGTTGTGGAGCTGTTTTGGAAGTAAGAGAGAGTTCCATAGCTTTTTTCCCCAAGACTTTATAAATTGTGTCTTGATCTGCCAAAAACTTCTCAGCCGCATTAAAATCATTGATGGCCTGAACAATATTCCGGCGCCCGGCAATTGAATCTTCCACAGCCGACTTAATGATGTTAAGATCATCTACCATGGTCATTAGTTCATCGTCGGTTGCAATTACAGGCTGCTCTGTCTGATAGAAAATATTCCATCTCAAATCAAAAGACTTCAACTTTCTTTCATTAGATTTAATATCGTCTGAAAGTCGCTTCATATAGGTCTTTGAAAGCCGTTGATCTTTAGTTATTTTAAATGGCCGCGTATAAGAGTTTTGCAAACCATTAAGTTCTTCTAAAAATCCATCAATCTTTTCCTGCAGTTCCAAAATTTTAATGGCAGGGTCGAAATCCTCCTCATTATATTCTATCTCCTCAAAAGTCTCTTCTTCTATTGGGTAGACAGGTTCGGTTTCTTGTGATTTGCCATTCAAGAAGCTGAAAAACGAGAATATAATTATGAATATCTTTATGAAGCCCTTTATCATACTGACTTTTTATTTCTTTACCCCACAAGTGTTTCTGAAATAAGCTTCCGCCTGCCGGAACATGCCCACGGCTCTCTTTTGTTCCTGTGTGCTCCCTTGATGTATACCTATCAAACCGTTTACTTCGGATATAATATCCTGACATTCCCTAACCAGATCCTGTTTTTCAACAGTGTCTTTACTTAGCAGCCATCGGGATACATTTCTGTCAATTTGCCGGGCAAGAGTAGATATCTCAGCAGGATCAATATTTATAGGTCCTCCTTCTCCTTCATTTCCTCCGGAAGCTACTCCGTTTCCTCCGGTCCCTTGCTTCTCTTTTATTTTTAGCGTCAGGTTCAAACTTGCTATGGATTCAACATAACTGTTGTATTCATCCCATAATTCTTTAAGTTCAGGACATTGGGAGTCGGATTCTTTTACTTGGAACTGTGTCAATAAAACCTCCTTCATGTTGTTGAAGTTTGTTAGTTCAGCCTCCGTTTCTACTTCCAAGGTTTTAAAGGCTCCGCTGAAATTCCGGTAGGCCTTCTCTACAGCATCTAAAGTATTCTTTGCCAATTCGATTTCATTTTCCAGACCAAAACAGGGATTTCTGACGATTGAGATCCTATATTCAAGGTTCAGGTTTTTCCCGGCAACAAAAGTGTAGTCGTCAGGATGCTTTTTTGAAGGAGTCTTCTCCATCAGAAATATATATCCTAATTTCACCATCACGTTCTTTCCATAGTTGGTGACATCAAACGTTTGTTCAATATAATCATTCACCATTTTATATTTCATGGCCACAGGCTGCAGTCCCCGATATTCTATCCATTTGGTGAATATATAATCTTTATGGGGCTTAGGAATAAAGTTTATGAATTTCTTGGAAAGAATAAACCTGCTTTTTTCAGGAAACTCAGCCACATACGGGAGATCTTCCGGATCCAGACGATTATGATGAATTATATTCCCATACCTTGAATCTTCTCTAAAAACAAACAAATATCTATAAGAAATAAGGCTGACAGTGAGCTGGTTTGTATCTTCATTAAAGATAAATTTCACAATGACATCCATATCTCTTGAATCGGAAGCGAGAGAGACATGATCTGTAAACGATTTATTGTAAGCAACAGTTATATCTCTGATTGATTGTGCCTTTACGCTTGAAAAGGCAGAAATCAAAAAGAATATAATTGTTATGTATTTTTGTATTCCTGAATTCATTTTTCTCAATCCATATATCTTTTAGGAGGTTGACATTCTGTTAACCAATCATTCGGCTCGCCTTGTTCTCTCACCCATTGAGCCACTTTCAAATCTTCGGGATAAGGCGGGGTCAACTCAGCATGATAAAGTTTATATTTCAAATAATCGGCTATCCTTGTTATGCCATCGGCGATATCTCCAAAAGTGTCAGTTCTATTTAAGCAAACCAATCCTTTCATAGGGCCGAAGAATCGGATATTCGGATGCCATGGCGTGTCTCTATCCAGGCCATCCGGAGTAAGTGTGTCAAATTTAAATATCGGGAGACCATCTATATCGGGATAGTTTTCGGGGATTGTAATCTCCATCGTGTAATAATTATTAAAAATCGGAGTATTAACTATTCCCTTCTCCCCCAATTTCTCAATATTTCTAACACCACAAATACAATTGATATGAAATTTAACCCAATAGGCAATGGGAAGTCCCGCCGAATTTTCTTTGTTTACCCACACTTCAATCTCATCATCATTGGCAAAACGAACTTCTATCTTCTGCCATTCATGCAAAAGACGCCTGTTTCTGCCTTTAAAATCTTTAAGGTTATGTTTGAAACTTTGCAATTCCATCAAATCTTAATTTTTTTGATTCTAACTCATTGAGATTATTATCATGAAACCGGATTCATCCCGGAATGGGATCCGGAATCAGATAAAGAGTGTCACCATTATGAATGTTATAATCTTCAAGAGTCTGATCCGTTCTTCCTATCCGGGGACGTAACACCCTTATTTCATGCACCTCCGGATCCTCCACTCCAAAAAAATAGTCGATTGGAGCGCCGGTTTCATCAATGGAGGGGAAATCAAAAATCAATTTTCCATCCGCTCCGATTGCATGACGCAGATTATTAACAAGTGTGCTCAAAGAAGCTTCAGGGTTGGCGACTCTGAATTTCACTTTTTTGTTATGATATATTATATTTAGAAAAAAATCTTCCACTTTTATTATTTTTTTGTTATTCTTCTATTGTTATATTGACTCTTATCGGATAGATACCGGTGGTTCGGATCTCTATCATTTTTTGAAGCACAAACTCTAACTGAGATAATTTCTTTCCCAGAATTTTCTTGACCATAGAGGAGCCAGTCAAGAAAATATCCACGCAAATTTCATATCCGGGCCCATAATTTTCTTTGGTTTGTCGTTGAGCCACTTTTATATTTCTGATGGTTTCCTCCCCGAAAGAATATCTGCGTTGAAGTTCCTTGAAACAGAATAGCTTGATGTCGGAAGGTGTAACTATTCTGTCATTGGTGAGCATGTAGTATCTTAACAATGTTTTAGAAACAGATTCACTGCTCACTTCGTTAAGGCCACGGGAGGGAGAAGCAATTTGCAAGGTGGCATTACTGTTCAGATTTCCCGGCGATTGAATATTGAAATCTCCGTTCAGGGTTTCATTTACAGCCTCACCTGCCGTTGTAAGATAATTGACTGTCAGGCTGAATGAGTGATCCTTCAATCTGCTTCTTTCATGCAGAAGCAAATAGACGCCGGCTATATTTTTCAAGTAGTCTTTTTGTGATTTCTTAATCATCTTTGCCACTAATTCCTGAAGATTATATATAAGCCGGTCTGACTTCATTTCTTCAAGATTTTGGAATGCGTAAAAATCAGTGTGATATTTATTTACAATTGAGCTTAGAAGTTTCACAAGATTTCCCTGATTAAATCTGTCGGCCGAGATACGTCTCACTTCAAGTTCCGTGTTTGAATACAACTGATTGTTTTTAGGTCTTATAAGCTGAAGGAATTGTTGTGAAACTTCGTTTCTGTTTGACTCGGAATAGCCGGCGATTCTGACAATCGGGTGAGACGCAGACAAGACTGCTTCTTTCACACTTGCATTTACGAGGAATATCGGATTCAACACAATATTGTTGACATTGAATAAAAAATCTTCTTTTATTCCCGTAAATTCAAATATGAGTTCTAATTTATTAAATTCCTGTTCATTGGAATTTATTTCAAAATTATCAATCCAGAAAATCCTGATATTTTGCTGTGAAAACAGATCAAATGGCAACATTGACCCTGTGAAATATTCTCCATGATTGTATATGAGTGAATCCGGATTAAAGTATTTTGAATATGGAAGTTCCGAGGAATTCCAGGGTTTAATGATTTGGCAAAGACAACCTTTTATTTTGACATTCAAGGTTCGGAAATCCAAATCTCTTACGGCAAAAGAGAATCCATTTAAACTTGAAAGCGGATATATGAAATTTAATTCCACTTTCCAACGCCTTCCGTCTAACCGCTCTATATCTCCTAAAGACACATTCACAACTTTAGAATCAAATAAAGGAATAAAAGAAAACTCCCCTACTCTGAATTCCGAGTCACCGGTGATTAGGGTTTCAGCCAATGAAGATGAAGGTTGGGAAGACACCACCAAGGAAGCCGGCAGGGCATGTCCGGCCTCAAACGGAGTCATTAACCGGGCGAAATCTTCTGTAATTTCTTCTTTAAGACGGGCTATATCATTATCAAACTCATTTTCCTGATATGCCAGCGCGCCAATCAACAAAGAGAAAACCGGATCATTCTCAATACCCTCCAGAGCATCTGCAAAATCACTCTGTTTCCATACTTCCAATGAGTTCTTCAATAGTTCATTGGCTCGTTCTCTTGTTTCGAAAATAGTTTGCTTCATTTCCAGACTTTCAATGTTGTGGTATAGTTATAATCTTCTCCGGTTGCCTTTATCGTTCCCTTGATATTTATATAAATCAATCTTTCTTCTCTAACATAGGTCATAGAAACGGAAATATCCTGAAGGCGGGTTTCATATCGATTGATTGTGATTTTCAATTCTGATGCAAATGTGTTGAGGTTTTTGGATGAGCCTGAAATTTTCTTTTCATAGAGGCCCTCTTTCCCCTCAAAAATTTCCGGAGTATCCGAAGAATTGTAAACCACTCCCTCCTTCTCGTTGAATATTTCAAATTTAAGGTTATTGAAAATGAAACCATATTCCGGGTCGGAGGGACTCGTATAGCAGGGTGTAGACAATAATAAATCAAGGTGTTGGCTTATTGCCTTGCCAATCTTTTCATTTCCTGCAAGGTGTCCGTTTTCTATTGTGAAAGGTAAAGAAATATTCCTCATCTTTTAAAAGCCTTAAGGGGATTAAATCATTGGCATGAACTCATCTTCTTCTTCCGGAGCCACATATAGCGCATCATACAGTTTTTGATATAAATCATCAAACAGTTTCGGCTCTAAAATTTTAGCAAGATCATCTCCAATCAATCTCTTTATTTCATCAAGTTTCTCCTTCAGATAATCAGGCAGGAACTCCTTGAGTCTGGAAGTCATATCATCATAGACTTCCTCTTTTATCTCTTTTGGAAGTTTCTCCAATAATTCAGGACGCAGTTTATCATATAATTCTTTTTTTGCTTGTTCAAGCAGAGCATTATAATCAATAGTTTTGTCTTCTAAAACTACTTTATCCAACACACTTACAGCACCCTCAAGAAAAGAGTCAACCCAGAGGAGCCATTTTTCAATGTCATAATAATCGGGAAAGGGAATCTCTTTATGATTTTCAGTGTTAGGCAAAACTATAAAATAATCTATAGCCTGTACCATTTCCTGAATTAATGAAATGAAATCTGAAACATTAGAATCTTCATTGAAGCTCCTTAAGATAAAAAGATATCGAAGCAAGCTTCTCTTTCCGTCGCCCTCTTCCAGGTTAGTATGAGACGCGACTATTTCGAGTTTTTTTATATAATTCTCTTTAAATTCAGAGAATCTTCTATTCTCTGAAATGAATAAAGAGGGCACAATATAATCAGGATATAAACTTAAGACGCCATCCTTAGCACTGAACTTTGCAACAGGGAAAATATCTTTCTTTTTAAGATCATCCAAACTATATAATGCAAAATTATAAACCGGAGAGAAGAATGGCACACCTTCCCGTTCAAACTCATGACTTTCTCCCGATATGCTGACACCCAAATAATATTCCTCGCCATAAAGCATGGGGATATTCACCACTACCTCCCGGTCGGCATTTATTATTTGGCCCGAAGGCAAAATTGCGAGACATCTGAAGTCGGGAATCTCAAATGTATTTTTAACGAACACACCGTTGTTTTTAAATTCCGCTCCCGGGAGAAGGCCGAGTTGATTTCTTCCCAATGCTGCTTTTAAAGCGAGCTTTTGACGGTAATCAAGGAAATCTTCAAATTGTCGGAATGTCTCTGCTGTCAATTCCATTCCCGGCATCCAGTTTATTTTATCGTTTATATCCATATTCCAAAGGTTTCAATTTTATATGATCCGGGTGTTATAGTCAAGGGTAAGATTGTTGTTTAAAACCGGGGTTCCCCTATGATCCTTAATCAAGATTTCACAACGCATCTCAGCCGGTATAAACCATTCTGAAATAAAATCCCTCAAGGGTTGAAGATTTTCAGAAAGCTTATTAAACTCTTCATTTTTAAGACCACCAATCATCAGATCATAACGAATCACAGGCAGCCATTTTTTTGTGGAATCAGACCGGCTGTATCTTCCGGCATATACATCCACCCTACATTCAAATTGCGATTTCAAGACATTTTTAATCAGGTTGTAGTCTCCACGTCTATTGCGAATATAAGGAAGGAGTGTGGCCCATTCTTTCACATAGGGATTCTCAATTTCGCGGTATTTTATTCCGAAATAAGTTTGTAAAATATAATCAAGCTTATCGTTGAGGAGTTCAGAAATTTCTCTTTCCGCCTTCAGCTTTCTTCTGAAAATAAAAGTATCTATCGGGATAAAAGCTTCTTTTAATATTTTCTTTCTCCTTTCTATCTCTTTAATCTTCTCTTTTTTATCACCTTTTTGCAACTCATCGGCCGGAGAGATGACACCTTGAGGCAAAAGCTTTAAGAACCCATCGCGGGCAAGAGAAATCTCCTGTCTGTCAGGATTTACTGATAGAGCATCATTATTGTAGTTTCGATAAAAAGTACCTTCATTACGCACTATCCAGAGTTCTTCCAATTCCGGATAAAGATAGTTGAGCATCATCTCAGCTCCTATTTCAGGTATTTTAATATCAAATTTCATCTTATTCCGATATAATATTCCTTTCCTCTCATATCCCTTACTTTCAAGACTTCGCGCTCCGGAATTCCAAGTTGCTTTAATGTTAACTCGGATTGGGGGCTGTCTCTATGTATCTCTGCCACTTCCTTTTGATAATAGCTGCTCAAAGGCTTTTTATTTAATGAGGGGTCATTGGTTATGAATCTCTCTATAAATCTTGCAGGAAGATTAACAGGATATTCTTCATCTGTTTCCTTATCAATCACCGACTCAACAAATTTATCATTGATTAATGAAACGACCACATTTGACCCTGAATTTTGCCTTAATATTTCCAAAATAAATGAAGCCTTATTATTATTTGTAAATAAAAATTCTTTAATCGGCTCCCATTTTTCATGATGTGGGCAATCATCGTCAAAGGCTTGAAAATCGACTGTGGCCGAAGTGAGATGTTTTCCGTCATAAAAAAACATTTTCCCGGAAAGCGTCTCAAATTTATTATCCTGTGCATATTTATTATGAATCAATTTCAAGGCTTCCTGCACTTGAACCGAGCCGATTACAGATGCAATCAAAGGAGTGGTCGGCGCGCTTCCGGTCTGAAGGGCCCTTCTAATGTTTCCCACACAAGAGAAACGTTTTCTCATTTCATTGAGATCTTCATTAGAAAGGGAACAGGCATAACAATTTTTACCGGGCTCAAAAATCTTGACAGAACCTTCCAATTCCGATATGCCTCCGTCGATCCAAGGAACGCCGGCACGCATACAAACTCTGTTGATGCAGTATCTTGCCCACCGATTGTCAACACATCCAATCACCACATCAATTTCTCTGATCAAACCCAAACCGACATCGGCGGATATATCGCCATTAATAACCTTCAGGTTCGTTTCCGGATTTATTTTTTTTATAGCTTCAGCCGCAACATCCACTTTTGGCCTGCCAACAGAATTTTCAATCTCGGAAAAGAGAACAGAGCGTTGAAGATTCTCTGCCTCCACATTGTCAAAGTCAACAACCACAATGTTTCCCACCTTCATGAGTGCAAGGTTTTTCAACACCTCGTTTCCCAAGGCGCCACAACCCACCACCATAATTTTTGCAGTGTCGAGTAATTCTTGTCTGAAGCAATTATTCGTCATCATCCTCTCCAAAAAGTTTCATGCTCATCCCTGCATTCTTATTATGTGCCTTTTCCTCTCTTTCTTCCCGGTCTTTTTCCGCCTCCTTTTTTTCTAAAAAAGCATCATGTGATTCTTCAATCTCCTTTAGCTTAGCCTCTTTATAGTCTTTGGAAATCTTTTCTATCTGCTCTTTAAGTTCTTTCAGCTGCTCATTTGCCTCATCAATTTCCTCTTTTTTCCCTCCCTCCAACTTTTCAATGATTTTTGCTGAATATTTGGAAAAAGTGAAATCCAGATTGGCCTTACATTCATCAGAAAGAATTTCAACACCATCTTTCAAAGCTTTATACCTGTCATCGTCGGTGTCTGGAATAGTGATATACAGAAATTGATTTTCTTCATCATCCTCCTCGTTTTGGTTCTTAATTTCTTGCTTGAATTCGGGATGACTTCCCACTATTCCCTTGGAAATCTCTTTTAACGCGCCCTCAGTTTTAGGATATATTTCGAAATGATAATCGTCGGGTCGACTAACATTGGCCACTGTCTCAATATTTATAATACGGCCGTTTTCATTTATCTCAATGCTTAATAATGAAACAGGATCGGCCTTTACACATAAATTCATTAGCCGATATGCATATAACGCGGTATATCCGCTGAATTGGGATTTAGCCTCCTCTAAAAGCAATGATATATTTTTTCTCATGTCAGTCAATCTTTTTTGAGTGTCACATCCACTTGTATCACTTGATTTCCCTTTGGCAGAACTTCCACTTTTTTCGTTTGATAACCATCCTTTCGTATTGTAAGAGTATAGGTTTCTCCGGGTTTCAAACCAGTGATCACACAAGGTGTTTGATCTATTATCTTATCTTTAATTAGCACCTCTGCGCCTGTCACATTCGTTTGTAAATTCACAAGCCCTTCTCCGCTTGTTGGAGCATTAAGCTGCAGTTCTATAGGTTGGTTGTCTACGATTGTTAAATGTTTAACTGCTGACTCTTTGCCATCTTTTTCAGTGGTGATCAGATGAAATCCCTCTGAAAGCAAACCAGACCATTCTCCATATCCAACCGGTTCTCGGTCAATAAGAATAAGCGATAAAGTATCCTCCGCAGTTAATTTTACGAGAGCCATTATTGTGTTGTCTCCTCGATTTCTTAACTCTGAAAGCATCTTCTCAGGATTATTTTTTACTATTGACAATTCTCTATAAATATTGGGCTTCGGATTTTTTTCAAATTTTTCTGTTAACATTTTAAAATTACCATTTGTATGGTTATCCCTGAAAGTTATGGTTTTCTTCTCGGCCCTCCCTACATATATTATAGTATCATTTATCCATTTATTATTTTTTAATAAAGATAATCTATGATGACCGTCAGTGATCCTTCCAATAGTTATATTGCCTGTTCCTCGCCTTTCTTCATCTACAAAAATTTCCACACTCTCATCTTCAGCGGCCACTGTGAGGTAAGAATAAAGCGGTTGAAGAAATATATTTCTTTCTATTTTTTCTGAATCAATAAGGGTAATAGAATCTGATATAGACTCATAAAATGGAGATTCTATAGTGAAAGAATGTTTCCCCACGGGCAAATAAAGGGATATATTCCCATCGTTAATCCTGTTTACCACGGAATCAATTGTCAGGATAGCATTTTCAGGAGAGATGTTGAAAACCACCCATTGGTTTGGATTTTTAAATTCCTTTGTCAAATCAGTGGCATATAAATCAACAGAGTAATAATTATGTTTTTTGAGGAATTTAACAGGTACTCTCCATGTATAGACGCCTAATTCGGGATGACTTATTATGATGTATTTGGTTTTGTCAGGCACTTTCAATAAAAAGCCTTCTTCATCCTCTTCAACTTCAATGGGGCTTTCCTTAGAAGTAGAGAATTTCAAGCCCTTGATTTTTGACTTCAATAAAACGGATGCATTATTTTTATCGAGCGGGAGTTGAGAATTAATCTGCCAGAAATAATGTTTATGATGCTGAAAATTTTCCACGGAGATGCTTTGTGCCAGTGTCACTTGCACAATTAAAATACCCAATATCAGCGTAAATAATCTCACTCTTCTTTTGAACCTAAATTCTTATTCTCCATCATTTATTTTCAGATCATTTTCCCGTAGAGTTGGCCATATTACCGGGATTATTTATGGAAATCTGTCCACCCCAATTGCAGATACATTTACAATTGTCGAGCAGAGCCGGGAAGTTGGAGATTTTCTCTTGACCTCCGGGAGTCCAAGGTGCCGCTATAACGGGAATACAGGGCATCGGGGTAAGCACTCCCATTGCAGCTGCTGTTGCCGACGCTACTGTAGGGTTAGCCATGCTCTGACACATTCCGAATGGAAGAATATTCACCAAGGGCTTGTTGTCCATGATGTTTGCCATTGGCATGTTCTGTATCTTGGGGCGTGTCGGATCCACCACCAACAATGTGGATGGTGCCATCCCGAAAGAACATTGTAATATTGCTCCATTGCAAATAAACTTTCCCATAGTTTTAATCTCTTGTGCCGTCGTCTGCGTCGGCATTTTCCTCATCATATACCAAAGGAGGATCACTTTTCTTTGCCGAAGTTTTTAGTGGTGCTCCCCCCGTTGAAAATCCATCTGTAATAGAGGGAGTTTTAAGGTTGCTCTTCACTTCAAGTTCAGTAATCGTAGCTGTGGGGGCTGTGAGACTTCCTTCAGTAATCTTTATGTCAGAATAAAGTTTGGTAGCTTTGGAAATAAATTCAACATTGCCCGAATTAAACGCCATATTTTTGTCTGTCATGGCAATATTGGAGTCATAATCTTTCCCTTGTGACAATACCACAGAGGATTTCCCAAAAAGTCTTACAGTGTCGGAAAAGATTTGAACAGCATTACTTTCCTGTTTCGAATCTCCTATAAACATGACATTTGAAAGCAATATTGCAGAACTATCCTTAGAAAGCTCTTTAGGCTTACGTGAGTCTTTGTCAAGATCCATCGACCTGAGTTTGAGTTTCTTGGAGTTTAGACTTATCTTCCCTGTGGCCTTCCCCTCTGTATCAGTGGTTTCAATATTTACATTTTCAAAGCGAGCAGATAATCGGCCCCCCGCTGTCAAAGACTTTTCTTTCTTCTCGTTGTCTTTAAATTCATAGTCAACCGACTTTAGAGAGACATTTTTTGATTTAATAATAACATCCCCTTTTGCCGGATAATTTCCTTTTTTGAGTTTTCCTTGTCCGTCTTTCTCTTCGTCAAGGGTGTCTAATGTGGAAATACCCACAGTTTGGGCCGTTAGATTTATGTTGCCTTTGTCGATAAGACTTTTATCCTTCTTTAAAGATGTCAAGTTGATGTTTAGAGCATTTAGGCTGATTGCGGCTTCCGGATTTTCGCGTATGGTTCCTTCGCCATCAACTGAATTAATGTTAACTTTTTCCGAATTAATTGTTATATTGGCTCCTGTGGTTTTTTTTGTGAAGTCATCGCCGGTAACAACCTTATCTTTTTGTGCTTTTGTCGCATTAAGTTGCCGGTTAGTCTCGGCAAGAGCGGCTATGCTTTCTCCATAATATTGGAATAGAGCTGCAAGATGTTTTGCTCTGATTTTAAACTCATCGTTGATTTCAAAAAGATTCTGAATATTGGCTCTCAGTTTATTTTCATCAGTAATGTTTTCTGTGTGGCTTTCTATCAATTTTTTTATTTTATTGAGATTTTCTTCAAACTGCTTTTTAATTTTGTCAGCTTTTTTCTCTTCTTCCTTTTTTTGATCTTCCAATTCTTTCTGTAGATCTGAGAGAGAATTCTTTCTTGCCTTAGACTTTTTGCCGGAATCAAGTTTAATTTTTTTGTCGGCTTTTATATTAATTCCACCTGCCGACGGCAGATCAAACTTTGATGTAAAAAATTCGCTCTCATTATGAGCTTGCATATCTATTGATTGAGCCTGGGATACAATCTCAGAAATGCTGCCTATAGCCATATCTTTGCCATCAGGACCGGGATCAACGGCTATATTATAAATGCCGGGAGCTTTTATTTCAATCTTTCCGGTTTTCCCTATCCCCTCGACATTCACATTGCCACCACGGATTATCACTATATTTCCTTCTCCTATTGATTCCCCTGATCTATCTACATTTCCGATTATGATTTCGGGAGCTGATAAAACCAGACGTTTCTCATCTCTCAGAAAGTAGCCCCCCGATAAATCGTAAGCTATCTCTTGACGCAATTGCTGTATTTCTCTTTTATGACGCCTTATCTCATCAAGATCTTTTGTCACGGAGTTCCTGAATGAATCCAAAGCCTGTAGCCATTTGTCGAATACTTGATCCATAACCGGTTGTCATTTAAAAGAGTAAAGAATATCTTTAATAGCCACGAGGCGCTCTGCACTTAATTCTTTGTCGCCAGACTCGTTGAGCTTTCTTTGGATTGCGCTTGATGTATTATCAAAATATAGGGTGTGGTCAGGATTGTCTGATATTAATATCTTTCCGACGCTGCCGGGTCTTCCCTGCCATACATCTATGCCTTGAACTAATTCTGTGAAACTGCTCTTTAAATTATCTGTTATGAATGAAACCCCTGCAGATAAAAGATCTTTCTTAATTTCCATAGCAAGCACGGCCTCTTTCCAGGCGTCGTCATCTTTTATATCCACGTTTTGTTTAAACTCGATGTGATCGCCTTTATAACTGTTCTTTACATCTATAATATTTATCGCCAATTGCCTCTTGAAGATTTTTGTTTTTTCTTTCCATTCAAGCGGAATGTTTTGTTTCAAAATGTCAATCCTTTTAGAATCATATATACCTTTAAGCGATACAGCATCTTTCACAACATCAAACATATCGGAATTATATGTGTTGAATCCCCTCTTAATGTCAATTTCAAGTCGTTCTTTATACTCATCATTAAGTGGTGCAACAGTAAAATCTTTGATTAATTGAGTAAGACTCTCCGGCTTTGACAGTGCCAGCAATCCTCTTAAAGGATCATGTAGCTTTAAATGTAAATCTTTATATTCTTCAATCATCTCCGAGAGATCTTCAGTCCGCGAATTAAGGAAATCGCGGGTTATGGTGTTTTGTGACGGATTATACAAGGCATTTAAAATATCCATTATATCATTTTCAACAATGCCGTTAAACCATTTGTCTAAGAAATTGCTTATTTGTCCCAGAAAAGATTTCAGGAAAGTGGTATAACCTTTGAAATGAGTGTTGACGATATTATCAATCTGAGTCATATATTCTTGATAAATCGTCCTGAAAGGCAACCTTTCCGGATCATTTTCATCTTTTTGTATAAAAAGATTTTTATGCCAATCGGCATAACTTGATTTGGGAATTTGAGCTTCGCCTTCTCCGGCTTCCACTTTTACAAATCCGTGAGATTTAATCGACAAAGTGCCATCCACAGGGCGGAGAAACACCTCTAGGAATGTTCTTAAAACAGTGAGGTCTATCCATCCCGAACCCGGATTTGCAAGACTTAGCCAATTTCCTATACTGCTGGGGTGCAATAAGCTTCCTCCTCTTTCTATATTTGTTCCGGATTCAATATTAATTTTGTTTGAAGCTTTAATATCTATGTTTTTGCCACTTATTGTGATATCGCCGTTAGGGGCGCTTATATTTATTCCCGTGAATGCGCTCAGACTGATATCGCCAAAAGGAGAACTTATATTTATCGCTCTTTCATCGCTCGACATGGAAATCTTATACATCCCGAAAGCGTCTGTCAAATCTATCCCTCCGGTTAATTTATTTGCATTTGTCACCTCCCCGATTGGATCGCTTCCTACCATAAAACCTATTAACTTTCCAAGATGGCCCATACCATCAAGAAATTTTTGCTTGCCGGTATAATCGGTGATTTCTCCCGGTCCGTCGCTTGGATCTTTAAACCGAATCATGTGGCCGAATTTCGAGACTATTACTCTCCGACCTTTATTGACGGGAGACAATTGATCTTTTGAATAAAGCGAACCGACAACGTATGGCCGCTCAATGTTATCGTTTTCATAATTCACGATAACTTCGTCTCCGGGTTCGGGCTCAAAATATATTCCGGCATCTTCCGACGCGGAGGGATGCGCCATTCTAATCCATGGTGTTGCAGCCTCCACTCGTGTGTTGTTATAGGAGTTCCATGAATCTTTTATTGCATCCGGGATAAAAACATTCTCAGACTCGATAATATCCGCAGAAGTTTGCCAAGGATAGATAATTCTTACGCGGCTTTGGTGTTTAGGGTCGGCGGCATCCACCACAAAAGCTGTCTGTGGACCACTTCTTCTTATCACATCTTCATCAATCACCGGAGGATAGGCCACCCATTTGCCTTCTCCGGCAGAATACATCGGAATTCCTTTTATTTTTTCATTTACAATTGTTTCTTTATTCAACCCTTTGGTTTCTTTCGAGATATTGATTTCAATGGAGCATGCCACATAGGGAGTCGATTTATCTTCTTCAAGGCCGAATATCTCTCCCAGATGAAGTAAAGACAAGGTATTGTCGTTGTCAATAGTGGCCATAAGACGTTGCTGGCGTTCCTCATAAGACTTTATGTCGGAATAATATTCCATCGTTGTCCATCTTTTCATCTCATCTTCTGAGAAAGGCACAACCATTTTCACGTCAGAAGTAGTATTTGTATTCGGCTGATAGGTAGGAGAATAAGGGGTTATCAATCGATTTTTTCCCCTATCGTTCATCTCATCCTTGTAGCGCAAGAAATAATATAATTGTTGGCCATAATCTTTGACGGAATCTACAACAAACTGCAATAATGATGTTGAATTTAATAGGGCTGCTGCAAAATGTGTCCAATTCTTTTCAGGGGTTCCAAAATTAATGTCTTCCCACTTTGTACCCCCGAAACCATCGAGATATAGAGGCATAAAATATTCATCATGGGCAATTTCGGAGTTATAGGGATAAGTCTGCATTTTTGTTCCCCCCTCTGTAGCGGCTCCGTCGCTATGACTGTTTATATCGGGTGGAAAGGTAAGTGGACTTTTGGTTCCTGAGAATTTGTAAAGTCGATTGCCAATACTTTTCCTGGAGTTTGAAGGCTTAGCGTGATTAAGTGTGCCCTTGGAGGCAAAACCTTCTTTTTTTTCTTTTAGAGAATCTCTATGATAATCTTCTATTGTCAGACTCCCTCCACTGATATTTTCAAAGGAAAGAGAAGAATATCCGGTTAACTTAGGCATATTTGCAATATTAGGGTCCGTGGCGACCACTGTGCCATCATCGCCCGGATTGGTTTTCAACCCTATATTTAATTTGCCGTTTTCAAAATAGAGAAATTCTCCGCAACGGTTGGATATCCTCTTGATGAAATTATAGAAGCTTTCATTGTATTGAACAAGATAAGGCTGTATAAATTCATTCTGCACCTCCAATTTAATATCATTATTATCTTCATCTTTAAAATTGGCTCCGGATTTATCCTTTTCCCGAAGCGTTTGTTTATATGCAAGATGTTGAAGTCTATATTCCTCTTTATATTTTTGTGTATCCGAGGAATCGGCAAAGAATTTGTCGTTAAATTCCACCGATATTATATCATCTTTTACATTGTCAGCATCTTTGGTGGAATAACTATATCCCAATTTAAATCTGTCTACGCTTTTAAGGATCTCGCCCTTTAATTTTCTCCCCAGATAAGCTTGGCTGTATTTATCGAGAGTCATCAATTTGTCCATGCTATAAATCTTCAGGGTGAGATTTATATCTGTAGAACTGTCTTTCGAATAGACGGGCACAACTTCATAAACAAAAAAATTGGTGAAAGTGGTAATCAATTCTTCACTTTCCGGCCTTGTAGGTGGAAAATAGATGGTGCGGTTTATGATTTGCAACTCTACGGGTTTCCTCAAGAACATGGCTCGAAGATCGCTCAATCCGGGACGATCACTTTTTTTGGAGGCACTTAATGTAACATGAGCTATGATCTCATTTGGCTCATAGACTTTTCTGGAAAATTTAAGAGAGGAAATGTTTGCTTTGAGAGAGGCGGTATCCCCTCTCACATCTTTGTTCAATAAGCTTACTTTACCGAAATAGAATTTTAGGTCTTCTTTCGTTATTTCCTCTTCTTTCGCGTCATCCTCATTTGTTGTTGTTGTGTCAGTTGTGGTTTCATTGGGAACAGTGTCTCCCAATTTTGCAAGACTATTATAGTGTTTTACAATTAATACATAATCTTTAACCGAAAATACCGACATGATTTCTTATTTTTAAGCATTAGTAATGTTTAAGGACAGAGATGATTCTCCTAAATAAATAATTGAGGTGATAAGCATTTTTATTTTTATAATTCTTTGTCCGTCATCCTCGTTTCCTTCTTTGCTTCCTGAGAAAGATTCTACTATATCTATCGGAAAGGCCCTTACTATAAAGCCATCGTCATAGCGTTTGATTCTTAGATTATTGTCATAATCTGCGTTAAAAAGGAAGGTATAGTCATCGGCTTCATTTGTGGTCATCGTGCTTAAAAGCTCTTTCTCGAAGATTTCGGAAATATTTCTAACAGTCACATCCAGATATGAAGCATGGATGAAACCGTAGGGCATGCCGGAATTGTTGCGAGTCTTTCGACATGAGTATTGATAATGACCCACAACTACAGCATCATTTCTCGAAAACATAGAGTTATCCTGGATATTCCCGTGAAATAAAGCGACATTAATTCTATTAGAAAACAAGTCAGCCATATTTAAAAGCTTATATCTTGAATTTTGAAGGTGGCCGCAGTCATTCCAAGTTTAAAACTTCTTCTTCTGATATCCAATTCAAAATTCTCCTCAAACGAAAACAACATTGCATCTTGAAAATAAATTTCTTTCACCACGGGTTCATTATCTTTAGTCGGGTCGGAAATTTCTGTCAAAATACACCCGCTTTGTTCTTCGCCGTCTATAAACCATTTGTTGAAGAAACGGTCTTTTTCCGGCGGGGCAACTAAAGATAAAACAACAGACTCACACACTGCGTCGGTTGTGGGCCTGAATCCGTCGTCTTCTCTTTTAAAATGCAATTCTACATTAAGCAGAGGATATTCGCGTGAATATCTCGTGATGTTGTTATCTCCGAATTGTATGACAGACGAAAGTGCCAATTTTTATATTTTAAGAGGATTGAAATTTTTGATGTATGGTTTATTGCTTATAGTTTCAGGTTTTATCCTCAGACTATAAACAATAAACCATAAACTTTATGCTACCTTATTTCCAGGGATTTTCGAAAGCAACCGGACCATTCTCGAGTTTCTGGCAAACAATCTCCAGTTCTTCATAATGTTCCTGTCCGTCTTCCCATTTCTCCATATAATCAACACAATAGCAACCTGTACCTTTTAATTCTTTCATTGTAGAACCGTCTACTGTGTTATAGAATGTGATGGTCATGTCGCGAGGATCATTAGGAGCAAGCATCCATTGGAGCAACTGGTTATTGCCATCGTTCATGGCTTTAACTTTGATTTTCACGCGACCGCCTCTGGGTATTCCAGAAATCTGACCTTCTCTGTCGGTGGTCTGATCAAATTTATAATCAATCATGAGAACTTCTCTTGTCTCAAAATCCTGCACGGTCAATTGAACCGGTGTTGTATTATCAGCCATATCTTTTTAATTTATGGTTTTTAAATTTTTTTATAGTATAATTACGCCCAGTCATTTTGGTAAACAACGTTACCAAATTTGATTTCTTTGCAGGTGATCACAATTTCTTCAAAGTGACCCATCTTGTCTTCCCAGTTCTCTTCAAACTCAACACAATACCCGTTGGTGATTTCGATTCTCTTCATCTCCTTGCCGGTCTTGGTCTCATTGAATGTGATTACCACATTTTTCGGAAGATTACGTTCCACCATCCAAGCAAGAAGGTCGGGGGTGCCGTCATTAAGGGCTTTAACTCTTACTCTGATTTTTCCGCCGCGAGGAATTCCTGACATTTGTCCTTCTACATCGGTTTCCTGGGTGAAGCCATATTCCACCATAAGAACTTCACGCTCCTTGTAACCGTCAATTTCAATTTTAACCGGTGTCTTAGCCATATAATATTGTTTTTAAATGTTTCTTATAATATTAGGAAAAAGTTGTCGAGTCTTTAATAACATAAAAACTCAACAACATATAATTTTTATGCCATTGTGGCTTCTTTATCTTTCTTGTCGGCAGCAACCTTTATTATAAAGTTCTTGGCTGAATAGAAAGGAGTCAAACTGATGTCACAAGTAATTCTCTTTGTTTCCGGATCCTGACGAGGTTCTTTGATTTCATAGTTTTGGAAGAGATTTCCATATCCTTTGTAATCATTAAGAAAAGCCTGGATTTTAGCTTTCAGATTTTTAGGAGAATTATATGGATCCCAGTTTTCAAGGGCCACTTCATGAACATAGTTCATAAGCACTTTCTTAACCCAATCAAAGACTCTGACGATAGGATATTCTTTCATGGCATCATTGTCGCCATTATAGAGGGTAGTGTTATTGAAAGCCATCACTCTTCCTTCTGAATAAACCATTGGAATAACCTGATTATCCATCAGAGCGGCTATTTCAGATTTCAGAAGATCGAGCTTAACGCCTTTTACTCCATCCATAGTGCCATATTTCTTACCTCCTGCGCCTTGTGCCATATTTGCGCTTTCATCATAGAGTTTGCCTGCAAGAGCAGCAGCCGGCGCTATGAAGAATGCTTTGGAATCCTCTTCATCGGAAGAAAGTTTTTCCGACTCACGGCCTACTATCCAGTTTGCCGTCATCACAACATTCATGAGCTCGGCATCACTGTCACGATAGCCCCCGGTGTTTTCCTGAAGGTCATCGAATGAATATTCATCAGCATGGTCAGTGACAAGAAGCACTTTGTATTTATAAGCCATTTTTGCCCATTGCAAAAGAGAAGGCTTGTCCTGGAATACATGGCCCGGCACTACAACCAAACTATAAGCATCCTTGAGACTCAAACGGTCGAAACCATTCCGAAGGATATCTTCCACTTCCTGACGGAAACCTGAATCATCATCCGCTATGTCGTCTTTATAAACATTGATGATTCTTAGATTTTTAACCTTATCACTGTTTGCTGTCTTGAAGAAAGAATCAAGCTGACGATATGCCCTTTCAAGGTTCTGGCTGGCATAGAGCGCATCTGTGATACCTTGTTTGAGAACATTAGAGTATTTTTCTTCATTCTCTTTAGCTGTGGCTGCATATTCTGTTGGCAGTGATTTTTCTTCTTTAAGAAGTTCAAGCCAGCCTTTCAGTTCGCGTTTGAGATTCTCACGCTTATCTTTGAAACGTTTATCGGAAAGGAAAACTGCCTTGGCTGCTTTCTTTGCCGGATTCATATTGTCGGCATCAGGCATAAAACCTCTGATGGCATTGAAACCACCGAAGAATGACAGATGTTTTGAAAGATCTTTTTCTTCTCTTTTCTGTGGTTGTTGTTCAGCTGCAGATTCAACAGATTGTTGTTTTTGAAGTTCGGGATCTGCCATATTATATAGTTTTTTAGTTTTCAGTTTTTGTTAATTTGGGTTCAATCGGCTCCTTCAAGGTCCGCCAACATGGATTCAAACACTTCCTTCAGTTCCTCTCTATATTTAGGATCTTTCAGAATGTCACGAAGTTTACGGTTTTGTTCGATACTTTTACGAATCTTTGTATTTACATCAATTTTATCTTTCACTCCGGAAAGGAACGGACTGTTTTCTACAAGCCTTCCCTTACCTCCGTTTGCCTCGAAATCTCTGATTTCAGAAAAATGAAGTGTCTCATCAACGGCACCACCTTCTTCATCCGTAAAGGTTACATCAACCTGAGGTTTGAAATGTGTGAATGCATCGTTGATGTTTTGAATGTCTTCTACAAATTCCGGGTTACCCGGATCAATATCAGCTGTAAATTGATCGATAAACAGGGTTTTGTTATTGTCAATCGGGTTGACTTTCGCACTCGATTCCTCATCCGGGGCCATCGAGATGAAATTTTCTTTCATCGCCATAATGATTGGTTTTAAGGTATGTAGTATTAATTTTTTAAAATTTCAAACTCAGGATTTCCTTCCTTGTCAAGTTTTACTTTAACTGTGTCGCCGCTCTTTATTTCCCCGGCGATCAACTTTTTAGAAAGTGGATGCCTCAACTCTTTTCGAATAATCCCAAGTATCGGACGTGCTCCATATTGCTGATTGAACCCTCTTAAGGCAATTGCTTTTCTTGCCTCATCAGTAAGTTCAAGCTTGATGTTTTGCTCTTCAAGAAGTTTCAACAGCCCTTTCAAATGGATATTGAAGATATCTACAACAGTCTTTTCCGTAATCGGAGAGAAAGGAACGATTTCTGTAAGTCTTGCAAGATATTCCGGTCTGAAATATCCTTGCATAATATCCATTAGATCATTGTTTTCAGGCACTGTTCCTGAATTAAATTTATCTACTATAAACTGACTTCCGATATTTGAAGTGAACAGAAGAAGAGCATTTGAAAAATCTCCCACTCTTCCCAATCGGTCGTGGAGTTTACCTTCATCAAGTATCTGCAAGAAAAGATCGAAAACCGACTTATGCGCCTTCTCTATTTCATCAAAGAGCACCACAGAATAAGGATGTTGCCTTATCTTGTTTACAAGCAAACCTCCCTCTTCATAACCCACATATCCCGGAGGGGCTCCATAAAGAAGCGCAACAGAATGTTCTTCTTTAAACTCCGACATATCGAATCTGATAAGTGCTGATTCATCACCAAAGAGGAAAGCCGCCAAAGCTTTTGAAAGTTCGGTTTTCCCTGTTCCGGTCGGACCAAGGAAGAAGAAAGAACCCATTGGCTGACCTTTCTTGTTAAGTCCCGAACGTGCCTCATAAACTGCGTCCAGCACTTTCTTTACGGCATGATCCTGACCTACCACACGTTTCTTCAGTTGCTCTTCTGCACCTAAAAGCCTGTCTCTTTCTTTTGTCTGAACTTTGCCAAGAGGAATTCCGGTATGTTTTGCAACAACAGCATCCAGATCACTACTCAACAATTTAATACGCTTTTCCTTGCCCAGTTCTTCAAGCTTATCGAGACTATCCTTCAGATATTTTATTCTTTCCTCTACCGTAGATAACTTGCTGAAATCTATATCAGAATCTAAAGATGCGAGCAAAATGCAATTCACTTTATTCATCATGGCGTTGTTTAGCCACGACAGTTCCTTCTTTATCTCCTCTTTATCTGCTTCAGCTTCCTTCGATTTATTTTCTATTTTGGTTAAATCTTCTTTCAAGGATTCAATCATTGACTCCGTGATATCGTTCATGGTCTTCAATTGAGCCATGGTGCGGTCGATAAGATCAAAAGCGGAATCGGGCAATGACTTCTCTGTCATATATCGTTTGGCAAGTCGGATAGAATCATCCAATACCTTTTCTTCAACTTCTATATCATGATATGTTTCATACTCCGGAATGCTTCCTTTAAGAATCCTCAATGCCATGTCAGAATCCGGTTCCTCCACAGTGAGACGCTCAAACTTATTAAGAACTTCCTTATCAGTTTCTATAAATTTTGTGAAGCCGTCGATGGAAGATGTGCATAGCAGGGAAACATTATTTTTGGAGAGCTCTTGTTTCAATTGAGGAAGCAAATTATATAGTGTGTTCTGCTTGTCAAAGAATTTATCAATACTTTCAATTATAAGCACAATGTTACCGTTTTGACCTAATTCTTCCAGCAATTTCTTGAACCGGTCTTCCATCTCCCCTTTGTAGGAGGCATCCATTGTGAGAGCGGCTGTATCCAGTTCATAGACGCTTGAATCTTTCAAGAAGCCGGGGACCACGCCATTAGTTAACTGAAGGCAAAAACCATTAATAAGAGCAGTTTTACCAACTCCCGATTCTCCGGTTATAAGAATATTGGATTTGGTTTTTCTACCTAAAATTTCTAATATAATGGAAATTTCTTTTTCAAAACCTATTACAGTGCCGAGTTTTCCTTCCTTTGCTTCTTCAAGTTTATTGATGCAATATTTGGAAATCAAATCTTTATTTTTCCCAGATGTTGTTTTGGTATTAGATTTACCGTTATTTCCGGTTTTAACGGAAGATTCGGGAACATTTATTTTGGCGATGATTTCGTCTGCCGATAAGGGAAGTGTCTTCAATTCATTAAAAGAAAATCCAACTCCGGGAGTAACAACAGCTGCAAGCACTGTCACATTATCATCTTCCGGCAAATCAAATTTCAAGGCATAGTTTTCCGCCTCCTCCAGAACTGCAAGACTTTCTTTACTCCAATCCGGATCTTTCACCGGACGGGCACCTTTAGGAGCCAATTGCATCTGAACGTCAGCCCACTCCTGAAGATAATAATAATCTTTATCCAGAGTTCCCTCGATAAATTGCATTAAATCACTCTCCTTATGAAGCAAAGCTTTAAAAAGATGAGCAGGATAGATGGCATCACTCTGATATTCTTCAGCATACGAAGAGGCTATATTTTTAAGGCTATCTTTCATATAGTCTTTTAAATTATTTTCGTTTTAATTCGGATAGATTTTATTTTTCTATTGACTCTAAAACTGCGGCTTTTAGACTCACAACCTCATCCGGAGGAGCAGGGATACCTTCCGGAACCTTGAAATTCTTTATATCCACCACCGGAGCGTCTTTTTTAAGTTCTTTGGCTTCATCAGCAGAGATATATGCCCGATAAATCACAAACATCTCCGTAAAAAATGACAGAACCGTATCATCATTTTGTTCCGTGGCCTTTTTAAAGGCTTTCCCCTTCATGATCAAATCAAAGTTTTCTGACGCTGCAACCAGATTCTCTACGTTTGCTCCCGGTTTTTGTCCTTTCTCAAAAATATACTTGTAGTCACACATTGTCTGAGCCATCGACATACCCAGGAGTTTCAAAAATCCCGGTTGAAAATTATGTTCTTTCTTATCAGCCAATTCGTCGTTTTCAAAAATATAATAATTTCCTGCCACACTCCATCTTTCTTCCGGATAGTATTTTCCATATTTCACATATTCGGTGGAGTCTCCTGAGAGAATGCACTCCGGCATTTGGAATTTTTGGGCAATATTGAAATTGGTGGACCTCATTTTCCCTCCCTCATTCATCATCAAGGTATCAATAGAGGAATCCTTTCGGTCTAACTTTTTATATTTGTATTCTATCTGAGAAAGCACTCTCGGTTTTTTCCATCCTTTGTATTTAGCCTTCCCTACGGGTATGGCATAATCCACTATTTGCTCCGTATATATTGCTAATGTATCTTTAGCATTGTCTCCCGTGAAATATTCTCTTACGTATGCCTGCAAATATAAAATATTTCTTGACACATCATCAATCACTATTTCCGGCAGGGTGTAAGTGCTTTCTTCCATCGTCACTATTCCAAGATCCGGAGAATTTAATGTTAAAGGGATATAACCCACATAACGTACACTCAAAGGATATGAAGCGGAAGATATGTTTGACGGAATCGAGCCATCGTCTTCAGACACAGTTATGAAAACTCCGTTTTTATCAAATATAGATGCTTTGGGAAGGGGCTGACCGGTTTCAGCGTCTGTTATCTTGGTTACAGCCTGCAGATTGAAACAAGCTGATAAAATTAAGACGAGTGTTAGAAGTTTTGAGGCAATTAATTGAATTTTATTCGGAAAAATCGACTTCATAAGTTTGTTTTTTGTCTCCCTATAGGCTCTCAAATTCAGGAGTATTAAAAATTAAGCGTGAGAGTCTTTAAACATAAGTTCTACAAATATAATAACTTATTTTGAATTAAAAGGATTTTATATAAAAAATCACAAAATTTCTCTTCATAAAATTAACATGAAAGAGATATAAATTTCTATTTTTTGGGAAGGTTTGCGAATTTCAATGCTTCTCTACAAATATTTGAAATAAACTGCCAGTCTTTGGATTCAATTTTGTCTTTCGGGAAAAGCTTGCTCCCCATTCCAACTGCTGTCACTCCGGCCTTGAACCATGATTCAAGGTTCTCTTTGGTTGGTTCCACTCCTCCAGTCACCATGAGTTTGCTCCAAGGCATCGGAGCAAGCAATCCTTTAACGAATTTCGGTCCTAACACATCGCCCGGAAATACCTTGCAAAGATCACAACCCGCCTCCTGTGCAAATCCCACTTCAGAAACACTTCCGCATCCCGGCACATAAGGAACGAGCCTCCTGTTGCATGCTTTGGCTACATCCGGGTTGAAAAGCGGACCAACCACAAAACATGCACCAAGCTGCATATACAGGGAGGCAGCGCCGGCGTCAACAATGGACCCTATTCCCACAGCCATTTCCGGACATTCCCCGGATGAATATTTCACCAATTCAGCAAATATCTCATGGGCGAAATCTCCACGGTTGGTGAACTCGAAGGCCCTCACTCCCCCATCGTAGCATGCTTTGAGAACTGCCTTTGCCACCTCAATATCTTTATGATAGAACACCGGCACAATCGGAGCATTCTCTATCTTTTCCAATACCTGTATCTTATTGAATCTTGCCATGAAAAATTATCTTTTTAGCTTCTTCAACTCAAAATAGTTATTTTAGCTATATGAGTGATAAATTATCTTTGAACCCGACCGTTGGAAGAACCTCCCGCCAGTGCCTCAACTTCAGCAATAGTTACTAAATTAAAATCTCCCGGTATGGTTTGCTTGAGCGCAGAAGCTGCGACCGCAAATTCCAAAGCCTCGCCTTGTGTCTTATAAGTCAGCAAGCCATGGATGAGACCTCCGGAGAATGAATCGCCACCCCCCACACGGTCAATTATGGGATTGATGTCGTATCTCTTGCTCACATAGAATTCCTTTCCGTCAAATATCATGGCCTTCCATCCGTTGTGGGTGGCGGAATATGACTCACGCAGAGTGCTTGCCACATATTTGAATTCGAATTCTTTCATCATCAGCTCGAAGATAGCCTTATAGCCTTCGGCATCCGTATTTCCTCCCTCTACATCCGCCTCCGGTTTGAATCCGAGACATAGTTCCGCATCCTCTTCATTTCCGATACAAACATCCACATATTTCATTAGCGGTTTCATGATAGATTGTGCTTTTTCTGATGTCCAGAGTTTCTTTCGGAAATTTAGGTCGACGGAAACTGTTACACCATGTCGTTTCGCCGCCTCGCAGGCCAATTTTGTAAGATAGGCGGCTTTGTCGGAGATTGCAGGTGTGATGCCGCTCCAATGAAACCAGTCGGCACCCTCCATTATCCTGTCGAAATCAAAATCTTCAGGATCGGCTTCCGAAATTGCCGAATGGGCGCGGTCGTATATCACCTTCGAAGGTCGCATCGATACGCCGGTCTCACAATAATAGATTCCTACCCGGTCACCACCGCGGGTGATATAGTCCGTGTGGACTCCGTATCTTCTCAAAGCATTCACTGCCGCCTGACCGATTTCATGTGTTGGAAGTTTGGAAACGAAATAAGCGTCATGACCATAGTTGGCGCAACTTACAGCTACATTGGCCTCCCCTCCACCCCAGATTAAATTGAATCTGTCGACTTCTATGAATCTGCAGCATCCTTCCGGGGAAAGTCGCAACATTATCTCTCCGAGCGTGATTATCTTCGACATATCTTAATTCGTTTCATTTATTATTTCATTTCCGTATATGGAATCTTATCCATGTCGCCATAGTCGAGATTTTCGCCGCCCATGCCCCAGATAAACATATAGTTAGAAGTGCCTGCAGCAGCATGTATAGACCACTCCGGACTCATGATTGCCTGTTCGTTGTGAAGCCATACCACTCTTTCTTCCTGAGGCTCACCCATCAGATGACAGATAGCATTGCCTTCAGGAACATTGAAATAGAAATACGCTTCCACTCGACGGTCGTGAGTATGAGCCGGCATAGTGTTCCATACCGATCCCGGCATAAGCTCGGTCAGACCCATCTGAAGTTGGCATGGCCCTTCTTCAAGCACATTATTGACAATAAGCTGATTGATGATGCGGTCGTTGCTTTCCTCCATACTGCCGGCATGAAAAGAGTTGGCTTTGATCGACCCCTTTCTACCGTCAATAGTGATTAACTGGGTCTTGTAATGCTTATGAGCTGTGGTTGAGTTTAAATAGAACTTTGCAGGATTAGTATCATCTTTAGAGCGGAAGACCACCTCTTTGTTTCCACACCCGATATATAAGGCATCCTTAAAATTCAATTCATAATCTTTGCCGTCTACCGAGATAATACCGGGGCCACCTATATTGATTGCTCCCATTTCCCTTCTTTCAAGGAAATAATCAGCTTTCAGAGGATCGATTGTTTCCAATTTTACAATCTGACCCACAGGCATCACCCCTCCGAATACCAGGCGGTCGTACATAGAATAAGTGAGGTTCACCTTATTGGGTTCCATCACTGTCGGCATCATGAAACGAGACCTCAGCTGGTCGGTGGTATATTCCTTGACGTCTTCAGGATGGCATGCACGTTGTATTGTGTAACTGGTCTGAGCTTTTACTCCGAAAAGAGCTGAAGCAGCAATTGTGGCTAATATAAATTTTTTCATAATATATTTTTGTTATCTCGCTTCGAAAGCGAATACATTATTATAGTTATTCCATTGTCTGAAGGGTTGTAGCTCCCGTCTCTTCCATGGCTTTTTGATTGCGAAGAATAAGCACCCTGTTCCAATACATCAGTCCGCAGGTTAAGAGAACCAGAATCCCCGCTCCAATTTCTTCCAGATGTACAGATAGCTGATAGATCACAAATCCTAACGGGGAAGACGAGAAGTCGAGTGCGCCGGCTTCAAATCCATGAGGAATGGCTACAGCACCATCTCCTGTGATCTTGTAGACATCATCTGCCGCTAAAGTGAATGCCGGTGCAATAGCGGTAACCATATATAGTCCTAAAACTATCATCACCAGACCTACAATAAATGATTTCACAACATTTCCATTCGTATATGGCAGAATAAGCACAAACACATAGAACATTCCGGCAAGAGAGGCCAAAGGCAGGAACTGATTGCCGGGAAGTATCACAGCTAAGACCAATGTAACCGGGATAAGGAGAAGTGAAACCACAAGAGTGGTAGGATGCCCGATAACCAATGCAGGACTCATACCGATGTTGAGGCCTTCGGCATTCTTGAATTTCCTTGCTATTAATTCCCGTGTGGCATCTGAAATAGGTTTCAAACCTTCTATGAAGAAAGCTGTGACCCTGGGGATTAAAGCCATCACGGCCCCCATCTTGATTCCCAGACCTAAAATATAGGGTATCTTGTCGATTATCTCTTTCCAGGAAGAACACGTGAAGCATCCTATTCCAATTCCTACCAATACTCCCAGGAAAAGCGGCTCTCCCAAAATTCCGAATTTTTTCTTCAATCCCTCAGCATCAATCTCAAGCTTCTGCATTCCGGGTATCTTGTCGAGAAGTTTATTTATCCCATAGGCGAAAGGGGCAAGTCCGGCACAGAACGGCTGCGGGATGGAAATCCCGTCCATATCCTTATAAAATTTCTGAAATTTCTTGGCAGTCATATCTGCGATTATCAAAGAAACAGCCGAACAAATGATTGCCCCGAAGAAACCCCAGGCAAGAGAATCGGTTGCGAAATAAATGACAGCCCCGATAAATGCGAAATGCCAGTAGTTCCAGAGGTCAATGTTCACTGTACGGGTTGTCTTAAGGAAAATCATCAGGAGATTCACTCCGAGGCAGACCGGAATAATGAAAGCTCCTACAGCGGTGTTGTAAGCTACGGCAGCTGCGGCCGGCCATCCCATATCAAAAACCTTCAATTGAAGATGGTATAGATCCACTATTTCATTCAGTGCCGGTCCCAATGATGATGTCAGCAAAGCGGTCACAATAGAGAGCCCCACGAAACCGACTCCCACCTTAAGTCCTGCCATTAAAGCCTTGCCAAACTTAATACCGATGCAAACACCAAGTATCGTGAAAATGACAGGCATCATCACTGCGGCTCCCAGTCCTATTATATAAGAAAAGACTTCTTCCATTTATTTTTAATTAAAGATTGATCACGATATGACGCGACTAACCGTGACAATAAAAATTATTTCGGCTGCTTACCTATATATGCCAGGATTCCTCCATCAACATACAATATCTGACCATTGACGAAGTTGGAGGCATCTGAAGCAAGAAAGACAGCCGGACCTTCAAGATCTTCAGGCGTGCCCCATCTTCCGGCAGGAGTCTTAGAAATTATAAACCGGTCGAAAGGATGGCGGCTGCCATCAGGCTGGATTTCCCGGAGAGGGGCTGTCTGTTCCGTGGCTATGTAACCGGGCCCGATTCCATTGCATTGAATGTTATATTCCCCATACTCGGAACAGATGTTCTTGGTAAGCATTTTCAAGCCACCTTTGGCTGCCGCATACGCAGACACTGTCTCTCTTCCAAGCTCACTCATCATGGAGCAGATATTTATAATCTTGCCATGACCTTTTTTAATCATCCCCGGTATAACGGCCTTGGCGCAGATATAGGGAGCAACAAGGTCGACATCAACCACTCTTCGGAAATCTTCAACCGAAGTTTCATGCATCGGAATTCTTTTAATAATTCCGGCGTTATTTACAAGTATGTCGATAACACCAATATTTGACTCTATATCAGCTATCATATTTTTAACAGATTCTTCATCTGTCACGTCGCATACATACCCTTTTGCATCGATTCCTAATTCCTTATATGCTTTTAAGCCGCGGTCAACAGTTTCCTGACGAGAACAGTTGAACACAATTTTTGCACCTGCTCCGGCCAAAGCTTTGGCAATTGCAAGACCAATACCATAGGCAGCTCCTGTGACCAGAGCTATTTTTCCATCAAGAGAAAACATATTATTCATAACTATAATTTTATAATCAGACACCTACACCCAAATTCCTGTCTCATCCGTCCCGGCATATAAACAATCCTTTGTCGTGGAGATATAAAAACGAATTATTTTAAGGTAACGGTGTAATTTAAATCTGCAATTTCGAGATATTCAACCCATTTTTCAAGAGTCGGTATCTCTGTCTTGCTCCATGAGAATCCCCATTTATAATCAAGGGTATCTCGGGGATTTAATTTATAAGACAAAAGGATATGGTTATCTTTTATAAAAGATGTGTCTGAAGGGTTATTTTTCTTAATTCCCAAAAGAGCCTTTCCATTATCGGGCCCTTGTGTGGGATCGGCATAAGCTAAAATCCCCTTTTCAGGCATGATTATAGGAGAATAATCATCTCTCAAAGGGAAACCTAACACCATATCTGCTGATTTTTCCAAACCTTCAAACCAGACTTTACAAGAATTGAGATAGGAATAAGAATCAAGATTGATTATCCGATATTCGGTCAAAGATTTGAATGAGCCTTTATCTTCTGTCTTAAATTTTAATAAAGCAGAAAACCTTATCGGGCCATTGTCTAAGATTTCTACTACGTCATAACACCATGGGTAACAGATAGAATCTTTATCCAGAATTGCAGCTACGCCGGCTCCCAAGGATGGTCCGACAGCATAGCAATCCATTCCTTTCCCATGATCCACATGGTAGGTGAAAGAATTTATAAATTCCTCTGCCAGATTATTATCTATTTTTCTCAAAGAGTCAACCTTTGCCCACAATGTCTCATCGGTTTGAGAAGCATAAAGTTGGGGTATAATTAATTCTTCTGTAGGATATTTGAAGAAAATATCATAACCGTAAGCCTTTTCTCCAGCTTTTTGAGTACCGGGCCCATAAATACGGAATCCAACTAACTCATTTTCATAAGATAAGTCGTCTCTTCTTTCGGGATATATTTGTCCCCATACGGTAGCGGGATACCAATGAATAGAATCTGATCTATGAACCGTATAAAGTTGTGAGGAGTTCGGAGGCAACTGACATTTGAACAGTATCAATGAATCAAGTGTGAGTTGAGAAGGCACCTCATTTCCATTGAAATCTGTAATATAAAAACCTTTGGAATCAAGTTTACGTAAAATTTCCGGAGCGGAAATTTCCACTATTCGGGGACCTAATTCAATATCAGTTTCATTACTTATCATAATCTCCACTTTCTTCTCTCCGCAAGAGACGAGAAAAGAACCCAATATTAAGCAACAAATATAAATAAGATTTAATTTCATATCTCTGTTAATTTCCATACAGGATTAGATTGTTTCAAGATGTGGTTCTATGTTTGTGAAGAAAGCGTGCGGTTGCATGGGTAAAATTAGGAAAAATTTTTGAATTAATAGTTCTGTAAATATTTTTTCTTATTTTTGTGTTTATATTAACCCTGTAAAATTAAGTGCTAGGACCTTGCTTCCGCTGAGATGAAGGAAGATATTATTATCATGGGTTAAATCAATCTTTTTTATTATGAAATATATGAAAGTTAATCCAGGTTTTCTACTTTTTTTCATATTATTAGGTGCCATAAATTTTATTGCACAGGCAACAAATCCAAAAGTAATCGCCCACCGCGGTTTCTGGAGAGCCGACGGTTCGGCTCAAAATTCCATCCGATCTCTGGTTAAAGCAGATTCTATAGGGTGTTATGCTTCTGAACTTGATATATGGATGACAGCAGACAGTGTCCTGGTAGTAAATCATGACGCAGATATAAATGGCGTGATTATTGAGACCTCTCCTGCAAAAGATGTTTTAGCTCAAAAACTTGTAAATGGAGAAAATGTTTCAACCCTTGATGCCTATTTGGCCGAGGCGTCAAAACTTCCTATAAGGCTTGTTTGTGAGATCAAGACTCACAATAACCGTGAAGGAGAGAAAGAGGCGATTAAGAAAATCCTGGAATTAGTGGATAAATATGATCTAAGCAATAAAGTGGATTATATAACTTTCTCTAAAGACGGATTCAAAAATTTCATAAAATTATCACCCCCTTCCGCAAACGTCTATTACCTTGAAGGTGATTATATCCCCGCTCAAATATTGTTTGAAGGAGGGAAAGGTATCGACTACCATATAAATGTTTTAAAACAATATCCCGAATGGATAGAAGAAAGCCATGAGCTTGGTCTTCTGGTAAACGTCTGGACCGTTGATAAGGAAGAAGATATGGAATGGTGTATTGACCATGGAGTAGATTTCATTACTACAAACGAACCGGAAAAACTTCAAAGCTTAATCAATAAGAGGTAATCCCGAGGCTTCATTTAAATTACACGGGAAAAATATTTCATATAATAAGAAGCGACTGATCCTTAAGACCGTCGCTTCTTATTTAACATAGGCAAAAACAAAGTTTAATTGGCCGGAGATTTCGTTTCGTAAACCATTATTTCATAAAGGTCGTCGCAACGGGCCTTAAGTTCAGGCCATAAAATATCCGCCATCTTGTCGTCTCTGATTTTTAAATCAGCATAACGGTCTTCACCCTGCAAGAACGATGTTAACGAATCATCGGGTTTAGCATAGTCAACAGTGAGTTCTTCCTTGCCTGAATCCCTGTTTGCCGGATTATAGCGATATAACGGCCAATAACCGGCCTTAACAGCTAATTTCTCCTCCACAATCGTATGAGACATCCCTGACCTTATACCATGGGCGATGCAAGGGCAATAGGCTATCACAATTGAAGGCCCCGGATAAGAATCGGCCTCTTCAAAAGCTTCCAAAGTCTGCATATAATTGGCTCCCAATGCCACCGATGCCACATAGACAGTGCCGTAAGTCATCATCATTCTTCCCAGGTCTTTCTTGTATGTGCGTTTGCCGTCATACGAATATTTGGCAGTGGAACCCAAAGGAGTGGCTTTGGAGGTCTGACCTCCTGTGTTGGAATAGCACTCCGTGTCCATTACAAGAACGTTTACGTCAACATTCTGGGCAAGAACATGATCCAGACCGGCAAAACCGATGTCGAATGCCCATCCGTCTCCTCCGATAATCCAGATGCTTTTCTTCGCAAAAAGATCGGCGCAATCCAACATTTCCTTTACATTTTCAAATGAGGGATATTTTTTCAAAACTTCAATCGCCTCTACTCCGGTTTTATCTGACTTTTCTTTGTCATCTTTCACATCAAGCCATGCCTGAAGAGCTGTTTTCAATTCTAAAGGAACGTCTGTTTCATTAACTGTGGCCTGAGCAATATCTACTAATCGTTGGCGCCTATGTGCTATAGCGACAGCCATTCCGAAACCATACTCCGCATTATCTTCAAAAAGAGAATTACCCCACGCCGGTCCTTTCCCAAATCTGTTGGTACAATAAGCATTGCTCGGGAAATTTGCTCCCCAGATGGAGCTGCAGCCTGTTGCATTTGCGATAATCAGTCGTTCTCCCATAAGCTGGGTAAGCAATTTGACGTATGGAGTCTCGCCACATCCTGCACACGCGCCCGAGAACTGGAGCAAGGGCTGGAACATCTGGCTGCCTGCAATTGTGTTACGCGGAAGAAGATTATCTTTTATTGAAATATTTTTTTGAGCATAGTCAAGCATCGGAATTTGAACAGCAAACTGAGTTTCCTTAGGCACCATTGTCAGAGCATGTCCCGGACAAATTACAGCACAAGAGCCGCAACCCACACAATCTTCGGGATATACCTGAATACGCCATTGCAATCCTGACAATTCCTTATAACGTGCATCCTTGGTTGTCATTTCAGCAGGGGCGTTTTTCTTTTCTTCCGCATTCAAGATATAAGGTCGAATCGTGGCATGAGGACAAACATAGGAGCACAACGTACATTCAATACATTTATCAACATCCCATTGCGGAATATTGATTGCAATCCTGCGTTTTTCATAGGCAGTTGTGCCCATAGGCATAACTCCATCCGGGGTAAAATAGGAAACAGGCAGGGAATTCCCTTCCAATTTCATGCAAGGTTCGGCAACCTTGCTAATATATTCAGGCAAAGGAGCTTCTTTCATGACATCCTTAACATTCGTTGCTTCAATCCATGAAGCAGGATAATCAATCTCTGAAAGCTCATTCAAGGCTTCCTGCATGGCTGACAGATTATTCTTCACCACTACCATTCCCTCATGACTATAGGCATTCGTGAGCAATTCCTTCAGCCGGTTGAACGCTGTCTCAAAGGGGATTGAAGGGATGAGCTTAAAATATGCGGTGAGCATAATCATATTGATTCTTGTGCCCAAATTATTATTGGCAGCTACTTTTACCGCGTCAAGATTGTAAAATTTTATCTTCTTGGATGCAATCGCTCTTTTAAGGGAAGCCGGGAAAACTTTATCCATTTGGTCAAGATTCCAACTGCTGTTTAAAAGAAAGATTCCGCCTGGTTTCAGATTCTTTACGATATCGAATCTACCTGTGTATGTGTCTTTATTACACATAACAAAGTCTGCAGATTCTATGCCATAAGCAGCTTTTACCGGCTTATTGTTAATTCTCAGCTCGGAAATAGTGTAACCCCCCGACTTTTTGGCTGAATAGTTAAAATAAGCTTGAGTGTAAAGTCCGGAATTAGTCCCGATTATCTCTGCAGCCATCCTTGTAGCCCCAACGGTGCCGTCAGAACCCATACCATAAAACACTGACTGTTGAAGAGGTTTCTCCAATGGTTCGATATGTTCTTCCACTGCCAATGAAGTGAATGTGACATCGTCGTTGATTCCAATTGTGAAACCGTTTTTAGGGTTTTCAGATTTCAATTCGTCAAACACACGTTTTGCCATGGAAGGATCAAATTCCTTACTGCTCAATCCATATCGTCCTCCTATTAATGTGACTTTTTTGTTAGCTTTAAATAACGCTCCGGCCACATCAAGATATAAAGGTTCACCCCCCGATCCCGGTTCCTTTGTACGGTCGAGAACTGCTATGGCTTTCACAGTAGAAGGTATAGCCTCCAGAAGGTGTCGGGATGAGAAAGGACGATACAATCTCACTTTTATAAGTCCCACTTTCTCTCCTTTTCCTATAAGATAATTAACAGTCTCTTCAATAACATCGCCGGAAGAACCCATAGAAATTATGACTCTTTCGGCATCCGGACTGCCTACATAATCAAACAGATGATAGCTTTTGCCAACAATAGGGGCTATTTTGTCCATATTGTTCTGGATTATATCAGCAAATGCTTCATAGTATTTATTAGCAGCCTCGCGGTTTTGAAAATAAACATCCCAATTCTGAGCTGACCCTCGTAAATCAGGATGCTCGGGATTCATTGACCTTTTTCGGAATTCTAAAATCTTATCGTATGGCAACAAGGTTTTAAGATCTTCATAAGGCACCATTGAAATTGTGTCTGTTTCATTTGATGTGCGCCAACCATCAAAAAAATGCAACACCGGAATCCTCCCCTCTATGGCCGACAGATGGGCGACGATGGCAAGATCGTGAGTTTCCTGCACGGAAGCTGATGCCAAAAAGGCGAAGCCTGTGGCACGGCAGCCCATAACGTCTTGATGGTCTCCGAATATACTCAAAGCATGTGAAGCAAGCGACCTGCACCCTACATGAAAAACAGCCGGCAAGAGTTCTCCCGCAATTTTATACATGTTGGGAATCATCAGCATTAATCCCTGGGATGCGGTAAAAGTAGTGGCCAAAGCTCCGGCAGCCAATGCCCCATGAGTTGCGCCTGCAGCTCCAAGTTCGGATTCCATCTCTTTCACCTGCATGCAGCTTCCCAAAAGATTTTTCAATCCTTGGGCATTCCATCTATCGGCCGTTTCTCCCATAGAAGCTATCGGAGTGATCGGGTAAATAGTAGCCACCTCACTAAAGGCGTAAGCTATATAAGTTGCAGCCGTGCAGCCGTCCACTATCTTTTTTACTGTTGCCATAAAAAATTAATATTAAAATTTGAGGGCGTCTTATAGGGCGCCCTCATGATATTCCCAATTGATTTTGATTTTATGCAGGTATCAGGCCATGCCAACCGAACAGGTGGGCCTCCATGCAGACTCGGGATATGACAATCCAGAGCGGACAGAATCCCATGAACAGAATCACTGAAAGAGTCAGCGAACTGGTTCCGATAGCAGTATATGTGTCATACTCGTCGGCAATGATAATTCCGGAGAATGCCGGCGGAAGAGCACAAGCCACAACTGTCATCAATATATTGTAGTATTCCATCTTGAAGAGCAGACAGAGGATAAGGATTACTGCGGGCATCATTATCATCTTCAGGATAGAGCCCAAGATTGCCTGCCAATTGATAGTAATCTTTAGAGATGATAGGGTTATACCGGCTGAGAATACTGCCATTGAAGCATTTGCACCCTTGATGAGGTCGAAGGACGGGCTTGCCCAGTCGGGCCATGGAATTCCGATGATCACCCATATAGTCGCAAGAATCGGAGACCATGCAACAGGTTGTGCAAGAGCATGAACAACAGGCTTCCACCATGCCTGACCTTTATGGTCGGGATTGGCCTTTGCCAAACCTGAATTTAAAAGAGACAGACCCACAGGAATACCGATGGCATTCACCACGATACCGATGATGGCTACAACAAGAGCTACCTTTGTCAGACCTACAGTTGCGTCAAAAATAGGTTCAAGAACTGCAAAACCAAGGAACCCGATAGTGGGAGAACCACTGATCAAAGCACTTACGGCTGCACAAGACTGAGCGTTCGGCTTGTTCTTTTTAAAACACCACAAGAAGATAAAATACACCAACATAAAACATGCCATGATTCCCACGACGGAAACAATCGACAGCTTAATGTCTTCAACAAGCATGTGGCGGTTTGACTTTGCGATTGACACAAACAATGCCGCCGGCAACGCGTAGACAAGCACAACTTTGTTGAATTTCTTTGAGTCTTCTCCATTGAAGGCTCCTCTTTTTCCCGATACATAGCCTAAAAGCATGATCACAAGAATCGGGACGATTGCGTAAATAATTACGTGACCAATATCCATAACCTTAATGTTTATAATGTTTTTTAGAATTCACAGTGAAATCAAAATATAAAGGCCCGGGATCCACACAAAAGAATTGTGTGAACCCTGGGTCTTCTTATATGAAAATTTTATTTCTCACCTTTAACTTATTTATACAGTGTAATCAATCAAAGGAGTTGGATTGAGATAGCCTATGTGGCCGCTTTCCTTTCCTGCATCGGGAGCAAGCTGAACATTGATAATATTTGGCTTGCCGGAAGCTATTGCAGCTTCAAGAGCAGTTTTCAATTCATCCGGAGTAGTCACATACGCATGGCTGCATTTGAACACCTCACCCATCATATCATACCGGTCGAAATCAAGTGTAGTTGGTGCCGGATCCTTTTCAACATCCGGGTTAGTGCTCGGATTCACACCGATATGATTATAGATGCCTCCATTGTTAAAGATCACAACAGTGACAGGAAGATTGAATCTTGTGATTGTTGAGAAATCCATGCCTGAGAAACCGAAAGCAGAGTCACCTTCTATAGCAACAACTTTCTTTCCCGTTGCAACGGCAGCTCCAACTGCTGAGCCCATTCCCATGCCCATGATTGCCCATGTGGCACAGTCTACCCTGTGACGTGGAAGACTCATGTCGATTGCATCTCTTGTATCATCAAGAGTATTGGCTCCTTCATTAACCAAGATGACATCAGGATTAGCTTCAATCACCGGTTTAACGGCACTCAAGGCGCTCCAATGGTTCATCGGACTAACTTTCGCTGCCGTCTCAAGTCTTTCTGCAAACTTGCCATTCTTCACCTTAGTCTCAGCCTGAAGAGTGGTCAACCAATCAGGATCTGTCGCCATTTTCTTTCCTTCCATACCTTTCAGAATAGCATCTAAGGAAAGGCTTAAATCTCCTACAACCGGAACGGCGATAGGAACATTTACATCTATTTCCTGAGGTTCTACATCGAGCTGGATAAACTTCATATCAGGATTCCATTTTCCTTTGCCAAATGAAAGCATCCAGTTGAGACGTGCACCTGCAATAAGCACAACGTCAGCTTTAGCCATGATGTCGCTTCTACATGAAATCGCAGACAACGGACCGTTATCAGGCATAACTCCCTTAGCCATTGACATCGGCAGATAAGGAATATTATAAGTCTCGATAAGTTTCTTCAATTTATCTTCAACCTGTGCATAAGCCGCGCCCTTACCTATCAGGATTGCAGGACGTTTGGCTGTGGAAAGAACTTCAACAGCTTTATCAACCGATTCCTGATTCGGAGCCACAGGCGAATAAACATCTACGGGAGTATAGAATAATTTTTCAGCCTCAGCTGCGTCAATCACTTCAGCCAAAGCAGGAGTTGTCATATCAACATATACTCCACCCGGACGCCCGCTCACTGCCGCACGATAAGCTCTGGCTATAGCTGAAGGAATATCTGTGGCATGACTGCAACGAAAAGCGGCCTTCACCAAGGGCTTGGCTGTATTGAACTGATCAAGCTGTTCATAAGTGCCCATGTTCATATCAACCATCGTTGGATCTGAAGCTCCGGATATTTGAATCATAGGATAGCAATTCACGGTAGCATTCGCAGTGGCTGTCAGACCATTCATGAATCCAAGTGAAGACACAGTCAGCAACACCCCCGGTTGTTTAGTCAGAAAACCATGGGTGGCTGCCGCCATGCCTGCCTGCTGTTCGAATCTGAAACTTACAAACTTCACTCCTACTTTCTGAAAAGCGTAGGCAGCTTCAGTCACGGGTATGCCCACAAGACCATAGACAGTGTCAAGGCCAAGTCTTTTGAGAGTCTCAGCAAGGATATACATCCCCGTCACCTGTTCCGGGAATTTCGGATCAGGTGATGAGGATAAATTATTTTTTTTATCAATAGTTGCCATTTTAATTTACTATTATTTCGTTTATCACTTTTTGAGAGGTTCGGTTGTACCGTTCTTTGCAAATTCTGCAATCTGATCATCGGTGTAACCGAGGCTCTTCAATACCTCTTCATTGTTGCCACCCAGGGAAGGAGCAGGACCGTAGACGGGTTGATAACCCGAAATTGTGAAAGGACAGCCAACTGTGACGAATTCACCGATTTCTCCGCCCTGATCAATCTTGACGAGCGTGTTACCGTCATAAAGATTCTGGTCGGTCAGAATCTCCTTGGTGGAAAGCACGGGGCCTACAGGCACTCCTGCCTTGCCAAGGATTTCAGTGACTTCAAACTTGGTCTTGTCCGCAGTCCATTCTCCGATTCGTTTCCAGATTTCCTGTTTATGCCTGTCGCGGGCATCGGCAGTGTTGAAATCGGGATTAGTC
>JAFLTV010000014.1 GCA_022509105.1 Muribaculaceae bacterium | reverse complement strand
AAAGAATTATACTTGCGTATGTGGGACAATCATGATCCCGGTTATAAAGATGCAACGAAGCCAACTGATCTTTTAAATCTCTGTTGTCTTCTTTGAGTGTTTCTTCATCAAAAACCATTGGAAGATAGTGATGCCTTATATAATCAAGATCAAGATCTTCTAACTTCGCATTACGACATGGTGTGGCGTCAAAAGTAGCCATATAAGAGCTACTTCTTTCCGCCAAAATTCGTTCTTCTGCCTGGGACGCTATGTCTCTTCGCGGTCCAATTCTAATGAAAGTTCTTCCTCTATATCTTACCGGAGTATAGAAAGAGGGTTGGACTTCCACAACCAAAACGTCTCCATCTTCAAACTCAAAAACCTCGGTAGTCATAACAGGCAAAGGTAAAATATTGCCATCAGAACGTATGCCACTTATTTTCTTGAATAGATTGTCATCAACTTTTAATTCTGACAAATCTCCGTTGTCGTGCACTCCTATAAGCAAATAACCGGGTTTACGACTATTAGACATATCATTAGAAAAAGCACAGATAGCTTCCTGAAACTTATCCATATCACCAGTAGATATAGTCCGTTCTACTCTCGCTGTCTCTTTGCTAAATCTCAATTCCTCAACTTTTTCTCTACTTATCATGACTCTATTTCTATTCAATACGAAGACATAGGCCTTGTCTTATTTCATAATTTGAAACAATATTTATTGACAAGGATTTAAAATACAAAAATAATAATTTTTTGGTATGAGATATGTCTTTAAAAATGGATTTATCATTATAAAAATGAGGTTGCAGTTTACTACTTTTCTGCAATAAATTTCATATTCTAAAAAAATAATTGTTATCTTTGCCCGGCACTTAACAATAATATGAATTATCTAAAAAACAATTAATTAAACCATTGCATGCAATACAAAAACCTAACACTGTATGCAAAAAATCTTTTTATTCAATAAAATCTATATTTTATGAAAAAATTTTTTACAGTTTTTATTGCAGGCTCAATAGCTTTTGCTACTTTGGCAGCTTCCGGCGAGGTTTCGTTAAGAAGGCAGCAACAACTTGCAGCTAACGGACGTCCCGCGAATACTTCTTTGGTCTCGCGACGATATGAATTGCCTAAAAGTGATAATATCCAGCAAGCAAAGACTCCTGCCGTAATTAACCCTTTCAACCTCAATCGAGAATCTTCTGATCCTTACAGACCGGTGACAAGAACTTTCGACGAGGGTTCAACTATCTATGGATATCTTGCCTATTCTTCCGACTGGAGCCTCACCAGAGGATTCTATGAATTGAATTCAGACGGTTATGAGCTTATAGGGGATGACCCCGTGCTTCAGAAATACTCAATGTATGCTGATGATGGTTGGTATATGGACGGTAAAGTATGCGGATTTGCAATGCAGATATTTTCCGGCATGCTCTTCAATTACGATTATTTTGAAATTGATTTTAAGACCAACCAGATTGTAAGATTTGAGGAATATGATGTAAACAGTATTGAAAGTTATTTTGTGCTCGCAGTCTATGATGAAGGCAACGACAAGATTTTCGGTATTGCCGAAGAATTTGAATCGGGAAAATTCTACTGGGCCAGTGCCAACGCCTACGATCCGGGCAAGATAACACTGATCAAGGCTGTCGACTATGATATCTGCCACTCATTATGTTACAATCCTTCTGACGGTTATCTTTATGGCGTTAACGGTTATAATCAATTTGTAAGGATAACTCCGGAGGGTAACCAGACTGTGATTTCTGTATACGAATCTGCCGACTTGTCTAATTATGTGACGGGTCTTGTATATAGCCCGGTTGAGAACTTATTCTATTGGAACGCAGTATTTAAAGACAATTCATCTGACCTCTACACAATTTCTCCGGATGGAGAATTCAATGCGGTTCAAAATTACTATTTTGATGAAGAGTTCACCTATTTCTTCACTACGGATGAATTCTTTGATGCCGACAAACCGATGGCTCCAGTTTTTGACAGCATTGATTTTGTCAACGGTTCTCTTAGCGGCCAGGTTAAACTCACTATGCCATTGGAATATGTTGGCGGAACAGCGTTGAACAGCGACATTGATTTAACAGTGAAAGCAAACGGCACAGAATATTACACCTCAACTGTAAAACCCGGCTCTTCAATTAGCGTAGACCTCACCTTTGAAGAAAGGGGATTCTATGAAATTCAGGCTTACGTTACAGTCGACGGCAAGAACAGCGCCAAAACTTCTGTCAGACAATATTTAGGCAATGATACTCCTACGGCGCCGAAAAATGTAACTCTTTCATCTACCGAAATCACTTGGGATGCAGTTAAAACCGGAGTAAACGGAGGTTACGTAGATGTTGATGCAATGACCTATAACGTTTATTTGAACGGTGAATTTATCTGCAACACTACTGAGACAACAGTGCCTGTAGATCTTGGAGAAGATCATCCTCTGGAAAGCTACACTGCCACAGTTTCAGCTGAATGTAACGGTTATGTAAGTATGACTGCCTATTCAAATGTAATAGTAAGCGGAAACGCTTACACGCCACCTATGTATTTCGTGCCTACCCCTGAAGAATTCGCTCTTATGACAGTGGTTGACGTAAATAATGATGGAAGAACATGGCAGTTTGATGCCGTTTATAAATGTGCGATGGTGAACTTCACTACTTCAGACATGTCATGGCCGATGGACGACTATCTATATCTTCCTCCTGTTAAAATCGACGACCCGGAAAAATATTATAAATTCAGTTATGAAGTAGGTTTGAGAGGACACTACACCGGCGACAAGATCGAGGTCGTTTACGGAACATCAACCAATCCGGATGATATCGTAGACACTATTATCGAACCGTTTGAGCCCACAGTTCTTCCCGGTGAAGGTGAATGGAACTACCTTGAAGGAATGATGAAGGTGTCTGAACCCGGAATATACTACATTGCACTCCATTGTCTGTCTGATCATTATGCAGTCGGAATGCTGGCTAAAAACTTCATGCTCGCTGATGAGAACATAACTGATAGTTCTCCTAAGGAAGTTACTGACCTTACGGTGACTCCGGGGCAGGAAGGTGCGCTTTATGCAACAGTAGAATTTACAATGCCAACTGAAACTCTCTTCGGCACTAATCTGACAGTCGAGACTCTTTCTGCCACAATCAGCGTTGAGGGCCTTGAAAGTTCTACTCAGATTAAGACCGGAAAACCGGGCGAAACAATTAAAACAGATATCGTTACACAACAGGGAACCAATGTGATAAACGTTGTTGTTGACGCCGGCAACTATTCAAGCCCTATCACAAGTATGGAAGTATACACCGGAATTTATGCACCTTCCACTCCTCAAAACGTGAATTGCACTGTGGGTGAAGATATGCTCAGTGCTCATATCACTTGGGATAAGGTTACAACTCCATATAATCCTGATGGTTATCTCAATCCGGAGAATATTACTTATTCAGTGATACTCCTGGTTGACTATGGCATTAGTTCTGTTTGGGAAACTGTGGCTGAAGGACTCACTGACACCAGTTATACATTCTCAATAGATCCTACTGAAACCCAACAGCAATATATTCTGGGAGTAAGGGCTGTGAATGAAGCAGGAGACAACGGTTATATCAACCTTGCGCTCCCGGTGCTTGGAACTCCTTATAACCTTCCGTTTATAGAAAACCTTGAAAACGGGGTTGTCGCAACAGATCCATGGTATGCTTATTCTGCATATGATAGAGAATCTTATGACGCAACATGGACAAGCGGTGCTCTTGGCGAAATAGATGAAACACTGCCGGATCCTGAAAGATTCGTGTTTATCGGATACACTAACAAAATGGGGTCAAGTAAGGGTCTCCTTGGTGTGCCTTGTTTCTCTACTCTGGGCAGTTCTTCTGTTACATTATCGTTTAACCTCCTAACCGGCCCGATGACAGCAAATGTAAGATTATTTGCTAAAACTTATGGCCTGAATGATTATGAGGAAATCGCCACAATCCCCGGTAATCAGGGAACGACTGCAGAATATTCTCAAGTATCTTATGAACTCCCGGCATCATTGACAAATAAACCATGGGTTCAGTTGTTCATAGAGGCTGATTTTTCAAACGTGACTCAGATTTGTGCCTTAGGGTCATTTAAAGTGACCGGAGATAATGCAGGAGTAAATTCAGTATTTGATAATAGTTTCATCTCCACAACCGGAAAGTCTATCCTTTTCAAAGGTTTAGACGGTAAAAATTACCAAATATATTCAGTCGATGGTAAAACTGTGGCTGAAGGTAAAGTAACTACTGATAATTTCACTCAATCTGTTGCAGAAGGATACTATATTGTTAAATGCGGAAATATCACTAAGAAAGTGGTAGTTAAATAATTCTGAAGTGCCAAGGGTGGATATAAAACCCTAAGAGAGTACTCTCAGTTTATAAGAAGGGGATGTGTCAAAAACTAATAATTTTTGGCACATCCTCTTAAATTTTATATATTCTTCTCCTTCCCAACCTTAGCGTCTAAGACGCTGTACACAAATATGTTCAGTTAAATTTCCCCCATTTTCTATGCATTGAATTTTTCCGGTGATCTATTAAAAACCTGTTGTTTGGAACGTAAATCCTAAACAATCACCTAAACAAGCAGTAAGAACGAAACCTCTGACGCCTGAAGATTGACGTATTAGTCTAAGATTTAAATTCGTATGAGAGGAAGTAGGGTAGACCCCAATCTTCCCGGGCAATAATATGAATTATCCGTTGAAAGGAGAAAGAATCGGTAAACATAAAAAGTAGGAGATAAACCTACAGTTTACCTCCTACTAGAGCGATTAATTAACCTTAACTTTATTTATTTCTAATAACCACTTTTTGGCCGTTAATGATATAAATGCCGTTGCTAAGTTGTTTTCTATCGCCACTAACTTTCACACCGTTAAGATTATAGATTGTCAGTGATTCATTGTCTGTACCTATTGCATTAATGCCGGATACTGCGTCATAAGAGAATGTATACTCTTCATTGGCGTTAGTGTAAGCATTCCAGTCATCATCTTCCAGATAGATGCTGCCTTCCGGAATAACTAAGGTGTAAACACCGGATGCCAATTCCATATCAGTTACGTCTATTACGAGAGCATCATAGTCTTCAGACTGTTTCACCTGTGATGAGCTTAACTGATAAACGTTTCCTTCTTCGTCAGTAAGATAAAGTTCATCAGGATAATCAGCCTCTACATAAGAGATGCCTGCCCATGATACGTTGATCACACCGTTTTCAATCACTTCAAACTCTGCCTCTTGTGAATAAACACCTGATTCTTCTTCTTCATAAGTGAATGTGGCAACAACCTGTTGGGGATTGATAGCGCCGTCTGCATTCTTCACACAGCCTTCACCGATGGTGACTGTATATGTGTAACCTGTGGAGAGACCTAAAGCTCCAACAAAAATATTGAGTGTGTTACCGTTCAAAATCTCAAACTCATCGACAGGAATTGCCTTTGACTGGCCGTCCCATTCAATAGTGCCGTTGAAGTTGTTTTCAGAGATTGCCTGACCCCATGAAAGAGTGATGGGAGCTAATTCTCCGGTAACAGTGCCTGAGGGAGCTCTGGTGACAGTTGCCTCGTCCATGTAAGTTTGCGCTGCCATACCGCTGTATGAGAATATGTAGCTGTCAGCTGCATTTTCATAAGCATTCCAGTCATCATCTTCCAGGTAGATGCTGCCTTCCGGAATAACCAGTGTATAAACGCCGGATGCCAATTCCATATCCGTTACATTTATTACGAGAGCATCATAGTCTTCAGACTGTTTCACCTCTGATGAGCTTAACTGATAAACGTTTCCTTCTTCGTCAGTAAGATAAAGATTATCGGGATAATCAGCCTCTACATAAGAAATGCCCGGCCATGTCACGTTGATCACACCGTTTTCAATCACTTCAAACTCTGCCTTTTGAGAATAAGCGTTTGATTCCTCTTCTTCATAAGTGAATGTGGCAACAACCTGTTGCGGATTGATAGCTCCGTCAGCATTCTTTACACAACCTTCACCGATTGTGATTGAATAGGTGTAACCTGTGGAGAGATCTAAGGCACCAACAAAAATATTGAGGGTGTTGCCGTTCAAAATCTCAAACTCATCGACAGGAATTGCCTTTGACTGGCCGTCCCATTCAATAGTGCCGTTGAAGTTGTTTTCAGAGATTGCCTGGCCCCATGAAAGAGTGATGGGAGCCAATTCTCCGGTAACAGTGCCTGAGGGAGCCCTGGTGACAGTTGCCTCGTCCATGTAAGTTTGCGCTGCCATACCGGTGTATGAGAATGTGTAGCTGTCAGCTGCATTTTCATAAGCATTCCAGTCATCATCTTCCAGATAGATGCTGCCTTGTGAAAGAACCAAAGTGTAAGAACCGGTGGCAAGTCCCATATCATTGATATCTACTATGAGAGCATCATAGTCTTCAGATTGTGAAACCTGGTCTGTAAGGGGATATTGAGCGCCGGCTTCATCGGTTAGATATACTCCATCGTAAGCTCCGTCAAAATCAATATCCTCTACATAAGAGACTCCGGGCCAGCTAATGTTGATTATGCCGTTTTCCGGACTTGTGAACACCGCTTTCTGTGGGTAAACACCTGATTCTATTTCTTCATAAGTGAATGTGGCAACAACCTGTTGCGGATTGATTGCGCCGTCTGCATTCTTCACACAACCTTCACCGATGGAGATTGTATAGGTGTTACCTGTAGGAAGACCTAAAGCACCAACAAAAATATTGAGGGTGTTGCCGTTCAAAATTTCAAACTCATTGACTGGAATTGCCTGTGACTGGCCGTCCCATTCTACAGTGCCGTTGAAATTGTTTTCAGAGATTGCCTGACCCCATGAAAGAGTGATTGGCACCAATTCTCCGGTAACAGTGCCTGACGGGGCCCTGGTGACAGTGGCCTCATCCATGTAGGTTTGCGCACTGGCCGTGAAACCGAGGCTCGCAAACATGATTGCTCCTGCGATTGTAAATAGTTTTTTCATAAATGTAGAAAATTGATTAATAAAAAATCAGATTATATATAGATTTTAGAAAGTAATATCCTGTTTACCTTTAATATAGAGTTTTACCTAACAATTTGCGAAATAAACAAATTTTTTCATTTCTTGCAAAAACATTTAAAAATAAGTGTTACATTTTATAAGAAAAGATGAAAAATAAAGATAGTTTTTAAAAGATTATATTCCACTTGTTTATATTTGATATAATTGAATTTATTTGTATATTTGCTTTTCAATTTTCCTAATTATTAAATAAGTCTGCATTAAAATATGACTTGTAATTTATAATTACTACTATGTCCTTTAATTTTATTAAATCATCTTTATTAGGAGTGACTCTTTTAACTCCAATGATATTGAACGCGATTCGTGCTAAGCCGGGACTCGTAGAGGCATTACAGCCTGACGGAACCACCGTGACCCTTCGCCTTACAGGAGACGAATGGAACCATCATGCGTTTACAAGTGACGGCTACCTGCTCACTACAAACCGGGAAGGCTTTTATGTTTTTGCTGACGAAAAAGACGGAGCTATTGTCCCCACTTCCATATTGGCTTCAAACCCTGCATCGCGCACTGCAGGGGAAAGAGCGGAAATCGCAAAACTTAACAGAGAAAGAATCATAGTCAAAGCCGAACAAGACTCTCAAGCAGTTGGCACGAGAAGCCCGATGAGAGGCCCCGGCAGATACACCACCACATTCCCTTCCGAAGGTGAACAAAAAAGTGTGGCAATTCTGGTAGAATTCCCCAATAAGGAATTTACGATTGACAATCCAAAGGAATATTATACCCGCATGCTGAATGAAGAGGGGTTTGCTGATTTTGGAGCCACAGGAAGTGTAAGAGATTATTTCCTCCAAAGTTCTAACGGCATTTTCTCACCTTATTTCGATGTTTATGGACCTGTTAAGCTTGAAAAAGAATATTCTTATTACGGTGCCAACGATGGACGTCTTGCCTATGAAATGATCATAGATGCGTGTGCTCTTCTTGACGATGAAATAGATTTCACCCAATACGACAGGAATTATGATGGAATAATCGACAATGTATATGTGTTTTATGCCGGCTTCGGTGCAGCCGACGGAGGAGGAGCCGATACGATATGGCCTCATTCATGGGACATGATTCTCAGTGGATTCAAGAGATATTTCTACGACGGAGTATTATTGAACCATTATGCCTGCTCAAATGAACTACAGGTTACACAACTTCCGGATGGAATTGGCTCATTCTGCCATGAATTCGGTCATGTATTGGGACTTCCTGACCTTTATAGCACTAATTATTACAATGCATTCACCCCCGGAAGCTGGTGTATAATGGATACCGGAGCCTATAACAACAACTCAAGAACTCCGCCTCTTTATTCGACTTATGAGCGTTATGCAGTTGATTGGATTGAGCCTGAATTAATCTCGGAAGCCGGAGCCTATGAACTGGAAAAACTAAATGACTCAAATCATGCTTACATGATTCTCACTGAAAAAGATAATGAGTTTTTCCTGTTTGAAAACAGGCAGCAGGAGGGAAACGACCTCTATATTCCGGGTCATGGTATGCTTATATGGCATATTGACATTGACCAGAAAGTTTTTGATGATAATGTCGTTAATGATGATGCCGATCATCAGTGTGTAGACCTTATCGAAGCAGATAACCGGCTTTCTGAATGGAACCGTGACGGAGACTCTTTCCCGGGCGCTTCCAACATAACCTCTTTTACATCGGAGACTACTCCTGCATTCCTAAGTTGGAGTAATAAACCCGTGGGATTTGACATAACGGATATCACTGAATCGGAAGATGGGATAATCTCTTTCACAGTCAGCTCTAATTCAGTTTCAGGTACAGGGGAGGTAAATGCTTCAACAGGATTTATCATCTCATCCAATACTCTCACGTGCCTCACTAACGGTTTGAATGTATTTAATGTAGCCGGTCAAAAGGTTGCAGAAATGAGTTATGGAGAAAGTGTGGAATTAGCAGCCGGGGTTTATATCCTTTCAAATGGTAAGGAATCATATAAGATTGCCATCAGATAATTACCACAAAAATTTCAAATAAGAGAACTTCTAAAACAAAATTAAGCCGGAATGATGTTTTGTCATCCCGGCCTAATTTTATTAAATGAATAGATTATTCATAGGCTTGTATTGCCTGAATGTTTGCTAATTCTATCTTGTTGAGTTGAGAAGTTACATTTTTGGAAGTAGGGTTATACCATGAGAATTTGGAGAAATATTCCGTAAGATCCGGACTTTTGAAGATATATCCGTGACGTGCATAGATCCAATTACGCATAATGCGAAGCTGCTCCGGAGTTTTATTTTCCAAATCTTTTGGGGTCACCTCTCTTGTGGATAACCAGTCGTAGTTTGTATTGGCGCTTTCGGCCTGTTCTTTAAGATATTCCTGATATTCATTACCTGAATAGGGATTCAAGCCATTATAAAGCTGTTCAACCGGGACATTATATTTTACAGCCACATTTTTTAGACCATAGTCCATTATTGCAATGTTAATGTTGGCAGATTCACCGGGAGCAAGATTCACGCCGCCTTTTTTCCCGGTGGTGTGGCCGTCAGGGGAAGACCCGTCTGAACAAGTCCAATATGAATAGGCATACGTGATGTCATAGTCTTTACCTGATATAGGGTTGGGAGTATTATTTGTGACTGTACAGGTCATTCTTTCCACCGCACCTTCACAAGGACGTCCTTGTAGGTCTACACCATATTTTTTGCTTATTTTCCCTTTTTCAAGGCTTATGGGTTGTTTCATATTTCTTTTCACCCATTCGAAATAGGTTGAATCATTAAGAAGTTCCTGAGTGCGGACATCAGTTGTTGTGTCGGATACCATTCCCGTATTAACCGCTATCTCATATTTATCCTCAGGAAAACTTGCAATTCCTCGAGATTCAACAATAGTCATTCCATATTCACCGGCTTTAACATCAATCCATTTATTGGCTGAAAAATTGACTCTATATAAGCCGGAACCGATTTCCGAAACTGAAATGGAATCAGCAGAAATAGGAGCTATGGAATCAAAATTAGCAGAGGGATAAATAGCTTTGATAGAATCCATCTGATTCTCATTAGCGTAATTGACAAAGGTCTCTGCAAAATTCCTGACTTTTTTACTGCCTCCACCGCAAGCGGCAAGAATAAATAATGGAATTGCAAACAATAAAATCTTTTTCATTTAAATTTGGTTTTATATATCAGTTATTATGATTTATTTGCCGATTTCCTGAGGTCGGAAATTACTTGAAGGGTCAAGCCTGTATTTGCAGAAATAAATTGGTCGTCCAGGCCGCTTTTTATAAGATTGACAGCAATTTTAGCAGCTTCTTCCGCCCGGCCTTCCGCCACCCCTTTTTTTCTGCCCTCGGCCCTGCCTTCCGCCAACCCTTTTTCTCTGCCTTCTTCCAATCCTTTTTTTCTGCCTTCCGCCAAACCTTGTGCCATAGCTTCTCTTCTTCCGGTGGCCATCTCTTCATCATACTCACTTACCCAACGAAGATCAGCTTCATAAACAGCCTGTTCCTCGCGAGTAAGATTGGCGTAATTGGCCACTTTTTCTAATCTGGCAAATACTTCATCTTTCAGACTCATTGCCGGAAATTCATTCAATCTATGCATATTCTTCATTAAAAAAATCCATTGTTCAAATTTATCCACACATTGTTCCCAAGATTTATCAAACATGGGTAATTGCACATAAGCAATTCTGATTCCATTTTCCAAATAATGGCCCGTTTCCGTGTCTCTGAATACGAAATGACTTTTTAGCTTCTTCTCCAGGTTATTCAACATGAAATTACAGATATACACTGAAGTTACCGGAAGAAATTTATATTTAAAAGGTCTTTCCTCGCCCGTTAAATTCACTTGATCTGTCACGCCTCTACAAGTGTAATATGTAGAACGTTGTAGAAAATCATCCTTGCGTGCTCTTTGCATCTCTAAAATAAAACGATGTCCGTTGTCTGTTTCACAGATCACATCATGGATGATGGTTTTGCCTCTTACCGGCACCGGATTTTGAATTGTATTGGTGAATATCACATTCTTAATAGGATCAAAATTCGGTTCCCCCATATAGAGGGTGTTAAGGAATCCTTTTAACAGCTCTTCGCTGTAGCCGGGTTTCCCGAAAATTGCTTTAAAGCCTGAATCAATCAGAGCATCAACGTATCTATTTTTCCCTTTCATTTTTAATGGTCTATATGCAAAGGTAATCATTTACATCAATATCCACAATAAGAGGGAATTCATGTCTTAAGGCTATTTACATAGTATTCGAAAAATCCTAAATAATAAATACCTCTTGCTTATCCATGAAATAATAAAAAAATGGGTTGAGATTCAACCTCAACCCACCAAACTATTTAGTAAATTGAAATCTTTTTATTATTTACAAAATATAATCCCTTGGGAAGATTTGTTTTGTGTGGCGCATCAGCCACTAATTTAACTGATTTTATGATTCTGCCTTGCAAATCATAAATTGGCAGGATCAAATCTCTGTTACTTAAAATTTCAATATAACCATTTCCTGAATAAACCTTCAAATCCTCCTTTACGGGTAAAGAAGTGATTTTAGCACCCGTAAAATCTACTTCTTCAGATTCAGCTGCATCAACAGTAGCTGTTCCACTAAAATATGCTTTGAATTTATGATTCTTACCATCATTTTCCATGGTAAAGTCAAAACTTCCATCGCCGTTGGTTTCAGCTATTGTGAAAGGAAGCCCGTCGCATAATATCATAACATACCCTGTTGCTTCATCTGAACCTGAGAGACCGACATTAAAATTGATTAATTCTTCTTCAGGTTTTTGATTTTCGATAGAAAGGGTTGTTTCAGCTGATTTGGTTCTTCCTTGCGGTGTTACTCTATAAAGCTGACTTGCGTGGGCTTTGATGAATGGAGTAAAATCAGAGTCGGCATAAACACCTTCATCAGTTGTGTCCCACATTTCTACGATTTTGGCTTTCTGGCCCTTGTTTAGCCCAACAGCCTCAAGATCGAGAACTACATTGGCATCATTATTAGGACGCGGATCTTCTGTGAAGATTCTGAATTCAACAGAAGCATATTCCTCCGGAGCATTAAGGATATCATCGTCGAGTCCTGTTGTGACCTTCAAATTAACAAAATTATGATTTTCGGGTAAAGTGAATGTCAACATGGAGGGAGCATTTACTCCAAATCCTGAATCATATTTCACACCGTTGAGCGACATTGTGTTGCCATCGTTGTTTTTATTCAATTTAGGTTCATTCCATCCGTTGATTGGATTTTCATCCCAGCCTATGGATGTGAGAGACACTTCTGAGCCATCAGCACTTATTAAGACAGGATTTGCCCAATCGGCGTGGTCGTATGAGAGATTATCACCCCCATTAGTGACCACGAGATAGATTTTTTGAGCACCTGTTATATCAGCTTGAAGTTCCTGCACGGGATTTATTGATTTTCTTGAAACATAACCGGAAGTCGCTACTTGTTTTGTCGGATCTACTTCTAAAAGGACGTTCCCGCCTGTCCAAGTGTCAGTGTATTCATGCCGTATTGTTGGATCATAGTCACATATCATAAATTCCACCGAAGAGAAGCTTCCCTGGTCAGTACCGGTATTGTCAATACCTGCGATCCCTTTGAATCTTACGGCATTTTCCGGGATATCGAAAATAAGAATTGAGTTGGCATGAGTCGCAAATCCTTTTTGATATTCCTTACCGTCAATTTTAAGCTTGCCTCCTTCGAGGTTACTGTTTACATGAGTTTCACCCCAGCCGCAAGTGTTTCTTAGAATAGTCAATTCAGTCATATCCATTTCCGTACCGTCGTCTAATACCAATATCGGATTAACCCAGTCGGCATGGTCACAGTCATAACCGTCACCACTGTCTGTTACTATCAGAGAAAGCTGCCTTGTACCCTCCGGAATCTCGATGTCAAAATCTGTGGAATACCCTGTTGTGAGATAGGAAATTGTCCCGCTTCTCCAAAGCAGATCGTCTGTAGCCACGAATTCATTACCACCCACATTAAACAAGGCAACGAATAAATCGCCGTTCATGGGATCGACAGCCGACCATGTGATATGATTATTTAGGTTTCTCACCTGACGGTTGCCGGCAGAATAAGAATGCATATAAAGCACGTCATTATTAGTCAGAAGTTTATTTGTGGCTTCATCATTCTGAGGAAGATCACCGCCGAACATAAGCGGAGATTTGAAAATAGTCCATAGATTCATCATGGTCTTTTGTTCATCTTCAGTGAACTGAGTGAAGCGTTCCTCTCCTCTTTCACCACGTATACTGATTTTACCCAAAGGGAGCATATCGGCATCGGGCCATGTGCCCGGAGAAATATAAGGGGCCCATTTATTGCATACTTCAAACTGATAGCTAAGCTGGCTCCAATTATCCCAGAAATCATCCACTGTTCTCCACATATTGGCATGATCAGCGGCATGGCCGGCCATATCCACCGGGGTTTCCCCGGGAGAAATGCTTAAGACTATTTCTCTTCCGGTCTGGTCGATTGCGTTACGGATCATCTCAATTTCAGCTGTATGATAGGGTCGGGAGAGGTCGTCAACTTTAACAAAATCCACACCCCATTCGGCATAAAGGTCGAAAATTGAGTTGTAATATTCCTGTGCGCCCGGTTTTTTCCAGTCAACTTTCATATTGTCGCGAAGCCAAGTGCAAGTGGAATCATTATTTGCTATCATATCGGCAGTAATGCCTTCAGTGCCTTTTACAGGCAGTTTCTTGTTGACAGCTTCTTTTGGAATGCCTCTCATGATATGGATGCCGAATTTCAGTCCCTTATCATGCACATAATCGGCAAGAGCTTTGAATCCTACACCATTTTCTGCTGAAGGAAAACGATTGAGAGCCGGAGTATATCTTCCCCATTCATCATAGACGAAGATAGGATTAGTCTGATTGTATCCGCCGGCTTTATCATTTTCAACATACCATCTGATATCGACAACAATATATTCCCAACCATAGTCTTTGAGAAATTTAGCCATATAATCGGCATTTTCCTTGACTTCCTTTTCAACTACAGTCGGACCATAACAATCCCAGGAATTCCACCCCATAGGAGGGGTGGAAGCCCATTGATGGAATTTTTTAATATTTTTTACTTCTGCAACAGCTCCTAAGGAGAGACCCAGGGCTGCCAGGAATAATATTAATTTGCGCATTTATTTATTTTATTACCTTTTTATTTACCTTGTTGCCATTCTTTATCACGTAAATGCCTTGAGAAGGGTTGTTTACTTTTAAACCCTTAAGATCGTAGATTTCCGTGGTTCCGAGTAAATCTTCTTTAACAGATTCAACTCCGGCAGGAGCGGGTTTGAAATATAATTTGAAATTATCGAAACAATTCCAGTCTCCGTCAACGGCTACATTTTTCATTATGCCGATTTTCAGGTCGCCCATTTCTTCCAAGACATATGTGACGGAGTTATCCCTGTATCTATGGTCGGTGTTGAAAGCGCTGTTAGCTTGCGACACGTTATCGGGATAAGATGAATAGTCTTCATCATAGAGGCACATGAAAGGCTCTTTGGCATCATTAATATATAACATGGCGAGCATTTGCTCAGTGCCGTCTTTATGAGCTGCTTTGGAAGGATCCTGATAACCGTTGCGATAAAAACCCTGCACTTCCAGACGATACGTGCCGGCCGGCATCTGTGAGAGAATCTGATAAGTGTCATAGTTTTTGTTCCAATGTTCGGCAACTCCGTTGGATGTTGCGGTGAAAGATGTTCCGCTCCATCCATTGCCGTTGTTTTCGTTAAAATCCGGATTTACAAGCATCGAAGTTATGTCATTAAATTCATCCGGGTTAGAAGCGATATAGTCTCCCATAGCCTTATATAAAGCTTCGAGAGCCTCCGGAATTGCAACGGCCAAATCCTCCACAGTGTGGTTTTCAGCCAAAACTTTTTCAGCAAGCGCCACAGCTTCATCAAACGCATTGGTCTGGTCTGAAGCCATGAGTCCCTTGGCTTTCTTAAGCTGAATCATCATCTCGCTCCAATTAGAAAGCATGTCGTATTCAAGTTTCGTGAGATAAATCATCGAGCCATGTTGGAAATTGCCGTTGCCGGCCAAAGCGACAGAGGCAGCCGGATTGAGTCCCAAATGATCTAAATCCACGACTTTATATTGATATTGGGAATCATATCTCATATAATAGAGATTATAAGCATCCTCATCAATACGTCTGATTTGAGTTGCACCTTCCACGGCCGCATTGCCTTCTGTCTTCACATGAAGAACAAATTCCCAGGGTTCGCCTAAGAGGGCAGGGGAAGTGTATTCATAGATGCCGGTCTCTTCAGCGCTCGCTCCCTCCTTTTTGATCATCATATGATAAAGATTATCATAAGGATTGAAAACGATATCGGCATCTATAACGGAATAACCCGGATCATAGAATACTCTCGGTTGGGTCAAGGTCTTAAAATCTTTATCGGCATAAGAATAGAAAATTCTGTCGTGGTTGTCTCCGGGATTTGAAGACAACAGGGAATAATAAACCAAGTAAGCCCCTTTTCCATCAAAAGCATTCTCATCCCAGATAAACTGAGGAGCCCAGACACGGTTGATCTTTGCATATTCCTCGTCAGTTTTATATCCGTCTTCGATGGTGGCATCGGGGTCTGAGAAGATTGATTTCCCTTTTCTGAAATCGAAAACAGAGCTTTCCCAATGCACCATGTCGGTAGATCTCAGAAGATCCATGCCATAGTTATTCCATATTCCGGAGCGGATGTTGCTCATGTCGGTTGTGGTCATGAAATATTCATTATCACGTTGTCCGCGGTCCATATAAGCATCGCGCGTGCCATGTTCGATGGAGGCAAGCTCCTCGGTGTTGAAAATCTCATCACCTTCCAGAAGCACATTGAATTTTTTACCCAGAGATTCCTTGGTGGCCAAAGCATAATTGGTGATCTCCTTAGCCGGATTCATAAATATGTATAAATAACCATACATATTGTCAGCCGGAGCCAGAGTCACGGGATAGTCAATCTCTGCAACAGCTCCATCCGGGAATGTGACGGTGGCTGTTATTTCCCCAACAGGCTTCAAATTATCGCCGTCATTGGGATTCAATACTTCCAGCATAGAAGAGAAGCGGGTGGAGGCAACATTGATTGCAGGGTCCACAGATTTTACAGCCCATTCTATTGTAGAGCCTGAAGCTGTTGTTACAGGCAGGGAAGTTGAAGAGTGGAGATAATTCAACTTCTTGGAGATAGAGGAAAGTTCCTCTTTAGCGGTTTCAATCTGCTCCTCTGAAGCCGGTTTTCCATCCGCAGGCGAATAATTGATATCGCTGAGATTTATCTTCAGGATTCCTAAAGAGAAAGGATCTGCTGTATATACAGCCTTATTGGCTTCGACAGACTTCATTTGTCCTGAAGTCGGAACCACATTATTCGGATTCTGCGCAGAATTTTCTGCAGAGGCTGATGAAGAAGTGAGCTGAATAACATCCACACCGCCTATTGAGGCATTTGCAAGATTAAGATTGACGTCAACGGGATTGGCCTGAGTATTGACAATCTTAACAAACATAAGATTTTGATCGTCATCGATAGTGGAAGCCACATAGATTCGTTGGTCAACAGGAAGAGACAAGTCATGAATCAATTCGCCGTCGAGATAACATTTCACATTGCCGCCGTTTACTTCAATCTTGATTTTATATGTCTTGCTGTTTTGAACAGAGCCGCTCTTGATGTCGTAGTCGGTTTTGGAACCGTTCTTACAAAGCTGGATGCCATGTTGTGTATTGTTCCATCCTCCGATGTTCCACCAGCAATAATTGTTGTCGTCTTTATAGTTGAATATAATAAGGAATCCTTCTACTCCACCTGTTTTGGTGGCATCCAGCTCAAGAGTGTAGCTTCCGGGTAAAGATTGGTTTTCAGCCATTATCTGGCCTTGTATGCTTCCGTTTCCTTGCTGCAGTTGTCCGCCGCTGATTTTCCATGAGGAAGAGGGCACATCCCATGCAGAGAGGTCATTGCTGAAATCTTCGCTGAAGACAATTTCGCCATTGTTGTCTGTCACTGTAATATTGTCAAACTTGGCTGTGGTGCTCCATGTCGAGACGCCGATCTTGTCGCCCAAGGCGGAAACATTGCCGTCTTCAGTGAAAATTACGTTTTGTTTGCCAATGTTGTTAGGCATAAGTTGCTGAACATAATATGACGGAGTGCCATAGCTCTGTCCGGATGAAAAACGAATCATGTCCGGGAGCCATCCTCCTCCTCTCTCCTCATTATAGAATATAGGAGCATAAGAATTCATGATGACGATATCGGAATTTTTTTCCATGCCCAGCATATAGACAGCTTCGCCTAAAGCCGCAGCGAGATTTCCGTTTGTGCCATAGCCGTCGGTCACCGCATATTCACCCACATAAACTTTCGGTCGGGTTCTGTCATAGCTGTCATATTTATGATATTGCATTTCAAACCATGCCGGCGAACGATAGTAGTGCTCATCTATTATTTCACACGGATATGCATTTCTCCATGATGGATTGTCAGTGCCCCATGCTTCAACATTACCGATAAGTGTCACTTCCGGATATTGAGCCTTTATGGCGTCATAGAAAGCTTTGTAGCGCTCGGCATAATGATCGCTTCTGTCGTCGTCATAATTATAATTTTCGTTACCTATTTCAATAAGGCGCAGATTGAAAGGCTCCGGATGTCCGTTTAAAGCTCTTTGTTTGCCCCAATAGGTTGACTCGTCGCCATTGCAATATTCAATGGCATCGAGAGCTTCCTGAATGTAATCATCGATTTGGGTATAATCGGTGTACCATCCGTGACCGATACCGATATTGGCCACAAAAAGAGGTTCTGCGCCAAGGTCTTCGGTGAGCTGAAGGAATTCATGGAATCCCATGCCGTCGGTGGAAGGATATCCCCAGTTATAATTGTAGTGTCCGGGACGTTGCTCAATGGGTCCTACGGTTTTCTTCCATTCGAAACGGCGGTTGTCTTCGACAGTGCCGTCGCCTTCTATATAGCAACCGCCCGGGAATCTTACAAACGCCGGTTTGAGAGCCTCCAGCATTTCAGCTAGATCTACCCGGCATCCATTCTCACGGTTTTTATAAGTAGGAGGGAAGAGGCTGACCATATCAAGGTCTATTTTTCCGGCCTTTGCAAACGTAAGGGTGAATTCTGCGTCAGGGATATTCTCTGTGGCGGTGAATTCTCCTGTCACCTTTTTCCATTTGCCGTCAGCTTCAAAGTCTACTGTGGCCGAGCCGCCGGTTTTGCCGTTTCCTTCAAGTGAAGCAGTGGCTGTAGATGAATATTTGTCATCACTTTTCACCCAGAAAGAGAATTTGTAAGTGTCTCCTTTCTTGCAATCGATTCCCCAATATCCGGGATTCTTGATTCCGGCATTAGCACCGTTGAGCTTCACCTCGAGAGCCGAATTGTGGGCATCGTTCATAAGGTCGGTGTGAATCACTTTCAAGTCTGCTGAATTTACAGCCGACCAATATTCAAGACCGTTGCCGTCTTCGAAAGAACGGTTTCTGATCAGTTCGGCATAGATACCGCCATCGCCCGCATTGTTTATTTCTTCGTAGAAGATTCCATAATGCAGGTCGCCGATTTTAGCTCCTCTTTTCGCCGCGTCGATATTTACAGACACCACTTCGTTGGCATTTGCCGACAGTGCGCATGCCATGAAGCATAAAATTTGAAAATTAGAAAAAATTTTTCTCATATTATTAATTTAAGATTAATTAACAAATATGTAGTTTATTAAAGTAATTAGGTAATTATAAGGGATTAGAGGGTTCAATAAATAATAAGGTAAAAGTTAAGATTTGCAAATATAAAAATTTTTTTATTATTTCGCGTTATCAATTATATAAGATACCGTAGAACTCGAGTATTTTTTATAGTCTGATCTTAATTTTTAACATTTATAACCAAATTTTTAATAAAGAATGAAACTATTTTCTAAATGGCTCACAGCCGGGTTATGCTTTGCGAGTATAGCCGGGTTATCGTCGTGTAATGACGATAACAGCAACGTCTACGTAGATGTAGACGGCCAAGCCCCGACCATGGACCTCAGTAAGACTGAAGCCTGGATTGAAGGTGGCAGAGACTTTGTGTTAAAAGGTACCCTCACTGACAATGATGGTATCGCAGCTGTTGACATTGTTTGTCATAATCTTCTTGTGAACAAGAGAATTGATTTGTTGGCAATCAATGATGGAGAGGCTCCTACTACGTATGAGCTGAGCTATAGGATTCAGACTAAGGAACATATTCCCCAGGCAAATGATTACACTGTAAACGTAACAGTTACTGATGTTGGTGGAAGAACCACAAGCATGCAAGTGCCGGTTCGTCTTGACGGTGATATCACTGCACCTGTATTTACAGTGGCTCCTGACGCTGAAATGGGTGTATTGACAAAACCGGGAGAGGCAACTTCTTTCGATTTGGAATTCGCTCTTAGCGACAACGTTGGTATTGATTTCGTTGAAGTGGCTTTGGAAGAAAGAATTGAATCTGATTCTGAAGGCGAAACTGACTACACTTATGTTCCGGTAGACGGTTATCCCCAACGTTTTGATGTTAATTCAAAAGTTTTCAATTACTCAGAACCTGTTAACTTCCCTGACGACCAGGCAAGAGTGTTGAGAGCAACAATCACAGCATGCGACAAAGAGGCTAATGAGGCAGCACACATTACAGAAATGGTGTCTATAATTACTCTTCAGCCGCTTACAGAGAATTTCAAACTCTGGCTCTGCGACGTAGAAAACCAGGAAGAGATGTCGAGCGATATCTTTGGTGTTCCGATGCTTATAGACAATGTTGGTCCGTATGAATATGCAGCCCGTTATTACAATGAAAAAGCCGGTACAGGCGTATTCTTTGTAGGACAAAAGGGCGGTTTCGGTCCTATTTGCTTCGGTCCGTTGAAAAACGACAAGAACACACTTGGCGACGCTTATAAAGAAGTAGACCGCATCATCCTTGACAAGGCAGGCGTTTATTACCTGATCAAATTCAACACTTTGGATCGCACTTATGATGTTTCCACTTACACTATTGCTGAAGCTATCGACCCGATCATGCACATGCATTATGGTGAAGACGATATGAACACATGGTGGGAAACCAACAACATGGATGATATCTGGTGGCAAAGATTTGTTATCGGTCCGGCAGGAAGCCCAGGTGATGTTGAAGGAAATGAAATGGAACAAGATCCTAACAACAAGCACATCTATATCAAAGAAGGATGGAAGCTCTCAGCAGGCCAGATGAACTTTGCAATCCAAGCATGGCATAGCCACGGATGGTGGAACTTCGAATCATGGCGTGTAGATAATTCAGAGGATCCTGACAAATTCATGTATTACGGAAACTATCACCCTGACACCCCTCACTATCAGAACAATGCTGATTACTTCGATTATAAATACGGCGATGCGGCTTATATGGAATATGCATTCCCGAATAATCCTGTATTCGATTTGTCAAAATGGGGCGATGAATCCTACCGTAAGAACTATGTGCCTGACAATTGGGCAAAACCGACTGTAAGAGAAGCCGGCACATACAAACTGATCTTTGACGCTCACCTCGAAAGAGCGAAATTGATTCCGGAGAACTAATAAAGAAAAAGCAGAAGGGACCGCAAAATTAATTGCGGACTCCCTTCTCTTTCATATCTAACCAAACCGACTGTCTGATTGAAAGACAGTTTGTCAAGTAATTTATTTTCCACATAACATATCATGAAGAAGTATTTATTATCATTATGTCTTGGGTTATTCGGTTTACCCATGATGGCACAGAACATCACTGTGGAAGGTGAAGTCACTGCAGAAGTGGATGGCGAGCCTCTGATTGGTGTAACAGTTCGTGTTAAGGGTACAAGCCAGGGGACCGCGACCGACATTGACGGTCATTACATTCTGAAAAACGTAGACCCCAAAGCAACCCTGTTATTTAATTATATCGGTTATCAGGAAGTTGAAGAACCGGTAAAAGGACGCACCAAAGTAAACATACAGATGTATGAAACCACACAATCGCTCGACGAGCTTGTTGTTGTCGGTTATGGTGTAGTAAAGAAGAGCGACCTTACGAGTTCAATCTCCACGATCAAGGGTGACGAGATCAATGAGATGACTGTAGGTAATGCAATGGACGCACTTCAAGGTAGAGTGCCCGGTGTGCAGATAGCCACTTCCGGTGGTCCCGGCACAACTCCTAAGGTTATCATCCGTGGTGTGTCAACCTTCACAGGCGATTCCAACCCTCTCTATGTTGTAGACGGTGTGCCTTTGAACACAAACAACATCAATTTCATTAACAACAACGATATCGAAAGTATGGAAGTGTTGAAAGATGCTTCTGCTTCCGCTATTTACGGTACTCGTGCATCTAATGGTGTTGTTATCATCACAACAAAATCCGGTAAGGCAGGTAAGACTCAAGTAGACGTTTCTGCATCTGTTGGTTGGCAACACATTCCGAAGCCCTCAATTGCCGGCGCTAATGAATACGAAAAGGTATTTATGGCCAGATATGCAAACGACGGCCGTGTAGCTCCTTGGAACTCTCCCTATGTAGACTATGCCGACGTTGATGGAACAGACTGGTGGGATGAGGTTGTAAAACCGACTGCTTTGGTTCAAAACTATTCTGTAAACGTGCGTGGCGGTAGTGACAAATACGTCTATAGTTTCTCTTTAGGCTACTATCGTAACGAATCACAGTCAAGAATGGGACATTGGGACAAGGTGAACTTCAGATTGAACACTGAATATAATTTCACAAAATGGCTCAAGGTTGGTCTTGATGTTGCTCCTACAATCGAAGGTTGGGTAAGCAAGAACCCGAATTTCGGTGCCGCTATGTCAATGGACCCGACAACCCCGGTATTCAAACCGGAAAGCGAATGGGACCTTGAAAACCCGCTGAATGATTATCAACGTTCCTACAACAACCAGGAATGGAACCCTGTTTTGGGTCTTCACACATCTAACAACCACAACCGCAAGATCAATATCTTGATGAATCCGTTTATTCAGATTCAACCTATCTCTCAGTTGATTCTCCGCACTCAGTTTGGTGTTAACAGCTGGTATCAGAGGTCAGACGGTTTCAACTATGCATTTAATATCGACCCGTTGGAAAAGAGAGACCTTAACGATGCTTACAGAAATTATTCTGATGCATTCAACTGGTCATGGACTAACACAGTGACTTACGTAGACACATTTGCTGATAAGAACAACCTTACAGTGATGGCCGGTTTCACAGCAGAACGCTATGCTGATTACTGGGCTAATGCATCACGTCAGGAAATTCCGAGTACAAATGAATTGATGCAACAGGTAAGTGCCGGTCAGGGTGCACAGTTCTCAGGCGGTAATACTTCTTACCTCACATTGGCTTCAGTGTTGGGTCGTGTGATGTATAACTATGACAGCCGTTACTACATCACTGCATCTATCCGTTACGACGGTAGCTCAAGATTTGCAAAAGGCAACAAATGGGCAGCCTTCCCGTCAGCATCTGTAGCATGGCGTTTCACTCAGGAGAAATTCCTTGAAGATGCTTCAACATGGATCAGCAACGGTAAACTCCGTTTAGGTTGGGGTCGTGTAGGTAACCAGGGAATTAACCCGGGCGTATATCTGTCAACAATGGACGGCGGTGTAAACTATGTGTTTGGCCAGAACCAGCAACGTTATCCCGGTACTATCGTAGGATCTATCGGTAACCCCAACGTAAAATGGGAAACAGTGGAAGATATCGACTTAGGTCTTGATGTTTCTTTCTTCAACAGCAGATTTGACATAACATTCGATTTGTATCAGAAGACAACCCGCGATATGCTTTATCCTCGTCAGAGCCTCTTGATCTCCGGTAACCCGGCATGGATGGGTGCTGTAACTCAGAATATCGGTAAGATGCGTTCAAAAGGTTGGGAACTTTCTCTAGCATGGCATGACAGAGTTGGAGACTTCGGATATAATGTAGGCGTTCAGCTCACAGGAGTACGCAGCCGCGCAATCCGCTTCTCAGGCGACGGTCCGGTTTGGACAGGTGATGCAGGCTTGGCCGACTACGTTATCAAAAATGCTGACGGAGAATACATCTCACAATTCTTCGGATACAGAACAAATGGTCTTTTCCAGAATTGGGAAGAAGTTTACAGCCACACAGACCAATATGGTAACCTTCTGCAACCGGATGCACAGCCCGGTGATATCAGATTCATGGATTTGAACCACGACGGAGCTCTCACAGATGAAGATAAAGTCTATATCGGTAATCCTTATCCAGATTTGACAATGGGCTTTAATCTCGGTCTTAACTGGAAAGGCATAGATTTCCTCGCTAATTTCTACGGCACATTCGGCAACGACATATTCAATCTTGAAAGAAAGCATTATTCAGGTGGCGGTGGTCAGAACGTGTATAAAGGCACTCTCATGGCTGCATGGCATGGAGAAGGCACAAGCAACGACATTCCGAGACTTTCAGCAAGCGATCTCAACCAGAACTATTCACGTGTTTCTGATTTCTATGTTGAAGACGGAAGCTACATGCGTTGTAAACTTTTGACTCTTGGCTACACTTTGCCCGAGAAATGGCTTAACAATTATAAGTTGAGAATATACGTTTCTGCACAGAATCTCTTCACAATTACAAAATATAAGGGTATGGACCCCGAAGCAGCTTTGGCATCAGGCGGTGCAATCGAAACAGGTATTGCCAATTCACCGTATCCGACACCAAAGACCTTCCTGGTGGGTGTAGATCTCAATTTCTAATTTCATGAAAAAGCAAATAGATAAGAAAATGAAAAAGCTCATATATTCACTTGCCGCATTGGCAACGATGTCTATTTTCGGCTCTTGCGACGATTTCCTTACGGAAGAAGTGAGGGGAACCGAAAATCTGGACACATACTTTGAGACCGCCGACCAGGTGGAACAATACGTCACCGGTTGTTATTTCCAATTGGTGAAAGGTGGAGGATGGTGGCAGGTTTATAACACCTGGCTGTTGTCAGATATGACCACCGACGATATGTGGGACGGTAACACCACTCAGGAAGACGGTTATCTGATGACCACACACTTCTATCCGACAGGACAGGAACAGGGTATCCTTCAGAACTTCTGGGGAGCACGCTATCAGGGTATCTCCACTTGTAACCTCGGTATTGAGAAAGTTGCTGAGACAACAGTTGTTGAACCTGCTTTAAGAGACAGATATGTTGCTGAGATGAGATTCCTCAGAGCATTCTTCTATTTCGACTTGGTAAGGAATTTCGGTGGTGTTCCGATGGTGACTGACTATAGCACGGATGTAACCACTGTATCTCGTTCCACACAGGCAGAATGTTATGCATGGATAGAAGAAGAGTTGAAGGCTGCTGCTGCAGTTTTACCTCAAAGAAGCCAGTATTCATCATCCGACATGGGTAGGGCAACAAGAGGTGCGGCTCTTGGTATTCTCGGCAAATGCCAGCTTTATCAGGCAGGCAGCAATAATCCCGAAAAATGGGCTGAGGCACGCGCAACTCTCAAAACTGTTATTGATGAAGGTCAATATCGTCTGCTCAACAATTTCGGCGACGTTTGGAGCGTGGCTTACAATAATAGTGAGGAATCACTTTTTGAAGCAGAACAAATGTATAGCGACACATACGCAGTAGGTGGTGCACTCACAGTTGTTACAGGTTGCCGTAATGGCCCGGGCGACGGTTGGAGCTGGGGACAACCCTCTTCCGACTTGGAAAATGCATTCCTTGCAATGGGCGATACTGAACGCTTGAAATGGTCTATTATCAAAACAATGTGTTCGGAAATTGCCGGTGAAGACAGATTTGATGAAGTAGTGTCAGAGGCTAATGGAAACGCTTGCTCTGATGGCGCAACCGGTGATAAATATAAAGGTTATATGGCTGATTTCGATTGGACACAGGAAATGTTCTCAACTTGCTATCTGATCGACCCTGCTCAGCATAAATCAGCGCGTATTATCCGCAAATATTATCTGCCTCTTGAAGATCGTCCGGAAGTTTACAACATTGATAAAATTCCGTTAAACCACAGAATACTTCGTTATGCCGACGTATTGCTGATGTATGCTGAGGCTTGTGCTGAAACAGGACAGGACGGTGAGGCTCAGAATGCCTTGAATCAGGTGCGTAATCGTGTAGGCCTTTCAAACGTGAACTCAACAGGCACAAATCTTAGAGATGCAATCCGTGCGGAAAGACGTCTTGAACTTTGCAACGAACAATGTCGTCTCTACGACCTTCGCAGATGGGAAATGAGCGATGGTAAGAAAATGATGGAACATGTGTTTGGTCCCAACGGAAGCTTCGTGCTTTACAACACAGGTCCGGACGCTGACATGTATGAAAGATGGAATCAGATCGAGTCAAGCGATAAAGGTATTCGCTTCACTGCTCCAAGAGACCTTCTCTATCCCATCCCATTATACGAGATCCAACACTCAAACGGTAATATAGTGCAGAATCCGGGTTGGTAAAATGGTTTAGAAATAGTAATAGTCTCCTTCTTAAACGGAAGGGACTATTACTATAAACAATATCGATTCAAGAATTTATTAGCTAAAAATCAATGCTTTTCAAGCATAATAACCTAATAAAACATTTAATTAACCAAAAAAACTACAGAATGAAAAAAGTTTTACTTTTGATGGCCGGATGCGCTGTTTCAATGGGCGCCTTCGCAGCAACAGAAATCACAGAAGGAACGGAATACTACATCCGTAATGCAGAAACCGGAATGTGGCTCAACGGAGGTTACAGCTGGGGTACAAAAGGTATCGTAAAGGAGCAGGCTCGTGCTTTCCAGTTTGAAGCAACTGATGGTGGTTATAAAATTAAATCTTCAGTAGGTTATGTAAATGCCGGAGACGAAATCTATCTTGACGGCAACGGCACCTCGAATGAAACCGGCGATTACGCTATTGAATATGCCGACGGATATTTCACAATTACAGATAGCAAAGGTTATATGACTATCGAACAAGACGGTGATGGTCTTGTATTCAAAACTTACGGCGATGCATTTGATGCAGGTATAGTTGGCGAATCATGGGAAAGCGGCCTCGGCGCGCTCCAAAGCTATGACTTCTATCCTGTAAGATGTGCAAATTATGAAGTTGACAATGCTAAATATTGGGAATTCTTCACAAGAGAAGAAATGATGGAAGAATTGAAAGGCGCAACTGAAAATGATCCTATCGACGCTACTTTCCTTATCAAAGCATTCATGCTTGACAGAAATGATGCAGACAACTATACTGCATGGGTAGCTACTATGAATGGTGAAGAAAGCAGCATCGTATTCCCGGACTTCGGTTGGGGTTTCCACGTTGACATAGAACATGGATGGGCAATCGCCGGAACTTACGGTTGGATTGAACAGGATAACAACGAAGGCACATTCGTAGTTAGCCAGGAAGTTACTGACGCTCCTGCCGGTACTTATGATGTATACTATCGCGTAGCAAATCAGCCGAACACTGAATTTGCCCTCACATTCAACGGAGTAAGCGGTGAAGTAAATCAATATTATAATGATGAAGGACAACCCCATGATTTCTGGTATCATCAGGCTACTGGCATCCTCGCTAACAGAGAACTTGTTAAGAAAGCTCAGTTCACAGTTGGTGAAGATGGCAAATTGACTATCAAGATGACTAAGGATTGTGAAGCTGACGCTCAAAACCGCTTCACTTTCAAGAGCTTCATCATCAAATGCGTCCACTTGCAGTCTGAAACTACAGGCGTTGAAGGGGTGAATGTTGACAATAGCAATGCTCCGGTTGAATATTACAACCTCCAGGGTGTTCGCGTTGCTACCCCGGATAAGGGCATCTATATCATGAAGCAAGGCAACAAGACTTCAAAGAAAGTTATCCGTTAATAGATAATTTTAGAAAATAAATGGGAGGGCATGAAATTTTTCATGCCCTCTTTGCATAAGTTAATATAATAATGTAAATTTACATCGTTAAGATAAGGAAGAGTTAATTCCCAGAAAAACAATCCTAATCTGACAACTATAAATCTAAATAAACCTAATTTATAATGAAGCTTAGCAAAATTTTAATGGGCGCCTTTTTTGCTTTGGCAATAACGGCGTGTAGCGATGAACCCATGGGGGAATCCACAAAACACAAACCGGGAGAAGGGAATGAAGAACCGGACACAGAAGTGCCCCAGGAGCCCACAGAGGAACCGGACGACATAGAATCGCCAATCCCGACATTCTCAATGAACACACAATCTATGTCTGTCAATATGGGCAGAACTTATCAGGAGATTGAAGGTTTTGGTGCATCAGATTGCTGGTTGCCGAATACAATCGGAACTTATTGGACCAACGAACGCGCTCAGTTGGCAAGATGGTTGTTTTCTAAAAATATAAACGCAGCAGGCCAGCCTCAGGGCATCGGTCTCTCCGTATGGCGTGTGAACTTAGGAGCTGGAACAGCCGAGATTGGTGAGGCTTCAGGTATAAACAATGACAATGCCAACAATCGTGCCGAAAGCTATCTTTCAGGATCATCCTATGATTGGAACAAATGTGTTGGACAGCGTTATTTCATGCAGGAAGCTCTTTCTAACGGAGTGGAAGGTTTCGTATTGTTCAGCAATTCGCCTCTCGTGCAATACACTCTCAACGGCCAGGGTCGTTCAGACAATGGTGGGTATGCAAACCTGAAAGAGGACTGCTATGATGATTTTGCTGAATATATGGCAGACGTAGCCCAACATTTCACATCGTTAGGTTATCCGATCGTAGCCATATCTCCGGTGAATGAACCACAGTATAATTGGGAAGGCAATTCTCAGGAAGGTTCCGGATGGCAGAATGATGAAGTTGCCAAATTGTCAAGAGAACTTGACAAAGCTTTGACACAAAGAGGTCTTAACACAGAAATATCCATCGGCGAAGCCGGTAGCTGGTCGTCACTCTATGAAGGAGGCTCGGGACGCGAAAGAACTATAAATGCGTTCTATAATCCCAATTCAAGCGCTTATGTCGGAGACTTGGCACATATCGGAAACATTATTTGCGGACACAGCTATTGGACTCATTTCAATTGGAATGATATGAGAACTTCACGCCAGAAAGTGGCAGACGCCGCCTCTCCCTATAATCTGAGAGTTTGGCAAACAGAATGGTCAATGCTTGATGCTGCTCCGGAAGATGTTGACTATGACGCTCCCGACGGTGAATGGCAGATCGCTCAATATATGTCAAGAGTGATCCATAATGACCTCACAGTTGCCAATTGCACTTCATGGAGCTATTGGACAGCAATGTCTGTGGAAAGATGGAGCCAAAGAAACAGATTCGAGCTTATCAAGACAACTCCGGTTGGCGGTAACTATTCAAACGACTTTACAAAGGGTGGAAAAATAGAAGACACTCCGAATCTTTGGGTTCTCGGAAACTATAGTCTCTTCATCCGTCCGGGTTATGTGAGAGTAGGTCTGACTCACACAGAATCAAAGAATTTCTTTGCATCAGCTTATTTGGCTCCTGACAACAGTAAGCTTGTGGTGGTTGTAACAAACTATGATAAGGAAAAAGGAGCTTTGCTGAAACTCACAACTCCGGAAGGCACAAAAGCAATCTATACCTACACCACAACAGCTACAAAGAAACTCGAACAGACAAGATTCAATGTTAAAGACCAGGTCTTTGTTGATCCTTCGAGCGTGACAACAATAGTTTATTATTTGTAATAAATAAACATCCAGGATAAAATTATGGATTTTAATTTAAAATTCAAAAAAATAACAAAAGGAGCGACAATCTGCGTCGCTCTTTTTGCATTGGCCCAAGGTGTGGAGGCTCAGGTTAGTTTCGGAAAGCCTGAAAAATTCAATGAAGATTGGCTTTTCGTCTTGGAGGATATTCCGGAGGCAAAGCAACCTGAATATGCCGACACCACATGGCGGAAATTGAATCTGCCTCACGACTGGAGCATTGAAGGAACCTATTCTCCCGACCTCGCAAGCGGCACAGGTTATCTGCCCGGAGGCGTTGCATGGTATAGAAAACACTTCAATTATAATCCGGCTGAAAAGGATGGTAAGAAAGCTTACATATATTTTGAAGGTGTCTACAACAGAAGCGATGTCTATATAAACGGAGAGCATTTAGGACATCGACCCAGCGGATATAATTCCTTTATGTATGATCTCACTCCATATCTGAAGGAAGGAGACAACATCATCTCTGTAAGGGTTGACCATAGCCGTTATGCAGATTCTCGTTATTATACCGGCTCCGGCATATACAGGGATGTCTATTTCATAGAGGCTCCGGAAAGTCATATAGCCCAATGGGGAATCGGGTTTGAGACGGAATCCGTGAAAAACAATATTGCAGACCTCAAGGTGAAAGTTGAAATAGAGAATCCGGAGAAAGGAATGGTTGTTAAAACAGAGCTTGTAAACATAGATGGCAAGACAGTGGCGACTGCTTCTTCCAAGGCCGGTAAAGACAATGTTCTTAAAATGAAAGTGAAGTCTCCAAGACTATGGAGTCTGTCAGATCCCTATCTTTATTCATTGCAGACAAGCCTTGTGAAAAACGGAAAGGTGATTGATTCTTCAGATATTCCTGTAGGTATCCGCACTTTGAAATTTGATGCCGATAAGGGTTTTGCCTTGAATGGAGAAAATATGAAGGTGAAAGGGGTCTGCATCCATCATGATGCAGGAGCTTTAGGAGCTGTGGTGCCGGAAGAAGTGTGGGAAAGAAGGCTTCTGAATCTTAAGGATATGGGAGCAAATGCTCTCAGGATGAGCCATAATCCCCAGGCGCCGGTGGTCTATGATCTTGCCGACAGATTGGGTTTGTTGATTATGGATGAAGCCAGCGACGAATGGGAATTCCCAAAGAGGAAATGGATAAAAGGATGGAATGTCGGCGAACCCGGGTTTGACGGCACATGGGATTACTTTGAAGAATGGATAGACCGTGATGTTGCCGACATGGTGAGGAGAGACAGAAATCATCCGTCAGTGTTTTTATGGAGTATCGGAAATGAAGTGGATTATCCCAACGACCCTTATTCCCATCCTATATTGGATGAAATAGAGACATCAGGCTTTACACAGACAAACTATGGAGGCTATAATCCCGAGGCACCGGATGCAATGAGGATCGGGGAGATTGCCAAGCGTCTGAATGCGGTTGTAAAGAGCGTAGACACTTCACGCCCTACAACGGGGGCCCTTGCAGGGGTTATCATGAGTAATGAAACAGCCTATCCGGAGGCAGTGGATATAGTGGGTTATAATTACACTGAAGACCGCTATGATATGGACCATGCCAAATATCCGGGAAGAGTGATATATGGTAGTGAAAACAGGAGTGACTTTAAGGCCTGGAAAGATATGCGAGACCGTGATTTCATCTTCGGCCAGTTTATTTGGACCGGAATCGACTATCTGGGAGAATCCGGAAGGTGGCCCTCAAGAGGTTTGAATACAGGATTGTTAGACTTCAAGGGGGATCTAAAGCCGGGAGGCCATTTCCGGAAGTCGCTCTGGAGTGAGAACCCTTATACCTATATCGGCACTCATCCTATGATAAATGATCCGAGATTCCGCAGATTTGCAAACCGTCTTTCTCCGAACGCTCCGGATTTATGGAATTATAACGAGGGAGACACTATCAGGGTTTTATGTTACACGAATGCCCCTCAAGCCCGTTTGCTGCTAAATGGCAAACAAATAGGAGAGGTGAAACCCTATGACGATGAAACCGGAATAATACATTGGGAAATCCCATACCAACCCGGAGAACTTGTGGCTGAAGGGTTGAATAATAAAGGAGAAGTGGAATCTACATATAAGATTGAAACTTCCGGACGTCCCTATGCTTTAAAGGTGAGTGCAGACACAGAGGAATTCTCCAAGCCGGGAGAAGTGGCCCATCTGTTTATTCAAGTGGTGGATGAAAATGGAGTTCCTGTTAAATTGGCAGATAATGAAGTGACAGTAAGAGTCATTGGAGATGCCAAGCTGCTTGCTTTGGAATCGGGAGACAACACTGATATGGGTAATTACCGCGACAATCGCCAGCGGGTCTATCAAGGGAAGCTGTTGGGATATCTTAAGTCAACAGGAGAAGGACCCGTGACTGTCAATTTCACCTCTCCGCTTCTGAAATCGGCAACGCTAACCATAGAATAATTTCCCCGGCTTAGAGATAGCAAACTTATAATTGAATAATCGATTCTATTGAATTTAGCCGGAATTAACAGAACATAGAACTGAATTGAAAATAAAACCGGAAAGGTCTTAAAAGTCTTCCCGGTTTTTATTTTACTTTTCAGGAGTGTTAGCCATAGTTGGGATAAATAGTTACATTATTGCCCTCTTCCTCTACGGTTACGCCCATCCAATGTGCCTCTCTGTTTTCAGGTATCTGATATCTTTTGGTGCCTTTATAATCATCAATTACCTTATATCCTTTCGCCTTGACAGATTTCATGAAATCATTCTTGGTTTTTTCATCCGGAAATTTGAGCAGATAGTTGTCTCCCTCTTTCTCTATGGTGAGACGTCCGGTAGGAGAGTTATACATATATGTGCAAGTAGTGATAGTGTAGTATTCTTCTGTTTGATCGTCAAACTCTTGCTTTTCGGTCCAATTAATTGTATTGAACTTTAATTTTGTTAATTCTTTTTTAATTGTTTCCTCATTCTTCATGGTTTGAAGCTTGGAGGCCAATTCTTTTGAAACACTATAATTTTCATATCCCGGTTGGTTTATAAGCGGCATGCAGAAGATATCAATATTTATTTTCTCCCATACGTTTCCATTATTACCAAATTGGGCGTAAGCCACAGAAGGTATTCCGGCTATAACAGCCATGAATAGAAGAGCAATCTGAAATCTAAAAATTTTTTTCATTTTTAATTTTTTATTATAGCTAATATGTTTGAATTTTAAATCTTTGGCAACGTTAAAGATCTCCTATAATTTCTCTATAGGCAAAATTTTTGGCATTTCTATATGCATTTACAGAACCTGCCGGCACATGAAGAATACCATAACCGTAAGTAAAATTACCACCTCTGCAGTTCGGAGGCGTAACAGGATAACAATAAATTTCTGTGTCAACCTTGATTAGGGAGTAAAATGCCTCATAACCTATACTCTGGATGTTAGATCCTATAACTAAGGTGTCTGTCCTTTTAGCTGCGTGGAAAGCTTTGTCTTCTATTGCTGTAACTGAATAAACTTTTTCTTTGTAAGTGATTGTAGCCGGTATGGTTATGTCTGTGGATACTATTCTGTAACCCGTTAAAGTTGCGGTCTTATCTTTGGTATAAACCGTATAAATCATATCATCAAATACAACGTTTTCAATCACTTCATCCGGTTCAAGCTCACACGATGTGAATCCCGTCATGGTTATGACAGCGGCAATGGTTAAAAAAATTAATTTTTTCATTTTCCTCTTTTTGATTTTAATTTGATTTTGTATGATTATAAATAGAGGTGTCAAGGTCATATTAAACTGCATACAAAACCGGGCTTTAACCGGAGTTTTGAGATGCAAATATAACTGGATTTTCTATTTTATTAAATGATTGGATTTTTATCTTTAATATTTGTATTTACAGATGCGAATTTAAAAAAGATTTTCTTTTATCTATCCATCCACTTCATCCATTTGTTTATGGATTCGGAAAAGGGGAAATTTGAACCGAATTTTGCTAACTTTGCATTATGTCGCAATTTCTTCGAAAAATCTCAGACAACCAAAATCAGGAAGTAATAGATTTCCGGAGTGCCGTCCGACTTCCTGATGGTGGCTCCACTTGCGATCTTTTTCGCACCCGATGGCAACGCCGGGAGGTTTTTGTGAAGAGGCTGAAGAAAGAATACAGAACGAACCCTCTTTATCTTGATGCACTCGACAAAGAATTTGAAATAGGGGTCAGTCTAAAGCATCCATCGCTTCCCGATTATAGAGAATTTCACGGCGACTATATTCTCATTGATTATATCGATGGAGTCACGCTTGGCGATATGATTAAAAATCAGGATCCCTGGCTTGAAAATGAAAAAAATATAATAAGAATGTTGAGGGAGTTGGTGGAAGTGACAGATTATCTTCATCGACATAACGTGACCCATTGCGACATCAAGCCCGACAATATAATGATAACCGCCAATAACAAAAATCTGGTGCTTATCGATCTTGACAAATGTTACACGGATTCTTTTAATGACACTTCAGGCGACCCCTCTAAATACGGACTTTCAGCTAATCAACAGGGACGTATATCTATGGATTTCCACGGAATCGCCCGGGTGGTGGAGAAATTGAATGAAGAGCTTCCTCATTTTAGATTCAGAAGATATAAAATTTTTTTGAGGGAGTGTCTAAATAAGGATTGCAATTCTGATAGGCTTCTCAAAATCCTTGATTATGAACCGTCGGGTAAAAATCTGAAACCGGTGTTACTTTTAATGGCTATTTGTATTATTGGAGTCGGCGGATTTTTATTTCTTTATTTTCTCACACCTTCAATAAACAAAGATGAGTTGCAAACTGCGGTTGAGATGCCCCGGGAAGTACCGGTTGAAAATCCGGTCGATACGATTGCTGATATCCCGGTGAAAGAGGAGAAAACGAAGAGGGTCGAAACGAAAAAAATTGAGGTTGCCAAGGAGCAGGATGAGAAAACTCAAGATGAACTAATAAAGGAGGCAAAGGCGAGGGCGGCGGTATTGGATAAAAAGATAGAACCTTATTTCGCGAAACTTAATGCCTCGCTTGACAATCTGGAAAGGATGAAATCGAATACAGAACTAACCCGACAACAGCAATTAGACAGCATTAGCCTGCATTCAAACATGGAGGTTGAATATTGCAGGGAGGCTTTTGAGATTTTGAAAGAAACATTTCCCGGTCTTACGGAGAGGGAAGTATGGCGCGTGATAGCTTATTCGAAAGTTTATACGGGGTATAAGCGGAGAGCAGAACCTTTTTTAAGAAATTACTTCAACTGATTCGATGCCTTTGTATTTTGCAGCTTCATAACCGCCTAAATCTTTGCCATTGCGTTCTACATTGACGGCAATAAGACGACGTCCGGCTACAAACTGAGTTATCGTTAGAATATCGCCTTTTATTATGTTTTTGCTTCCTTCGGCTTCATCGACAAGGAATTTCATATCGCCAAGGTAGGTTAGGAGAAACATCCGGTTAGGGTCATATTTTATCATTAAGCGGTCACCCTTATCCAAATCTTTGGCTTCAATGCAATCGATAGAGGTGAATTGAGAAATGTCTGCATCTTCTCCTAAATCTTTAATCATGGATTCATAGTCGGAATAGTCAAGATATCGGGCGATTATATTCAAGGTTGAAACCCTGGCAACAACATTCCGGGTTTTGTATCCGAAAACTCTTTTCAAGGTGTTCACGCCTAAAGATTCTCCGGTTTTCTCTTTTACGGCCTCAGCTAAAATATCGAAATCCTTACTTTGGGTCATCTCCAGTCCGGACTTCAATCTGATTCTTCTCAATATTTCGAAATTATGAGCCATTATAACGCTAATTTAATAAATATTTTTATAAACGGAAAACACGAATCCCTGGACTTTTTTGTTTCTCCAAGTATTTTTTCAAGGGCACAGTATCGTTAATTACTTTTTTATATTTCGAAGAAGCATGAATCATATAAGGAATCCCATTTCTGATGTTGAGAATCCCTACATGGCTCACATCCAGACCGGACTTGTTGGTTTCAATGGCAACTATGTCTCCGCTTTTCAAAAATGATTTTGAGGCCTCATCAACTTTTGAGGCGGGAATAATTGAGTAGCGAAGGTTTTGTAAAGGCTTTTCATTTTCCTGTATTGCCTTAAACACTGAATCATTGGCAAGAGCGGGGTAGAGATTGCGATTCTTTGTCATATAGTCGATGGTTTTCATTTTCGTGACAGAGAATTCACATTCAGGAGTGATCTCTCTGAAATTACCTCTTTTTTCATTATCAATTCCCCATTCACTAATATAATGCAACCGGGAAGGATAACCGTCGATCTCGCCATTACGATATCTTATCGATTTAAGATTCATCAGGTAGTCATTGACTGTTGGTTCCGCGGTTTGGGTAGCTTTTGTCAAGGCAATCACTGTCTCAACAAATGTGAGGCAATCCAGGTTTGTGGTGTTGACATAGAGTTGTTCTTGGGGCGGAACATTGAGGGTGCCTCCAACATAGGGAGTGCCGAGAAATTCTTTGGCAATAGTAATTATTCGTTCATTAGGATTAACTATATCCTTTACATTCCTTAAAATAGAGATGATTTTCGTGGTATCTGTTTGTTCATCATTATAATAAGCAACTATAGGTTGGTAATTGTTTATGGGGGATTGTCCTTGTTTATCATTTTCTGTCGGGAGCTGCTTATTGTTTTGACCGGAACAGGAACAGATATTGACTGCCCATATCAAAATGATAACAGTTAGTAAATTTTGCATTCAGTTCTGCTTTTATAAATCCTTGGAATCCCTTCTAAAATTATGGAAGAAGTTACTATTGGGATAATAATGTCATTACTTCTTTTTTTAAAAGATCAAGATCATTTACTACTATACCCCATATCATTTCTGAACTAAGAGTGTCATAAGCATGAATTACATAATTTCTGGTATTTACTATTTTTCTTGAATTGGAAATTGAAATATCCGGATCTATCTTAAGGATTCTATTTGTAGCTTCTCCGATAATTGATATTTTCCGCTCAATAGCACTCCTGAACATTGAATCATTTAAAAATACATTATATTGTTTTGGCCGCTGAGATATATAACTCTCAATTTCTTCTATGGCATATTGAATATCAGCTAAATATTTCTTTATCCTTTCATCCATAAATAGATTGTTTTGTGGATTCTACTTCTGCAATAAAATATGGATTATGTAATGTCTTTTCATCTACTAAATCTACCTCTCTGCCAAAAAGTACCCTAAATTCATCTAACAGTGAAAAATAAAGGTCTGCGTAATTATTATAATCCACATCTGATTCAAATCTGAATAAGAAATCCACATCACTTTCATCATTGAACCTGTCAGTAAGGATAGAACCGAACACAGAAAGAGTTTTTACCTTATATTTTCGGCAAAGCTCATGTATCTTTTCTAAATTCAGTTCAATCAATTTCATATATATTCCCTCTTTTGCAAATTTAATTAATTACATGGAATTTGAGAAATAACAATTCTTTCGATTGACAATAGTGGTTCATAGAGATTGAATTCCTACTACAGTCGTTAATATCAAATTAAAAAGTAAGTTGGGAGCTAATGTCCGAACCTACTAAATCTTGAAATTGTGTTATCTATTATTTCTTTGAATCAAGATATTCTTGATATTCGTTACCTGTGAAAGTAGTAAATCTTGCCATAAGTTCAGATTCCGGTATCTTCCATTTTATACTTTTGAGTGCATAAGCTTCAGTATGGCCGCTAAATGAAATATTTAGTTTGCCGGTTCCATTTGGAGCCAGATTAATTCCTTTTAGAGTTTCAGAATAAGCTCCAAAACGTTCATTTACTTCTCGCGCCAAAACTTCATAATCAGATCCTTTAATTGGCACATTAGTATGGTTTGTCAAAATATAATACCCATATCCTGTGGATAAGCCGTCTGGAGGAAATTTGGTAACATGAATATTACCCCAAGTAATTATATTTGATCTATTTTTGGTTTTATTGATATGGTTGAAGAAATCCTCATCTTTCATCCTTTCGTTTAGCTGCACATCGTTGAGGTTATCATCCCACATGCCAGTTTTCTTGGCTATATCAACTTTGTTTGCAGGAAAAGCGAACAAACCTTTGGATTCAGCTACGGAGATATTGCCGTCTTCAGAACGGGTTGCTTTCAACTTCACTCCTTCAGCAAGAGTTACATCATATTGGCCGGGAGCGGTTTCCGTAACCATAATTGTATCGGATAAAACTGGCACAATCGAATCAGCTTTTGTAAGATCCGGATATGTGGCCTTTAAAGAATCAAGCTGATTAGCGTTCAGTTTCTCTACAAAATATTTCCCATAGTTTCTTACTTCCTCTTCGGGAGATATTTTTTTGCCTCCGCATGCGCAAAGTATCATTAACGGAAGAAATGCCAATAATAATTTTTTCATTGTAATATTGGTTTTTGATGAACTTTTATTACTGTAAAATTAATCAAAAATTTCAATTCGATTTTATGATGCAGTACAAATGAAATTTTGATATATCAGTGTTGTGTCAAAATAAAAAAGAAGATTCGTGTTGGAGTCCGAACCTATAATTATATTGAAAACAAATCTCAATACTCACTACTCAACATAAAGGTTATTTCATTGCCAGACATAGATACAATATAACCTGAATGTTTGCCTTTTGATTTTATGTAAGTTTGTATATTGTCGTATAACCAGTCTCTTTCTGAAGAATCATAAACTACAATATTGAGCTGAATTGTTTTAGCAAAATTTTCTACCTCCATTTTACATACACCATCTTTGCTGGCAGCTTCTACAAATCCATATTCAGTGACTATGCTATATCCATGATCTTTTAAAATATTTTCATTTTAGGATATTTATATCCATAGAAAAAAGTGTTCGCGAGAAAAGAGGCAGAAGGAATGTCTCCGTTCCATTGTGAAGAAGTCTGGGAAGACCTGGCTTTTGCTTTCTTTTTGGCTGTTTTGGCATCCATAGTCATTCCTCCCGTCAAGAGTGTTATAATCAAGAGACAGATGGTGAATATTTTTTTCATTTGCTTTGAGTTTTAAATTAAGGGATTACAAAATTATAAAAAACATTTATTGTTCTCAAAATTTACATCGTCCGTTTTGTCCGTTTGTTCAAAATGAAACGTTCAGAATACATATTATTGATTCATAGAGATTGAATTCCGCCTATACTCGTTAATACCAAAATAAAAGTAGGTTGAGACTCTTCTTAATAGTTACGATGCCATACTTGATGAAAGGTATGGTAAGCCGGGTACTCCCGAAAGAGATCAATTCCGCAGCGAAGCTTATGCCTATTGCATGGTGCAAGAGATAGCTTCTGAATTACCGTAAAATAACGTGAGTTCAAGATAAGAGCTCACGTTATTTTTTAGTCGGTTTTTTCAGGGAAATTTCATTAGAAAAATCAGCCTGTTATATGATTGTTGAAATATGTTGAATATCTTATCTGGCCGGTTTCTGCATTAATATCATAACTGTTATATACCCCTCCCTGATATGTGTTGAGGTCTTCAAGTTTGTTCTGCGTTTTTGTGAGCTGACCGGTTTCTTTGCTTGTTATCCAAACATAACCTTCATCGTCAATATAGATGGTATTCTTGCCTTCAGGGTCAGTAAAATATATATTCCTGCATGGCCCGATATTATAATACGGATAAGAGCCACCCCATTGGTTTCCGGGATTACCATTATTTGTTTTCATTATAATAGTATGTCCCTGGCCATCTAATATATAATCTTTCCAGATCGGGAAGATATTGGCATCAGAAACTGTTGTAAGATCAAGATTGTCGAAAAGCTCTAATATATTTTTTCCATTTTCAAATTTTCCGTATAAATCGAAAATAGCCTTGATTCTTTCCAATATTTCATCTTTGTTATCATTGGTAAGCTGAAGAAAAAGGCTTCTAAGCTCATTCATTTCTTCCACGCTATATATTCCGGCATGTGTATGATATTGTGCTTCATGTCCTTTCTCAGTGTTCCATTTATCAATGACAATGTCAAGACCGGGTCCGACACCCGGAACCAAATTTATATTGATAGTCATCATTTCCCCTGCATGGAGAATTTTTGTATCAGAACCATCATCAAAATCAAAATCCTCATGATTATTCCTCACAAAGTTAACAGCATCGAATGTGCCGTAGTATGTGTCATAGTCCTTATACTCATCATTTTTCAGCTTCACCTGATAGCTTATATTAGCGAAATCAGTCTCAGGACAAATATAGAAAACATCACTTTTATCTTTCTCCGGCTGGTTAGAAATAAAAAAAGTAATACCGTTGTCAGGGTCGGGCTCAGAAGGCACAACAACCGGACTACCATCCCTGCAGTATTTTAAACTTACGATTTCTTCTTTCGGATGCGGGTAGAAGGTTGCAGTTGTAGGCATATTTATAAAAGTTACCTCAGCTTTAAGATTTCTTTGTATAGCTCCGCTTGCCTCGGTGAGTTGGAACCGTCCTATTTTGATTTTCGACACAAGATGGAAAAATGTCAAGTCTACATATTTCCCATGTTCCTTATAGCTATAAGGGCCTGCTTTACAGCCAATAAAAGTTTCATAGATGCTATTATTGCGGATTGAGGAATAATTTGATTCCGAAGAGTTATAGAAATTAACAGGGATTTCTTTATCACTTAACTCGGACTCATAATAATTGTTGGGCCAAGGAATGGTCCATCCATAAAATAGATGATTTGATGTCAAATCATGCCAATTTAAAGCTTTATTACTTTCTACAGAACTTAATCTTCCGTTATATCCTGAGGGAATATCATAAATACCATACTTCGGTACAGGTTCACCATCGGGAGGAGTGCAGAAGAGTTCTATGTAATAATTTTGAGAATATTCCCCACCTCCTTCTATATATTTAGAATCAAAACGAGTCTTGAGATTTTGAGTGTCTTCAAGATATCCAGTGAATATTAGATCTGACTCAGACAGGCTGTCATCAACACCGGAGACACAAGCACTCGCTAATGTTAGCAATAATACGTAATAAATATATATGGCAAATTTACACTTAAACTTCATTCTTAAAAATCAGGTTGTAAAAATTAATTCATTGATTCTCCAATATTATCATAACCGAAATCTTTCACTGTGATCTGATGTGAAGAAAAATTATCCATCCAGGCATCCCACAGGGAATCATCTGGAGCTATTCCTACAAAATTCCCGATATAACCTTCAGGAATTCCTGGACCTTGAAGCGTTGTGCCGGAGCAGATCAACTTCTCAAAATTATAAGAGAGGGTCGACTGTAAAATTCTGCCGAAACCACCCCCCGTGCCATAAATCACATTTTGGTTAGCAACAGCAGGTCCATAAACGCTTACAGAAGAATTGCACTCGGTTACAGATATATTCAATACGGAGCCACCGATACCTCCTATGTAGGATTCTGATGTAAGACTGCCATAAGGTATACTTTCACCGGCTTTTATCACTCCTCCAACGTTACAAGAGTTTATGCTGCCGGTTTCACCTGCAGTGGAAGTTGCAAGATTACCGGCCATTCCTCCTATATATGAAGTTACGCCTTTGCTGCCGGTACAATCAATTTTCACGGTAGGTATCAAGACTCCGGAAACATCTCCGCTTAATTGCCCTACAATACCTCCGACAGAATAACTGCCTATTTCTCCGACACAGGAGTTATTTATATTGATCTCCAGATGATTATTGATAGTAGAGACATCTTCCAATAGACCGCCACCGGCATTCTGGCCTAAAACTCCGCCAATAAGCACCTTGGAATTCATGGGACTGCCGGTGACTCCCGACACATTGATCGAGAATTGACCCCCCATTTCAACTCCATTTATAACTCCGGTGTTGGAACCTGCCAATCCTCCGATATTATGAACCTCGGAATCGTCAGTTCCGGCCACGACATCAGATATCACTGTCACGTTCATCATAATGTCGCTAAGCCTTATATTAGAAAGTGTTCCTGTAAGCCTATTCTGATGACAGAGCGCGCCATTACGGCTGTTGTCTTTGGCCGGATCTTCATACGACAAAATTTGCATTTCAAGTTTCTCCGGATTCTTTATTCCAAGATTCTCGATTTTTCCATAATTATAATAAAACACCGGGACGAAGATATTCTTGATATAATGGAGACCGCCGTCAAATACCTTATCCTGAGGTATATCAGGTAAAAAACTCTTGTCTTCGAAATCGGCATAATCAAACCCATGGAAATCAACGTTGCAGAGAAGCTTGCTTCCGTTTAATGTTTCTTCAAGAATCTTTTTTTCTCCTTCAGAATATTCAGCTCCTTTATTTGCCGCCTTTAGGAATTCCTCCACATTCACAACATAATAGAATTGGTCAGATTCATCCCAGCCTCCGCCGGTTGTGGGCGTAGTCATGGTGATTCCGGGAGCTTTTGTAATATTCAGAGTGTAAGGAGTGTTTTCCTCAAGCTGCGGGGGCACTTTCTCATAGTCTGTATCCCCCACATAATCAGGAATATTATTGTAATTATATTCCAGATACGGATATGTTTCCGTTGAACTCACTGGATATACCAGGTTAAAGACATCATAATATCCCGGACTCAAAAAAAACTCAAGGTTCATTGTAGCCGGATCCAGTGGGCTTGTCTCAGGAGGTGGAACCATTGTAGGATATCCCTTTATAAAAACAAGGTTATATTCAGGGTCTACACGCTGAATGAATTCGAAGTTTAATTCCGGCTCATTATTTTCATCTTTACCTAAAGATATTTGGAAAGCATTGTAAAACGGAGTCGTTGTCTCATCATTCGGATCAGCATTATTCAGAGTATTGTCGGGAACTGTGAGCCAATACTGGTCTGAAACATTAGGTTCGAGATCCACAAGAGTAAGATGGGCGCATATATGATGGAAATCTATTTTGGCCGCATTACCATAGGGCACAGGTTCATCATTGTCAGATTTTCCATAAAGAGGATCGGAGGATGATGTAAGTTCCGAAAGATAAGATACCAGAGTGGGTTGATCACTGGTAAGTAAGCCGGAACTATCCTTAATGTAATAAGCTATAAATGTAGCCTCCGTAGCAATAGAGGGCCATGTCAGTTTCGAGTCTTCAAGAGATTCCCAGATTATCCCGTTATATTTCAGAGCTCCGTAACGTTTCATCGTCCCCTCTTTATACGAACCGTCAGGCTGCAGGGCGTTTGTAGTGAAAGTGCCCAAGACATGTATAACATCATCTTTGGAGAAGCGTTCAGTGCCGAAAGCATCAATATATGCCCGGGTTCCTCCTTCTTCGGCACATGAAAACAGGAATTCCACAGGAAGTTCTGAAGAGGAATCTGAAGAGTCGGGAGAAACAATCAAAGAATCCTCAGTGCATGCAGTGAGCATCACCGGACAAATCAAAGCCGGCAGTAGAAACTTCTTGAATATTTTTTTCATTAACATTCTTTTTCTTTAAAGTTGCCTCCAACTTATTCTCCTGCAATATCCACGTTATTACCGGAAAATATATTGGTTGGTGCGGGTTCCATACTACCCACAAGAAATGCTGCCTCTTCAGGCGTGGTGACAGTTGTGGCATAAGTCATGAACCCGTTTATCTCACAATCCTGAATAGTATTGTTTATCCCTGTCATTTTTCCTGTAACCATCCCGGCAGCTCCATTCGGATTGTATAGAGTGCCATTCTCAATATTACAGTTTAATACAGTGGCAGATGTCATAGTCGTTGAAATAATGCCCATTTCTTGAGGTGATGATGTTTCATCAGCCAGGATGTAGGGTTTCACAAAATCCAGATTTCTAACAGTGCCTTTCAGATCTCTGATAAAAGTCTTCGTCAGACCTAAAATTTTATTATTCTCGAATTGTCCGTTTGAAAGCCTTGTGCTCTTTCCATCAAGCATATCCTCCAAAGTTGGTATTATCACACTGAAATCTGTAGTTTCCGTGCCTTCATTATCGGTGCCCAGCGAAGGAACATAATTGGTGAGGTCTATGTCATTGAGAATATAGAAATTCCATGTCACTTCATTGGTGTTACCGTTGATGATTTTATCTCCATAGGCAAGCAAAGCATTTTGTTTCGCCTCATCATTTTTATCAGCCAGATAAGCATTGTAATCGCTAACCCAATTTAGGAATTCGCTCGCATCATTAATACCTCTCTCACGGGAATCCGTCAGATCCACATTATCATTCCATGGAAGAATCGGGTAGGGATTGATAGTCGGTCCCAATTCAGTCATATTGATTTTTACCGGATATCTCCATCCTGAATCCAGGAATTTTGTCGGATTGGGGGTGTTAGAACCACTAAGCTTCACAGAGGATACTCTCTGAAGGTTGCCTTCATTATCGTATAATTCTATATATTCCACTGAAGATCTTCCAAATCCGGATGTGCCGATTGTAGGCAATATCACGTACCATGCCTCCTCACCAACCTCATCATCCGTGGTAATACTATAGTTCCCTCCTTTCCAAGCCTGCCATTTCTTTGCCTGTTCCGAGTCAAGTCCAAGGGAATTCGAGGGATCATATATAAGTTGCGGAGTGCAACTCCAGCTCCCAGTATTTCCAACGGTTAGCTTAAAGTTAGTGCAGCTTGCGCTGATAACAACATTAATTGTTTCGTCTGTAGGATTATCAAAACCCTCTCCCCTTATTATAATCAATTCCGAAAAGGCATGCTTGAAAGTGCCATATAAAGCCTGGGTGTTGCCCATGATGGTCAGATCCGAAGAACTGAGTAAATCTATACAACGTGGCTCTCCTTCGGGTTGCGCCGGGTTCGGGTAAGTTCTCAACACCATGCCTCCTTCAGTAATCCCGGAATCATAAGGGAAATACATATACACTTCGTTATTCTTCATTGAAGAAGGGCTGAACACCGAACCATCAGGATCCAGAAACCTCTTATAACCATCCCTATCTGAATATTCTAATTCTTGATTTATAAAAGGACCGTCGTTCTCCTTGCTATTACCTCCGGAAGAAAAAAATCCCATTTTATCGCCCGGATCGAATCCCACATATGACCATTGATCATGTATGTCAGTGCGTTGAGCCTTTGTTTTCACATCGTCTAATCCCTCTATCGTCATGGTCAATTCTAAAGGATGAACTCCGGTTTCATCTCTATTTGACAATTCTTCCGTTGTGCAGCCACACAATGAGAGAAGAAGCATGAAATTAAAAAATATCAGGCTTGACTGTATATGATATGATCTGAATATATTTTTCATTAAGTTATGTTTACTTTCTTATAATTGTGGATTCGATGAAATCAGTTTCCTTTCAATATCTTATATAATTCCTGTGGAGTAACCGCTTTTGGTTCTTTACCGTCGTTATAGTCTATAAAGACCGAATAACCGTTGAATATGAAATTGAAATCCGGTTTATCATTGCCAGGTACCATTTCCCCGGCTATTATATCATAATCCAACATTATGGATGACCAGAGGTTGAAATTCCATGTTGGGTTTCCATCGATTACAGAATATGAACCATATCTTTGAAGCTGATAATCTCTTGAATCGGCATCAGAATTATAAAATTTTATCAAGTTGTAAAATTCCTGCGCGATATAAATACCTGCCTGATGGGCATCCAGATCAAAAGTTCCTTTGTCAACCCACTCCACAAGCAAAACCGGCATAAACACGAGTTCAGGAGGTTCACTGCTAATCCTGGTGCTTATCGTAAGGATATGCTCCTTTAGAAACGAGAGGGTCATGGGATAATTTTCAGGATACTCATTATCATTAACATACATTGCATAAGGGATTACTCCTGAAAATTCCTTACCGTTTTGCAATTTAATATAAAGACGCGGGCGCCCCTCACCCTCCTGAAGAACCTGGGGAGGCAATACGAAATCTTGTGTTATATAAGTAGTAATTTCACTTGTTTCAGATGAATCACCTCCGTCGGGTTCATTACCTTCAACTTCAGTTTCAATTACCCCCCAATTCAGGCCATCCTTAACAAGATATAATGAAGTGTAATCGTCTTCACGAAGCTCAAGCGACCCGTCTAAACGATTATAAGCTACGGGAGTCTGTTGAAGTTTGGTTATATACACTGTGGCTCCTTCCAAGGATAATTCATCATCAGCTGCGTAAGTCTCGTCGACAGTTACAACAACCTTAAGCCTGGCCATATAATGATGAAGATCGAAATTTATGGTCTTGGTATTTCTGTTTACGGATTTCGAACCCCATAATAGATCATTTTTGCCTTCATCGTCAAAAACTCCGGCTATAAAGGGATTATATGTGTTGTCAAAGGTTACAATCATCGGATCCTGACTGGAATTTTGGATTGGAACGTTATCAAGATAGAAATTGGGCTGGTTCCCCTCTACCTCTGCCCAGCTGAGTTCCTCATTATTCTGTGTCATTACAATTCCGATGCCCGGAGTCACATCCTGGAACTGGAAATCTACCGTGGCTAATGAATAAGCTCCTTGAGCTGAGGCATTAGGATAAGAAAGATAATATTTCCCTGATGTAACCGGACCGGATTCGTATCCTCTTGATGATAAAATCTCGGCAAATTGTGCTGAAATCCTTAAAGGGACTTTCTCCTCCCCGATATTTTCAAGGGCTTCCCCCCCACACGACGACAGCATAAATGCTATCATCAAGACGGGAAAGCATGTTATTAGATTTTTTATATCAATGTTTTTTGAAAACATAAAATCTTTCCTTAATTAGGTTTCACTGAGATGTTCAAATCAATCAGCATCATATTGCCCTGACTCTGAATCCGTTGGAATCACTGTCATTTCTGTGGAGGTGTTTCCCCAGTCTAATATTTTGGCCCCAATCAAAATTGTTTTATTGGTAGACCTTGGAAGGTATAAATATAATTGCTGAAGAGTGCCTTGGTTCAAAGCAAAGTCAGTTGACAGAGACATAAGTTGATTAGAGGAGAAATAATAATATGTGTCAGAGCTGGTTCCTTGTCCCTGTATAGGTTTTTGAAGCACAAAACAGATGATATTGCTGTTTTGATTGAAAGGCTGAGCCGGGAAAAGCACACTGAAATTATAGGCTCTTACCCTGTCCGAAATTATTTCTCCGCCGTTATAATAGTCACTCACCTTGAAATCTTCAATAATTTCCTCGTCAGGCTTATGCATATACATCTTGATGTTGGCTTTATCTCCGTTGTTCTGAGTCAGCGGCGCTTCTGTGTCAGAGCTTCGTTCAGCCCTCCATTCTATGGTGAAAGAGTTTTGTGTGTTAAGCATATAGGCTGCTTTCATCGCACCTTCTTTGAAACCGGAATATTCTAAATCCTCAGAAGAATCCGTATAAACCGGCACATAAATGGTGACTTTCAAATAAACCATCAGGTGAAAGAGATTGAACCTCAGACGCGTATAGAGAGCAGATGTGGCATGATAGGCCCCTAATATGTCTGAATTATTGAAATTAATTGGATTGTAAGGATCCTCAGGCGCTCCGGTTTGGTCCGTTTTAACATTAAATGCTACTTCATTGCCTGGGAAAAACATTCCATAAAATGCGAATGCATTACTGGCAGATCCTAATTCTCTTACAGCGCTCCATCTCAGTGGCATAGTTCCGGACTTAACCCTGAAATTGAATCCCTCGTCCCATGAAGCCTCATCGTTTTCATAGTATTGATAAGTGTATAAATTGGAGGCTCCTTCATTAAACGAAGGATTTACAGAAGAACCCATCTGGGATATATACAGAATATCATCCGGGTTGAACTCGTTTTTGACAATAGCTTCCGCCTCACCATCAGCCAAATCTTCCATGCCCGGCGCTTCAGCCCGCGAAAGTCGGCTTACTTTGATTACTTCCAAATCCGTATCATCAGATGGATTCCGGGTTTCTTCTGTATCACCACAGGCTCCGGCAAGAAGAAGAGCCGGAAGTGAAAGAAATTTCCAATATTTTCTCAAACCTGCCATTTAATCCTTAATCTTATAAAAAATTAGGTTTGTTACCCTCTGTAACCCAGCCGTTGACTTTTTTGACAATCCAAGGAGTGATCTGAGCATAAATTTCCACATCTCCTTGCCGCATCACGAGATTAATTATAACGCAAGTGTTTCTAAACAATGCATTTAAATTTTCAATTTCCACATCATTAAATTCAGGCACATCCTTGTTCTCAGTGACGCTGTCTTTTAAACCGATGGTGAGACAATATTTCTGGGTTACCCGACCATCGTTATCGGGGTCAGGAAGGCTTAGATTTACTTTACTTTCGGGCACATAAAACGGTCCGGCCGTATATTTCCCGGGAGTGCCTTCAACTTCCTCTCCTTCGTTGCCATCCTCATTGTCAGGATATGAAAATCCCGGTATTTCTAATTGAGTGATAGGAAATACATAAGAATAATAATCCTCGGGTGTCGGTAAGTTGTAATCCCAAATCCAGCCATATAAGCTGTTGAAACTCTGATTTTGGCTATAGCCATAATTGCCATGAGATAATTCTGAAACTTTAGCCAGCCAGTCTACCCAATACAATGAAGAGGTTGCGTTGGGCAGCGTCATCTGCATATTATTCTCACCAACATTTGCAAACAGATAGCTGTTGACATTAGTAGAATTTATCGAGATACCATCAATATAAACGGGGTTTTGTCGGTAGTTAACGAAATTGAAGATGAATTTTGTGGCCACAGGCACAAGATACATTTCGAGACTTTTATAATTTTCATTCATTTCTATCCCTTCATACATTGAGGTATAAGGTAAATAGATATTGCCCGATTCTTCCTTATATTCCGGTGTGAAATAAGCAGATGTCAGGATAGATTTCAAATCTGAAGCGTCTGATCCCGGCTCAAAACTATTTAACAACGTTTTCAAATTTGTTTCTTCAGAAATTCCATTTGAGTAGCTTAGATTTCCGACAGACTCTTCATTGGCAAACAGATAAAAATTCTTTGTGCCTAAATCTGTGTGCCAAAGAAGATAATAGTTAAAAGTGGAAGCCAGAGATTCTTCAGTAACAAGCTTGTTGAGCTGCACTATCTCTTTGCTTTCTGTCTGACCATCCATATCATCCGGTTCCCCTTCCTGTGAATTTGAGGACATAGAGGTAATAATTATGCGGAAAGTTTTGATTTTTTCTAACACCTTCATATTCCCGTCCCTTGTGGTGACGGTGGAGAAATTTATGGCCATTTTGTAAAGACGGTCTTCTTCAAAACCGGGCAGATCAGGTTTTTCATTATGGCACGACGTTGCGAAGCAGGATATCAAGCACCCTGCCACCAACATACTAATATAGAACCACCATCTAACCATTTTTTCGAGGGATTATTTGTCCTTTCGGATTCATTTAAAAATCATGGCCATGTAAGCTCGTAATCCTGCGTCACTATTCGCCACTGCAGGATATTAACCTCAACATTTAGAATATTATCATCAGGAGAAGGCTTGGTTGGATAAATCACTTTTCCAGGATCAAACACCGGAGTCCCGAGTCCGGATATGCCTATAAGATTAGCCTTATATAGGTGATTCCTGACAATGCCATAATAGCCTGCACCATCTGCTGTGCCTAAATGGAGTATGTCAAAGTAATAGTAGGTGTATCCAGAGGTCCAAACCAGCACATAGTTCACCCGGTTGAGGATATAAGAGTTTACTGCTTCCTTTGACAAGGGGGTAGCATCCAAGGTGTCACCATTATACCAGGTAATGCCTGCTCCCTTTTCGTTGAGTTGTACGTAGGCGCTATAGCTTTCAGGCGTTTCCCCGTCAGGGAGAGTTACGGCTTCGGGCGATACAAACTTGAGATATTCGGGAGCAATCGGATCAAAAGAGACTTCACCGTTTTCAGTGGTTCGCTGAAAAAGGTTAAGGACATTTGCAACTGCTATGAGCAAATTATCCTGCGTGTAATATCTGTTGGCCCATCGCGCCAGAGGCAATGGTTCACCTTCGGAGTTTACTAACTGAGCTCCTATGATTACACATGTAGGAGTTTTAGGTCCGACCGGAGATAAATTGCTTGTATAATCTGCTGCGTTTTCCTGCAGATAAACCGTAGCCAATTTACCCTCTTCCTGAATAATATCTTCTGCTTGGGCATCGTTGAAATCTCCGTAATTGTAATTTAAATATTGAGGATTGATTGCCCAGAAAGAACGATGGTATTGTGGAATATACCATGGATTATTTACACCTCCAAAAATGTCCTCATTCCAACTTGGATTAATCATCTTGATGGCTCTTGATGATTGGGAAGTTGCAGTTACATTCCATCCTAAGAATTTCACATATACATCAGACTCCTTACCGTCTACAGACGGATCGCTGACCTTATAAATGGTTTTTCCATTTACAATACTGGAAGGATTGGTTTTCGGGTCAAGTTGCAAGGAAAAATCAAGACGGGCAAGTACGCGTTCTACAAATATTTCTATCGGCTTCATTTTTTCCATGCTTTCTTCATCTGTGGGATCGCCGAAGTTTACTTCCGTAATGGGAGTCGCAGTTATTTCATCTCCCTCTTTATCAACATATACTGAATTTGTGATAAGGAAATTAGAATCATGTAGCCCGTCGTAATAATTACCTACAAGGGTTTTTAAATTACCTAAATTGGGATTCTCAAGATCTAAAATATCTCGAGTGGGATTTATAACAGCCAATACGAGCGACGGCAACTCCTCGTCAGCCGGTTGATTCAGACCTAAAGTAGCTGAGGCGATTTTCTCGACTGTAATGTCCGGATCTCCAGTTTCTATATCATTTCCGGAAGGAATCCAGTCTATGTATGACAGATAAGATCTCGTAGCTGCCTGTTTGAAGACCTGACATGGCTCGCCCCCTTCTTTAAAAAAGAAGAACCTTATTGTATTGACCTGATTTTCGGACTCAGAACCGTCTATATAACCATCGACTCTGGTAGTAGGTGCCGGGGCATAAAGCGCTACAGTAATACAACTGCGTTTGACATCCTCAGGTCCCTCAGGACCTATTTCAGGTTCTGCCGTCTCATTTGAACAAGCAGCCAGTAATAGAGCCAATAGCGGTATTATAAAAATTAGTTTTTTCATGAAATATTTGATTTTCCCTATCTGCTAACAGATTTAAAATCGAATTAATTTGTAAAGTTAATAAAAAATTCCAAATAATATTATCACGCCTCTTTATAATTTGAGGTTATTACTTAATTAACGTGAGTTCGATATAAGAAAGCAATAATTATATAAGAATAAATCAGCCTTTTAGAGTTAACTAATTGGCTGATTTACTTGTAAATATGGGTA
>JAFLTV010000013.1 GCA_022509105.1 Muribaculaceae bacterium | reverse complement strand
GTGACTGCAGGATGAGGATATTTATAACAATACATATTATTAACCGGGTATCTGGGTAAATTCTCTGAATTCAGTTATAATCTGGCGTATATCATCGGGTAATTTATTCCAACATTTTTCATGGATAGTAACAGGGATTTCTCCATAAAAAGCCGCCGCAATACTCCCTGCTATCGCTCCCATAGTGTCAGCATCCCCTCCCATGGAAACAGCCAACCTTACACAATCCTCATAATCATTGCTTTCAAGAAAACAAATTATAGATTCCGGCACACTTCCCTGGCAGGTAGCGTCAAACTTATATTTTGGCCTTATATCCTTGCATGTGCGAGATAAATCATAACCAAATGTTTCTGATATATAGTTCTTGATTTCCTCCTTGGATCCACCGGTTCTAGCCATAAAGATTGCCGCTGCAGTCGCCTGTGCCCCTTTAACACCTTCCGGATGATTATGAGTAACTTCTGCACTCTCCTTTGCCTTCTTTAAAGTTTCTTCTAAAGTATCAAAGGCACATCCTATGGCACTTACTCTCATGGCAGAACCGTTACCAAAACTATTATAGGGTTCCGGATCCTCCTCCTTTAGCCATTGACGGAACATACCTCCAAATCCTGCATTGGGATATTTTCTCCCCCATTTCTGAAGATATGCCCCCACACTTCCTCCATGCATAACCCAATCTGCCACGGCTATTGACATCACTGTGTCATCAGTGAATTTCGCTCTGGGAGGGAAAGGATTGAAATCATATTTCTTTGTCCTTGATCTCCAATATTCGTAGGGTGAACCCATGATATCTCCGCAAACCGCTCCCATCAATGCAATTGATTTGTCCATAAATTTTATTTTTCTTTATTAATTACCTTGCTATTTTTTAAATGGTTAATCTATTATTAAATAGAGAGTGATTTTTTTCTTCTTTTGAAATAATTAAAGCAGGTCGCTGAATCTTTTATTCCGAAATAAGCCGCTAAGGAACCATAGAGAAAATACATTATCCCGCCGGAAATTGCTTCAGCACTCCTGTTCTCCACCAATATAATTATCGACATTATAAGATAGAAAAGTCCGAACAATGCACAAATTATAGCGATAATCAGTGAGAAAATTTGAAAAGCCTTGAAATGTTTTGGTTGCGGGGGAAGCATAGCTTCGGCAGTTGTGTGGATACGGCTGTTATAATATCCCGCATAATCAAACCGGAATGTCTCTTCCACCACTGTTGCACATTCATCAGGAGTAGGATTATATTTTATTCTTTTGTAAACCTGATTCAGTTTTACAGCTCTCGAAATCGTGGCAAAAGCAAAAAAACCGAATATCAGAAGTGCAATCCAGTCATCAGCACTTCCTCTCACCATGGAGAAAAGAATGAATACAAAAGCTACTCCCATATATACTGCCGTTACAAACTCAATTGTAACCATCCTTGAAAGTCTTTGCATAAATGCTTTCACATTGCCTGTGTAAACTTCTTCAAGAATTGTGGCCATTTCCGTCACTCTCTCATAGGTCAGTGTTTCAGGCATATTCTTATTAAGAATCCAAGATAATGCCCACACAACCACTAATGCTACTATGAATGAATTCTGATAAATCCATGGACTATGAATCAATCCTAGCAACGGGTAAATGATAATCCATAAAAAGAAATAGAAACTTGTCTTCATCCTTCAGTTTATTTCTTTAATAATTTTGGCGGGATTTCCTGCAACCACTACATTTGAGGGAATATTTTTAGTTACAACAGAACCGGCTCCCACCACTACATTATCGTCTATTGTCACTCCGGGAAGTATAGTTACATTCCCTCCTATCCATACATTGTTTCCTATCGTTACAGGCTCAGCCCATTCAATAAATTGATTCCTCTTCTCCGACTCCAAAGGATGGCAAGCCGTATAGATACTGACATTTGGACCAAGAAAAGCATTGTCACCGATGGTTACTTTGGCTTCATCAAGTATTGTGCAATTGAAATTGATAAAGCAATCTTCACCTAAGAAAATATTACAACCATAATCACATTTGAAGGGTTGATTAATAATGAATCTTTCCCCTATTGAACCAAACAAACTTTTCAAGACTTCATTCATTTCCACAGTCTGATCCGGCCGCAGGCTATTGAATCGCCATATAGTCATTCTTGTTTGCTGAAGCTTCTCCCTCAATCCTGAATGAGTGGCATCATATTCTTCTCCACTCATCATCTTTTGCCAAATTTCTTCAAATTCAGTCATATCCTCAGTTTCTCTTTGTCTAATCTTTTACAACGCTTCTATGAATAATCTGTCGATGTGTCATTCTATCATTTTTATAAAACGAGCAGGAATTCCTCCTACCACCGTATCTGCTTCCACATCTTTTGTAACCACAGATCCGGCTGCTATAACAGCGTTATCTCCGATTTTCACTCCTGCCAAAACGGTGGAATTTGATCCGATCCATACATTATTTCCTATTTCTATCCTTTTAGGAATGCAAACCCAACGTCTTTTCGGGTTCATATCATGATTCAAGGTGGCGATTACTACATTGTGACCGATAAGACAATTATCCCCGATCTTAATTCCTCCTTGATCCTGAAACTGACAACAAGCATTAATGAAAACATTTTCTCCCAATTCTATATTTCTTCCGAAATCAGTGTAAAACGGAGGGAAGACTCTGAGTGTATCCGAAACTTTATATCCCAATAGCTTAGACATCAGTTCCCTTATTTCTTCCATCGGATGATATCGTCCGTTTAATTCACACGTAATTTTCCGAGCCTCATCGTTCTGTTTATTGAGGATTTCAAACAATTCCTCCGTATCAAAAGGTTTCCCTATTTTCGCGTATTCTTTAAACTCTTCTATTGTCATTTTTTTTGAATTTAATTTGCTTTTTTTATTCTATAAATTTCTTCTATTTTTGCATGAATGACGTTTTTCAACATTACAAATTTACAATAAAATCCTCTACTTAAAAAAGACAATAGTTCCCGAGATTTGATATATGATGTTAAGTTTGTATATTTGCAAAAGAATGAATTATTGGCTCTTATCCGGAACATTATGAATAAAAGATTTTTACCCGTCATCATTTTTCTTTTTGCATCCTGTGTCTTCGCTTTTGCAAATACCTTCCTTTTCATCGGAGATTCGATAACTGATGGAAACTGGGGTTCGCCTTCAGGCTATCCATGTAGCACAGATCAAAGAAATCAATGGGATAAAAACCATTTGTTAGGTCATGGATATGTTGAAATGATAGCGGGAGAATTGAGTGGAAACAGTCCTGAAGAGGAGTATGAATTCATTAATAGGGGAATTAGCGGTGAGACTTTGAATCAGATAGCTGCCAGATGGGATAATGACGTAATCGCTCATAAGCCGGATGTGGTCTCCTTATTAGCCGGCACCAATGACATCCATTATTGGCTTGAAAATAATCCTTCATCTTTAACAGAATTTGATTTCACACACTACAGGCAAGAATTAGATTCCCTTATTGATTATACTCATTCCCGATTACCCGACACAAAGATTGTGGTTTGCACTCCTTTTGTGGCTAAAGCAGGATATGTAGGAAACTCATCAAATTTTGAATTAAGAAAAGCCGGAGTAGACAGCATTGCAGCCATCATCAGAGAAATAGTTATCGAAAGAAAATCGGGCAAAGTAGAGTTAGTGGATTTCAATATACTGACGGATAAACTTGCCGAAGAAAATCCTGAAATGAGCTATTGGGTATGGGATGGTATCCATCCTACAACAGCAATGCATTATCGTATGGCTAAAGAATGGTTGTCGCCTTCAACAGATTTCATTTATGTTTCGGAAGATAATGAAAAAATGGCGGAAGGAAAGTTTGAGCCGACTTGGGAGTCCTTAAAGCAATATGAAGTGCCGGAATGGTTTAGAGACGCAAAATTTGGCATTTGGGCACACTGGGGTCCTCAATGTGTGGAAGGGAGCGGCGACTGGATGGCCCGTTCTCTATATCAGGAAGGAAGTGATGCTTACAAATATCATGTTGAAAAATACGGACACCCTTCTGAAGTAGGCTTTAAAGATATTCTTCCTCTATTTAAGGCTGAAAATTGGAATCCTGATTCTTTGGTTTCTTTATATAAATCCGTAGGAGCCAAATATTTCATGGTTTTAGGCAACCACCATGATAATTTTGACCTTTGGGATTCTCAATATCAACACTGGAATTCCAAAAATATTGGTGCCGAAAGAGATATATTGGCAGAATGGTCGGAAGCAGCAAAAAAGAATGATCTTCCTTTTGGAGTATCTTTACATGCCGATCATGCATGGATATGGTATGAACCGGCTCAACGATACGACCGACACGGTGAGAAATCAGGCGTTTATTATGATGGAAAACTTTCTAAAAAAGATGGAAAAGGAAAATGGTGGGAAGGTTTAGACCCCCAAATGCTATATCAACAGGATCATGAGCCGAGTTATGGCAGCTGGTCAGACGGAATGATACATAGCCAATGGGGTTGGGAAAACGGAGCCTCTAAACCATCACGGGAATTTGTCACGAATTTTTATGACCGCACTCTTGACGTAATCAACCGGTATAAACCTGACCTGCTTTATTTTGATGTGACTGTCCTTCCATTCTACCCTATTAGTGATGCCGGCCTGAAAATTGCATCTCATTTTTATAATTCCGATATGGAGAAAAACGAAGGGAAGCTGGAAGGAGTCATATTCGGCAAGATTCTTGACGACGAACAAAAGAAAACAATGGTGTGGGATGTAGAAAGAGGGGCTCCCAACCAAATTTCTGAAATTCCATGGCAAACCTGCACATGTATTGGTGGCTGGCATTATAACAATTCCATATATGAGAACAACTGGTATAAATCCGCTTCCCAGGTTGTGAAACTCCTTGCCGATGTTGTTAGTAAAAACGGCAATCTTCTTCTTAATATTCCATTGCGTGGTGATGGCACTTTCGATGAAAAAGAATATGAAATATTGCTCGAATTAAGAAATTGGATGAATCAAAATGGAGAGGCTATATATGCCACACGGCCATGGATAAAATTCGGTGAAGGCCCAATAGCCGATGCTGATATTAAGATTAACGCTCAAGGCTTTAATGAAGATGCTTACACCAAAGCCTCTTCTTCAGAAATAAGATTTACCACTAAAGGAGATGACCTTTATGCCATTGCTTTAGGATGGCCCGAAAATGGCATAATTGAAATCAAATCTGTTTCACTTGACAATTTCCCAACATATAATATTGAATTGCTTGGTTACGGACCTGTGAAATTCTCACAAGACGGTAAAGGAGTAAGAGTAAAATTGCCTAAAGAGAAAACCAATCAAATCGCTCCTGTCTTGAAATTAATGAAAAAATAAATCAGATTTATAAGGTCATATGAAAATAAGAAATCTGCTTTTTATCCTGTTTACCCTTCTTTTATCCATAGAAGCGGGAGCAAAAGTTTTTGAGAAAGCCAAATGGATCGGTACTGATGAATCTCATTTGCCTTTCAATAGCAATTTCCTTTCGGTTTTTGTAATTGAATTCGATTTAGATTTAGATGCCGATGGTAAAGCAGTTTTTTTATATGGAATTGATGATCCCCGCTTATTAAATTCAGCTTATAATATCTATAATCTTAAAAATAAACCGGATTCTTCATATATCGCCTTAGAATTTGACGGACTAAAAGAAGTGAAAATTTATCGGGTCGGATATCATTCTGCAGACGATAAAGCAAAACCTTTTCAAATTGTAGAAAACCCTGAATTGATAAATGGCAAGAATAAAATTGAAATAAGGTCTAACAGCGGAATGACAGATCTTATTATCAATGGGAAAAAATTTTCTGCTTTCAATCTTAATCCTATAGGGGCCGGAGGTGATTATATTTCTTTCCCGGTTTTAGCTCAAATGGCAGTTGATATTCCAACTCCCGGAAAATCTGAAATTAGCAATATAAAAATAAAAAATTATAGAGAACCAGGCAATGTAATTTACAATATTCCTAAAAATTATAACCGGTCTTCAAAAATTGAACTGCCAATAGTTAGTTTCCCCGAATTAAAGACTAATTTTAATGTTAAAGACAAAATAATTAAGGCCGGAATAAAATCCACGGCAAGAGGGATATATGATATCTACATTAATGACTGTCTAGTTTCACAAGATTATTTTCACCCGGGATTGACCGCATACAACAAGACCCATCTTTATGAGGAATTTGATATCCTTCCTTTCATTAAAAATGGAGAAAATGAAATAAAGGTGCAATTGGCAGAAGGATGGTGGAGCGGACCCGCTACATATACCCCTGAAAATTGGAATTATTTCGGAGACAGGTCTTCATTTATAGCTGAAATTGAGTTGACTTACAATAATGGGGAGACAGAAACAATTTTCACTTCCCCGGAAGAATGGATATTTTCTGTGGATGGTCCGATTCAATCCGGCAGTTTTTTTATGGGTGAAACCTATGATGCATCAAAGACCGGGAAAAATAAGGAATGGTATCCGGCTCAAGAAATAATTTTGGAAGGAACAGTGAATAATTCAATAGGAGATTGGGAAAATATAAATTTAAGACCATCTTTTGGAGATAGTGTTGCGGTTATCGATACCATAACAGCGAAAAAACTTATAGAACCGCGAAACGGAATATACATTTATGATATGGGACAAAATTTCGCCGGAGTCCCTTATATAGAACTTTCAAATCTATCACCGGGCCAGAAAGTCAACCTGCGTTTTGCAGAAGTTTTATATCCGGATATGCAACAATACTATCCTAACACAGGGATGATAATGACGGAGAATTTAAGAGGGGCTTTGTCTTTTGATCAATATATTGCTAAAGGAGAAGGAAAAGAAGTTTTCTCTCCGCGCTACACTTTACATGGCTACAGATATCTGGAATTGTCAGGAATCGACCAGCCGCTGCCGCTTGAAAATGTGAAATCATTAGCTTTAAGTTCAATAAAGAAAATTAATGCTCATTACGAATGTTCTGATACGTTGGTGAACCGTTTATGGCAAAACATTATATGGTCTGCCTTGAGCAATTTCATTTCTATACCTACAGATTGCCCGCAAAGAAACGAGAGATTAGGCTGGATGGGTGATATCTCTGTTTTTTCTCCCACAGCTTTCAAAATTGCCGACATTTCTCCTTTAATTCGACAATACCTCACCTCCATAAGAGACGTTCAAGCAGCAAACGGGAAATTTCTGGATATAGCTCCTGTCGGACAAGGTTTTGGAGGGCTCCTTTGGGGGAGTGCAGGAATTGTTGTTCCTTATGAATATTATAAAGCGTCGGGAGACATTGAAACAATTTCTGAACATTATCCTGCTATGAAAAGATATATGGAATATCTCTCTAACGAAACTATTGATCCTACCAACAACATAATTGTTCAAAACCGTGAATGGGGAGATTTGGGAGATTGGTTGAGCCCCGAATATGAACAGAATGACAAATCTCTGCTTTGGGAATGTTATTATATTTATGATTTGACCTTAATGAAAGAAATGGCTATTCTTTTAGGCAATGAGAAAGATGCGGAACATTATGAAAAATTGAGAAACGAAAGAATCGATTTTTTTCGTCACACATACATAGATCCTGCTTCAGATGAAACAATTTGGTCGGAATTCAATCCGGAAAAGAAAGGTCTGCCCATAAACACTCAGGCTTCTTATGCACTACCTATAGCCATGGGAGTTTATTCCTCGCCTAAATTTATTGATAATTTCTTAAAAACAATTTCAACAGAAAAGAGAGCTGACAATGGCGACCTTTGTCCTCCTTTTTCATTAATGACAGGCTTTATTGGAACGGCTTGGATATCTGAGGCTCTTTCAAAAACCGACAACTCTGATATGGCCTATAAACTTTTAACAATGAAAGATTTCCCTTCCTGGTTATATCCTGTGACTCAAGGTGCCACCACAATCTGGGAACGTTTGGATTCATATACCCATGAAAAGGGATTCGGAAACAACAACAGCATGAACTCCTTTAATCATTATTCTTTCGGATCTGTAGGGAACTGGTTACTCACTCGCTCTTTGGGAATCAATGTAGATAATAATGGTGAAATTATTATATCACCTCAACCCGATAGCTCAGGGTCCCTCACCTACGCAAAAGGTTGGCAAGAGACTCCGTTTGGTAAAATCGAAAGTGAATGGTCTGTGAATAATGATATTGTGAATTTTGAAATCACAATTCCCCAAAACCGGACAGCCACTTTTATTTACAAGGAAAATAAAATCCCTTTGACTTCAGGAAATAATACCTTAAGCTTTCAGCTTTAAATTTATTTACCTTTTGAAATATGATTGAATAGTTTTTTTAAAATGTTTTTAATTACAGTTTAAAACTCTTATTCCAACAGTTCTTTTATCTTGTTTTCTATTTTGGATGGAGACACAGTAGAAGAATATCTTTCTACAACTTTCCCATTTCTATCCACAAGAAATTTAGTAAAATTCCATTTAATGGAATTTCCGAATATTCCTCCCTTTTCCTTCTTTAACCATTTATATAATGGAGAGGCATTTTCTCCATTTACGTCTATTTTTCGGAATCTTGGAAAAGTTGTGCCATATTTCAAAGTGCAAAACGAATCTATTTCCTGATCCGTGCCGGGAGCCTGATGACCAAACTGATTGCATGGGAAATCCAATATTTCAAGACCTTTATCCTTATATTTTTTGTATAATTCTTCAAGTCCTTTATATTGTGGTGTGAAACCGCAACCTGTGGCTGTATTTACTATCAACAATACTTTCCCTTTATATTTGGAAAGAGAAACTTCCTCTCCTTTGTTATCGGTTACTTTAAAATCGTAGATTTCCATATTTTCTAATTTTAATTGTTTGTATTTATAACAAAGAATACCTTTAAAAGGATTATAAACAATTGAATATTAAGCCACTTACCACATTATTTATCCTATGGATTGTATTGTACGGACATTTTTACATGATAATCTTCTCCTTATCAATAATAAAATTGGGAATGAGTCATCAAATTCACAAGTTTTTCGGGAATATAATATTAGTTTTTTCATAAATTAATGAAAATCAGATATTTTTTATCATATTATATATATTTTAAACGTTAGTGTTATAGACTAAAAATTTTTACCCCTAAAATCTCAATAAGAGCAATTCTACAGATGGCTAATCAAAACCACTCACGAAGGCATATTCAGAAGGTTAGAGAGCTTAAGCTAAGTGATATAAAGGCTATGTCGGCCAATATTAAACATTTACCAATTAAATGGTGGCATTGGGTTATTTTTTCAGTTCTTTTCATCTGCATTATTGGTGGCATTGTATGGCTAAGCATACCGCAACCTGTAGAACCTGAATATCCTGTGGTAGCCATTGAGGATGTTGTTACTGATAATGTAGACATATATGGGGAATATGTTGGTCGGGTTAACGCACATCAATTTGTGGAGGTGAGAGCCAGAGTGGAGGGCTACCTTGAAAAGATGCTTTTTGATGAAGGAACCTACGTGGAAAAAGGCCAGACTCTCTTTATTATTGACCCCCTCTTATACAAGGCAAAAGTTGAAAGTGCAAAAGCAAGGCTCAATAAAGCAAAAGCTCAGGCTTTAAAGGCTGAAAGAGATTTAAACCGAATCAAACCGCTTTATGAAGAAAATGCAGCCAGTCAGCTTGACCTGGATAATGCAGTAGCCGCTTATGAAACATCTCATGCCGATGTGGTGATCGGTGAAGCCGATCTAACACAAGCAGAGATGGTATTGGGTTACACCACAGTCAAATCTCCGATTTCCGGATATATATCTCAAAGAAACGTTGATATCGGCACATTAGTGGGTCCCGGAGGAAAATCCCTGCTTGCCACTGTGTTAAAGACAGATACTGTTAGAATCGATTTCAGTATGACAGCCTTGGATTATCTCAGCCTTAAAGACAGAAATATAAATATCGGACAAAAAGATGAAACCAAAACCTGGGATTCCTACGTAACCGTCACTCTTGCTGACGGACGTGCATATCCATACAAAGGATTGGTGGACTTCACTGACCCTCAGGTAGATCCTCAGACAGGCACTTTCTCTGTAAGAGCCGAAATGCCTAACAACGACAGGGAACTTTTGCCGGGGCAATTTACAAAAGTTAAGCTTCTTCTTGATGTAAGGGAAAATGCTGTGGTGGCTCCTTCCAGGGCTCTGGAAATAGAAAAAGGTGGCGCTTATATTTATATTATCCGACCTGACAGCATTGTGGAAAGAAGATATGTGGAAATCGGACCGGAAATAGGAAATAACACCGTTATAGAACGTGGCCTTGCAAAGGGTGAAAAAATAGTGGTGGAAGGATTCCATAAATTAAACCCCGGAATGAAAGTGAAACCGGTGAAATACTCTGAATACAATAACCAAACTCAGAAATGAAATCAGATTTTTTCATTGATCGTCCGGTTTTCTCTATTGTTATTTCAATCGTAATCGTTATTATCGGTATCATTGGATTGACATTGTTGCCGATCGACCAATATCCGGATATTGTTCCTCCATCAGTTAAAATAACTGCTTCATATCCGGGAGCGGATGCACAGACTGTAACCCAAGCTGTTGCAACACCCATAGAACAGGAGTTAAACGGAACTCCCGGAATGTTATACATGGAGTCCACGAGTTCTAATTCGGGAGGCTACAACGCCACGGTCACTTTTGATATAGGCACAGATCCTGACATTGCTGCAGTTGATATCCAAAACAGGATCAAAAAGGCTGAATCCCGTCTCCCCGCTGAGGTAGTGAAAAACGGTTTGTCGGTAGAAAAACAAGCCTCCAGCCGACTGATGACTATCACTTTACTTTCTTCTGACCCTAAGTTTGATGAGATTTATCTTTCAAACTATTCCACTTTAAATGTTCTCGACATGTTGAGGCGAATTCCCGGAGTGGGAAGCGTCACCAATGTGGGCAGCCGTTATTACGCGATGCAGATATGGGTGCAGCCAGATAAGCTGGCAGACATGGGTCTGACCATTAAAGACCTTCAGAATGCTCTCCAGGATCAAAACAGGGAATCGGCCGCCGGAGTTTTCGGACAAGCTCCGATGGAAGGGATAGACATTACAATACCCATCACTGCAAGAGGGAGGCTTTCTTCTGTTGATGAATTCGAGCAGATTGTGGTCAGAGCAAACCCCGACGGATCGATTACCCGACTGAAAGATGTGGCAAGGATTTCATTGGAAGCTCAGTCTTATAATACCGAGAGCGGCATTAACGGTGAAAACGCCGCTGTCATGAATATCAATCTTCTCCCCGGAGCAAATGCTTTGGATGTCTCTAAAAGAGTGAGGGAGGAAATGAAAGATTTAAGCAGGAATTTCCCGGAGGGTATCACATACGATATTCCTTTCGATGTCACAACATATATCTCGGAATCGGTTCACCATGTTTACCGCACATTGATTGAAGCTGTCATTCTTGTGATAATCGTGGTTTTCTTTTCGCTTCAGAGCTGGAGAGCCACTGTTATTCCCATGGTGGCAGTGCCAATCTCTCTTATCGGTACTTTCGGGATCATGCTGCTATTCGGTTTTTCCTTAAATATGCTCACACTTCTCGGTCTTATACTGGCCATCGGCATTGTGGTTGACGATGCCATAGTGGTGGTTGAGAATGTAGATCGAGTCATGAATAAGGAAAAATTATCACCCAAAGCGGCCACGAAAAAGGCTATGAATAACCTTGGAGGGGCCTTAGTTGCCATGTCATTGGTGTTATGTGCCGTGTTTGTTCCCGTAAGCTTCCTGACAGGAATCACAGGAATGCTATATCGTCAATTCACTATCACGATTGTGGTGTCGGTTGTTATATCCACCATCGTTGCCTTGACTCTGAGTCCGGTGATGTGTGCACTTATGTTGAAACCATCCGCTAAAAAGAAACATCGGATCTTCCGACGAATCAATATCGGGCTTGCCAAAGGCAATAAAATATATTCCAAATTAATTGTAAAGGCTTTAACACGCTCAAGAAGAGTAATTGCCGGATTTGGGATGGTATTGATTGCCATTTGGCTGTTTAATAAATTCCTGCCTCAAAGTTTCATTCCTCAGGAAGACCAAGGTTATTTCACTGTTGAACTCGAACTACCCGAAGATGCTACAATAGAACGCACCCGTAAGGTCACTGACCGGGCTATGGATTTCCTGATTGCTGATCCTGATATAGAATATGTTTTAAATGTCACCGGTTCAAGTCCCAGGCTTGGCACTTCTCAAGCAAGAAGCCAGCTCACTGTAATCCTAAAACCTTGGGGAGAAAGAAAAAGTAGCGACATCAGCGATATAATGGAGAGGGTGAAGAAGGAATTGTCTCAATATCCTGAAAGCAAGGTTTATTTATCACGTCCGGCTGTGATTCCCGGACTGGGAGAATCAGGAGGTTTTTCATTTGCCTTGGAGGCAAGAGGAGACGCCACTTATTCCGATGTGCAGAAAGCTGCCGACACTCTGCTCTATTATGCATCTATGCGGCCTGAACTCAGCAGCCTCGCCTCGGCTATGCAAAATGATATTCCGCAATTATATTTTGATGTTGACAGAGATAAGGCTCGTCTTCAGGGAGTGCAGATGTCGGATATTTTCACTACTATGAAAACCTTCACAGGCTCTGTATATGTCAATGACTTCAACCTCTTTAACAGAATCTACAGGGTTTACATCCAGGCAGAAGCCCCCTACCGTGCCAGACGTGACAACCTTGGTCTTTTCTATGTAAAGGGCAACGGCGGCAAAATGATTCCGATATCTTCTCTTGGCACCACTGACTACACTGCAGGAGCAGGGACTATAAAACGGTTTAACATGTTTACTTCCGCTCCTTTTACCGGCGAAGCTTCAGCCGGATACAGTTCGGGTCAGGCTATGAACGCAATAGAAAATATCGTTGAAGAGCATCTTCCGGACAACATAAAAATCGAATGGAGCGGACTCTCCTATCAAGAGAAACATGCAAGCGGGAAAACAGGGCTCGTGCTCGCTTTGGCTTTCCTCTTTGTTTTTCTTTTCCTTGCAGCCCAATATGAAAGCTGGACAATTCCAATTGCCGTTCTCCTCACTCTTCCTATAGCTTGTGTCGGAGCTTATATCGGAATTTGGCTTTTAGGACTTGAAAACAATATATATTTCCAGATAGGATTGGTGATGCTTATCGGATTGGCAGCCAGAAACGCAATCCTCATCGTCGAATTTGCAAAGGAGGAAATGGATAAGGGTAAAGATGTGGTAGCAGCTGCTCTGACTGCTGCAAATCTAAGATTTCGTCCGATTGTAATGACTTCATTGGCATTTATTCTGGGATTGATACCATTGGTTATTGCCACCGGACCCGGCTCTGTGAGCAGACAAGGTATCGGCACAGGAGTGTTTTTCGGTATGGTAACGGCCATCACTGCCGGTATTGTTTTTGTGCCATTCTCTTTTGTGTGGATATATAGAATCAAATACAATATTAAAAAAAGAAACAAAAAGTGAAAAGACTTTTCTATATATTTATCATCTCTTCTTTCTATATTTTATCAAGTTGTTCGGGGGTAAAAAACCTTTCAAAACCTGATATTGCAATTCCGGAAAACTATGGAGGAATAAATTCTTTAGACTCTCTCACAATAGCCGATATAGGATGGTGGGAGTTTTATGGAGATAAAGATCTCTGTGAAATTATCCGAAAGGTATTGGATAATAATAAAGGGTTGCAAATGGCTGCTCAGAGAATCGAACAAGCCCAATACCTATATAAAGTTGACAAATCCAAATTGCTTCCTGAGCTCTCTTTCCGACTTCCATGGAATCATGAAACTAACAATTACTATAAAGAGCTTGATCTTATAGATCCTGAAATCGGCGTCAAGGCAACCATAAGTTGGGAAGTTGATCTTTTTGGTGCTTTAAGATGGACCAAGAAAAAAAGCGAATCGCAATATATAGCCACCGTGGAAGATGAAAGAGCCATGAGGATGGTGCTTGTGGCAGAGACTGCTTCAGCTTATTTCCGTCTTGTGGCATTGGATAATGAACTGGAGATTGTAAAATCCACAATGGAGACCAGAAAGGAGGGGGTGAGATTAGCAAAATTGCGCTTTGACGGAGGTCTGACGTCGGAAACCGTTTACCAACAGGCTCAAGTGCAATATGCCACAGCGGCCGCATTGATTCCGAATCTGGAATATAACATAAAAGTTGTGGAAAACCAATTGCTTCTTCTGATGGGCGACCTTCCGGACCAAAAAATTAAAAGATCTCGTGAACTTAAAGATAACTCACTGCCTTCCAGAATACCGTTAGGAATCCCCTCTTCCCTTTTGGAACGCAGGCCGGATATCAAGTCTTACGAAGATAAACTGCAGGTTGCAGTGGCAAATGTTGGTTACACTTATGCAAAAAGATTCCCCTCTTTGAATATAGAACTCACCGGAGGCCTCGAAGATAACGATTTCAAGAATCTATTCCGTTCCCCTTTCAGTTATGTGGCAGAAAACTTTGTCGCACCTCTTGTGGATTTCGGCAAAAGGAAAAACACATATAAAGCTGCCATTGCTGCCTACAACGAAGCCAGACTTGCATATGAAAATAAAGTCTTGGAGGCTTTCAACGAAGTTGACAATGCCATTACAAAATATAGCTCTGCCAGATTGGCTGTGGAGCGCGATTCGGAATTATTGGAAGCCGCTTCAAAATATCAGGAACTTACCTGGAAGCAATATCGAGGAGGAACCATTAATTATATCGATGTCCTGGATGCACAAAGAAGATATCTGGAGGCACGGATTGCCCGCATGAATGCTATTCGTGATGAACATTTGGCTCTTATACAATTATATAAAGCCCTCGGGGGAGGCTGGACACTCGAGCCACGGATCGATATAATAGATCTTGAGACCAATTAGTCTGCAATCAAACGCCATTTTAATGTTTACTTAAAAGTTTTGAGGATATGTCAAAAAATGATTATTTGGCACATCCTCTTTAGCTTTATATAAATGCACAAGATGTAAGACGTTGAGGAAGAAGTCGAAAGGAGTTTACTAAAGTAAATGACTGAGACTGAATTCCAAAAACAACGCAACAGATTGTGTATATTGACAGAGCGCCATGCTACATTTAAATAATCAATTTTAGATGCCCATGGGCGTTAAGGCGATATCTATGTGTTACGCCACTGCTTTCATTACTCACTGTAAAGACACAATCTTCCGGATTTATAGACAGATTTGCGTTTGATATAGCCTCAGAAACTGCTGTCTCAATGTTATGAAATCCGGTGTTTGTTGATTTAAACAGATCATTCCCTTCCGGACCCGCGATGGTGACTGTTACTTTATCACCCGGTCTTAATGAATCAAATTCTTCCATAATCTTTTATTTTATAATTAAACATAAAGTATTAATCTTTCAGAAGGGATTGGAATCCAGATGGTTATTTCAATTTTCATGCTGACAGACTATAACGTGAAAAACTAATCTTTACTTCAACATCATAGGTTAAATTCCATCAAGACAACCTTGATTCAGGATTTATAATTCCACTTCTTTATATCAAAACAATCTATTGCCTAAAAAAGATGTTATTTCCTCTTAAAAATAATTACTAATCAAATTTGCAAAAAAGATGATAAAGCCTTAACTTTGTTGTAATTTTTCTTAACTTAAAACATACCCGTTATCCGATAGTAATAAACTATTGGTTTACAATAAGTACGTTAAAGCATGCGCAAAGCAATACGAATAAGCATCATCTTGTCTTTTCTGGCACTTTTTTCTTTCTGCTATTGCAAAGCACAAAATGTAGCCGTAAAGACTAATCTTCTATATGATGCCACAGCAAATGCCAACCTCGGAATAGAAGGCAAACTGGCTCCGAAATGGTCGCTTGATGTCTCAGGAGATTTCAACGACTGGACCATCCATGGTCATAAATGGAAACATTGGTTTGTCCAGCCTGAAGCTAGATATTGGTTTTGCGAAGCCTTCTTAAAACATTTCATCGGGTTGCACGTAATCGGCGGCCAGTACAATGTAGGAAATATTGATACCTCCATAAAATTCTTAGGCACCGACTTTTCAAAGCTTAAAGACCATCGTTATCAAGGTTGGGGCATCGGGGGCGGTGTGGCTTATGGATACGCACTCCCCTTGAGCAAGCATTGGAATATGGAATTTGAAATCGGAATCGGGTATGTCTATTTGGACTATGACATCTTCCAATGTCAAAATTGTGGAAGGAAAGTCGGAAGAGGGCATCATAACTATTTTGGCCCCACAAAAGCGGCTGTAAATCTTGTTTATATCTTTTAAAAGGGGCTAATGTCTATGTTAAGATCATTAAATATAAATAAGGCGACAGGGTTAATAGCCCTTGCAATGTCAACTTCTTTGTTCTCTGTTGCCGCAGAACAGCTGCAACGCCAGGTTGTGACAGTGAGCGACACCACTGTCTGGGGCCTTCCTGTCAATGATATCATATTGAAAAGAAACGGCGACCTCATGACTGTGGGGCTCGATATGAAATTGGAAGACTACAGACTTAAAGGCGACAAAGTCACAGTATTCACTCCTATGCTTAAAAACGGCCGGGATTCCATTGAGCTTAATCCCGTGGGTCTTTATTCCCGAATAAGATACATCCAGTATCTACGTGAAGAGGAACAACCTATTGGTGGTGATGCCGCATACTCATATAAATACTCAAAGCGTCCTTCACTTATGGAATATGAAAAATCTGTGGAATATTCCGACTGGATGAATGGTGCTATTCTCTATCTGCGTAAATCCGACTATGGATGTTGCAACACTATCCTTTCCGAAGAATGTGTGCCTCTCGGAAGGTGGAGGGAAACCATTTTCGAGCCTCAGTATATTTATGAAACTAACATTCAGGCTGAGGCTGTGAAAGTGAGGGAAATCACAGGAAGGGCTTACGTTGACTTCCCGGTCAACAAGATTGTGATTTATCCTGATTATCGAAACAACACTTATGAACTCGGCAAAATTATAGCCACAATCGATTCTGTGAAAAACGATAAGGATATCACAGTCAACAGTCTTCATATAGCCGGCACGGCCTCCCCGGAAGGACCTTATGAAAACAACGTTTATCTGGCTAAAAACAGAACTATTGCCCTCAAAAATTATGTGCAGAATCTTTATAATTTCCCCGAGGGTTTTATAACCACAAGCTATGAACCTGTAGATTGGGCCGGGTTGCGTGAATGGCTGGAAAACAACAATCTGCCACATAAGAATGATATTCTTGCTATCGTCAATAGCGATATCGAGCCATTTGCCAGGAATTCAAAAATCATGAAGGAATATCCGGAAGAATATAAATGGCTCCATCTCAATGTTTATCCCGCATTGCGTCATTCAGACTACAGGATTGAATTCACAATCCGTCAATTCTCCGATATAGAAGAAATAAAGGAGATAATAAAAGAATCTCCTCAGAAACTATCCCTCAATGAAATCTATCTTTTGGCCAATTCATTGGAGCCGGGCAGCGAGGAATACAAAGATGTGTTTGAAACAGCTGTGAGGCTTTATCCTAACGATGAGACTGCAAATCTCAATGCTGCTAATGCCGCGTTACTCAGAAATGACCTTGAACATGCAGCCCGTTATCTCGAGAAAGCCGGAAATTCCGATAAGGCCCAATATGCAAGAGGCATGTATCTTCTTAAACAAGGAGACTATAACGAGGCCTTGAAGATTTTCAATAATCTCTCGGCCACAATGCCTGAAGCTTCTGAAGCTGCGGCTACTATAACCGATATTCTTAACCTCGAAAATTAATAGCTATCAAATATGAAAAAACTTTTTTTAATCTCGTCTATATCCCTGCTGTTGGCAGGTTGTGCAAGTGATTCCGACAATGGAATTGCTCCCGGCAATAAAGAGGAAGGCAAGAGAAGCTTCCTCAAAGTGTCTCTCATCACTCCCTATTCATCCACAAGAGCCGTCGATCCGGGAGAATACGTTGATGGCTATGATTATGAGAATAATGTGAATTCCGTTCGTTTCTATTTCTTCGACAACGAAGGAAATCCATGTGAGGTTTTCAAACAGAGTGCCTCTTCTACTTATCTTCCGTATATTGATTGGCAGCCGACTACTCCTGATATAACCGAAGGAGACAGTGAGGAGACTGTTGAAAAGGTTGTGACTGCCACTCTTGGCATCAATCAGCCGGCAAATACCGACCGTCCGGAACTTGTGGTTGCCATAGTGAATCCGACTCCTCAAATAATGTCTTTGCCCGTAACAACAACACTTTCTCAATTAAGAGGTATAGTGTCCGATTATAACATCGGATTGAATTACGACAATTTTGTAATCACCAATTCAGTCTATGTTGCTAAAGACGGAGGGATAGCCTATGCTACGGAAATTGAAGAGGATAATTTCGGAATGTCTGAAGATGATTACGAAATGGAAACTTTGGAGATATATGTTGAAAGAGTGCTTTCTCGTCTCGACCTCTATCTTCAATTAGGAAACGAATCAACTGTAGTAACTCCGGAACAAGGTGAAGCATATACGATTTATAAGGTGAGCCAACCGACTGTAGACGGAGTGCAAGAAGAAATATATGCTAATTTATTAGGATGGAATATCACACAGACTCCTGATGCTTCTCGTCTTATAAAGGAGATTAATGCCGAATGGCCGGAGAATCTTTTTCAGACTGCAAACGAACCATGGTCGGTTTATCAATACCATCGCAGTTATTGGGCTATCAACCCTCCTGCTACATTATTCGACTATCTTTACGGAACATTCGACGGCACTGCAACGGATAATAACGGACAGTTTGCCACAGCCCTCAATCTGCCGGGAAATAACGGAGCAGAACCTGTTACAGCCTACATGCAGGAGAATGCTGCAGACGATGGCGATGCTTCCGGCATGGGAGCCACCAATCCATCACAAGTTATTATAGCAGCACAACTCGTTAACGCTCAGGGACAACCTTTGCAACTCGTTCGCTGGGCTAACAGATATTACACACAAACCAGTGCTTTAACGGCTGTTGCAAACATACTTGACCTTTGGACTATGACCACAGGAGATCAAGGCACCGTATACAGTAAAATTACCCCGGCGGATCTTAAACTTGTAAGTGCCGATGAGATTTATCCCGACGGACTGCCCGAAGACGTAGCAGAATATTACGTATATGTTCAGCTTTCAGACACCGGCAAGGAGAAGACATGGTATAACGGTAGCGATGATACTTCCGTTAAACTTACTACCGAGCAGTCTAACACTTACATCCAAGACCGTGCAAACCACCTCATGGTATGGAATTCCGGTTTGACATATTACTATATTGATATCCGACACATAAGCAATTCAGAAGGTGCCCCTGGCTACTTCGGCGTTGTCAGAAATCATATCTATCAATGTAATATCTCAAACATCGAAGGACTCGGAACTCCAGTTTTCAATCCTCAGGAAGTGATTCATCCACAAAAACCGACCTACGACGACAGCATGATCACTGCCGTGGTGAAGATTCTTCAATGGCGCATAGTTTCTCATAACTACGATATCAAATGGTGAAAAATCGCATGAAATTTCTCCATGTCGCTTCAAGCCTTTTAATTTTATCGGGGTTGACAGCTTGTGACGACCACTTTTTCGAGAATGAAGGTGATTGTGAGGTTACACATGCCATACGCTTTGTTTATAACATGAACCTCAAATGGGCGGATGCCTTCCCCTCGGAAGTGAATTCTGTTAATCTGTATGTATTTGACGAGAGCGGGGTCTTTATAAAGGAATACACAGGAAAAGGACAACCCCTTTCCGACCCCTCCTATCGGATAATGCTTGATCTGCCTGCTAATAAGACCTATCAGTTTTTGGCTTGGTGTGGGCTTGATAATGGAGAAACGGATGAGTGTTTCACGGTTCCTCAGCCTGTGGTCGGTGAGACTCGTATCGAGGAGATGAGCTGCACCCTTAATGCTTCGGCAACGCCTCCGGTGCGTTCAGGAGAAACGGAATACAGTGATCGCCAACTAAATTTCCTCTACCATGGATATCTGAAACAGAATCTTCCTGATTATCACGACGGAACCCACTATGAATATACTGTTTATCTCACAAAAGACACCAATCATATCCGGGTGATGCTACAGCAGGTCACCGGCAGCATCGATGCTGAAGATTTTGAATTCAGTCTCAGTGCTGAAAACGGGTCCATGGCCTGGAACAATGATCTTATCGGCGACACCACTATAGAATATCTTCCCTGGAATCAGGAAAGTGATGTTTTAGGCATTGCCAATAATTCAGGAGAAGTTTCGGAATATTACGGAGTTATAGCCGACCTTAGCACCTGTCGACTTATGGCTGATGATGCAGACAAAATCTTCCTGACCGTAAAAAGAACGGATAACGGCCAAATGCTCTTCAAAGTGCCCATGATTCAGTATTCTCTGACGGAGATGAAATATTATGAACAGGCATACGGGCATAAACTTACTCCCCAGGAATTCCTCGACCGACAGGATGAATATACCATGACTTTCTTCTTGGATGAAAACTTGCAATGGATTTATGCAGTTATTGAAATCCTCGAATGGAGAGTGGTTATCCGCAACTATGATATCAACTCATAGAGGGCTTTCTTTATCAGAGACTGTCGGATGTTTTTGTGAGATTCCAATCATGAAGCTCTTTAATTTTAATATACTATCCTTATTAACGGCAGTTTTCATAACTGCCTTCTCCGTTTCATGCACCGATGATATCCTCTCCCCGGAGGGTCCTGACCCGAGCATAAATAATTCCGAAGTAGTGGCTAAGGATCTGCCGGGAGTACTTGCTATTCAACTTTTTAACAACTCCATAGAGAACTCCACCTTCACTCGGGCAGACGATAAAACATCGGAAGGAAATGGGTTACATGACGGTATCTCGGATGAATTTGATCTTGCAGATTCCCAAAGTACAACCGGGGAATATTATCATTATCTCCTCATTTTTGATAATAACGACAATTCAACCCCTGTTGTTTTTCCTTTGGAGACTGTAAACCCCCAATTTGATGGCACTTCCGGAAATATAACCCTTACAATATCCAAAGTGTTGGAGAAAAAGGATTGGGCTGATTCTAAAAATCCGCCATCAATAAATTTATCTTCTTCTTCCGCCTTATCAGAATATCTCAAGGGTAAAACCGCTTATGTTCTTCTGAATTTCAAACTTGAGAACAACTTCCTTAACAGCGAAAAGATTTCCGGTAATACAACGGGCGATAAACTTGCCAATATTAGCAGGTCTCAACTTGAAAAGCTTCAGATGACCGATATCAAAGTTGCCGGACAAAAAACCACAATTTTAGGAAGCGGAGATAACGCCACGTCAACAACAGTGTCTAAAAACTTCTTTATAATGAGTAATTCCGTTTATTCCGACGGTAACAAAAGAGTTGTAGACGGATCAATCGATAATACTAAAATCTTTCAAACTGAAGAAGAAGCCATTGCTGATCCTGCGATAAAAGTGCATGTAGAAAGACTTGCTGCCAAGGTAACGGTTTCTTTCAACACCGGGAAGATGTCATCTGTAAATTTCGGACCATCGACCGCCGACTCCTTCCCTATTGAAAGCATAACTCTCGATGAAACAACCGGTCTTCCTATAATAAAAACCAAAGTATATAAGGTTGATATGTTAAGGGGAGGTCAAAACGGTATTGAAATTAATGACAAGGGATACCATATCCTGAAGGAAGGGGTTGAGGCCGAAATATCAATAATGGGATTCGGAGCAAGCAATCTCGAATCTTCAACCTTTCTTTATAAAGATATCGCCGGCTCTTATGGAAGTTATTCCAACTGGAATGACATGTCTCTCTATCGGTGTTATTGGGCTCAGGATGAACACTATGGATTGACAAGAAGAAAAGATGAAATATTCAAGAAAGTTGACGGATATCCACATCAGTTCCGCCAGGCTTTAGACACAGATACCGTTACTTCATTTCATGCCGGGAAGTATAATTATGACGGGGAACCTGAAGAGGATTATACAATGGATGAGCAGCATTATACTTCATATAATCAATTGGGAGAAATTGATCCGGAAAGCACATACGCTGACCAATGTTTCCTTACTTATAAATCTTACAAGGATCTGAGTGAAGAATTTAACGAATGGCATCCGAGACATTCTCAAGTCACAACTTCAGGGGGTAGGATAATATCTTATGATCCATTCTATATTCTTGAAAACACATATTTCGATCAAGGCATGGCCACTAACGATCCGCAGACTTGGAGATGGCCATGGCAGCGAGCTCCCTATGCCACAGCCACAAACCTCTTAGTGTTGGCCCGGATTAAAATAAACGACAGGACTGCCTCCGCATCAGGTGATAATCCTGATTCAGGGAATTCAGACGTCCTAACGCGCGAAGAAGCGAGTTATGTTAATTCTAATGAATTTCCGACAGTTTATCTGGGTCAGAACAATATCTTTTATCTACGTAAAGTAAATCTCCTAAAATCAAAGCTTGCAATCCTCAATCAGGTTATGCTATCCGGAGGCAATGCCGGCATACAGATACTTCATGGCCAATGGGACAAGCACAAGCGTTGGGATGATGATGACGTAAATAAGAATGATGAAACTCATCTTGACAAAGTCGCTTGGAATGAAGGTTCTGTCCTTTGGTTTGCGAAAGTAAAATGGGATGATAGTAAGAAAGAACCGGTTTACACAAAAAAAAGAGAAACAATTGATGGCAACGTAGTTGTTTCTTATGATATTGAATTAGAAGAACAAAAGGAAGTAACTGTAAACAATGATATTAGCATATCGGATGACGAACCTCAGTTCCTTGACCTGATACCGGCAGAAATTTCTGGTGGCGACGGACAGTGTCTTATAGCTCCCGATAGACAATACATGGGTAAGTTATGGAGATATTATCTAGCACCCAGAGACCCTCAATATCCTGAGCAAATGGATAAAAGCCAAGCTGTAGAAATCAGCTATAACCACCTTGTGGCTCTTATCCATAAAATTATAGGGCCGGTGGATGTCTATAGAAACGGCTATATGTATTACAGCATACCGATTCCTCACAGGATTCTGCAATATGGACCCGGAGTCAACACCAATGCATGGAGATATCTCGGAGCTTTCTCAGTGGTTAGAAACAACTGGTATGATATAACAATCAATCAGATTTCAAGGCTCGGTACACCCGTAGACGTTCCGGCCCAGCCGATAATACCTGTGATGGATGTAAAAAGATCTTATATCAATATGGGAGTCGAGCTTAAAGATTATCATGAAATAAGTCAAGGCGATATCCCCATGATGTAAGAAATTGCAACTAATAAGGAATAAAGTAGGAATGATTCTGCTCAATATAAATAATTCTTTAATGAAACAGCTTACTAAATTTATATGTTTGCTGTTTTTCATACTATTATTCTTCGGATGCAAAGATGATTTTATAATCTCGGAAAAAGATCCTGACATATTGAATGAAGATGAAGATTGCATCGCCTTCGTGATGCAGCTTGAAAAAGACACTTACTCAAGGTCAGGAGATAACTTTACAGTTTCAAGCGATCTCGAAAGATATGATAATTATATTGACACACAAGATAAATTTCGTGTTTTCTTCTTTACTGAAAAGGGTGATTTCTTATTCGGAGCGACAGACCGCATCGCCAGTAGCCTTTTGCAAAGTTCCGACTATACTGTCGACTATTGGTATGTAAGAATTCCAATGAGCATGATTGTCGACCGTGATAATCAGGAATACGATATCGAGAAAATAAAGAGTTATCTGAAGGGAAACCGTTTTAAAGTTGCCGTTCTTGCCAATTGGCCAAACGCTGGTGAAAAGATCAACCCTGCAGATTGGGATGATAGCGAAGGAACAAACAGTTCTAACGAAAACCCCTCTTCTACCCTGAAAGGGAATCCTAAATGGAACTGGAGCAACTCTATCCTTAATTCAAAAGCAAAACCGGAAGATATAAGGAATATCAACGATCTCCATCATGTATATAATGATCTTTACTATGGTGCCTCATCAAGAGTCAACATATTTAGGGACTATATGGCGGAGGTTACAACGGGGGATGATCCGGGGTGGTATATGGGAGAACCAACCGACTGGGTTAAGATGAGAGATATAAAAGATGGTTGGAAGGGTAATGAAAATTTTACCGTGAATAACATTACTTACAAAGGATATGATTTAAACAGTGAGGTTTCATCTTTCGACTCTAAATTAACCGCCAATCAATGGATAAGGGCCAACTGCACTCCAGAGGAGATGCGCAACCAAAATAAAAAGATTTACCGACACTACCAGCACATGTGGTTCCTTTGGAACTTTGACGCTTCTTACAAATACGGAGCATGGGCTTCATCAAATCCGGAAGCAACGGAAACTGAGGAAATAGAGAAAGCTCAAGAATTTTATGGGAAAAACTTCGGATGGCATGATAATTCGCCGATTTCCCTTAAAAATCCGGAAAAAACCAATCCGTGGGGAGTGGAATGGTATAAACGAAACGGTGACAGGCTATACAAATGGATGAAGCAAAGTCTTGACAATAACACCGCTATAGGGGGAATAGATATACAGATTGGAGAGAGTGCTAATGATGTCTTTTTTACTTATATACCCCGCAACGGTTCCCCGGCTAAATGTGTGCATGTAAATGATTATTATGGCATACAGTTACCCACCATAGGTTCATCGTATGTTACGACAGAGACTGACGGCATGATTAATTTTCAGGCAAGAACTTCCGGAACTCTCAGAGTGAAATGGGGAAGCCAAGACGGAACCTCTTCCGCCATAGCCGTTCAAGTAGGAAGTGGCACTACACCGAGAATTCATTCCGGAGTAATTTCTAAAGATCCTGTTGACTGGACCAATACTGATAATAACAAATATTGGGACATCAATGTGGAGGGAGGCTCCAAACCTGTTTATATTTTTGGAGTATCCGGAAAACCGGTTGTTTATTCAATAGAATTTATCCGTGGAAGATATCTGTATGAAACCGACCGTGAAGGAGTTGTTCCCGGACCTAAACAAGGCATCCCGATGTATGGAGTGCAAGAGTTTGACAAAATTCCTGATTGGCAAAGGGGAACAACAATTAATATTTCTGACCCTGACGAGAACGGCCAAACACGAAATGTAAACCTCGTGAGAGCTCTTGCAAAAGTGGAATTCTATATCAAGAAGGAATTTGGAGAGCCAAAGCATGTCTATATGCGTAATATGAATCGAGCCGCTCGTTGTGAACCGATGGATGTTCATTCAACCACCGACGATTATTGGGTGCAGGATCATTCTAATAAAGATTGTGAATGGTTTAAAATAATAGAACACGGACCGGCCTATCAAAGTGATTACACATCCTGGCTCTCATGGTTCTATACCAGCTGGAAACAACCCGGCACAGCTATTAACAAAGACAATGATAAGGATCATGGCACTTATTGGAAAACAGGAAACGGTTATATATGGGATTATGTAAAAGGATACTATGTCCCTGATGGTATTCAGGGAGGATGGCCAAAAGGTTCGTTTGAATATTCCGAGAATTCTCCTCACTACTTTAATCCTTATCTCTATCCAAGTGAATTCTGCAGATTCCTGCAAGCAGATGAAGATAATGTCAATGGTACACCATATTATAAATTCGTTTTATATCTGCCGGAAAAGAATATCGACGATCCTTCTACGGTTGGAAATTCCTCTTCCACTCCGAGAGTTCCCCATATAGAATATCGGTTTGCTCCCCGTCAGATCACAGAAGACGAAATTGAAGGGGCTGTAACTGATTACTATAACACTGAATATAACCTTGACGATAATGATTGCTTCCGAGTATATTTCACTAATTATGGATTCAGCGAAGACACCAGCCTGAAAGGAACAGTAGTTAATGAAGAACTTAAGAAAGGTTTATGGGGGCAATCCACATACGATGATTATGAGAAAAGTAGTGACAGGTTAAAAAAACATTGGCCTATCATGCGAAATCATAAATATAAATTCTATGTGGGAGGCCAAGGTCCGGAAAACCCTGAAATATGGATAGAGGTTTCAGACTGGAACCACAGAAAAGTAGTTTTAGAATGGTAAGCCGGAAACCAATCAAAAATAAGAAAACATCATGATATAGTTCCCCGGGAAAAACCGCGCTATAAAATGGTAAATTAAAAAGATGCAAAAAGCAAAAAAATATATATTGAAACTCTCCATAGGCCTTTCTCTATTCTTTGGAGGATGCTCAGCGATGGATGAACCTGTGCCTGACAAGGAGTTTGAAGTTCCTGAGGGTATGGTGAAAGTTTCTATGTTAATTCCTGATTATAATGGCGGAGCTGCAAAGTTCGGAACTCGTGCCTTCGACACGAATGAAGAGGGTTATATGACCAATCTCTATGTTGTTGCCATAAAATATAAGGAATTAAACGAAGGTATTGAGTATGAGCTCTCGGAAGACGACAGGGTGGTTTATGTTCATTCTTTAAATTCTGTGGGAGAAACATTTAAGGTGGGTAATAATGATTTTCACCAATTTAATATTGCATTATACCCGGGTATATATAAAATCGGAGTTATTGCTAATGTAGACCTCTATCTGTCGGAAAGGGCAACTAAAATATCCGATTTCAAAAAAGAATCAGATATGCAAAGTATTGTTCTGAATTTTAAAGAAGACACTCCATTGGCTCCACGACATCTTCCGATGGTTTGTTTGCCGGAAGAAACAAAATACAAAATAAAAACAACAACAATAACAACAGACAATTCCGGAAAATCTACAATAAAAACGGAATATTCCAAAGATTTTCAGAAAGGAGAAACTGACGACAATCTTATAACTATTCAAACAAAGCAATCAGAAATTAAGGATGATGACGGTTCTTCTATAAAGACCTATGAAGAGAATGTGATATATGCAAGCATGAAATTCCTTTGTTCGAAAGTGAGATATACTATCCTTTTTGACAAAACAGAAGGAGGTATTTCTGAAGCATTCGGCAGTTCATGGATCCGTTTTAACGTTGACGACAGATTGAAACCATGGGCCACTAACATACGGTATCAAACCAGACTTCTTCCGGAGAAAACAGATGGTGATATCTTTCAAACTGATTCACCTTTTATAACTCAGACATCTACATCCGGAGACATTGAGAACAGCAGCTGGACAATCAGTATCGACAGATTTAACTGGAGCACTATTGAAGGTGCAAATTATCCTCTTTCACCGAATTCAAAGCTTGATCCATGGACCGGAACCACTGAAAAGTGGATCTCTCAGACGCAGAAAGTATGGCAAGGGGTTGTTTATCTTCCGGAAAATATCGGGGGTGAAGAATATACGGTAGAGGGTGTTAAGAAACAGATTGAAAGCACAGTCTTAAAATTCCCTTATCACACTAAAGAAAATGATTCAGACGAAACACTCGAAATAGAACATTCTCTCGACCCTAAGGAGATTTGGCTCTTCCAATCTCCAAACAATATATCTTATGATAAGTTTGAAGGGCTTGGAGAAGGGGGTGATTATTCAACCAAACCCGGAGAATATCTCGGACTTGAAAGAAACTATTTCTATGATGTCGTGGCCAAAGTAGTTAACCCAGATGATCCAATGAATATCAGAGTTTATGTCAATATTTTGCCTTGGCACGATATTGATCAGAATCTGGATGAGGATTGGCTATATAATGATGGACAAAAACCTTCAGAGAATTTCTTTGTCCAACCGGATGACTGGGGAGATGAAGGCGCTTCAAAAGAGTGGTGAAAGTAAAATTTGAACGATTAATCGATGAAATCGAATTATAATATAAAAACTCATAAACAAACAAATTTGAGGAGACGCCTTCGCAGTGGAGTGTTAACCTTTAATATTCTTTTAGGCTCTCTCCTATTTCTTTTTCCGGGTTGTGTAGACGATAAATTGATTGAAAACAAAACGGAATCAGGTTTTTCTGGTGATGATGCCGAAGAATTGACCCTGACATTTACCGTGGATGCCGGTCAGATCGTTGCAACAAGAGCCGATGGAGATTACGAGATTAATACCTCCCTAAAAGAAGGAAATATTGATTATTACATTGATACAGATAATAAATTCCAAGTATTGTTTTTAGATTCTCATGGTAACTTTATTTTTGAACCGTCCGGAGATAATCTTCAGGTTGCTCCCACCGGAGATAACAACGGACGTTGGCGAGTGACTATTTATATGAATGGCGCCCTGAAAGATCCGGCCGGAAAATCAATCTTAGGACTTATCAAAGAACAATTGGAAAAAGACAATTTCAAGATTGCTGTTATAGCCAACTGGTCGAAAGATACAAATGGAGATGCTTATAAATTAGATTGGGGATGGAAAAACAGTATTCTCTATAAGAATAAATACGAAAAAGCCTCCGACGAAGATAAGGTATCTTTGAAAGAGACATACGAGGGTGAACCTGACCTTAAAACAATTAATGATCTTCATCATTTGGAAGTGGATTCGGATTATGCCAAGGATAGTAGAAAAAAAGCATATTCCTTTATAATGGACGGGGATAAAATGGGTGTTAATACCCAATGGGTTCAAATGAGGGAAGTTGAGGGGAAAGAATCTCTTAAAACAAATGATGATGCCTGGAAACTCAAAACAAAACCCGTTAACTCTCCTTCAATATCTGCTAATGCCAATGCATGGATAAAAAACAATTGGGATCCGGCTTTGGATAATCTTGATGAAAACATAAAGAAAGCGACAATCTACAGACATTATAGAAGATTATGGCAATTATGGAATTTAGGAGGGTCATTCAGTGATACGGAATTACCCTATTCCAAATTTACCTCAAAATTTGGAGATGCATGGAAAAATAGAAACGGCAATGATTTTGTAACCGAAAAATGGTGTCTTTATGACAATCATTGGATTCCAACCGCCACGGAAGCAAATGGCCTTCAGAGCGTTGATGGGTTAACAGTGGTCTCCGCCCCTTCAAAAACCACCGAAAATAATAATTCTTACGTAAGAAGCTATAACGGCACAAAGAGTGAGACGAATAAAAGAACCGGTTATTACGGGTTGATTCTTCCTAAAATGAATTCAGGAGTGTATGGAGAAGGCAGTGTAGCGGATAAAAAACCTTGGATAAAGACTTCTGCAGACAATGCTTATGAATACATCAAATTTGAAGCTCCGGGCACAGGGACTCTAAGGGTGCTTTTCAGCAGTCTGGATGATAATGAAGCCACTTTTGTAGTGCAGAGAGGAGCTAATTGGGAAATGAGTTATAAAACTTCCGGCACAGATGTAAAGGAAATTGGGAAAGGAGATACAAATACAAAATTTGGTATGGTTTTAGACCCCTTCTCTGAAAATGTTGGCTACCAAATTAAAATGACAGGAGATCCCGAAGATATAATTTTATATAGTTATAGCGGATCTGTGATTATATACGCTATCGAATTTGTATGCGATGATTACCTTTCCGGCACTGACCGCAAAGGAATAATACCTACCTTTAAATATCCAATTCCCATGTATGGAGTGCAGGAATATTCCAAAATCACAAATTGGGGCGAGAATACTCTTTTGACTCTGGATGAACCTATTTCCTTGATCAGAGCATTGGCTAAAGTAGAACTTTATCTTCCTGCCGGCACAGAATTTTCTCATATCTATCTTAGATGTATGAACAGAAAGTCGCGTTGCGAACCCATGGATGTAATGACCTCAACGGGCTCTCTCTGGAAAAGCCATGTTGACGGCGAGGGCGAATGCGAATGGTTCAGGATAAATAATCATGAGATTAAGTTTAATGGCAATTTTTATGATTGGTTTGGGTGGTTTTATGGAACCTGGAAAACCTGGAATTGGTCAGGTTTACCGGAAAGTTTCACTGATTCGAATGAATCTCCCCATCTCTTCAACCCGGATGTGGTCCGTTCTGATTTCTGCCATTTCATAAAGGATGAGAACTATTATGACGGAGTTTATCATAGATATTTCCTTTATGTGCCCGATAAAAATATTTCAGACCCAAATTCAGAGGGAGATTTATCATCTTCACCGAAAGTGTGCCATATAGAATACAGAAGAGCAGATCAAAGTGAATATCTTGATGATAATGATTGCCAAAGAATTTATTTCACGGATTATTCCTCTAATGATGTGATAAAGAGAATTCCTCATGACCGATATGAATATGATTATGAGCAAGATGAATATAATCTTAATCTTAACTGGCCTATAATGCGAAATCATATCTATCGTTTTTATGTGGGAGGGAATAATTCACCCCAGGATATCCGTGTGAAAGTGATTCCCTGGGAAGTTGAAGACCCTAAAATCTACGAATGGTAAAAAATTATTACAGGATATGAAGGGCTTGCGCTTTTCATGTCCACAACGAAAACCTGACAAAAATGAATTTAAGCGATATAAATTTTAAATTATTTACAAAACGTTTATTCCTTGTTTTGGGTGCAATATTCGTATTCACTCTTCAAAGTTGTACAGATGAATGGGGAATAAATTCCGGTAATGACGAATTTAATGAGAATGAACCGGGAATCACTTTCTATATCCCAAACATTGACTATGCAGCCGAGTATGGTGCTACCAGAAGTGATGAATTTGCAAATACCAGGGCTTATGACCAAGCTAAAGAAGGGAATTTCAATACTCTATATATAGCGGCTGTAAATGAAAACGGCAAAGTTTTTACATTCTTAAAAACAACTTCCAACGGCATTGATGAGGATGGCTATTTAAAATACAGGGTTAATCTCAATAAAGGGACATATCGCTTTTATATCGTAGCAAACCTCAACCGATATACCCTGATAGAGGATAATGCTTCAGCCACATTTGCAGATATAGCCACGAGTGAAGAAAACATCCGCAAACATATACTTAATTTCAGCGCTTCCACTCCTCTCGAACCCGGTTTTCTCCCTATGGCTTGTCTTAACGAAGAGATATACATCGGCAGATCAAGAGCAGAGGCGACAAAAAATGAAAATAAAGACAGTTATGTTGACGTACCTGCTAAAAATGGAAGCGGGGAAAGTCTGAATATCTATGCTGACCTTAAATTTCTTTGTTCGAAAGTGAGATATACGATCCTTTTTGACCGCGATCAAAGCGAATTCAAGGGTAGCGATGATATTATCAATTTCAATCGTAACACGACCTCTAATCCTCCCTTTGTTTCGAATCTAAGGACTCAGACAGCCATAAATAATACTGAAGACAAGCCGAAAGTAGAAGAAAATTTCCTTACAGATAACTCAGGCAAGCCCTCTCAATGGACCCTTTTCCTTGACAGGTTTATTTATCCTAAGGATAACAACGGTAATATAGAATACAGTATATCTAAAAATGACTTAAAAGACCTATTGAAAAAGGGATTGACACAATGGGTAGAGGGTAATGATTGGAACACAACATATGCTGATGCACGTGCATGGCAAGGAATTACATATCTCCCTGAGAATCTTTTGGATGGTGAAGGAGAAAAGACCTTTCTTAATTTCCCTTACACCATAAACAACCAGACGGGAGCAAACAGTCCCCGCGCGATTGAGCTTTTCAGTAATGGGGTAAATGGAGATGAAGAAGATGTGTTGAAACGGTCGATGATGTATGACGTGGTTGTTTTCGTGAAATCAACCGACCCTGCTCAATGGCAGATAAATGTCATTCCATCTCAGTGGACTCTTCAGGAACTCGCTTATCAACTTCACGGACCCTACGAACTCATCGTAGAGACCTCAATAGTAGAGAAAATCAGCATGGAAGAGGAAGCCGTTTTCTGGTATCGTTCCGACGTGCCACCTGAGCAGATAGGATTTATCTCTCCTGAAGTCTCCACTTCAGGGAATGAAGGAGAAGACATGGCACCTCTTTTTATAGGGGGCGTTATGAAAGATGACAATGGGAATTACGTCAAAAACGAAAACGGCGATTATCTTTTCCATGTCGGCATGAACCTTGATATTCCTTATGATGTTATCGACAAGTTAAATCGTCTTTACGCAGAAGGAAATGACGGAAATAAATATAATAAGTCTGATATCAGTTTCTTTCATATAGTGGCAGGAAGCCTTCAGAAACGTATCGAGATTAAAGATCTGGATTTAAATCCTTATCTTAAGGTTACTCCTCAAACCTTTATCATAGACACTCGCGAACTTTACACATCAACTAAAGATGATATCGACTTTGATATCTTTTTCGAAACTAATGTCGATCCTAACGAAACCTCTATTACCCTTGTGATGGAGGACCCTTCTAAGCTTGTGGCTGACGGTGTCGGCGAGGGTGCTTTAAAAATTTCGAATCCGGAGGGATACAAAAATAACGGAACAACTTATAATCTGACAAAAAAGACTGGCAAGTTTCAACTTAATATCAAGGATATAATTACAGGAAATCCATATTGGAACCTGAATAACGAATACACTTTAAAATTTATTCTTACTGTGCATAGGGAAGGCCTTGAAGACTTCATTGTTGAAAAAGATGTAATTATCAAAGTCCGACCCTTCTCAGGCAGTTATGTAATACATTTCAGGGATAATACCAGACCTTGGGAAGATCCCCATATTTACGTGTATCAAGACCTTATACTTCCTTCAGATTTAAAAAGTGGGTATGATTCAAATGGTGAATGGAGAGATAACTCAGAATTTGCTGGTAGAATTGTAGGCTACATTGAAAGAAATCCCTCCAGCGGTCTACAATGGAATGCTGCCGTACAGTATGTTTTCAGCAACAATCTCAGCTTCAAGGGTTGGAAGGGATATGGAGGTCCCGATATCAATAATCCGTATGATGATTGCACTCGTACCCTCGATTTACCTTCAGATAGCGAAAATTCCAACCGGTCAACGATGGGATTCGTGATGTTCGGGCTGCCGGATGGAAGTGGAAGCTGGAACTATTCCTATGCGTATAATGAAACTTATGGTCTGGATGTAAATCCCGACAGAGAGAAAAGATATAACTACAATGTTAACTTCAATGGTGATCATCAGGCTGCTATTGACAGATGGCATTGCGGCACATGCCGAAATTATGCTCCTGATTATAACAATAATAAACATCGTTTCTACCCCGGCATTTCCATGGAACAGGAGGAAGACGGCTGGTGGAAATATACTCTTACAGGGGTTGCACAACCCGGTCGTACGATGATTATATTTGCAAATTATCATGAACCATGGTCGCAACCGGATGGGGATTATACAGCTGAAGACAATCGCTGGCCCGGAGACTATGAAGCGGGACTTCCTCTCTTCGATTTCGAAGACAATGAAGGCTGGTTCCTATTTAATGGTAACACCACTATAATGGATCAGAAATTCACAGACGACAAACCGGTTTCAAAAGTGATCCCTCATAAATTTACATCTGCTTATAATAATAAACTCAGAATCGGAGTAAAAGGTGATGTTTCAAATATAACGGTTAATAATGTCTCTGTTAATAGAACCGAACTGACAAACGGCATTTCCTATTTCAATGTCGATAACTTCAATTCATCAAATGCTTCAATACCGGTAATAGTAAATGGTAAGACATATAATCTTGCCCCAAAGAATTTTGAATATAAGAATGGGCGATATGTAACTGCCAAACCTCTTTATTTGGAGTTTGAAGATGAAATCAATCTGTTTGTTAAATGGAACGACCACATAACCGGCGAATATCATCCCGGAACAAACGGATCTAATTATCTCATGGTTATCTATGGAACGAAGAATGTGACTTATGATGTTACCGCAAAGGAATATGGCAATTATAAATATGTAAGATTTAAAGCAGAAACCCCTCTAAGCAATAAGGGACAAATTCAGTTCAAATTGCCTGCCGACAACAATTTTAACAAGACCTTAACTGTTGAAAAGCTGCCTGAATATTATATACCCGACGGAGGATATTATCTTATAAACCTGCATAAGATGAAATAATCTTAATTAAAATATCGGGAACCTGTCTTTTTATTAAATCCGGATAACAGAAACAACAAATCGATGAAATCGAATATAAATATAAAAAATAATCTGCCCATTCCATATAAATTAAAATTTACTGATTTCAGGTTATGGAATCTGATTACATTGGTGGGATGTATGCTTTCTCTTGCTGCGTGTTCCGACAATCTTGACTTCTCGCCGGGAATTGACAGCAAACTTCCTGATGGATATATCCGGCTTAATCTTGCCGTGCCGGATCCTCTTGTGGTGAATACAAGAGCTGTTGATGAATCCGGAATCAATAATCTAGAAATCTTTATATTCGATGAAGATGAAACAGGATTCCTGCAGCATCAGACAATTACTAATGTTTCCGGAACTTCTGTAGGATTGTCGTTAGCTAACAACGTAAGAAACAAGACGGTTGTAATCTATGCTGTGGCAAATGTTCCTGCCGAACAGATAAAAGATATAACAAGTGTAGACCTTCTTAAAAAATATAATCTCCGGGATGATTTAAAGAGAGTGGAATATCTACCTATGATTGGCCGGGCAAAAGTAAACACTGCTGACGAATCGACTTCAACAATATCTTTATATAGGAGTGTAGCAAAAATTACTGCGGAATGTGACCCTAAAACCGAAGCCACCTTTAAAGAACTTAGAGTTTACAATTATTCTTCTACGGGAGATTTAGGTGCACCCCTATCAGCATCTCAAAATTATTACAATAAAGAAGCAACAACTGCAAAATCTGATGATCAGGGAACGCGAATAGCTCTCGTTTATCCTTCAATGGGATTTGGACAGAAAGATTCATCCGGCAAACGAGATATAAATAACGGGGCTTTCGTCGTTGTTGGTGTTGACAGAAAAAACGAAACCCAATATTACAGATTAAATCTTCGTAAGGAAGACGATAAAGGCGAGCTCGATTATTTGAATCTTGATCCGAATTATTATTATCAGATAAAAATCACCGGGTTTATGACAGATGGATACACATCTCCGGAGGAAGCCTCAAGACATCCGGAGTGTGACCAGTTTGTAGTATATGAAATCCATGACCATGCTTTGGAAGTGCTTTCTATGGTTACAGACGGATATCGTGAACTTGGTGTATCTCCCGAAGTTATACTTTCCAATAAGGAAGAGGGAAGAAAAGGAGTCCTGACAATTAAATGTTTTGATCCTGATGAAACTGTAGAAGCTTCTGCCATAACGATTGAAATTTTAGATAATTCAGATCAAATCACTATTGAGTATGTGGGTGATCATCAAAAGCATGATGTTTCCTATAATACCGAAGGAGAATCTAATGACAGAATTATTGAAGATGATCCAAGTCCAAGCTACGATAAGGATAATCATGGACAGCAATATGATTATTTGATCACTATTAATGACGGCGTCAATATTTATGAAGATCAGACATGGGAGCTCTTGGTTACATGGAAAGGTTTGTCAAGAAAAGTAAAAGTTTCTTATGAAGCTGCCTTCCTTTTGCCGGAGGTGTGTGATGTTACATTGACCATGTATGGCAGCAGTGGCAACAGACTTGGGGAAATATCTGATTATTGGAAATTCGTAACCGGTAAGGGAGAAGGAGTCGATCGGTATGGAGAAAGCCCAAAACTCTTCGGCATACATGCCGATGAAATGACAAATGCGAAAAAACGCTCAAACGGATTCCATTTCCCTATGCCATACGGAGAAAAAGAAGAGAATGGAAAATTAGTTGTTGACCCATGGGAATATGTCTATGAAATAAATTTCACTAAATTGAGTGAACGCTCTGATATTAACAAAAACATCAAAGATATTCAATGCAATTTCAGTTCAACAACCGATGCTTTCCTAAAACAAAATATTGTACCCAGCCGTAATGGGAATAAGATTACTCTGAAAATGGAGAGCGGTAATAAATTGTATGACTATGCAGGAGGCAATATCATCTTTACCGTGACTTTTGATGATGACTCGACTACAGATATAACCGCGAGTCTTTATCACACGGGATTCTTCCATTATGAGGGAAACAATAAGTATGTGCCTGACGATAAGAAAGGGTATTATTATTATGAGGTGGTACCGATGGGCGACGGTTATTGGCTTGACAGGAATATCTGTGCCTCCTCAAACAAATCATTTATTGATATTTCAGAAGAAAATATTGACAAAAGTGCTGCCGGTTTATACTACACTATTATCAATGAACCGAGGGATTTCCAACTTCCGGAATGGGATTTCGGGATGTGTCCACCGGGATATCATGTTCCCAACCAGACAGAATGGGATGCTTTGAGATTTGCTCCTAATTTTACTACCAGCAACGTGACATACAATAATACGGTCTACATGTCTACTTATTATGTAACCGGTAACCCCAAAATTGGAAATGTATATTTTCAAAAAACTCGTTTCGTAAATTCGAACAATATTTATAATGAAACTACACGGTATAGCGAAGATAGAAACAGCGGTGATGCAGGAGCCGGCTACTATTGGTCAGTAACGGAAGCTCCGGCAATGGAAAAGGAACAGATGGGCAACTGGCTGAGAGCTCTCTATCTTAATGGGTCGGCATCTTCATATACCAATGCCAGCGTGACTGACCATCGTATGCCGGTGAGATGTAAGGCCGGCACTAAAGATGATGTCACTCCTCCTCAAGAATATTATATAAGTCTAAACGTGCATGAGGCTACCCACGTTTTCCTGTTCGATGTCTCTTCTTCAATCCCGACTCCAATTTTCACATTCCCGGGTAGAGCGGTAGGAACAACCGCTTCAGCTATGAAATGGCAACATTTTTATTGTTCAACAACAAGCAGTCCTGACCATCTGAGGGTTCTCTTCGTAAAGCTTCTTGAGGATGGCAAAGTAGCCATTTACACAAGAAATGAAAATAGTTTTGAAACAAATTTGAGTTATAACCCTGCGTTCCTCACGGAAGACTATTCTTGGCCGGTAACCAATGGAGCATATTATGATTTTTGTGAAACCGGAGAAGGACGAGATACCAATGTATTCACTTCACTTGCAGGGTTGGCAAATGATGGATATTATCCCACTGATTGTATCACCGACGATGGCTCCTCAGGAGGCGGAGGTGATAGCTACTTCACAGAAGGAGATATTGAATGGTCCGGAGCTTTTGGTGTACATTGGAGTGATGGTTGGGATCTTTTAGGTTCTAATTATAATTGGGAAAGTGTAACTGTTGGAAGTACACTTACTGTAACAGTGGAAGCCTGGTGGAATGATTTAGTTATACGATTACGCTTGAATCAAGGAGGTTGGCCTGTAATAAAAGGATTAAATAGTGCTCTCGGTGGTACTGATGATATCAGTTATGGAATGTTAACTCCCCAGAATCCGGGGTATGAAGAGGGCAACCGAATACCTGCCTCGTATACTGTAACCTTCAATGAAGAGATGCTTCAAGACCTTAGAAATAATAACGGTCTGATTATAACCGGGAATAATTATCAGTTACAAAAAGTAGTGTTGAATATTAAGAAGGATTAATATTTTCCCTGATCCCTCTACCTTCCCGAGCCGTATTGCTCGGGAGGGTTTTAATAAACTATAAACCTAATTTATTTTACCCGGGTTACAGGAATGCATCCCGTAGGAAGCCAGGTATAGTTTTGCGCTGCTTTTTTAAAATACCATCTCGCAGCTTTTTTGAAAAACTTAGTTGTTGTTCTCATTTTAAAAAGTTTTAAGTTAATATTAATTTTAATTATCTCGCCACTCTTAAAAATTTACTCTAACTGAAGTTTCTCACGGTACAATCTTTTTTACCTAAGAACCTACATTTCTTGTTCGAGAGTGCAAAATTATACCTTTTAAATTGAATTTACAAATAAAATATGCTATAAAACATATTTATAAAACATAATTTAAATATTTTCAAGGATTTAAATAACCAAAATTTTTTATTAATTATGAAGATTCTTAAAATTTTAATGATAATAATTTTATTAAATGGAAGTTTTCTATCATGGGGAATGGAGTCTTTAGATTTCAATTTTGGTTGGAAATTCCATTATGGCGATAGTATTGTCTATTCCGAAACCACCTACAATGATTCCGAATGGCAATCAATAAACCTTCCTCATGACTTTCAGATATGCCAGCCTTGGGTCGCTCCTGATCCCGATGAACGACCCGATGATTCTAATCAAATGGCTAATATAGCAAGTCGTCTGAGTTCTCGAGGTTTTAAGGAAATGGGCACAGGATGGTATAGGAAATCCTTTCAAGCTGATTCTTCCTGGAAAGAGAAAAGAGTGCTTCTGGATTTTGAAGGCATTATGCTCACCGGTGATCTGTTTCTGAACGGAGAAAGAATCGGAGGTACAGACTACGGTTATCTCGGGTTTGAGGCGGATATCTCAGATAAAATAAACTATGAAGGTGAAAACATAATCGCTGTGAGAGCGGATACGGGTAACCCTGAGAATTCCCGCTGGTATACGGGAGGGGGACTTTACCGAGACGTGAAACTGAAAATAGGAAACCCGAATCAGTATTTTACACGCCACCCTATTCAGATCTCCACTCCTGAAATTTCAGAAGATAAAGCCACTATCCTTATAAATGGGGAACTGGCCACATTTGTCAATACAGACTCTTTAGACGTTGGGATAAAAATTTTTGATGCCGAGGGCCGGGAAGTATACTCAAGAAGAAACAAGCTTTGGAATAACCAACGTCAAAAAATACGTGAATTCCGTCTTGACAGCATAATTTTAAAAAATCCAAATCTTTGGGACACGGAACTCCCCTATTTGTATACTCTTGAAGCTACTGTTTTTACTCCGCAAGGAGAAACTGCAGATGTGGTTACTGAAAGGTTTGGAATCCGTTCTATTGAATATTCCCCGGAATTCGGTTTTAAGCTTAACGGCAAGAAAGTTCTTCTTAAAGGAATTGCTAATCATCACACTTTAGGGGCCTTAGGAGCCGCTGCTTATCCGGCTGCTATGGAAAAACGGATTAAATTATTGAAAGATTTCGGATTTAATCATATCCGCACCTCCCACAATCCTTACAGTAAATCTTTCCTTGACCTTTGTGATGAATATGGAATATTGGTTGTTGATGAATTATATGACAAATGGACAAACCGGTATGCCGGAGGTAGGAAAGATTGGAACGAACAATGGCTCCACGATGTGCCTGAATGGGTAAAAAGAGACAGGAATCACCCTTCGGTTGTAATGTGGAGCCTGGGTAATGAGTTACAATTGATTCCTGACTTACCCTACAATGACTGGGGAGTCACTCCCTATAAACTGCAAAAAACTCTTCTAAACAGATATGATACGTCACGCCCTGTTACTGTGGCTATGCATCCGCGCGGACGAAATGAACTTACCGATTCTCTGCCTGCTCCTTTAGCGATGGAAACAGATATAGCTGCCTATAACTATCGCTACATGTATTTTCCCGGTGATGGAGAGAAATTCCCCTGGATGATATTTTATCAAAGTGAGGCCAACGCTTCGGGTATTCCTTCCAACTTTTACAATATGGATCTTGACAAAGTGGTAGGGCTTGCCTATTGGGGCGCTATTGATTATTTGGGAGAATCGAAAGGATGGCCTGCTAAAGGTTGGACAGAAGGGTTGTTTGACATTTCACTTCAGCCAAAGCCTTTAGCTTATTTGGTGAAGAGTTATTTTATACCGGATGAACCCCTGGTGCACATCGGAATTATAGAATCAAATGAGGAGAGAATGTGGAATGATGTATCGGTAGGAACCATGCAACTATCTGAAAACTGGAACCGAACCCCGGGTGAAACCGTTAATCTTTATACTTTTACTAATGGCGACGAAGTGGAATTGTTTATAAATGGCATAAGCATTGGAAAACAAAAAAATAACCTGACCGACAACCAAAAGAGAAACCGGATTCTCTGGGAAAATATTCCCTATGAAGCAGGAAAAATAGAAGCTGTGTCATATGATGCTGCAGGCAATAAAATATCAAACCATCTTATAAATACCGCCGGGGAAGCCGGTGAATTGAAAGTGGAAATTGATAACCTTCAATGGAAAGCCGACGGTTACGACCTACAGCATATAACAATCTCAGCAATAGACAATGAAGGCATTTTGAATCCCACGGCTTCAGATTTATTGACTTTTGAAGTGGAAGGGCCTGCTGTGATTGAGGGTGTAATCAATGGAGATATGTATTCCGATGAACTTTTCACTCCGCAGCCTCACTCCGCCGGCAAAAAAGCCACAAGAAGCCTTTATCAAGGTAAAGCCACCGTTATACTGCGTTCCTCCAAAGATGATCGGCCAATAACTCTCAAAATCAATTCCGTAAGTTATCCCGCAAAAACAGTTACAAATTTGCGGGTTCTCAAATTTTAGAGTTTAAGCCATGCTTATTATTTTTGCATTAATAACCAAAAACTTGGGGCTTACGTAGATTTTATTCTCCCATAATATTATTCCTCTCCATGAATAAATAAAAACAAAAATTTCATTAAACACTTGATTCTCAGTATATATAAACAAAAAATCATGAACAATACAATTGAAATGTTAGCCCGGTGGGCTGATGATGTGAATTATGCCGTAACAATAGCCGACAAAGAATGCAAGATAATCTATATGAACCGGAGGTCGATAGAAACTTTCTGTAAAGATGGAGAAAGTTTGATTGGCAGAAATTTAATGGACTGTCACCCTGAACATGCACAAAAAATAATCAGAAGATTGCTTCATGAGGGCGGCTCCAACACATATACAATCACAAAGAACGGCGTCAATAAACTGATTTTCCAGTCTTCTTGGAAATACAACGGAGAGATTGCCGGATTAGTTGAAACCTCCATGATTTTACCCTCGGATATGAAACATTTCAACCGTGATAATCCGAAATCATAAAGATTGAACTCTTAGATGCGGAGCACTTCTCCCTTTACTTACTTCTCCCTATTGAAATTTTATTCCCCAAATAACTAATTTTCGCTAATTTTGCTTTATATTGCAGAGTACTGAAAATTTCAGAACACAAACCATGTCATGAAACTCCAGACAATCATAATAAAGCTTCTAAGCGAAAAAGCAAATATTGATGTAACCACTAAAACAGGTGCTGAATTCTTGAGAAACGATATAGAAGCCAAGACGGGTGAAGCCCTTTCGCTTAACACTGTGAAAAGGCTCGTTGGAATCTTGCCTTATGAATCCAGCCCCAGAGAAGTGACCCGCGATATTCTGGCCAAATATTTAGGTTATGACAATTGGAATCTCTTGAATACCGACCTGCAAAATAAAATTTCAGACTTTAACCGTCCTGAAGAATTTATAGATCTAAAGGAATTGCCTATAAATTCGGATGTGGTTATTAAATGGAGTCCGGATAGAGAGATAAAGATTCATCATATTCAAGGCGAGAAATATGAAATTTTGGAAGCCCGTAACAGCAAATTACAAAAAGAAGATATCATCTTCCTTTCTCAAATAGCTATAGGTTTTCCTTTTATCGCAAAGGAAGTGGTGAGAGGTGGCAATTCTTTGGGAAATTATACAGCAGCCCGTGTGGATGGAGTATATTCAATTGAAATAATAGATGGAGAGTGATTTCAACACTTTGTCCACAGAAATCGATTCAACCGCAGATCGGATAGAGATTGGATCTTCTAAACGTTTTCGTTACTATAAAACGAGACGTAACGGAGTCTTACACTTTATGAAGTCTCTGACTCCTGAATTTGCTGCTGATTTAATATCCCTCGAGGCCCTCCGAAAAGAATTCATATTGGGTTACGGTCTGAATCATCCGAACATTGTAAGATATTATTCTCTCCTGGATAATTGCATCTATGAAGAATATATCGATGGGGAAACATTGAAAGACCTTATAGACAATAAAGACCGGCGCCTTCAACAACCGGGCTTTCTTCAGAATGTTTGCAGCCAGATTCTGAATGCTTTGAGATATCTGCATAATAAAGGTATTTTGCATCTTGACCTGAAACCGGAAAATATCATGGTTTCAAATCTTGGAAATCAAATAAAGATTATTGATCTGAGTTGTGCCGCAAGTGCCGAATGTGACTCATCACCCGGTTTCACGTCAGAATACATGGCACCGGAGCAAACATTCGGGAAACTCGATATTACCACCGATATATTTCAGGTCGGGAAAGTGATGGGGTGCCTCACTGAAACAGCCGGTCAAAATAAGGTTTGGAAACAATTTATCCGGAAAGCTACCGCCAATCATCCCGACAATCGGTTCAAGACCGCTGAAGACGCTATAAATGCCATACCGTTTCCTCGCAAAAATCATCAGAAATGGATAATCGCAATAGTTTCCGGCTTGATATTTTGCGGAATTTTAAGTGTGGTTATCAGTAATCCGAAAGGTTATGAGGAAGTGGAAGAATCCGACGAACAATCAACGATAGAAACTCCGGAACCTAACCTTCCGGAAATTCAGAATCAAGAAACATCAGTGCCGGAAGAAACATCAATTAAACCTCATCAAAACTCAAAAATCACGTTGCCGTCAATTCATTCAGAAAGGGAATCAGAACGAGTTATTTCTAAAAAAATAGAAAGGAAATTGGATGCACTTTTTTCTGTAAAGGTAACCCCGATGTTCAACAGGATGATGACCGACGAAAGTTATAGAAATTCAAACCACAGGACTCAGGAATTAATTGATACTTACTCAAAAGAATTGGATAATATGATGGCATACGGGGAAGAATTGAAAGCTGAATATCCTGATAAAACCTATTTCATTGACGAATTGATTATAAAAACTTTTGAATCCAGGACTTCAGCGATGCTTTTGAAACTTACTTCCAATAAGAAAGAGAAATCAAATATAGAAGAAAACTCTCAAGCCCTTCAGATTGAAAATTAACCGATAAGCTCCTATCTTTTATTTGGACAATTTGTACGAAGGTTTTTCCAACCTTCTTTTTTATCTTTGCATCAGCTATTTATTAGCGAGCGGAAAAGTCAAAACGACTCACACCTGTTTTGTCTGTTTGTAAATTTTTTATAAATTTGCAGAGTCAGGTAGTGACAACTATTTGGCGGACATATTAAGAGAAGCGTTTCGCACTTTTTGTTCAACGAATCTGGACCATTCGCAAGGCAACGAAAAGTCAGAAACAGTCTTCCTGGGCAAGTAACATATTGTCCTAAGTCTGTAGAGATACAGATAAGGTAATCATATACTGCCTCAGGTGTGAGTTGTTTCATGACTATAGTTGCCGAGGCAGTCCAGAGCCTGTTGAACGATAGTCCGAACAAGGCTCACACTTTTCTTATACCCTTTTAAATATTTAGACTTAAGAGCTTTGGAGTCTTAATGAAAAAGACAGTTCTATGTTTTACTTTAATGGAAATTTACACATCGTTTTAAAGGATAAATTAAAAGAGTTTGGAATAAATAATGAGGAGATATTGTTTATTCTATCTCAAATTTATTCTTCTGATGCAGATTCTTCTTTTTGGTTCACACCATATGATATTGATAAAAAATTAAATGAATTAAATTCCGCACTAGTTAAAATTTTTCATGAAGCATCTCAACAATGCAACATACATTGGGTAAAGACTTATAAAGAAGATGAAGAATCTTATATTTTTATAGCAAAATCTAATTAAGGATAAACGGATTCTCCTAAAAGTAATCCTATAATTTTTAAACTTAGTTAAGCAATGAAAAAGTTTGAAAAAGTAATTCTTGAGGCTAAGAACAACCCAATGGGCTCCTATGCAGCCGGGTGTCCAACAAAAGGTGGCAGCTCAAGATGTGCAAACAATTGCGAAATACGCATTTAATCAAATTAAGCACGCTCCGCTTTTGAGGAGTGGTGGAGGAGGAAAAATAATTTAAATTATGCTAATTAAACAATCCAAAAATACTTTTATCCGCTTTTATTTTGGAAAGGTTTACATAACCAACCAACTTACAAGATTTGATCGCGTATACAATGGAACCGGGGCGGACTTTTTACATCAAATATCCAGAACTCCTAAAGATATTGAAGATATATTAAATAATCTTCAAGAATTATACGGGGATTCAATTTCAAGAAAAGATTTGAAAAAAGAATTTATGGATTTTGTTAATGAACTAATAAGAACAAAATTTATAATTTGCGGGGAAACGATAGAGGAAGTTGAGAAAAATGATTTAGAATTTTCTTATGCAATTGAGAATCCTAAAACCTTAATTTCAAATTTCACTCAAGATACGAAAGAAATAACAGATAAAGACACTCAAAATTTCATGTTAGAGGCAACTCAAAGGAAACCACGATTAAATGGTTTACAATTTGAATTGACTGGAAGATGCAACGAACGTTGTATTCATTGTTACTTGAATAATGAAAAAAAAGATGAAGGTATAGATTTACCTTTTGAAAAAATAACATCGATAATCGACGAATTTGCCACTAATCAAGGATTACAAATTTCTTTATCAGGAGGCGAAATGTTGATGCATAAAGATATTGCTAAAATAATTGATTATTGTCGACAAAAAGATCTGATGATTACCTTAATGTCTAATCTAATAGCATTGAAAGACGATCTTATTCCTATTATTAAAAAAGCAAATGTTTCTGCCGTTCAGGTGTCTTTATACAGTATGGATGCTCAAATCCATGATTCTATTACAAAGGTTATAGGCTCTTTCAAAAAAACAAAAACAGCTATAGAAAAATTAATAAAAGCTGATATACCAGTTATGATTTCGTGCCCTGTAATGAAAGCTAATAGAGCAGGATATAAAGAGGTCTTAAAATATGCAAAATCATTAAAATGTAAGGCAAATACTGATTTTATAATGATGGCTCAATCTGATTTAGACACTTCTAATTTATCTAATAGACTTTCATTAGAAGAAACAGAAATTTTAATAAGGGATATTTTGGAAACAACAAAAGATTATATCAATTACATGGAAGATACATCGCCTATGTCTAATATTAGGAGAAGCGATTTAGAACGATATAAAAAAATGCCTTTATGTGGGGCCGGTATTAATGATTGTTGTATTGGAGAAAATGGAGATGTATTTGCTTGTGCCGGGTGGCAATCCAAACCTTTAGGAAATGTTTACGAGCAATCATTGATGGATATTTGGAACAATTCTCCTGTTGCAAAAGAAATTCGCTCCGTTACAGAAGGAGATTTTCCACAATGCCTAGAGTGTGAAGCGAGAGATTATTGTGCACGTTGCTTAGTGCGGAATTTCAATGAGAATAATGGCGATATGTTTAAGATTAATGATCATTTCTGTAAAGTTGCCTTCTTGAATAAACGACTTGTTGAAGAATTCAGAGAAAAAGAAAAAATAACTTCAGAATGATATGTGACTCCCATATTCATGTAGGTCAGTTTTATGAAACCTACATATCGCCTCAACAATTAATTGAGTTGATAAAACCTCTCGATATTGAAAGATATGCAGTTTCATCCACAACTGTCTGTGAGGAAAATTACCCTAAAGTTCTTAATGAACTGGAATATCTGTTAACACATGAGGAAAAAAAAGTTGATCCTATCTTTTGGATGACACCCTCTTTAATTCAAAGCGAAAAAGTTCTAAAATTATTTTTAGAAAGTGGTTTTAAATGGAAATGCATTAAAATTCATCCTCTTTTTCATCCTAAATTATGGATTAATAATAGTGATTTATTTAAAGATGTAATTGCCTTTGCAAAAAAATTAAATCTGCCTTTGTTAATACACACCGGGGGACAAAATTATTCTGATATAGAGGTATGGGATAAAATTATTCCAGCATATCCTGATCAAACTTTTATTTTTGCTCATTGTCGACCATTTGACCAAGCTGTGAATATTTTGCAAAAATATTCTAATGCTTATGGGGATTTGTCTTTTGTTGACGTATATGATTTTCCAAGATTAATTTCAGAAAATATTTGGAATAAGATTCTTTGGGGAAGCGACATCCCGATCAATGAATATTTCTTTAGAGATATTTCTACTAAAGATTATTACATCCAAAGGCTTGAAATTTTGAAGGAAGTATCAAACGAACAACAATTAGAAACTATGTTGTCGAAAAATTATTATAAACTCTTTAAAACATAATATTATGGCACCATTAATTTGTCCGATATGCCATCAACAGTGGGATGATTCATTTCTATGGTATGTATGCAATCATTGCGGCAACAAATGTTGTCCTCATTGTATGGCTTCAGGAAAACAAAAAGGACCTTATGGAGTTGGCACCAAATGTGGTCAATGTTTCCAGGGTTGGATGAAAGAAAAAAGATTCAGATAATAATTTTAATAATTGAAATATGAAATATGATTTTTTAATCCTCTCTTCAGAAAAAACTGAAGACACGGCCTTGCAATTATGTAAAGATCTCTCAGAAAAAGGGGCCAAATGCATAACTAATGTCGACCCAAAACAAAGAGCCAAATCACTTTTTGAGGCTGCTTCTGCTTCAGGAAAAGTTTTAGTTTTGGTGCCCTCAGAAATTGACTTGGAAGATGATGAACAGTTTTTGGAACTTATTGATGGTGCCTATGTTGAGGGAACTGAAATAAATTCTGTCTATATCTCTGGGAATGAGATTCCGGAACAACTTTTACTATATTTAGGCCGTAGAGATGCCATAGATTTAGAAGAAGCTAAGGATTTTAATATGGAATCTCTAAAGGAGCATAAAATTTCTCAACAGAATTCTTTTAATGCCTCTGTTCAAAATCAAGATACTGAAGTTATATCAGGCAATATAGGCTCAAATGAAAATTCCATAGATATTGAAGAGAAGAATGAACAGATTAGGGAATTCTTGGCTAACGCTGAAAATGTGCATAATGGACAATTACAGCTAAATGATGAAGAAGCAAATGAGTTTATGTCAATATTAACTGAAATGGCAGATACCGGCAATATTGATGCTGTTTATTGGCTTGGGAGATTTTATAGGAAAGGCATAATAGTTGAAGAAGATCTTGAGAAAGCAACTACATTATTCGAAACGGCTGCCAATCAGGAACATCCGGATGCAAAAGCAGAATTAGGTTTACTACATTTAAATGGGAAAATTAGGAGGAAAAATAAAATTACCGGAGAAATCATAGTTGAAGCTCCAAATATGGAGAAAGGGATTCAATTATTGAATGAAGCTTTAAATTTAGGACATTATTGGGCTCCATATTTTTTGGGTTCCATTTATGATCCAAATCCGGAATGTGATACATTTAGACATGAATGGAAAATAAATATAAATCCTGATTTGAATCGTGCTATTGATTATTATAAGAAGGGTGCTGAAGTAAATAATTGTCAATGCATTTATGCATTAGGCAACGCATATTTACAGGGTAAAGGTGTATTTAAAGATAGAAATAAAGGCTGGCAACTAATTGAAAAATCCGCTGAATTGGAATATATCCCAGCTTTACTCCGGTTAGCTGACCATTATCAAGGCAAAGGCATGACTTATGATGATTCTGGTGCGTTGCAACAATCCATTGACTTGTACAGAAAAATAGTTGAAAAAACTGGCGATCCTGAGATTATGGGTCTAATAGCCTGCCTTTATAAATTTGCAAATCAAAGTTATGATTCAGAATATTGGTATGATTTAGTTTATCAAATCAATCCAGATATAACTCAATATGGTGACAAAACATATCAAAAATCAGAAATTGAAAAATTTAAATCTCAGGCTTTAGAAGAATTAAAGAGTCTCAACCCCAAAAAATATATGTCAAAAGGAGAATATAATACTGTTAAGGCATTAAATGGACTTCTTAAAGGTATGGAATTTTTAGGAATAGGTAAATAATAGGTATGAATAACTATTTTATTATAATATCCCAAACGGATATAAAAGATTTCTCAAAACTGAAATCTCGTATTGAATCAACAGGTAAAACGACTTTTATACCCCTTTTAGATATAGAATCGAACGACCTTCATGGAATTAGAATATTTGAAGAACTTAAAAATTCAAATAATGTGGTAGTTCTCCTGACTCCTTATCTTCAAGAAGATGAGAAGGCAATGGATCAAGTTTTTCTTGCTTATTCTCTGAAACCTGAAAAGATAAAGATATGGGAACCGGAATCTTTCAAGCTTTCCCATGAATTGAAATCTTATCTTAAAAAGTCGCAAAAATTCAATAATCTAAACGAATTGTTAGGTATAAAAGAGTTAGAAAGTTCTTTCCTTCATAAAAGGGATGAGACCACTCATATAGTTGAAGAAAATGCATCTGATCTTCAGTTTGTGGAATCCAATGTTAGTGATGTTCAGAAATTTTCAGTAACTTCTGAAGCAGTGATATGTCAAGAAATGTCTCCATCCAACAATCAGGATACTTCCATTATGCCACTAAACTTTGAAGAAACAAATAATGATTCAACTTCTCCAGATGAACAAAAAAATTCAGAGGGAATAAATAATCAGAGGGAAATAAATAATGGGAACACGGAAGGAAGAAATATTGATTTCTTTGTAAACCCCTCTAATACTGATGAGAAAAACGGGGATATCGATAAGATCTTCAATGTAAAGTTTTCTATTACACCAAAGTTAAAATTGTCTGTCGAGATAGACTGTAAAGGGGAAAATGGAGTTTTTTACACTATAGATGTATATTTAAAGAAAGCTTCAAAAAACAAATTCAAAAAGAAAGGAACGATTAACGCAGTCGGGCAAGACAAACTTATAACAAATAATTTAGAAATCGAAAATTATGATTTACCGGTTGACCACGATAAGACAAATGAGATTGATGTAAAAATAGAGCTATTCAAAAATATTGGTGGTAGTCAATATGAAATGGTTGATGAATATTCCACGGTCTTGAAAATTTATCATTATTTCAATTTCATCGCTAAAAGTATTTATGAAATAAGAGACTAATGATATGGATCCGCTAATTTGTATATTTACAGTTATTTTCATTTTAGCCATTTTTATCCTCCTTTATTTTTACTACAATAACAGGGAAATAGAATTAAGGAAGGAATCAGAGGCACAGAGAGGAAAGATAGAAGCTGTAAGAGACAGAATGTTTAAGGTGCTTCAAGAGCAAGCCAAGGTTTCTACGGAATATCGCAATGCCTTTGAAAAAATCTACCCTGAAATAATAGCAGGCAGGTATTTTCAAGGCGGAGAAATGATGAAATGGATACAAGAGGCAAATCCAAATTTTGATACATCTCTTTATGGCCAATTAATGAATTCTATTGATATACAGAGAGGATCTTTCACTACAGAACAAGCTCGCATGCTTGATCTAATCAATCAGAGAGCTTCTCTAATAGAATCTTATCCTTCAAAATGGTTTATCCGTAACAAAACACCGATAGATTATGTCGTTATATCTTCCGCTTTGACCAAACAAGTGATGGCATCAGGAATTGACGATTTTATGGTTTCCTTCTAATAATGGTAGCGTTAGCATATCTTTTCCCTGTTATCGCCATCCTGATTTTAAAAATAGTCCTTCGCTTTAATGGTGAATGGACTGTTTTGTTGTGGGTCCTGTTAATCGGGGAATTTACTATAGTTCTACTCCATATTGGTTTTTTCCTATTGCAAATATTGGAAACAGAATATCTTGGATCTTTGGTAAAAACTGTTCATTTTGAGGAATCTTGGACTGAATTGATAGAAACCACTGAATATAAAAAGGATTCCCATGGGACTTCCTATGCAGTGAGGTCCGTTAGAGAAAAATACCATCCCCGGAAATATTATTTTCACACCACAAGAAATACTAAATTTAAAACTGATGGGGTTTTCTACAAATACGTCCTTGGGAAATGGGGTAAAAGCCCTCAATCATTATGGTGGTCGGGTAATCATATTAAGGGAGGGAAAAGATATGGAGAATGCTGCTCAGCTGTTTATTCTGGATTTGAAACTTATGATAACCCCAAATGGGTGAGTATAACTGAAAAACATAAATATATTAATCCTATAAAAAATTCAAACTCTATTTTTCGATTTATAGATATAAGTAACAAAGAGGCTAAGGAGTTAGGTTTATATTTTTATCCTGAAATAAATCAACACGATGCTCCATCCATTCTTTATGATAATTTTATAACTGTTCCGGATATTGAAATTTTAAATAAGTTTAGGAGATTTAATGCCGCTTTTGGCCCTCAAGTTCAAATGCGTTTATATATCCTGATTTTCGATTACATGAAAGGCATCGAGATAGCTGAAAAACAAAAATTATTCTGGAAGGGTGGAAATAAAAATGAGTTTGTTATATGTCTTGGGTTGACTTCAAAAAATGAAGTTAAATGGTCATATGTTTTTAGCTGGAGTGACGAACAAAATCTTGAAGTGGAGACATCCCAATGGTTTCTAAAGAATAAGGAACTTGACTTGAATAAGTTTTATGATTGGTTTCTTCATAAATATAAAGAATGGAAACGAAAGGAATTTACAGATTTCAACTATCTCAGTATACCTTTAAAATTATGGCAACTTCTCACTATATATATTGTCAGCATTTTAGAAAATATAATAGCCATAAATATCGCATTGGGAAATTAAAACTTCTATAATAAAATTTGATAAGAGGATTAAAAAGTAAACGGCCCAAAGACCGCGGTGTAGTTCTTAAACCCTGATTTTGTCAGGGCTT
>JAFLTV010000012.1 GCA_022509105.1 Muribaculaceae bacterium | reverse complement strand
ATCGGTTTATTTCCTGTCCTCTGCAGATATGGAAAAATTAAATAATGACAGGACATTAGAGTGGGGTGGAAAATTTTGGAGATTCCTATAAAATTATAGAATAGGGGATTAAGGTCTTCGGTTATCATTAAAATTATTAACTTTGCATATACTCTCGTTGCATAAAGAAGTGTTCTTTATTGATGAAGCGAGAATTTTTCAATGTGTCTATAACAGGATGCCAAAATGATAATATTTTAAATTTAAGAGTTATGAAAAGGATAGTTTTATCAATGCTTCTATGTTGCGGAATTAGTTTGGGAGTCTTTTCTCAAAACCTTGCCCCACTTCGCAGCAAAGTATTTACAGACACTATAAAAAGTGAAATTTTGAAGACTGAACGTCCTTATACAATCTATCTTCCTGAAAGTTATGAAGACGGTACCAATAACGAATATCCTGTTCTGTATATTTTACACGGCTTGTTGGGCAACAATACAAGCTGGTTTTCCGATATGAGACTCCAGGATGTTATAGATCTCCTTTCCGCCTCAGGTGAGGCTGACGAAATGATAATTGTCTCTCCCCATGCCGGAGGGAATCCGGCAGTGGAACAGAACGGATATTTCAATATGCCGGGTTGGCCATATGAGGATTTCTTTTTTCAGGAGTTTATGCCGACAATAGAAAGTCAATATAGAATCAAAGCAGATAAGGGTCATCGGGCTGTAGCGGGACTCTCCATGGGTGGGGGCGGTTCCACCGTTTATGCCCAGCACCATCCTGAGTTGTTTGGTTCTGTCTATGCCATGAGCGCTTTAATGAATATTCCTGGAGATAATCCAGTAAATAATCTTCCCGACCCCGAAGATAAAATGGCCAAACTCAATCAATCAGTGATTGAAAACAGTTGCATAGCATTTGTGGAGAATGCCGATGAAGCTACAAAAGAGAATCTGAGAAGCGTGGCGTGGTTTGTTGATTGCGGCGATGATGATTTTCTTCTTGACCGCAATATTGAGTTTGTGCAAGCTATGAAAAAAGCCGGAATCCCACTTCAATTCAGGGTTAGAGACGGTGCCCACAATTCGGAGTATTGGCATTCAGCCCTTTATCACAGTCTCCCGTTTGCAAGCCGCCACTTCAAGAAATAAACCACTATCTCCTATGAAATTAAGAATTATAACCTTCGGATTAAGCCTGGTTCTTTTTTCAGGTATTGCTTTTGCGAGCTGTTCTTCCGATGATGACAACAATAACATCAATAATGGCAACGGAACCTCTTCCGGATCAAGTTCGGGTATAATGCCGGAGAATAGCGACAGTGGGAAAAACAATAATTCGGAACCTGACAATACGGTCCCTTCTACTTCGCAGCCGGGCGACAACCCCGGAGATATAACGCCTGAAACCTGGCAACTTATCTTTGAAGATAATTTCGAAGGCACTGATTCCATTCCAAACCTCGAGTATTGGTCGCTTGCAAAGAGAGGCCACGACACATGGAACAGATATATGTCGGAATCATACGGGCAGGCTTATCAAAAAGGAGGATATCTATATCTGTTCGGAATGGAGTCAGACGGAGAATATCTCACGGGAGGTATAGAGACAATCCATAAATTCGATTTCACTTATGGCCAGGTAAAATGTCGTGCGCGCTTCCTCCGTCAGCCACAAGGAAATCACACGGGCATCTGGATGATGCCTTCGCCTCCGGCTGAAAGATGGCCAAAATCGGGGGAAATCGATATTATGGAGCACTTAGACGAACAAAGCAAGGTTTTCGAAACGGTGCATTTCTGGAATTCTGCAACAGGAGAAGATGATAAATCTGATACTTCCACTTATATAGACAATGATGATTTCAATGTCTATGGCATAATCTGGGATAATAAATCAGTTTCATTCACCCTCAATGGTGAGGTGGTATTGACATATTCAAACGATGATCCGGATAATGGAGACTTTTCTTATCAATTTCCTTTCACCAAACCCTTCTATCTTATTTTAAGCCAGTCTTTAGGTGGAGAAGGCACCTGGGAAGGAGCGATCGATAACGATGAACTGCCGGCGATATTCCAAATAGACTGGATTAAGGTATGGCAAAAAGAATAACTGCCGTAAATCTTGCTGCCAAGCGGATGAATCTATAATTTTTAAAGGGTTTTCTATTTGAGGGACTCCTGTTCTACAACTTCTTCAACGGCTACCGGGCAACAAGGACACATAGGAACTTCTTCTTCAGCATTTGCCGTTTCCTGATTTTGTTTGGTTTCATTGCCACATGATGCCATAGATAGGCCTGCGAGGATTGTAAAAATAAATAATAGATTTTTCATAATGATTTAATATAATTTTATAATTAAAGAGAATTTATTTAATGTTGGCTCTGCAGTTATCACAAAAGTCTTCCTTTAATTCGAAATGAGGATTCTTCCCTTTGGCATCTGCCATAATGCAATTCACATCGTCAACCGGGCAATGGCGTAAATTGAAAAAACCATGTCCGAATTCATGTATGGCGAGTTTCCAAAGATCTTGCTCCCTTTTAAGCCTGTAGGTTGAAATCACGCTTGTATCTCCTCCATAAGTTGACAAACCCAAGATTCCGAAGTTCTCTCTGCCATGAATTGCGGTTGATATATCTTTGTCAGTAACTCCGATTATATAATAATCATAACCTATTCCAAAGTATTTTTCCCAATCGGAAGGAGCATTTTCTTTGGCCCTCTTTTGGGCAGTATCCTTGAATTGGCTTTTTAGAGAACCGATCATTTTTGGAGCCAGATATCTGTTAAATTTCCGAGAGAAACATGAATCAGGAATATTCCATGGATCCAAGACTTCCACAAGACAAGGCTTTTCAAATAATTCCTGGTATTTGTTTTCAAATTCCTTTTTCAATTTATTCACACGGTCAATTTTAATGCCATCCAATGGAATAAGAAACACAGTGAGTGAAGATTGCAGCCTGTCATTATTGATCTCAGTTCCATGGTTTTCTCTATTTAGGCTTGTATTGTTGCAAGAAAAGAGGAAACCACTTATTGAAAGTGAAATCATAAATCCCAACAGAAGCTTAAAAATCTTTCTCATAAGAAAACAATTTTTTTTCTAACCATATATACCAATACGAAATAAAACGTAAACAACCTTAAGAAATTATCTTTACATCAAATCTATTATATACAAAAAAATGTAATCTATTAAACATATTATCCGGCCTTTACAGCATTTTTTATATTCGGAATAAAAGAGAGCCTGCATATAATTGCAGACCCTCTTTTGATAAATGAAATATGCCTTATTACCTTCTCATTACTTTTCGTGATGTTATAGAGCCATCTGAATGACGCTCTACAATAATATGCAGGCCTTTAGAAGTTGGATCGCATCTAAGTCCGTTGAGATCATAACATTCAGAAGAAACAACGTCATCGCCAAGCAACATTTCCACTCCGTCTTCCTGATCTATGATGACAGAATCGGTGGTGACATCATAAATCACAAGAGCAGATTCAAATTCTTCTCCTTCAGGAGTGGTGTTGATCAATTGAACTCCTATGGATTTAATATTCCTATCATAGAGATACATCACGAGATTTGTGCCGAGCTGGAATATAGTCATTAAATTGGGATCTTCACCCCAAAATCCGTATGGGAAATCAGTCATATCAGAACCCGGGGAAAAATTATCTACCAACTCATCATTGATATACAATCTGAAAGAGAGTTGAGACGTGTCTATCGGATCGTAGTCTTCACTATAAGGATAAAGATGGAATTCACAGTAATTCATTCCCATTTCAAAGAAAAAATCTACGAATCCTATGAATTTAGGATTAGCGGGCACATAAGAGGATATGAAGCCGGATTTTTTTATCACAGGGTCATCATAAGGCATATAATCAGGATAGTTATTAGAAATTGAACTGAGTCTTGGGTTCGATACCATACATTGACCTTCAGGCACTTTCATCATATTTTTTTCACGACTATATTGGAATGTTATGGAAGGCTCAATTGCGTAAAGATTATTTTCAAAAGTGGCGGCTAAGAAGTAATAGAAGTATCCATATTCTTCTGCAAGGAACTGTCCGGATTCAAAGGTGACATTGTCGCCATCGATCTTTCCTTTGACCCACGTGCCGGGAGCATATATATAGTCAAAGTTGCGAAGGTAGATATCTTCACCGTCAAATCCTACCTTAATGTTATGCGGTTCTCCATAGGCATAAAGCTGCCAGTCTTCTAATTCAAGGCCTTCCGGAGGAGTGATATTGGATAAATTAACCTTTGTCAGGTATTGAGCAGCGTCGCCGAAAAAAAGCCTTCCTTGGTCGTCACATAGCCCCATTATGATATCCTTATTCGGAGTTTGATCATTCCCGGACAAATTGAAACTGATGTTTCCTTCAGCATCTATCAAGAAAGTCACATTTTCTTCCACAACTTCATAGGTGACATAATCGTCGCTTGAATCCACACATTTCATCACAGCGGCATAGAAAAGGATTGTTCCGCCTATATTCTCGAAATCAGGTTCCACATCAATAAGCTGGGGGAGTGTGACCTCAATACCTTCATCGGTCATAGTGCCTCGCAGATAAGTATTTGTGCCCCATCCTGCAACCGGATTTCGTATATAGGCTTCTCCGTCTTCGGTATATACTATGCTAATACCGCCTTCTCTTTTGCCAAACTGAAGTGTATCCCATTCATAGTAATATCCGTAGGATGTGCGTTCATACAAAACTTTCTCACCTTCAGGAGCTTCATAAATCGGCTCTTCTGCACGTGTTGTCATAACATTCAAAGGAGAATTTACACAGCGTGCATTTAACTCCAGAGATTGAAGCGAAGGACGTGAGTCAGTCTTCTGATTCGGCAACATCGGCTGTGCCGACGCCGCAAAACAAGCAAGTAAACATCCACAGAGTAAGGTAATTTTATTCATAATATTTTGATTTTAAAATACTAAGTTATAGCTAATTTTGTAATTACGCAATTAAAACATAAAAAATAAAGAAAAATAAAAAGTCAGCGGAAAAAACCGGTATCATTGAAGGCACGTTGATTCTCAGACTGCGATGTATCTTCGATACTTCGAGACAGAAACCGGGATGGAGAAAATAGTTAATGAGATTTCCAATTAACGGTCTTTCTTGTATATTGGTTTATTACATATCTTCTAAAGTAAATAATCGGGTTTCTATCTCGTATTTGGCAAGAATTGTGTCTTTAAGTTTATCAACTTTTGACATGAATTCCTTATGATCATAGTTTCGTTTTTGCCGTTTCACTTCCGCTACCAGTGCTTTTTTGCCCGCTTTTTTATTATCTATGTAAATAGCAACGATATCAATCTCATTGGCTTCTTTTCCCCTTTTTCTTTCCCACCATGAACCCATATCCCTGAATTGATGGCTTTCTATCAATTTCATTTTAAACCATTTTTCCAATGTTTTCCCGGAGAATGTGGGGTAATCGTCAGAAACAATCTGACGTAATGTGTCAAAATTGTTTAATTCCACTAATGTTTGATGCCGGTCGAAATAATTAAACCAAAATCTCAAAAAATTATCCGTTATTTCATATTGTACATTCTGAGAGCGAGGTTTAGACATAATCGGACGAACTCTTTTAATAAGAGAGTAATCTTCTATCAATCGTTTTAATTGGCCTGCAACAATTACACCTCCTAAAGCATTCTCAATTTCACCTTGTGTATTTATACCCGAAGCTATACAACTCAAAATTGAAAAATAGAGTCCATAATCTTTTCCCAATTCTTCAATCAATAAAGATCTGCCTTCATTTACAAAAATTGAATTTTCTCTAACTACATATTCTATCATTCCCGGTATCGACAAATCCGTGGCCTCACACAAAATTTCAATATATTTAGGCACTCCTCCTGTTATAGTATAAAATGCCAATAATTCATCATTGGTATAATCAGGTCGGTAATCACGCATGATTTCTCTCATTGTCTGCGTGCTAAAACCTGAGAGTCTTATAATTGAATCGGCCCTCCCAAATAATGGTTCATGGTAACTTTCAAAAATTTTATGCATCATGGAGTAAACCGATCCCATAAGCAATAAATTTACATTTGTGTTTTGCCTGTAAGTATCCCATAGATTCTGCATGTCGCTATAAACAGATGGATTAATATTGAAGAATTCCTGAAATTCATCTATAATAAGATTAAATTTCTTATTCTTTCCGTTCTCCATCAATAAAATGAAAAGCTCTCTAAACGATACTATTCCAGAAGGAATATATATATTGAGAGCAGAAGCTATTAGAGGAATAAATTCGGTGCATAATGAAGCTTCGTTTTTTCTACTGATAAAAAGATATAGGGTTGGATGCTCACCTTCTGTAGCATGTAAAGCTAATTTTGTTTTTCCAATCCTGCGTCTGCCGGTAATTACTGTCATTTTAGAATAAGAATCAAAGGCTTGTCTTTGAATTCTTTTTAACTCTTCGATTTCTTTTTTACGATTATAGAATTTCATATTTTGTTACCATTGTAATTATTACCGCGGTAACAAAGTTAATATAATAATATTTATTTTACAAATAATAACTAAGCGTAATTATATAATACACAATAAGGGGCACTTGCGACGAAAGACAAGGCCAACTTCTATTTTAACAGGGAGGAAGGGGAAATTATAAGAATTAGTTCAGCTTAGGCGGAGGAGAGACAGAAGCGGGGATGGAAGCACAAAGACAGACAAATCATCTGTGGCGGAAGGCTTGGGAGGGGAGGCCTTTACATCGGGGTTATTTTTTCTTTTTGGAATTCCGTTTTTCATTCCATTTGTCGCGGAATTCTTTCCAGTCTTTGTTGCGTTTCTTTCGAGCAAGCAGGGAGGAAATGCCTGTTATATCTTTGATTACATTTAGAAATCTATTTCCCAGAGAAAAATTGTTGTTCTTTTTTCTTTCGTAGCGAAACCGGGGATCATCTTTCCAGGAAAGAATTATCTGTTGCTTATCTATATTCTCCACTCTTTCCATGAGTGAAATGATATGGGGCTGAAGCTCGGGAGCTTCGTAGGCTTCATATATTTCTATCTCATCAGAATCGAAATCATGTTTCTCCCATTTTTTAGCTTCCTTAAGTGAAATAAATTCCTTGTCAAGAAAATAAACTTCAGCATAGGTGCTGACAAAATAATCTTCGTCAGGGCGATTAAATCGAAAGAAAGAGCGGCCTCGTCCCACTGTTTCTATATTGAAGGAATAATTGGTGAGATCATTTGGAAGAAGCAGATCACCGGTAACGTTATCATAACTGAAATGAACTTTGAAATTTTCGAAGTCTATATTATCTTTGAAATAGCCTTCAATATCGGGCACCCATCTTCTAATCGTGGAGTCTGCCAAAACATTGATATCAATCAGGAATTTATCTTTGTTTTTATTCCAAATTTCCGAATGGCTGTATTTCCCTTTTAATGTGTCGGTGCCAATTTCAGTTTCTTTCAATATTTTGTTTATAGGCATCTGGGGATTGACCCCAATCCAATCCGACCAGGAAAAATGATGTTCACATTCATCGCTGACGCTATCCAGCCCTTCTGAATTTCTGAAATGGTAGTAGGATTTAGAAGTTATGATACGTGGTTTTGTCCATCCTCTATATTTCATTTTTCTATCCTGAGGCACCATGAAATCCACCATCTTTTCTCTAAAAAGGAAAATCGTGTCGGTGTAGGTAGTTAAAGATGAATATTCCCGCACATAAGCCAACATGTGTAAAACACTTTTCTGACGTGTGGCTACGACAAATTCCGGCAATTCAAAATAATTTTCCTGAAGAAAAATCGTGTCTTGGTTTAAATTTTCTATCTCCTTTTCTTTAAATCCCATATATCTAATAGTAATGGGAAGTTTGTAAAGATTGATATATGGTGATTTCCCCTTGCTGTTACAAATTCCTATTAAATTACCTTTCTTGTCGAACACGGAAGCATGAGGCAACGGCAATCTGCTTATTGAATCAGCAACAACGAAATGATTGTTATGACCCAAAATATTGAAGACAGAACAAAGTAAGAATAATACCAGATATATATGTCTTAGATAAAACTTCAAATCTATCTTATAAGGATTCTGTCTCTTTTATTTTAATATCACAATTTATTGGGACCCTTATTGTGAGGATTCCGGAGAAATTATTTTCAGCTCCATAATTGTTTCCTATGAAAATAACCTCAAATGGAACTGTTAGTTCGCTAAAAGTTAATATGTAACCATATTTTGTGGTTTCCCGGGGATTGAAATTTAGAGTAAAAGAAATATTTCCATTTATGGGATTAAATGATGTTGGTTTTCCAAAAACGGTTTTAATTGAATTAGTTTTTGTTTCACTCCATGCATCATTTTCATAAATCGGAACCGGAATATCACATTCCAGTCCGTCTAAAATGTTTCCCATTTCCGAGGTATTAAACTCCATCTGTCCTTGATCTAAATAAGGATATAAGGTCATTGGAACAATCTGATCGGTGTTGTTTTGAAAACTCTCTTTATATTCCGGACTTGAAACAACATTTATTTCCTTTTGACTGAAATCATATTCAATTGAATAAAATTCCAGGGTGTCAAAAGGATCGGGTTTTGGCTCTTCATTGAATCCGGGGTCTTCACTATTACATGAAGTTAGTCCTAATGAAAAACCGATCAAGCATAAAATCGTATATTTAAACTTTTTCATCGTTTCTCATATTACCCATTCTTAATAGTAAGTTTTAATTGACAAAGGTAGTCAAAAAGGGCCGTTTTCTCTTAAACTAAGTTTATTTTAAAGATTTTTGATATTAAATTTAGGTTTATAAACATTTCTTATTCTTTCAAAAAATGATTCAAAAAATATACAATTGACTTAAATCAAAGATTCATTGTAACTAATCTTTTATTTATAAACATTGGTTGTATCTTATTAACGAGATAAAAAAGACCTATTATTCTTTTTTAAGTTCTATGGCAGGATTGATATGAGCTGAATATGAAATCTGCCAATAGACAGAGAGGAATGCCGTCAAAAGAGATCCCACAGATGCAATTATGAAAATCCACCAATAATTCTCAATCCTGTAAGCAAATCTTGACAGATATTCTCTGGAGATGACTATAGCCAAAGGAATAGCCGCAGCAATGGCAATTAATACCATAATCATGTATAATCTGATGTTTCTCCATATTTCTCCTTTCACATCACTTCCCAATACTTTCCTGATGGCTATTCCTTTGGTGTTTTCATTGGAATAGTATGTGCTCATAGCAATCAGACCCAAAAGAGATAACAGCATTGCGATTGCCATAAAAATTTCTAATAATGTAATCGTGGATTTAACAGGAATAAAATATTCTTCTTTCAAATTGGAAATGAATCCTTTTTTCCAAGGCTCGAGATACATTCCTCTCAACTCCTTTATATAATCTTCATAAGCCGTTAAAATTTTATTTTCAAGTTCTGAAGATTCTTTGTTTGTTTCTAACAAAAGGGTGGAGCAGAAATTCATGTTAACATCTTCTGACAAAATAAATATAGAATTATAATTAAATTCTGAATCAGATGCAGCTCTGTTAGGAACATTCTTATACATTCCCCCATAAGAACTTGCGGTCGTTCCATTAAAATCAATAGAATTCAGATATTTGGAGAAGCTTTCCTCGTCAGCCACATTCAATTCATTAGCCGCTGATTCACTCATATAAATTTTACCTGCTGCTTTAGGATCTGAGTCTCCTGATATTATTTTCAACCCCATGATATCAAAATAATTTCTGTCTCCTCTCATCATTCCTGTCTTAATCCCTTCATCATTCGCAATCTTTATGGTCTGATAATTACCGATAAAACCGGGATAATTTGAACCATATCCTATCTTCTTTATTTCCGGAATTTTGTTTAATCTATCGATAAAGGGAAGGGCTTCATCATAACTTTCGAAGAAACAGTTAATCATATAGATATTTTCAGTGTTAGAGTTCATTGGCATATTTCTCATGTGGAATAGCTGATATTCCATCAAAATTGCCAAAGAAATCAATATTATGGCAAGTACATTTTGAAAAACAATAAATATTTTTCCAAAAATTTGCCGATTCCTGGTTCTGACAATTCCGTTTACAACATCAATCGGTTTATATCTTGAAGAAAAGAAGGCAGGCATTAAGCCTGATAGAATTCCTAATAAAATGACAAAACCTAAAAAAATAAAAACAGATGCCACATCCCATTTTATAGAAAGATGGATATATCTCCATAACTCCATTTTGCCGTTAAGGGAAATATTGATAAGAAGTTTATCTAAAGGTATTAAAAAAACATAAGCCAATCCAAGACCTATAAGGCTACAAACCAAAATAAACACCAGCGATTCCTTTATGTTTCGTAAAATTAGTTGTGTTTTTGAAGAGCCTAAGAGAAGGTTGGTAGCCATCTCTTTAGCTCTGCGGCCGGAAAGTGCCAGATTGAGGTTAATATAATTTATCACGGATGAAATTAACAATAGAATCACTACTCCTATAAGGAGTCTTAGCATCTGTCGGTTGCCATTCTTCAGATCCCATGTCTTATCATTGTCGAAATATAAAGAAGGGAGGTCGTAAAGTTTGAATTCTTTTATCCAATTTTCATCATAATGAGGCCTTAAGATGCTGGAAACAGTAGATTCTAATTTAGAGATATCTGTGTTTTCCGGGACTTTAATAAAAGTAATATAGGTGCCAACTGATGAAAATGGTGTTTTTTCATCATCAGGCTCATCGTTAATGATCCAAATCACATCTGTCTCTTTTAATACAGTGGGAGGATTTATTTTATAAATTCCACCTATGGTCCACCCTCCTTCCATATCTTTCCCTATAGGGTTTTCCTTTGGATAATAGCGTCTCACAAATTCTTCTGAGACTAAAAGAGTTGTGCCGGCAATGAAATCTTGTTTGTTTCCTTCTGTGAGTTCATATTCCGGAAACAGATCAAAGAAATTTTTATCAACCTCAAGCATCGGCAGTTCCAGTATTTCCCCATTGATATTCAATCCGATATTCATATTTGACATTCGAGTCACACCATCTATCGAAGGTAGCTTCATTTCAAGCTCCGCTTTATCATCTTCAGAAAGAGATGCATATTGATCAGAACCAACAGCAAATATTCTATCATAGTATTTATTACTATAGGCAACACGGTATTGTTGCCACACATAATTCCCGATCAGGATTATGAAGGCTATAGATATAATGAGCCCTACAGCCTGGATAGCTGTATATAGTTTATGTCTTGACAGGAAAACAAAGAAAGATTTCATATTCTTTTATTCTGAGGAGAGACTTTATTATCCCAAGGAATTTTTTATGTAAAATAGTTTCTTTTTTTATTCGGTTCTCAGGGATTCTACGGGATTTGCTGTCGCAGATTTATAGGAACGAAGGGTTACAACACCGGTTGTGATAATAATGATTGCTAACAGAGCAACAAAGAATACCCAAATATAAATGGGAGTTTTGTAAGCGTATGATTCAAGATATACTCTCATTATCCACCAACTTACGGGCATCGCAATTATAAAGCTGACAATTATAATACGGATGAATTTCATGTTAAACATTCCAAGCACCTCCCCGACTGTGGCTCCGTTAACTCGTCTCACCGCGATTTCTTTTTTCCGTCTTTCAGTGTCGAACATCACCAATCCAAAAACTCCCATCAAGGAGATCACAATAGCCAGCAATGTAAACAAATTGATAAGCTTGGAAAGGTTTTTCTCTTTGGTGTAAAGGATTTCGATGGTGTCATCAAGGAGCCTCACATCCCAAAGACTTTCATGTCTTTGCGGATCTACATCGCTTAAGACCTTGATTATTTTTCCCTTTATTTCTGCCGGATTTACATTGGGATTCGTTCTTACAAACAATTGCTTAAATGGACGCCATGGATATTTTCCGAATTGATAGAAACAGAAAGCACGTCCGGTTTCTCTTAACGGCATATAATTAAAATCTTTTGTAAATCCGATTATTTCAGCCGGATGATCATCTCCTAAGTGGCCTGTGAATTTATCTCCCACTTTCATGTCAAATTTATGGCTTGCTTCTTCATTCATTATAAAGAGGCCATTTTCATTCTCCATATCGGATTCTACAAAATCTCTACCCTCTACAATAGGAATATTCATGAATTTCAGGAAATTCCACGCCACAGGATAGGTTTCAAAATAAATAGTCTCTCCATTCAATTCTCTTCCCCATCCCATACGTCCGTCGGCTACAATTGGTCCGTCGGCCCATGTTATATCCATAACAGCCGGATCCTCTTTTAATTTGCTTTCAACTAATTCAGATTTGAAGGCAATGGCAGGAGAAACTTCTACTGTCATTATATTTTCTTTATCAAATCCTAAGTCATGGTTGAGCATATAATTTCTCTGGTGGTTTATGACAATGGCACAGACCACAAGAATAATAGAAACAGTGAATTGGAAACCAATCAAGCCTGTTCTAAAACCATTTCCTTTATTCGAGGTCCCGATTAACCCTCTGATAGCCACCGCAGGACTAAAGGATGTGATATAAATAGAGGGGAAGAGGGAAGCCGTGACTGACAAGAACAAAGCAGTTCCAGCCGTTATGAAGGTCATGCCCCAGTTATATTTAAATAATACTGAAGTGCTGATAAGGGAGGCATAAGGAGAATGGGAGAAAATCACCACTAAGATAACACTCAGCCCCAAGGCTATCAGAACGAAACACACAGATTCAAAAATCATTGACATTATAAGCCTCGATCTTGAGATTCCTAATATTTTTCGTGTGTTTATATCCTTTAGTTTTATCGGGATTAAAGCTAAGAAGAAGTTGATATAATTGATATATGCTATAATTATAACGAGTATGGCAATTGCTAAAAGAGTGAACGTGGTGGTTTTGTTACCCTTCAATCCCGGTGATCTTACAATAGGATTAAAATATGTGTCTTGCACAGGGAAAAACCTGTAACCAATTTCATCAATCCATGCATCAGCCTCTTTCTCGCTAAAACCATTTTCTTCTTTCAAATTATTTCTAAAATACTCATATAGTGCAGAATTGATTTCTTCTTCAGAAAGGCCCGGCTGAAATTTCACAAAATATTTATATCCCCATTCGTTTTGATTATCAATATTATTTTCTCCAAAATTATAGATAGCCTCATGCAGAGAGAAATCGCTGTTGACAGGCATATCTTTATACACAGCTGCAATAACAATTTCCTGAAGCTCCTGATTTGAATAAAAATCAGTGGAACCTAATCTCACCTTATCACCAGCATGCAGCCCTAATTTTGAAGCAACCGATTCCTTTATAGCTAAAGCAGAACCGACCCAATCCTTCCAGCTTCCTTCCACTAATTCATAGCCTATGGTTTCAACTCCGGCGATAGTGGCTAAAGATGTTTTGATATTTACAGGCTCTGAATTTTCATTAAGATAAATCTGATAGTCAGAACCCCAGGGTTCGATGAGTCCTCCCTTTTCAATTAAATGAAATCCCCTTATGATTTCTTCGGATGCAGGCCTGTTTACATTATTGCCGAACTTTCCTTCTTCAAACCAATCTTTAATTGTCAAAGAATATATTCTTTCGCTATCTTTCAATCCTTTATTATAGGTAAGGTCAAAATGAACCTGCACAATAATGATATAGAGGGCGGCAAAGGCAAACGACAGCCCTATTATATTCAGGATTGTTGATGTCAATGTTTTTCCTTTTCGAAAGATTCTCATCTGAAAAAATTAAGCTTTAAGAGAAATACGACTATTTTTAATTCTTCTATTTATTGGAATCGGATCAGATTTTATAGATTGTTGGCAATATCCGAAACTATCTTGCCGTCGAGGAGATCGATTGTGCGTTGGGCTTTTGCCGCATCCTTGGGTGAATGGGTCACCATCACTATAGTGGTGCCTTCCTGATTCAATTGCGTCAAGAGATTCATCACTTCAAGACCATTCTTAGAGTCGAGGTTTCCTGTGGGTTCGTCTGCCAGTATCAGTTTAGGATTAGCAACCACAGCTCTCGCTATAGCCACACGTTGTTGCTGTCCTCCTGAAAGCTGGCGTGGAAAATGTTTTGCACGATGACTGATGTTCATGCGTTTCATGATTTCACTTACTCTTTTCTTACGTTCGGAGGAAGTGATATTCAGATATTTCAAGGGCAGCTCGATATTCTCAAACACATTAAGCTCATCAATAAGATTGAAACTCTGAAATACGAAACCGATATTGCCTTTTCGGAATTTAGTCCTTTCTTTTTCCTTGAGACCGGCCACTTCAGCATCTCCGAATTTATAGCTTCCTCCGGAAGGGTTGTCAAGAAGCCCCAATATGTTTAGCAGCGTTGATTTGCCGCAGCCTGAAGGACCCATGATGGCCACAAATTCACCATCCTTAATTTCCATTGACACTCCATTGAGGGCAGTGGTTTCGATTTCGTCGGTGCGAAAAATTTTTGTAAGATTGTCTACTTTTATCATGATTCTTTATTTTTTCTTATTTATAATTTAAAAAATGAGCGTCTCATTGTCACCGAAGCGATCATAGGAAGAGACAATTACCTGTTCTCCCGGCATGAGGCCTTCGGTCACTTCATAATATCGGGGATTTTGCCTTCCTATTTTAATTTCTCGTTTTGTGGCTTTATTCCCATTCTTATCAAGAACGTAGATCCATCTGCCTCCGGTTTTCTGATAGAATGTGCCCCGGGGGATGATTACAGCTTCTTCCGGTTGCCCTAATTGAAGATCCAGATAATATGTCTGTCCGCTTCTCAGGTTTGCAGGCCTGTCTTCTTCAAATTTGAAATCAGCCTGGAATTTACCCTCTCTTACTTCCGGATAAACTTTCCTCAGGATAACTTCAAACCGTTTTCCTTGTCGTTCGAAATTGGCAGTCAAACCGGGAACGACTCTGTCAATATAATGCTCGTCTATTTTTGTTTCAAGTTTATAGCTATCCATGGAATTTATTTGACCAATCATAGACCCTTCGGCCACCGATTGACCTAAATTCACATCTAAAAGACCTAATTCACCGTCAATCGGGGCCCTCACAATCAGTTTTTCTTTTCGTTTTCTTATCATTTCCATATTGAGCCGCATATTCCCGAGACTTTGTTGCATCTGCTGAATCTCCACACTGCGATAAAGGGAATCTTGAACGGCACGTTCTTTTACCAAATCATATCTCTTCCGGGAGAGTTCATAATCTTCCTGGGCTTTCATATAATCCTCTTCCGGAATCAATTTGTCGTTATACAAGGCCTGTTGTTGTTTAAAATTACGAAGATTTCTTTGCACTTCTGTCGACAATTGAAGCTCTTCCTGTCTAACCGAAAGCTTTTGTTGCTCCATTTGGATCATGGTGTTTCTAAGAATATTTTCTTTTTCAGCGAGTTCAGCCTCTGCATTCAATATCTGAAGATCGAGGTTGTCGTTTGATAAAATCAATATCGGGTCTCCGGTTTTCACTTGCGATCCCTCTTCAATCAGGATTTCCTGGACTATTCCGCCTTCTTGAGGAGACAGTTGAACGGAGACCAAGGGCTGTATGCTTGCCGACACTCTTGTGTAGTCATTGAATTCACCACGCTCCACAGATGCAATTGACAGATTGTCTCTATCAATTTTCATGCTGTCGGAAGATGTTGTGGCAAGAAAAACAATTAACAGAGTTAATAAAATACCTGCACTCCACCAGGGCAAAGCTTTTTTAGTAAGGGCCTTGCGCCATCCTTTTATTTTTGGTAATTCTTTATCCATAACTATCAACTGGATTTCATAATTAATCTTAAAAACAGCGATTAATCCTGATCTATATATTCTATTCCACTATAATATTTCACTACGGCTTTTTTAATCAGATATTTAAAAAGAGAATTCATCTCGTCGGATTTCGCCTTAAGATAATTGTTGTTGGCAGTCTGGAATTCAAGGGATGAAATCAAGCCTTGTTCCAGTTTCTTTCGGTTTAACCTGAAAGCCTCTTCCTGCACGCAAGATTTTTTTAATGACTGGATATAAGCCACAGAGGCACCTTTACAATCCTGCACGGCTCTGCTCACTTCCATCTCTATATCCATTCTCTTTTGGTCGAGTTCCAGCCGGGCTTTATTATAGGCATGTTTCTTTTTTTGAATGTTAGAAACTCCTTTCAAGCGATTGTAAAGAGGCATGGTCAAACCTAATTCAACATATTCTCCCATATTGTTTCGAAACTGACTGCCGTAGGAAGGGGAGACAGCTCCGGAATAATTGTAATAGCTCGTGTTCCATCCTCCGTATAAAGTCACGGTAGGCAGTAAAGACCATCTTGCAACTCTTAATTCCCTTTTTGAATTTTCCACATTCCAAGCTGCCATCTTCACTTCCGAATTATTATCCAATGCTAAAAGCGTTATCATTTCAGGGTCAAAACTTTCCTCAATAAAATCAGGCAATGTTTGGTCAACCACCAGCTCTTCTTCCTCATCCCAAAATAAAAGAGCTTTAAGTGTCATCAGCCGGTCGTTAGCCATATTGACAGTGGATATAAGGTCGTATTGACGGTCGGCCAAATCAGCTTCCATCTGAATCACGTCGGCATATCCTTTAACTCCTAACTCCTCCCCGCGTTTTGCAAAGGACAATGCCTGTTCCGCATCCTTGACGAGATTTCTATAAACATCACACAACTTCGAATAATAAATAACATTATAATATGCCTCCATAACTGCAAGGCAAATATCCGCTTCCACCTGTTTCTCCTGAGATTTGGAAATCAAAAGGGCGGTTTTGGAAATCTTTATGTTGTTAACTGCAGAGAGACCGTCAAACAGATCTATATAAGCAGAAAGGGAGTAATTATTATGAAAGGATGTTTGATTGAAGTAGGTGTTGGTCTGAGGGTCTATGCTTCTTCCGAAATTATAGTAAGCGTAAGAGGAAGCAGTGACAACAGGAGTAAAAGCGCTTAACACTGCATCGCGTATTTCAAGTCTCTTATCCTCGATATCGGCTTTCTGAATCTTGATCTTGGTGGATTTAGATATCGCATATTCCATGCAATCATGGAGAGTCATTGGCTCTGACCCTGCCAACATAGTCGACAAGGTCAGAACCGCTTCTAATGAAAAAACTGTTATCCTTTTCAACATCATATCAATTTTACACCTTAGGTTTTACATTAAGTGTGCCAAAAATCGTATGATGCTGCAAAACAAATAATTAGCAAAAATTTTCATTTTCAAAAAGTGTAAAGTCTTTACACTTTTGTAAAGGAATGACTTTACAAACTTTACAGTTTTCTTGTGTCAGTGTAAAAAATATGATGCTTGGAAATGGTAAAATTTTAATTTGCCACGAAGAGGTGGACTTGCTGTTTGTCCGCCTCTTCGTGGCTATAATGGGAAAGCATATTAATCCCTACACTGCGCTACTCCTCCGGAGTTGCTTGTGCAGGGTTACTTAATGTTGAAACTCTCCGAGTTTCCCCTTTTTTTATTGGTTTTTCTTGTAAATACTTCAATAATATTTCAAATCCCGGAATTTTCATAATATAAATTTATACAATTATATTGTAACCATCAAATAAAGGAAAGCTCGAAAATGGTTTCCGAGGAATTGCTTCGCAATAAGTAGATACTTCCTTTATGATATCGCATAATCTGACGACAGACGCTTAACCCTATACCAGTGCCTTCTTCCTTTGTGGTATAAAACGGTATGAAAATCTGCTCCTGCGCCTCGACAGGAATCGGAAGCCCATCATTCTTTACCCATAAAACTATTGAATCATCCGACAATCTTTTCAAATGAAATTCAATATTCCGGGCTTCCGCCTGCCATGCATTCTTGATTAAATTCTGTATGACTTCTGTCAGTTGAATCTCATCTGCATAAACAATGATTTCATCATCCGGGAAGAGCATCAATACATTCACGTTTTTCTCTGAAAGCAACTGCTCATTCAGCTTTACAGTCTTTTCAATAATTTTTTTAAGATCTATCTGTTGTCTTATCGGTCGGGCAATTCCTGTTATCTGACGATACGTTGTTACAAACTCCATCAAATGGTTGGAAGAATCGGAAATTATATCCAGACTTTCTTTAAGGAGCTCATCATTTTGGATTTTTTCATTTCTATTCAAGGAGTCGGTCAAACTCACCACAGGAGCCAAAGTGTTCATTATTTCATGAGTCAGAACGCGGGTGAGTTTTGTCCATGATTCCTGTTCGTTGGCAATCTTTTGCTTTTCAAAAATACCTCTCAGCCGGTTAAGAGATTTATTTAAACTGTCTTTCTCCCTGAATTTAAAATTTGTCTCCCCATCTTCCAGGGCATCAAACATATAATTGATTTTCTTTACAGTCTTATGTCTGACAATATTTAAAGTGGCAACAATCGCTATAAAAGCCACTGCAAAAACTATGGCTATCCAGATCCAGGTATCCATCAAAGATTATATTTATTCATCTTGGAATATAAAGTGGGGCGGCTTATATTGAGCAATTTGGCAGCTTTACTGATATTTCTTCCGGTTTTTGAAAGAGCGTCGGCAATCAATGTTTTTTCATCTTGCAGTTTAACATCACTTTGGAAAGGAAGATTCCCGGCTTTCAGATCTTCCAATTTCAATGTTTCACCATCAGTAAAAATCACGGCTTTTTCAATAATCTGTTTAAGCTCACGTATATTGCCTGGCCAATTGTATTCTTTCAGATATTCTATTGTTTCCTTATCAAATCCTCTGATATCCTTGAGGTATTTCTTAGAATATATGTCAAGGAAATGGTTTGCAAATCCTATGATATCTTCCTTCCTCTCTCTTAAAGGAGGCATTTCTATTTCAAATCCCGCAAGCCTGTAAAACAAATCTTCGCGGAAACGGCCTTCCTTCACCTCCTTTTTCAAATCTTTGTTGGTTGCACTGATTATTCGGATGTCAACCGGAATCTCTTTATCACCTCCTACTTTTGTGATGACCCGGTTTTGCAAGACTCTGAGAAGCTTTGCTTGAGACGCCAAGGATAGATTGCCGATTTCATCCAAAAAGATAGTCCCATTGCGAGCTTGTTCAAATTTCCCTTTATGATCAGATAAAGCTCCCGTAAAAGAGCCTTTCACATGGCCGAAAAGTTCACTCTCGAAAAGAGTTTCAGTGACAGCACCCATATCAACTGCCACGAAAGGCTTTTCTTTCCTGTCGCTTCGCGAATAAATCTCCCTTGCCAAGATATCTTTACCGACGCCATTCTCGCCTGTGATCAAAACTGAAATATCAGTGGGTGCAATTTTATCGATCACGCTTCTTATTTCCTTAATTTTAGGAGATTGGCTCCAATATACGGCATCATCAGATTGAGGTTCTGATTTTTGCCCCCTGCTTTTTGCGGCTGCGTTCTTCAGAGTTTCAATCAGATTGCCATTATCCCATGGTTTTTCGATAAAATCAAATGCCCCTCTTTTCATCCCTTCTACAGCCAAAGGAATATCACCATAGGCCGTGAACAAGACAACCTCAATTCCGGGATATTTTGATTTAATTTCTTTAAGATAGAAAAGACCTTCATTCCCGGAATTAACTGTGGCTTTAAAATTCATGTCAAGCAGGACCACATCGGGCTTGAACTCAGAAACAAATGAAGGAAGCTCAGACGGAGTCCCGAGAGTTTCTATTTCCTCGAAATAAGGAGACAAAACCACTTTGAGAGTCCTTCTCACTCCCAAATTATCATCCACAATCAAGACTTTCCCGAATTTTTTTGCCATGATAAGTTTATTTTCATGCAAAAATAAAAAATACCGGCTGAAGTAAAAAAAGCGGCCGGTTTTATAAGAGACCGGCCGGAGGATATTGAGTTTTTATTGCATTGGGAAAATGAGGGTTTGAATACCGGCATTATCCTTATCCAGGCGCTCTTTAAGTTGCTCTATCGGGGTGTCTCCGAAATGGTAGGGGATAAGAATCTTAGGCTTGAAAGAGAGCGCGGCTTTTTCAGCTTGGTCGATTGTCATCGTATATGGCTGATTAACCGGCAGGAATGCCAACTCAATATTTTTAAGAGAAGCCATTTCAGGGATATTTTCAGTGTCTCCGGCGATGTAAATTTTTGTGCCGTCGAAATTCAATACATAACCGTTGCCGTTGCCTTTGGGATGGAATTTTTCACGACCGGGAGTAGTGTTGTAAGCAGGCACTGCTTCAAGAACCACGCCATCGGCGAGAGTCATTGACCGGCCGTTTGAAATGACAGTGCCTTTCCCCAATTGCTCACGGGATGTGTTGTTAAGAATAATTTGGGTTGAGGGCTTCGTCAATTCCTCTATGGCTTTCGGGTCAAGATGATCCCCGTGTTCATGAGTCACAAGGATATAATCAGCCTTAGGCATATCTGTATAATCGATTTCAGTGCCGGCAACTTTAGTGACCGGGTCTATATAAAATTCCAAACCGTCATAATCAATAGCCAGTGACGCGTGTTTGAAAAGAGTGATTTTAATGGTTTTGCCGTCCTTAGTGGTCAGGGTTTCAACCGGATAGGCGGCTTTTGCGGATGATGTGCACATAGTGAAAAGGCTTAATAATAATAGAGAATAGATTCTTGAGATTTTCATAAATTATTTGTTTTGTAAAGCTGATAGCAAAGTTATGCTTAAAATTCTAAAAGATAAAACTTTGAGATAAAAATTAAGGGCGCGGTCATCAATTTAGGCCATGCAAAGAGAGCGGGAAACATAATAATTTTGCGGGGAAAGAATATAATATGTATATTTACAGAGAAAAACAGAAATAAAAAGTAAAAATATGAAATGCCAATTACTAACAGCCGCAGTATTGACATTAGTCACGCTGCCGAACATGGGTAAAACTGTAGATGTAGAAATAGTGCCGGAACCTCAAAAGGAATCAGCCATAGTATCTCCGGAAATCTATGGACAGTTTGCAGAGCATCTTGGCCGATGCATCTATGGAGGAATCTGGGTTGGAGAAGACTCTGAGATACCCAATATCAATGGCTACAGGAGTGATGTAGTAGAGGCTTTCCGCGCCTTGCAGATTCCGGTGTTAAGATGGCCGGGAGGTTGTTTTGCCGATGAATATCACTGGAGAGACGGCATTGGTCCGAAGGAAGACAGGCCTACAATGGTTAACAGCAACTGGGGAGGCACAGTTGAAGACAATTCTTTCGGCACGCATGAATTCTTCAATTTCTGCGAATTGCTTGGTATCGAACCATATTTGAGCGCGAACGTAGGCTCCGGAACTGTTGAAGAAATGGCCAAATGGGTAGAATATATCACAGCAAAAGATGGTCCGATGGCCAAAGAGAGAGAAAAAAACGGCAGAAAAGAGCCCTGGCATCTGAAATATTTGGGAGTTGGAAATGAAAGCTGGGGATGTGGAGGTAATTTCACTCCGGAGGAGTATGCCAATGTATATAGAAGATATCAGACTTATGCACGGGATTTCGACGGCAACAAATTATATAAGATAGCATCGGGAGCAAGCGATTATGATTATAACTGGACAGATGTCTTGATGAAAATCGCAGGTCATCACATGGATGGCTTGTCGCTCCATTATTACACAGTGTGGGATTGGGATAAAAAAGGACCGGCTACAGGTTTCACCCCTGATTCCTATTATTATACTCTTGGAAAGGCTCTTGAGATTGACAGCGTGGTCAACCGCCACGTCCAGATTATGGATAAATATGATCCTAAAAAACGAGTAGACCTTCTCCTTGATGAATGGGGTACATGGTGGGATGTTGAACCGGGCACAAATCCATGGCATCTTTATCAGCAGAACACAATGCGCGACGCCATGGTGGCGGCTCTCTCTTTAAACGTCTTCCATAAATATGCCGACAGACTTAAAATGGCCAATATCGCTCAGGTGGCAAATGTGTTGCAGGCAATGGTGCTGACAGAAGGCGACAAAATGGTTCTTACTCCTACATATTATGTTTTCAAGATGTATATTCCACATCAGGGTGGAACATTCATCCCGTTAGATATCAAGAGCCCGTCGATGCCGGTGGCTTCAGAAAGAAAGGATTTCGAGAGAAGCGTGCCTATGGTCAGCGCCACAGCAACCGAGAAAGACGGAATCGTTACCATCTCCCTTGCCAACACTTCGCTTGAAGATAAGGCAAAAATCTCTATTCCATTGTCGGCATTGAAAGTCAATAAGATTGAAGGCGGAGAGATTTTGAAAGGTGCAGACGTGAAAGATTATAATGATTTTGACAATCCCAATAAAGTTGCGCCCAAAGAATTCAAGGGTGCCAAGATAAAGAAAGACGTCTTGGAACTGGAACTTCCGGAAGCATCAATAGTTACATTATCACTGAAATAAATAAACGACTGTTCCTCAATTTATGACATAAATTGGGGAACAGTTTCAAAACCATTGCCGGGATTTTCAAAAATAAGGGCAATAGTTTCATTTCTTTTTTCGAGAGAAGCGGCATCGGGAAAAACGGATGAAAGATCTGATCTTATTCTTAAAGCGATTTGCGTCCCCATATAAATGGCATGTGATAGGGAGTGTGATTTTCAACTTCCTGACCATGGCTCTTACCGTTTTCTCTTTTGCATTTATAATGCCTATTCTGCGCATTCTGTTTAAGCTTGACACAACGAACTATGTGTGGCAAGACTGGAGCCAGGGAGATTTTCAGGATGTCTTGATAAATAATTTTTATTGGTATGTGACGCAGCTTATAGGTGAAGTAGGGGAATCGGCCACATTGGCCATAATGGCTGCGGCCTTGGTTGTGGCAACCTTGATGAAAGTGATGGCTGCCTATATGAGCGATTATATGGTTATCCCGTTGAGAAACGGAGTTGTAACCGATATCCGGAATCAGATGTATGAGAAGATTTTGTCATTGCCAATAGGTTTCTATACCCATGAAAAGAAGGGCGACATCATGTCGAGAATCATGGGCGACGTTATGGAGATAGAAGCATCCGTGGCCGCCAGCCTTGCAGGATTGGTCAAGAATCCGATCATGATAATAGGCTATCTTTTCGTTATGGTTGTATTGAGCTGGAAGCTGACAATATTCGTGTTTATATTGCTGCCGATTGCCGGATGGGTGATGGGCACTGTAGGCAAGAAACTGAAGGCTAAATCGCTTGCTGCACAAAACCGACTGGGATCTATCTTGTCGACAACGGAAGAGACCATCGGAGGCTTGAGGGTCATAAAAGCCTTCAATGCTGAAGACCAGATGGAGAGGATGTTTGAAGGGGAAACCGAAGATTACATGAGATTGTCGAATTCCATTCAAAGAAGATGGACACTTGCCCATCCGATGAGTGAATTCTTGGGCACCACGGCTGTCGCGATCGTGTTATGGTTCGGAGGCGCCTTGATATTAGGAGGAGAGACAACTATAGATGCTCCGGGCTTTATTTATTACATGGTGATATTCTATAGCCTTATAAACCCTGCGAAAGAGTTGACGAAGGTATCTTACACTCTGCAAAAAGGTATGGCGGCTTTAACGCGTATCGATAAAATCCTGAATGCAGACAATCCGATAAAAGATCCGGAGGAGCCTGTGGCGGTTCCCTCGATACAGAAACGGGGAGGAAGCGTAACATTCAAAAATGTCAGTTTCACGTATGATGGAGACAGATATGTGTTGCAAGATATAAATCTCAAGATAAAACCCGGAATGACGGTGGCTATAGTGGGCCAGTCAGGTTCAGGAAAATCAACGCTTGTGGATATGATTCCCCGTTTTTGGGATGTGAGCCATGGAGAAGTGGAAGTTGAAGGGCACAATGTCGAGGCATATAACGTGAAAGACCTTCGCAATATGATGGGGATTGTGAATCAGGAACCGATATTGTTTAACGACAGCATATTCAACAATATAGCATTCGGGAGCCCGGAAGCAACGCTCGAGGAAGTTAAAGAAGCCGCCAGGGTTGCGAACGCCTACGATTTTATAATGGCTACAGAGGAGGGCTTTGAAACGAAGGCAGGCGACCGGGGTTGCCGGTTGTCGGGCGGCCAGCGTCAGAGAATCAGCATAGCCAGGGCCGTATTGAAGAACCCTCCGATACTGATACTCGATGAAGCTACCTCGGCACTTGACACAGAAAGCGAAAGGCTTGTGCAGGAAGCTTTGGAGAGGCTTATGAAAAACAGGACAACGATAGTTGTGGCCCATCGTTTGTCAACAATTGCGAATGCAGATCTTATTTGCGTGATGCAGGAGGGAAAAATTGTTGAGCAAGGCACTCATCATGAACTTATGGAGCTTGAGGGTGTCTACAAACATCTTGTGGAGATGCAGCAGGTGGGCAAATGATATAAACGATTAATAGTAATGACTGATATACTTTTCTCTTATGATAATTAATATTGATAATTAATTTGATGACCGGATATTATCTTCCGAAGGTGAGAAAAAGAATCAGTTGGGAAAAATAAAACAGAATAAATGAGGAATATTGCGATATTTGTTTCAGGAGAAGGTGCTGCAGCGGAAAGAATTATAAATCTTTTTAATGAAGGCAACCGATTGAAGACTGTAGTGGTCATCGCGTCGGATACCGGTAAAGAGCTGCTGCAAAAACTTGAAGGCAAGGATATAACACTTTTATATATCCCGGATGAAGAATGGCCTCAACACACAAAGGAAATTGAAGATCTGCTGAGGGATAATCATGTGAGACTTCTTGTGCTTGATCATTTCGAACAGCCGCTTCCGGAAAGTGTAATAGCAACCACCGACGGAAAAGTTGTTGAAGTTTCAACTCCTGAACAAGCACCTCGGGAAGTGGTGGCGGAATTGGAATCCGACTTGCGCAGACCGCAGCCGGAGACAGTGGAAGAAAAACGGGAAGAGAAGGAGAATCCCACTGCTGATGAAGAATGGGCGGAAGCTCTTAAGATTCAATTCACGCCTCCAAAAATACCGATGGACCCTCCACCCGTGCCAAATGAAGGGAAGCCACTTCAGGAATCGGCCGAACAGCAGAAAGAGGAGGAATCTGTTCCTCCGCAGGTGCCTCCCAACTATGGAAATTATTCCGGAGGGCAACAACCATGGAATTGGAATCCGGCTCCGAATAGAGACTACGGGCAATATAATAACATGAGAAGGCATCATGGACATGAAGAGCCGATGCCCTCAACCTATCTGATATGGTCAATCCTGTCTACTATCTTCTGTTGCATCATTCCCGGAATTATAGCGATAATATTCTCTTCGCAGGTTAGCAACCGTTATTATTCCGGCGATATTGAGGGAGCGAAAAAAGCTTCCAGATTGGCAGAAATATGGATAATCGTCTCTGTAGTGTTAGGCGTAGTTTCAGCCACTCTCTATCTGCCGTTTATGATAATAGGATCATAGCAGAATTTGCACTTTAAGAGGCATAATAGCTGACATTGAATCAGGCATAAAGGATGTTCGGGTAAAAAAATGCGGGTAAGACGGCTAAACATAGGGAAATGGGCATGGATGGCAGTGGCAGCAATGTTTCTGCTATTCTATTTTCTTTTCGACCCTATGGAGACGCAATTTATGCCTCAATGTCTGTTTCATAAATTCACGGGATTACAATGCATAGGCTGTGGTAGCCAGAGAGTGGTCCACTCGTTATTACACGGAGACATTGAAGCGGCCTTCAGAGCCAATGCTTTGCTGGTGGTCGGACTGCCCGTGATTCAGTTTTTGATATGGGTGGAGATAAGGAGAAAACAAAATCCGAGGCTCTATTCTATAGTGCACAGGCAATGGGTTATAATAACAGCGGCAGCCATCCTTATGATATGGCTGCCGGTGAGAAATATTCTTGGAATCTAATCCTCGATTATTCGCCAAGTCTCAAAGACTTTTATTTCGCTTAGTTTTTCAATTTTGAAGATACAGACTTCGGAAGAGAGTCTTTGTTTACGAGCACTGAAATAGTCTTTTCAAGGAAATAAGGTTCAGACACATAGAGGAAACCATCATAAAGCTGGTTTGTGTCCCATGAATTTTTCACTTTATAATATCTGTTACCATCCTGGTCTGTGGCATAACCTATTATGACCATTCCATGATCGTCGGTGGTTTCGAAATTATCGAAAGTTTTCTGACGTGACTCCTGAGTCACTTTTTTCTCCTTCACCGGGCCTTTTATTTTATAGGTTTCGGCTTCGCGGTCTTTATCAGAGAGCTGCACCCAGCGAGAAAGTTCCGTGCCGTCAAGGTCTTCACCGGTGAGAGGTTCGGGCAGAAGTGCAAAACCGTTTCTCCATTGGAATCCACCCTCAGAGACGTCGGCGCTCCAGCAAACGGTATAACCGTTTTCCAATGCATTGTCAACGGCTTCTTTCATCTCTTCCATGGGCACGTTGAAGCTTTCGGCCCAAGTCCAATTGTCGGGAATCTCCACGGCAAAGTTCTGATAGAAAGGATGATGGATGTAGCTTGTGAGTGAAATAAAATCATCGCCTTTAATTCCTAATTCCTTTGCGTAGGATTGAGGAGTGTATGTTTTGCCGTTTACATTGAAAGTTTCGGGGACCGGGCCGAGATAAGCGTCGAGAATGCCAATGAAACCCGGAAGCCAGGCTGTGGAAAGCCGTTTGTTAGGATTGGTCATGAGTGCGTCGAGATAAGCCTTCATAACAGCTTCCATTTCATAATGAGAATGTTTCTCTTCACCGTAATTCAGACCGGGATAAGCATCTTCAGGCACAATTCCATAGTTGTCGGCCACATATAATACATCCGATGCGGCGCCTCCCTGGGCGAAATTGGTTTTTCCGTTGGTGCGGATATATTTTTTTGCCTTATCGATATAACAATTCCTGACAGCGAACATTTCCGAGAGGTCGAGCTCGGGACCACCACGACGAATTACGTCTTCTTCGAGGAAAGATGTGGCGGCGAAGCTCCAACATGTGCCGGATTTATTCTGATCTTTCACAGGTGTTGTCTTATTGACTTTTTTATCTGTGAATTTGAACCCTGTAGAATCAGGCACAACCACATCGGGAGCCTGAGAAGGTGCCATATAATATGTGGTGCCGGCAAAAGAGGACAAGGCGCCCAAGGTCGCTGCAATACATGCTAAAGAATACTTTTTCATAACGAGCTAATCATAAGGATTTAAGGAATGTTATAAGGATATTCTGATTCGTGTCGACAGCTTTAAGCTCCACTTTCAGTTCAATGCCCCCATCATCTGGTTGGAAACCGATTGTGAGCCATGAGAAGTTGGAAGCCACCTGAGAATTGACTTCAGCTGAACGGGTGATCATCTGAGGTTGCAACACAGCACCCATGCAATAATCCTTTAATAGGGAAGCCTGAGCATCTACAGACAAAGCGCCTGAAGGAGTTCCTTTTGAGAAAAGGATGAATTTGCCGTCTTCAGAAATGTTTCTGCCCTGTTGTGTGAGCAAGGATTTGACATCGGAAGAAACGGGGCCTGTGGTGGTGATAATACCGTTGATATCGTCGGGATTTTCACCCATGGCTACTGCTATTGTGCCATCGATATTTTTGAAAGCATCCTTCATGTTTCCGAAAAGCTGACCACCAAATGCAGAACCGAGTTTCTCAAACTTTTCGAATGTTTTAGGACTTAGTGTCAGAGCTGCGAGCACATCGCATGACCCACCAAGCTTTTTCACGGTGTTTATGTTGATTTTATCGGCAGGTAAGAGATATTTGGCGGGTTTGCCTTTGCTATTAAGGAATTTGAGTTCGAAATCAGCTTCGCCTTTGTTGAAATCCCATGAGAAGGAGACAGCTTCAACATCTTCAAAGAGAAGTCCGGCAGCCAGAGACACCATTGTCGATGAACTGCGGTTACTAAGATTCGATACAAGAGCAGAGAAATCTCCCCACCCGACTATGTCATCTTCCTTTTCGAGAATGATTTTGGCCATATCCGTGCTGAGGAAGCTTCTTGATTCGGAAAGAGAGGCGTAGTTAGCAATTCCATCGGGATCAATGCGACGATTATCAGATAAACATACCCAGACCTGATCGCCTTTTAAAGCGATTTTATTATTAAGCAACTGGATGCCGTTCTCTTCATAAAACTTCTCGCCTGACTGCGATTCTGAAAATGATTTGAATTTGGCCGAGTCATAAAGATTAAAAGTCAAGAATAATCTTCCGGCATCATAAAAAATAACGGCTGCTTCCGGAGCTATTCCTGTGTCGCCATTAAAAAGAAGCATGAGGTCTTTCTTGCCGGTAGAACTCATTTTGGCAATGAGCTGTTCCATATCTTTTCCGGGAACAATTTCATTGTTTTTGAGGGAGCAACCGGCGTCTTTTATAATTTCCTGAAGGTCAATGCCTACAACTGCGGCAGCCGAAGAGGGCACAGTCTTCAAGAGGTCTTCTATCCCAGTATTGTCGGATTTACAACTTCCCAGGATAAGGAGGGCGAGCGTCATCACCCAAAGAGACAAATTCTTCATATTTGATTTTATTTTAAAAATTGTCGCGTTAGTTTTCAAACGAAAAAGCTAAAAAGAAATACAAATATATTGAAAAAATTGCATAATTAAGATTAAGGTGTTAAATTTGCAATGCAAAAAAGGCGAAAAGGGGTGGATACCAGAGTGGCCAAATGGGGCAGACTGTAAATCTGCTGGTTTTTACCTTCGGTGGTTCGAATCCATCTCCACCCACAAAAACTTCCGGAATTTCCTCCGGAAGTTTTTTCATATCATTTATCTGTCTTTGCGCAAATTGAAACTGTGACTTTCAATTTGAGAAACTTTGGCCAAGAGCAAAAATTTGGAGTATACAAAGAGGATATTATCCGATAAAAAATGTCTTATTAAAGATTATTGGTTGTCAAATTAATACCTGATTATTGACCCGGAGTCATTGAATATTCTATTCTTACACCAAGAGCATTCATGATTCTATAAAAAGTAGAAATGCGAGGTTCCGTCATTCCTTTCTCCACATGTGAAATATAGGAACGGTTGCTGCCGATCCGTCGAGCTAACTCCGCTTGCGTAATTTTTGCTTTCTTACGCGCATCTTCTATTATTTGTCCTGTATAAAAAGCATAGGCCTTTTCTTCGGCTTCAATACGTTCCGGAGTTCCGGGTTCACCAAACTTTGAATTCAAAACAGCATCATAGTCATTTATTTGATGATTGTTTGTCTGCATAATATGCCTCCTTAATCTTTATAGCTTTTTCTATTTCATTTTGTGGAGTCTTTTGAGTTTTATATGTTTTACGAACTTAACCGGAAGTCTGTCCATTATTTTCAAAAGAAGCAACCCATAATTAATTTTCTCTTGAACCTTTGCAGACAATTCTTCCATGAAGCGTTCGAAATATCCCCCGTATGTCTTTATCTTTCTTTCCACAACGCAAAAATATAAATTGTTGTTCAATTAGACAACATTTTTTAGATGATTCATATAGTTTTTTATATTGGAAAATTTGTTAATTTTTATGCATTTATCTATCTTTGCGCAAATTGAAACTATGACTTTCAATTTGAGAAACTCAAGTCAAGAACAAAAAATATGGAATATATAAGAAGGATATTATCCGATAAAATTATAGAAGCGTTCCCATTTTATTCGGTTATCTTAATTACTGGTCCACGTCAATCGGGTAAAACAACACTGTGTAAGAACCTCTTCCCGAATTATAAATATTATAATTTGGAAAATCCATCTTTACGAGATATAGTAAAGGATGATCCAACAAAATTTATTTTTGATTCAAGGGAGGGATTTATTATTGATGAAGTACAACACATGCCGGAATTAATGTCATATATTCAAGTATGCGTGGACGAAAACCCGGATAGGAAATTTATTCTTACGGGCAGTAGCGATTTTGCATTGATGGAAACTATCACCCAATCATTGGCGGGTAGGGCAGCTCTCTTTACTTTACTTCCCTTTTCATTTAAAGAAATAAAGGATTACATTCGAAATAATGGCATTGACTTAATTATGTCAAACGGGTTTTATCCGGGAATCATAGTGAAACAAACTCCTGCTGAAATCTTTTATTCTAATTATGTGTCAACCTATTTAGAAAGAGATTTAAGAAATATAAAAGCGATAGAAAGCTTAGATTTATTCCGACTCTTCATGAAGGTGCTGGCGTCGCGGGCATCATGTGAATTTAATGCCTCTTCAATTTCTGCCGAAATTGGAGTTTCGGCGCCAACGATAAGAAATTGGTTAGGACTGTTAAAAACGAGCTATATAACTTTTACTTTGCAACCATATTATACAAACATAGGGAAAAGACTCAGCAAGACTCCCAAAATATATTTTTATGACACAGGACTTTTATGTTATCTCTTAGACATCCATAATCCGGTAGAACTTCAGAACCATCCATTAAGGGGAGCAATTTTCGAGAATCTTGCCTTAACTCAATTCATCAAGGAAAAATTTAATAAAAAGGAGAATAGTGATTTATTTTTCTACCGAGAAAATAAAGGTCGAGAAATAGATGTTGTTAAATCTGAGGGATTACATTTGAATTTATATGAAATCAAATCATCCAAAACATTTAATAAAGATTTTACCAAAAACTTGAAGGATATTAGAAATCTTTTAGGAGATAAAGTTTCATCAACCACTTTAATTTATGATGGCGAGAGCTTTCCTCCAGATATTATCAATATTCGAGACCTATAAAAAGATAATGTGTCAAAACGCAAAGTCTTTTCTTGTTATTTTCGGAAATCGATCTCGGTCATTTACCTTAGAAAACTCCTTTTGACCTCATCCGGGATTCTAACATAAATATTTATATTCATCTAAAGAGAATGTGCCAAAATAATTAATTTTGACACATCCCTATATTAAAATATTGATTTATAATTACTTCCCTTATTCTAAACCATTATCTGTAATTCAATTAGTAGCATAATTATAATATGAATTAGAGTTTAAAAGGTTAGAGGAGGAGGGCGGAGGCTTCGCGGATGCGGCGGAGAGCTTCGCGGATGTTGTCGTCTGATGTCGCGTAGCTGAGTCGCATATACCCCGGTGCGCAGAATGCTTCACCGTCTACACATGCTACATGGGCCTCCTGAAGAAGATACATCACATAATCAGCGCTGCTCTTTATCTCATAGTCTCCATGTTTTTTCCCGATGTAAGAGGAAACCTCGGGGAAAAGATAGAATGCTCCCTGCGGCACATTCACTTTCCATCCGGGAATCTGACGGGCAAGCTCTACGATGAGATCACGTCTACGCTCAAATGCCTTTCTCATATCTTCCACACATTCTTGCGGGCCTTCATAAGCTGCTTCTGCCGCCTTCTGTGCGATGGATGAGGGTCCGGACGTGTATTGTCCCTGCAACTTTGTAGAAGCTTTTGCAATTTCGAGAGGAGCCGCCATATAGCCTACACGCCAACCTGTCATGGCATAAGCTTTTGAGACACCATTGATGATTACTGTGCGCTCCTTAATGCCCGGAAATTGAGCAATTGAGTTTACTTCACCAATGAAATTTATATGCTCATAGATCTCATCCGACATTACTATGATATCAGGATGTTTAGCCAACACTTCAGCCATTTCCCGGAGTTCTTCTTTTGTATAGACGCTCCCCGTGGGGTTGCAAGGTGAGTTCAAGAGGAGCATACGGGTTTTTGGAGTAATAGCCGCCTCGAGTTGACGGGCGGTGATTTTGAAATCGGCCTCCACACCTGCGGGCACGAGCACAGACTTCCCTTCAGCAAGTTTCACCATCTCAACATAGCTCACCCAAGCCGGAGTGGGGATAATCACTTCATCGCCTGGATTAATTGTGGCCAGGATAGTGTTACAAAGTTCCTGTTTGGCACCATTACCCACAACAATCTCCTCCGGAGAGAAAGAAAGGTTGTTTTCCCTTCTAAGCTTTTCACATATTGCTTTTCTCAGTGACAGATATCCGGCCACGGGAGAATAGCGTGAAAAATTATCGTCGATAGCTTTTTTAGCAGCTTCCTTTATGAAATCGGGAGTGTTGAAATCCGGTTCACCCACCGACATGTTTATAACATCGATGCCGGCGGCTTTTAGTTCGGCACTTTTCTGCGACATAGCCAGAGTGGCCGAGGGAGAGAGGTTTTTTATTCTGTCTGATATCATATTCATTGAAAAAGAAATATAAACCCGGATGCGGCATAAATTCCGGAGCCGGGGTCTGAAGGGATAATGTTTAAATTGAGAGGCGTCTGAGGGTGTTCATCAGTTCCATGTCGATATGTTTATCGTTTTTGATAGCCTTAGTGAAAGGCACATAAACGATTTCATCGTTTTTAATACCGATCATGACGTTTCGTTGGTCGTCGAGCAGAGCGTCAACGGCAGCGGCGCCCATGCGAGAAGCCAGGATACGGTCGAAAGCAGTAGGGGAACCGCCACGCTGGAGATGGCCGAGGATAGTCACTCTCACATCATAGTCGGGATATTCCTTCTTTACACGCTCTGCGAGTCCCATTGCGCCACCGGTTTGCGGAGATTCCGCCACAAGCACGATAGAAGAGTTTTTCGACTTTCTGAAGCCATTGGCAATAAGCTGGTCGAGCTGGTCTTCCTGAGTTGAAATTTCCGGGATTATGGCAGCTTCAGCTCCTGCGGCGATAGCTCCGTTGAGGGCGAGGAAACCTGCGTCGCGACCCATCACTTCGATAAAGAAGAGACGTTCATGGGAAGTGGCGGTGTCACGGATTTTGTCTACACAGTCCATGATGGTGTTAAGCGCAGTGTCATAGCCGATTGTGGAATCGGTGCCGTAAAGGTCATTGTCGATAGTGCCCGGAAGGCCCACCACCTGGAAATTAAATTCATTAGCAAAAATGCGGGCTCCTGTGAGCGAACCGTCGCCACCGATAACCACGAGGGAGTTGATGCCGCGACGTTTGAGCACATCGTAAGCGCATTGGCGACCTTCGGGAGTGGTGAATTCCTTGCAACGGGCGGTTTTCAGGATAGTTCCGCCACGCTGAATGATATTCGACACATTCTGGGTTGAAAACTCCTCGATTTCATCTGTGATAAGGCCGCGATATCCGCGTTTGATACCAAAGACTTTGAAACCGGCCACTATAGCAGCTCTTGTGACGGCGCGTATAGCCGCATTCATTCCCGGGGCGTCTCCTCCGGAGGTTAAAATACCTACTGATCTTTGTTCGCTCATATCCGTATATAGTTTTATTTACGATAATTCAAATTCCCGACATTGTTTATTTGCAGAGAAGATAGAACAAAGTTAAGGAATTTGACCTAAGTGACAAAAAAAATGGTTAATTTTGCGATATTAGGAAAAAAGTCACTCAACAGATAAAAAGTGATAACAGGCGTAAATGAAAAATATAAAAAACATCATATTTGACTTAGGTGGCGTCGTGATCGACCTTGATCGGAGCGAGGCTATCAAAGCCCTTGAAAATCTGGGTATACCGGATGTCTCCTCGCTTTTGGGAGAGTATGAGCAGAAAGGGCCCTTCCTTATGCTCGAGAAAGGGGAGATTTCCACCTCAGAACTATTCGATATACTGAAGCCGCAGTGTAAGCCGGAAACGAGATGCACGGATCTTCGTGACGCCTTCGAGCAATTCCTCAGAAGATTGCCGGTGGAGAGGCTGCAGATGATAGAAAAATTGAGAGAGAAAGGTTACAAGGTGTTTGTGTTGTCGAACACCAATCCTATAATGTATACGCATTGGATTGACGAGGCTTTCCGAGCAGACGGGAAGACTATCAACGATTATTTCGACGGGATAGTCGTGTCTTATCAGGAAAAGACCTGCAAACCGGACCCGGCGATATTTTCAAACCTTGCAAAAAGATACGGGCTCAACCCGGAAGAAACCTTGATGCTCGATGACTCTGAAGCCAATTGCAACTCGGCACGCAGTGTAGGAATGGAGGCCGTCAGGATAATGCCGGAAGGCCCCGACAGCATGATAGAAGTTTGTAAAAGGCTGCTCTAACACTATTTTGGGAAATGAAAAGGAAAGGAGCGGCAATCGGCACATTCGACGGGCTACATTTAGGTCATCGTTCGGTGTTGGAATTGTTAAAGACGGAATCACAAGAGCGAGGTCTTGACCCGATAGCCATAACGTTCGACCGTCATCCTCTGGAACTCATCGCGCCGGAGCGTGTTCCTCCGCAGCTCACGACAGTGGGAAAAAGGAAAAAACTTCTAAGAGAGACAGGAGTAGAACCTGTGGTGCTTATGTTTGATGAAGACTTAAGGAAGACTTCGGCAGAAGAATGGATGAAGCGGATGCGAGACGAATTTGGGGTTGGATTGCTCGTTATAGGATATGACAACACCTTCGGTCATGACGGAGTTAATCTCTCAGTTGGCGACTACAAAGAGATGGGAAAAAAGTCTGACATAGAAGTGATTGTTGCAAATGAGCTGAAGGATATCAGCAGTTCTGCGATACGCAAGGCCGTGAAAAACGGAGAGATGGAGCGATCCCACGAGATGCTGGGGCGACCATATTCAATCACGGGGCGTGTTGTAGAGGGGCAGTCACTCGGAAGAGCGTTAGGCTTTCCGACAGCCAACATAGCAATAGACCCGAAGATAGCAATCCCGAAAGACGGAGTCTATGCAGCCATCGTGAAGATTAATGATGGCAGCAATCATCCGGCGATGGTGAATATCGGTGTGCGGCCCACTTTGGGAAGAAGCAACGAAAGAGTTATTGAAGTGCATATCCTTGACTGGCAAGGAGACCTCTATGGAAAAGAAATAACGGTCAGATTTCTCAAAAGATTGAGAGATGAGAAGAGATTCAATTCTATCGAGGAATTAAAGAGGCAGCTATCCATAGACCGGGAGGAGGTTTGTGAAGTTATAAAGTTATAAAGATGCAAAGATGCAAAGATGCAAAGTTATAAAGATGCAAAGATGCAAAGATGCAAAGTTATAAAGTCTTGGAGTTGTGGAGTTTGAAGTTATAAAGAGATAAAAGGGATGGAAATAATAAATTTTGATAAAGAGCCGAGCCTGATGGGCCGTTATGTTAGAGAGCTCAGGGATATTCATATACAGCACGACCCGATGAGATTCAGGAAGAATATTGAAAGAATCGGTGAGATAATGGCATACGAAATCTCGAAAAAGCTTGAATATACAGAAGAGGAAGTTGAGACTCCGCTTGGCCGGGCAAAAGCCATGGAGGCCACCGACAAGGTTGTCCTCGCTACAATTCTTCGAGCCGGGCTTCCCTTTCATCAGGGCTTTTTAAATTACTATGACCGGGCCGAAAACGCCTTCGTGAGCGCTTATCGGAAATATAGGGAGAAAGGAGACTCCTTCGAAGTCCTTATAGAATATCTTGCATCGCCCGATATCTCCGGGAAAACCCTGATATTAGTAGACCCGATGCTGGCCACCGGCAGCTCAATGGAATTGGGCTACCGGGCATTGCTTCACAACGGAGAGCCTAAGAGAATACACGTTGCAAGCATCATCGCATCCCAACAGGCTGTGGATTATGTCTCCAAAGTTTTACCGGCAGAAAAGACCACGATATGGACTGCGGCCATAGATCCGGAAATCAATTCCCACAGTTATATCATTCCGGGTCTTGGAGATGCCGGCGACCTTGCCTACGGTGAGAAACTATGATATTGAAGAGTATCGACATATTGAATTTCAAGAATATAGGAAGCGCCACCCTTGAATTTTCCGAGGGTGTCAACTGTCTGCTCGGCATGAACGGCATGGGGAAGAGTAACCTTCTCGACGCCATCCATGTGCTGAGCATGACCAGACCTATGACCGGAGGGACCGACGGCAGCCTTATAAAGCATGGAGAGGAGATGATGCTCGTGAAGGGAGTGTTTCACACCGAAGCCGGCAGTAACGACACCATATCCTGCGGCATATCCAAGGGGAAAAGAAAGAGCCTGAAACGGAATGGAAAGGAATACGGCAAATTCTCCGAGCATATAGGAAATTACCCTATAGTGGTAGTTACCCCTGAAGATTCCAGGCTCATCACCGGAGGAGGAGAGGAGAGAAGGAAACTGATAGACATGGTGATATCGCAGGTGAACAGAGAATACCTGTCTTCACTGATAAAATACGGGCGAGCGCTTGAAAACCGCAACAAAATGCTGCGAGCCGGAGTGAAAGACACGATTCTATATGAATCCATAGAGGCGATAATGATTGAGAGCGCTGCCTTCATTCATTCAATGCGAAAGGAATGGCTTGAAACTCTCGCTCCTATGGTTGAGGAGATCTACGGACGTCTGTCGGGAGCCCGGGAGAGTATCTCCCTAACCTATCGCAGCCAGCTCAACGGGCAAAACATGCAAGAAGTCCTGAAATCTCGAAGGGAGAAAGATCAGATACTCGGTTTCACATCAGGAGGAATCCATCGCGACGACATAGAGGCATGGCTCGACGGTTATAACCTTCGCTCTATAGGGAGCCAGGGCCAGTTAAAGACCTTCATCGTGAGCCTTCGGCTTGCTATTTTCCGTTATCTGAAAGAGAAGAAGGGCGTGGTGCCATTGCTGCTGCTCGACGATATCTTCGACAAACTTGATTCCGACCGGGTTGAAAATATCATGAAAGAGGTGAGCGCAGCCGGAGAGTTCCGTCAGATATTCATCACCGATACCAACCGCCAGCATCTTGACGACATCCTGGCAGGCATAAAGGGCAGCAAGGCCCTGATAAACGTCGAGAACGGGGAATTCACCCCCATAGAGCAATATTGACATGGAGAGGAAAGAGCCGGAAAGTGTCGGAGATGTCTTAAGGTCGTTGCTTGAGGAGAGCTCTCTTCAGGAGAGGATGGATGAATTGAAAGCCATAGAATTATGGCCCGGGATAATAGGGAATGAAATAAGCCGGGAGTGCAAGAAGCCACAGGTCAGGAACGGAGTGATGACCATCGGAATTAGCAATTCCTCCTTAAGGCAAGAGCTTCACATGAACCGTAGCCGGCTTATAAAAACGATAAACGATCATATAGGAAAAGAGATAATAAAAGAGATAAAATTTGTGTCATGAATCCGAATGAAATTCCTTCATTAAGTCAATTTAAAAACCGATTGCCCCTTCAGTTGAGATTCAGCGACGTCGACGTGTTGGGTCATGTCAACAACACTGTTTATTTAGCGTTTTACGACACCGGGAAGGCAGCCTTCATGACCGAGGTGCTGGGAAGGAAAATAGACTGGAAGGAAGTAGACACAGTGGTGGCGAATATAGATTGCGCCTTCATCGCCCCCATATTTTATGGCGAGAAACTCGAAGTGCTGACAGGTTGTAAAAGTATTCACGACAAGAGTTTCCGACTATTGCAAATGATCAGGGAGACTGAGACAGGAGAAGTCAAATCCCTGTGTGAGACCGTAATGGTGTCGTTTGACGCCAAAACCCAGAAGGCCGCTCCGTTGAGTGAAGAATGGAGAGAGAAACTAATGAAAACAATAAATTAAAGATATGACCCCGATAGAACTACATTTGAATTTAGAAAGCTCCGGACTGAATTCGGAAGAGAAAGCAGTGTTGGAAAAAGCCATGGAGATAAGGAAAGCCTCGGCAACTTATCTCGAGCAAGACAAATATCTGGAGGCGATGGAACGCACAGTCGCCGCACTTAAGGAGATGCATGAATTTCCAGACTATAAGAATGCCGATTTCCGATTGCTTTTTGTAGCGCTTCTGTTTGATCTTGCCGAGATCCACTACCGGCTGAAAAATTATAAACAGAGCGAAAAAGATGTAGAAACACTCTTTAAGGTTCTGGACAACTTAGTGAAGACCGATAACGAACGTTTCGCTCAATATCATATTCTGGCGATGGAGCTTTCCACACGCATATTGCGATCAAGGAAGAAAGCTATGGACCTGCTTGTGAAGCAACAGATCGCCACCGGGTCATTATATGAAAAAGTGAATTCCGGCCTTACGGCAGCCACCGACAAGCTTGTAGACAGTCTTTGCAAGAGTGCAGAACTGCTTGCAGCCACGGGCGATGTCAGAGAGTCGTTGAAATTTTATGCCGAGGCAATAAAATATTCCAAAAAGCGCACGGGAAGAGTAACCCGCAAGGAAGTGAAGATGACAATAGAGATGGCTGAGGTGATGATGAGGCAGCGCAGCATGCAGCCACGGGCCAAAAGATTGCTGAATGCGATTCTTCCTCACGCGATAGCCCTTGAAGCCACAGGAATGGAACAGGATATCCTTTCCCTGATAGACGTGATAGATGCCGCCGAGCAACCGGAAACCAAATGGAGGGTATTTCTCCATAAGGTGGTGAACGCGGCAAAATCTAAGTTTAAGAGCAAAAAAGATTCGAAAGACTGACAGCATAAACGAGGCTAAAAGAATAAAGAATATGTCGACCATACTGAACACCAACGGCGATTCACTTGAAGTTGCTCCCATAGACCAGAGAGTTTTCGGAAAATTTTATATCATCACCGCAGAATGGAATTCCGGAATCACTCATGCTTTAAGGGATGGAGCTGAGGAGACATTAAGGAAAGCCGGGGTGAGGGAAAAGGATATAGTGAAGATAAAAGTGCCCGGCACTGTGGAACTGGTCAATATAGCTTCACTGGCGGTGAAAAACGATGCTGCAGCCGTGATAGTCATAGGTTGTGTGATAAGAGGTGACACCCCTCACTTCGATTATGTGTGCCAACACGTCACGGAAGGAGTGGCCAGACTGAACAGTCTGGGGAAATCCCCGGTTATATTCGGCGTGCTTACCGTCAACAACCTTGAGCAGGCCCAAGAGAGAGCCGGAGGAATATTGGGCAATAAAGGGAGCGAGGCCGGAGCTGCCGCCGTTGATATGGCAAACATTCACGCCGCATTTTGGAGATAAGGGCAACAGTGATTAATTTTGTAGCATGCAGACTTCGGGAAAAACCGGAATCAATATTAAAAGATGGTCTTAACAGAGAGTTTTAAAGTAAAAGGGAATGCCTGATAATTATCCGACATACGTGTCATATCAAGACACACGCACCAAAGAAGACAGGATGGTGGATTCTGCCTTCCGGGAGATGTTGCAGATATACATTTCGAGCAATCATCGCAAAAAAGTGGAGATAATAGAGCGGGCATATCAGTTTGCCAAAGAGGCGCATAAGGGCACGCGACGCCGAAGCGGAGAGCCGTATATCATGCATCCCATAGCCGTGGCAAGAATATTGGTGGAGGAACTGGGGTTAGGCTCTACGTCGATATGCGCGGCATTGCTTCATGATGTGGTTGAAGACACGGACTATACACGGGATGACATAGAATCTTCATTCGGAAAGAAGATTGCGGATATAGTGGAGGGTGTCACCAAGATATCCGGGGGCATCTTCGGAGCCCAGGCTTCTATTCAGGCAGAGAATTTCCGGAAACTTCTGTTGTCGATGTCTACAGACATAAGGGTTATCCTGGTAAAGATGGCCGACCGTCTTCACAATATGCGCACCTTAGGGTCGATGAGGCCTGAAAAGCAATATAAGATAGCCGGAGAGACCCTCTACGTCTACGCACCGTTAGCCCACAGGCTCGGCCTGAGCAAAATAAAAAGAGAGCTTGAAGACCTTGCCTTCAAATATGAGCAGCCTCAGAAATATAAAGAGATTATAGAGAAACTGAGCGAGACAGAGGAGCACAGGGAATCGATAGTAGAGGAATTCGTAAAACCGGTCAGGAAAATGCTTGACGATGCCGGATTCAAATACGAAATAAAAGCCCGTGTGAAGAGCGCCTATTCCATCTATAAAAAGATGGAGACCAAGCATGTGGAATTCGATGAGATCTATGATGTCTATGCCGTAAGAGTCATTTTCGAGAATGAGGATGAAGCCCTCGAGAAGCTGAAATGCTGGCAGATATACACCTTCTTTACCGAAGGGCACAAGATACACCCGGAGCGTCTCAGAGACTGGATAAGCATTCCTAAGGCCAACGGCTACCGCGCGCTCCATCTAACGGCCATGGGTCCGGAGGGAAAATGGATAGAAGTGCAGATCCGGTCGAGAAAAATGGATGATATAGCCGAGTTGGGTTACGCCGCACACTGGAAATACAAGACAGGAGTGCAGGAGGATGAAACGGAGCTCGATACATGGATGAATACCATAAAGGATATACTGGCCCATCCGGAACCCAATGCGATGGACTTCCTCGACACCATCAAACTGAATCTTTTTTCATCGGAAATCTACGTATTTACGCCCAAGGGAGATCTGCTGACCTTGCCAACGGGGGCCACGGTGCTTGATATGGCGTTCGCGATACACTCCCAGTTGGGGCTTCATTGTGTGGCCGGGAAACTAAACCATAAACTTGTTCCCTTGTCTCATAAGCTGGAAAGCGGCGACCAGGTTGAAATCATCACCTCCAACAGCAGTAGCCCTAATCCGAAATGGATCGACTATTGCCACACGGCAAAAGCGAAAACCCGAATAAGGACATATCTCAAAAAGGCCGGCAACAAACTGATTGTTTCCGATGAGGAGATAAAGGAAAAGGAGAAAGAGAAGAAAGAGACCGAACAAAAAAATTCTTTGATGAAAAAGATATTGAGAAATCCGTTTTCATCAAGGAAAAAGGAAGGTGAGCGCACTCCCGGTCCGCCAATCGACCGAAAAAAGACCTTTATTCTCTATCCGGATGAGAAAGTGCCTAATTACCATATCGACACCTGTTGCAGCCCGTTGCCCGGCGACGATGTGTTAGGGTTTGTGAACGAGGATGAAGAGGTGGTGGTTCATAAGGTGAACTGCGAGATTGCCATGCGGTTGAAAAGTGCTTTCGGCTCCCGGCTTGTCATGACCAAATGGGGAGGCAACGCCCCTAAATTCAATGCCACGATAAGCGTGGAGGGAATAGACAGGATGGGAATCCTGGAAGAGATCACAGATCTCGTTTCCAAGAAATTAAAGATAAATATCCGGAGCTTGAACATCCGCACCCAAAACGAGGTGTTCACCAGCGAGATGACCGTTATAGTAGACACAGCAGAGCGAGTAGACAATTTATGCGAGAGTCTGCTTGAGATAAAGGGAGTGAAATTTGCCAAACGGATTTCATAAGAAAGGAAAGAGGAGATGTTTTCAAAAATATTTTCACAAATAAATCTATTGCGTTTCGGCTTGGCGGCCTCAGCCATAGCTATCATCCTGCTTGTGTTGCCTCATGCCGACCATCAGGGCTACAGCTATGAACTCAACCAGCCATGGAAATATCCGTTGCTTACGGCCGAATTCGATGTGCCGATACTTCGCGACTCCACCTCAATGAAGGTGATGCAAGACAGCATCGAGCGAACTTTTGTTCCCTTTGTTACGAAAAGCGACATCACGGAGACAGACAATGTGGAAAGATTCCGGGCCTTGATAGCCGACACGGCAACAACGGCACAAGTAGACGTGCTTACCGCATTGTTGAAGGAAACGTATGATAAAGGCATCATAGATCAGGATCTCACGGAATATATCAACAAAGAGCACGGAAAGAAATTCCGGCAGATGACAGGCGATGATGAAGCCACGAGAGAGGTGATCACTCTTGACGCCACGCAAATGCTGACGCCGGGAAGAGCCTTCACGTTTATAGATTCGGCTTATTCGGCTCGCCACCAGCCTGCGATGCCGGAATTGAGTCCGGGCATCATCAAGGCCCTCAACATAAGTTTGACGCCCAACGTCACGATAGACTCCATAAACGATACAAAATACCGTGACCAGGAATTTCTGACAGTCACGGGTGCCATGGGCGTCATCAAGACCGGGCAAAGAATAGTTGACCGCGGAGAGATTATCACGCCTCAGATTTATACGAATCTGAACACTTACCAGGAGATGATGGAGACGCGTCAGTCAGACCGTCATGACCATACTTATTTTATAATCGGACAAGGAATCTATATAGCCATCATTCTTATTGTCTTATATATATTCTTGAGCATCTACCGGCCCAGGTTTTTCTCCGACATCAGGAAGATGACGTTTTTGGTTTCCTTCATCACCTTGTTCACACTCTTTGCAATCCTGATGTTTGAGAATGTGGTGCAAGGATTGTATGTAGTGCCTTTTGCTGCAGTGCCGGTGATAGTCCTGGTGTTTTTTGATTCACGCACGGCTATATTCGCGTTGCTTGCCACGATCTTCCTTTCGGCATTAGTGGCCACCTATCCGCTTCAGTTCCTGTTCATGGAAATAATAGTTGGCCTTGTAGCCACATTCAGCATCTGGCAGCTCGACAGGCGTTCACAGCTATTGCGCACGGCGGCCCTTTCATTGGTGTGCTATGTATTCACCTATTTCACGATGTGTCTGATCATGGAGGGTAACTTCAGTCAGTTTTCATGGAGACTGCTGATACTCTTCGTCATTAATTCAGTGATATTATCGTTTGCCTATATCCTGATATTGGTTATCGAGAAAATTTTTGGCTTTACTTCAGCGGTTACTTTGGTGGAATTAAGCGATATCAACAGTCCGTTGCTACGTAGGCTGGCAGAAGAGGCGCCGGGCACATTCCAACATTCCATACAAGTGTCGACAATAGCTGCAGAGGCGGCAAGAGCTGTAGGAGCAAATACCACTTTGGTGAGGACTGGAGCTCTATATCATGATATCGGCAAATTGACGAGTCCGATTGATTTCACCGAAAACCAACATGGCATCAATCCCCATGCGAAGTTAGATCCCGTCACAAGCGCCCGTAAGATAGTGGCCCACGTCACCGAAGGGGAGCGTCTGGCACTCAAGCATAAACTTCCGGCACAAGTGAGGGCGTTTATATTGGAACACCACGGCAAAGGGATGGCGAAATATTTCTATACGACGGCAGTAAATAACAATCCTGACAAAATCATAGACAAGAAAGATTTCTCCTATCCCGGTCCGAATCCACAGAGTGTGGAAACTTCGATACTGATGATGGCTGACGCCGTCGAGGCCGCTTCACGGTCGCTCCAAGACTATTCTCCGGAATCTATCGATAAATTGGTTGATAATATAATCAACGGACAGATAGCAGAAGGCTTATATAAGGAATCGCCGATAACATTCAAGGACATAGAGACCATAAAGAAAGTGTTCAAGCAGAGACTGGCCACAATCTATCACACCAGGGTGAGATATCCGGAGATGAACAAGAAGACGGCCACAGCCACGGCTGAACAGGAAAAGAATCAAAACCAAAATCAATCATAATGGTATTATCGATAATATTCGGCAGTCTGTTATTTCTGATAGGGCTCATCTTCATACCCTATCGGCTTGTTGGGGCACCTTGCAGCTGCTTTTTAGGGCTCTTGATTTTCAGTATGGGAAAGACCCCGGAGGGTTATCCAATGCTGCCCTTAGGCACGGGGTTAGTGTTGGGATGGCTGTTCATGTCGGTTTTCATTACCATATTGACCTTATGTCAGCCAGCTGCAATCAGAAACATGCGCAAGGGAATGTATTATTATCTTTTCGGAGCTTTGACTGGGATGGCCGTTGGTCTTTTAGGATTCACTTTTGCCGGCACTCCGGGAGCGAGATATGCTATCATGATAGTGGCCACGGCTGTGGGAGTATTTTTGGGAGCGATGATGTATGCCTCCACTCCCGACGGAAGAAGCGTGAACCTTGCTTCGGGACATTTCTTCAGCTATTTTATGGCTAAAGGTTTTCCGACGGCAATCAGTGTGATGCAATTGGGAACGGTTTTGGTTGTTGCCGGGATTTGAAGGCAATAAAAGTTAAAATTAAAAGTTTTTTTATTAGAATTCAGTTATTCATAATTAGTAATTAGCAATTAGCAATTAGTAATTAGGAATAGAGAGGGTAAGAGGTAAATTGGATTAGAATGATGAAGAAAAGATTTAAGGATTATAGAAGGAGAATAATAGCCGGATTTATGATGGCTATGGTTATATCGGGAATAGTGATTCCGGAGATTACGGCACAGAATTCCCGTCAGGCTCCTGCATCCCAGAATAAGAGAAAAATAACAGTTCAGAAACCGGATTTGGAAGAGATCCGGGATGAAACCATGGACCCGGACAGTAAGTTTTATTTTCCGAAACTTATGAAGAAATACAGGCTCAACGATACTATAATGAGCAATGAGGAATATCGTTATTTCTATCTGGGCTATATGTTTCAGGAAGATTACGACCCTTACCGTCAGTCGATCTATGCCGATAAGACAGAGGATCTGAGATTGAAGAGGGAGCATACAAAGGAGGAGAAAGACACCATCCGAAAATATGCCGAGCTTGCGCTTGAGGATAATCCGTTTGATCTTCGGCAGATGTCGTTTTTAGTGCATGTGTTGAAAGAGATGAACAAGACCATGAGCGCCAAGATATGGGAATATCGTCTTGAACACTTGTTGGGCGCCATTAAGAGCACCGGCACGGGAGAGGATGTCGAGAATGCCTGGTATGTGATTTATCCGATGCATGAATACGACATGGTGAGACTTTTAGGATATGAAGCCACAGACGTGGACTTTATCGATCCGGGATATGATTATCTCACAGTGGCCCCAGATCCGGAAACCCAGAGAAAACTCGGAAGCAAAACAGCCAAAGGGTTCTATTTCAATGTGGAGATACCCCAGGAGCAGTTTGAAAGGAAGCATCCCGAACTTTTACAAGAGGAATCTGAACTTTAATCGGATAAAAATGGTTAGTAAAGTAGCGATGGTTTTAATTGTCGCTACTTTATTCATTTATGCAAACCACAATATCCTGCAAAATCAATAGAGTTTTGAGATAAGGAGATATCGGGGTTATTGCAATTTGATAAAACAGAGAAATATAAAACTTATAAAATAATAGAAATTATGGAAGAGAAGAGAGAAGTTGTAGGACCGGGCAAATTTGTTGAATATTCCTATAAATTATATAATGAGGCCGACGGCAGCCTGTTGTTTGAAACTCCGAAGAATGCTCCCGACCAGATGGTGTATGGAGTGACTCCGGGAATCGTTCCGGGTTTGGAGCAAGTGATGTCAGGCCTTGGCAAAGGAGATAAATTTGAAGTGACCCTTCCTCCGGTAGCAGCCTTTGGCGATGCTTCCGACGATTTGATAATGGAGCTTGACAAGGAGATTTTCATGCGCGACGGCAAACTTGCTGAAGAGGTGAAAGAGGGCGCGGTGCTACCGATGATGACAGCCGACAATCTGCGTGTGCAGGGTCGTGTCACAGAGATTGGCGACAAAAATATAAAGATGGACTTTAATCATCCGTTTGCGGGGCTCACGGTGAGATATGAAGGAATCATCGATGAAGTCAGGGATGCCACTCCCGAAGAGCTTCAGCCGCAAGGATGTTGCGGCGGATGCGGCGGCTCAGGCGGTTGTGGCGGCTCAGGTTGCGACGAAGGTTGCAACTGCTGATGAGAAAAGATTAAGACCCTAAGGAAAAAGAAATAACCCGGAGACGGGTTATTTCTTTTTCTTAGTGTTGTTGTTTTTAGTGTTCTTGTTGTTAGCGCCCTTCTTGTTGTTTTGAGTAGCCTTATTATTAGTTGCCGCTTTGCCTTTTGCAGGGATCTTGATAGTGCCGCCTGCTTTCAGTTTGTCGTCTTTCATGTTGTTGGCCTTTTTGAGCTCATCAACAGAGACGCCATATTTTTTGGCAATAGTAGTTAGATTCTCTCCCGATTTGATATCGTGAGATGAAGGTTTAGCGGCCTTCTGGGTTTGTTTTGCCTTGGTATTGGCAGCCTTGTTATTGGCCGCTTTATTATTAGCGGCTTTATTGTTAGCTGCTTTGTTATTGTTGGCAGCAGTCTGCTTATTGTTGGTTTGCTTTTGAGTGGTGGTTTGTTTTTGCTGAGCAGTTGTCTGTTTCTGGCTTTGGGTTGAGGTCTGTTTTTTGGCAGCAGAATTTTCAGCAGCTTTGGTAGGCGCAGACACTCTCTCGTTGTTTGTTACGACAGCGACAGTGTTTTCCATGTGGGCCTGCGGCGAAGCAGACGTGATACGGAGCTGCTGGCCGATTCTCACGGCATTTCTTCTGAGATTGTTGGAAGTCTTAATCTGCTGCGGAGTTATTTCATACATCTCGGCAATAGAGGCCAGGGTTTCCCCCTCTTTCACCTTATGAATGATGGTGGCAGTCTGTTGACCCGGTTTTATAGGATCGGGCTCGGCCCAGATTTCGGTGTCTTCCACGGCTAAGATTTCATCCTCAGGCACATCGTTGAGATCTCCGGGGTTGACGATAGTGCGTTGGTTGTATCTTTCAGAATCATAATTCTTGATATCATCCTCACTCATGAGATACGCATGAATCTGCTGAGAAGGAAGGATAAGGTTGCGAGGCACATCGACAGTGCCCGGGATAATGTCGGCACGGTATTGAGGGTTAAGTATGCGAAGTTCCTCCACCGGGATATCAAGCACCTGTGAAATCTGATTGAAATGGATTCTGTCTGAAACATGAATAGTGTCCATCACGAGAGGGGCAGTCGGGAGCACCGGAGAGATGTTATGTTCCGGATAATAGTTCATCACATAATTGATAGCGATGAAAAGAGGCACATATCCTCTTGTTTCTGCCGGGAGATAGTTGTAAATGGTCCAGAAATCATGGGAAGCGGGGTCACCTCCGGCTCTGCGTATAGCTTTGTTGACAGTGCCGGGTCCGCAGTTGTAGGCTGCGATGGCGAGGCTCCAGTCGCTATAGGAGTCATAAAGACCTTTGAGATAAGCGGCGGCCATCTCTGAAGAGAGATAGGGGTCACGACGTTCGTCAACAAGGCTGTTGACCTCCATACCGAGACCTTTGGCCGTTGCGAGCATGAACTGCCATAAGCCTGTGGCACCATGTTTGGAGACCGCATTCGGGTCGAGAGCCGATTCGATCATTGGAAGATATTTGAGCTCGAGAGGGAGCCCTTGTTCCTCGAGGGCCTGTTCGAATATCGGAGTGTAATAGAGGCCGAGACCGAGCAGGGCAGAAACGAGACGGCGTCCGTTGACTGTGTAGCGGTCGATATATTTTCTTACAATGCTGTTGTAGGGCATTTCAATGACCGTGGGAAGAGCGGCAAGACGCTCGATAATCTCTTCGTCGGTGACGTTGGGAGATTTTTCGGTGTCATAGCGGTCGTCGGTAGCCGTGTAATTCTTTACAAACCAACTTTCAAGGAGTTTATTTGTGTCAGACTCGAAACTTTCCGGATATACGATAGCCGGGTCTGTGATGCTGTATTTCAGGTCGAGCACATTCTGCGAACTGTTCTTCTTGGCGAAGGATGGCACGGCTGCCAGGATTAAGGAAAGAGAAAGTATAAGTTTTTTCATTTTCAGGTTAGTTACAAATTAAAAATTAAAAGCCCATTGAATACCGACATTCAGCTTGCTGAAAGCGGGGTCGACATTAATGGCCGGGCTCCAGTCGATAGAGAGGTCGGGCGAAATGTCGAAATGCGCCAGGGAGGCATCGACATAAGCATCGACCATACAAAGCAGATAAAGGCCAACGCAACAGATGATGCATAAATCGCGGTTGCGTCGGTAGTAATCCCTACGGGTCTTCATGACGTTTGTGAGCCATGTTTTATTTAAGCTGCTCTCCTGAGTGTTAGGAGGAAAAAAGTTCATATATGAATTTGTGGAGGGGTCGTTGTCCATGAGGTCGCGATAAGCCTGCGAATATTCCTGGAGCTGACCGTTGTTCCAGTTTGTGGCATATCCGAGCCCCATAAACCCTCCGACAATAATGGGAAGCTTCCAGTAGCGCCGGTTGTAAACCTGGCCGAGACCGGGAAACAGCGCCGACATCCATACAGCCCTTTCCGGGCTTGGATTGAATTCCCTTTTGTTTTCGAGGCCATAAGGATGATAATCATCCGTGGTGACCACAGTCATCTCCCCGTCGTCGTCTTCCGCCTCCAGAGGAGTCCTCAAAAGGATATCTCCATCTAAATAAGTCACGGTATCCGTGGGTTCGCCCGGAGGTTGCATCGTGTTGAGCTCATTTTCCTGAGCCGTCGAAACATTCAAGCCCGCGAAAATGAAAAGAATAGGGAAGATTATATGTCTAAAATAAAAATTCAAAATTCGATTATTCCTTCGAAGAGATAAGGTTTATGATTCTGTTGAATTCCGAATCATCGGAAAAAGAGATAGTGAGGGTGCCCTTTCCGTCGGATTTTCGGGAAATCTTTACGGGAATGTCGAGGGCAACGGAGAGTTTCTTCTGCAATTCCGAATCATCGCGCAACTGAGGTTTGGAAGATTTTTTATCCGGCTCATTTTCGGCCACCTCTTTAGCCATCTGCTCCACTTTTCTCACAGAAGGCTGCTCCTTAAGGATAAAATTGTAAAGCTTCAGCTGTTTTACGGGGTCTTCCACAGAGAGGAGAGCTTTAGCGTGGCCCATCTCAAGTTTATGGTCGCGCAGCCCGAGCTGGATATCAGCGGGCAATCTCAAAAGACGGAGATGGTTGGCTATTGTGGCCCGATTTTTACCCAGACGCTCCGAGAGTCGCTCCTGAGTTAGGTTATAGGTGTCTATAAGGTTTTTGAAAGCGAGAGCCACTTCTATGGCGTTAAGGTCTTCTCGCTGAATATTTTCAATAAGAGCCATTTCGGTGACTTCGGAATCGGAAGCCGACCTGACGTAGGCGGGCACGGAATTAAGCCCGGCCATTGAGGCAGCCCTCCAGCGGCGTTCGCCGGCGATTATCTGATAGGAGCCGTCAGGCATTTCACGCACAGATAGCGGCTGCACCACTCCCAGTTCCTTTATGGAGGCGGCGAGCTCGGCGAGAGTTTCTTCGTCAAAGTTATGTCTGGGCTGGTTTGGGTTGGGCTTTATAAGGCTGATGTCGATATTATTGATAGCTGAAGACCCGGCAGTGTTTATGTCGGAAATCGATATCAGGGAATCAAGGCCTCGGCCCAGAGCATTACGTTTAACAGCCATTAGAGATTATTTTTTGTGACGGTTTCTGGCGATAAGTTCTTTGCTAAGCTGCCCGTAGGCTATAGCTCCACGGCTTTCGGGGTCGTAGAGACACACCGGCAGCCCGTGGCTTGGAGATTCGGAAAGCTTGATGTTTCTGGGTATAACCGTTGAAAACACCATGTCGCCGAAATGCCCCTTGAGCTCCTCGAAAATCTGGTTGGCGAGGCGAAGCCGGGCGTCATACATAGTCAGGAGGAACCCTTCGATCTCCAGTTCGGGAGAAAGGCGGCTCTTGATAATCCTGATGGTGTTTAAAAGCTGGGATATGCCTTCGAGGGCAAAATATTCGGCTTGCACGGGGATAATAACAGAGTCGGCGGCTGTGAGGGCGTTTACTGTGATAAGTCCGAGAGAGGGGCTGCAGTCAATGAGAATATAGTCGTAGTCATCTTTAAGCGGCCGGAGCACATTCGAGAGCACTCTTTCGCGGTCTTTTTTCTGCATGAGCTCGACTTCGGCACCCACGAGATCTATTCTGGAACCGATCACGGAGAGCCCTTTAACGCAAGTGTCGCGCAGGGCTTTTTTCGGGTCGACGCCATCCACCAGACATTCATATACAGAGACTTCGGCATCTTCCGGGTTGAGACCGATACCGGAAGTGGCGTTAGCCTGCGGGTCGGCATCCACGAGGAGCACCTTCTTACCCTCCATTGCGAGACATGCGCCAAGATTAAAGGCCGTGGTTGTTTTCCCCACACCTCCTTTTTGATTGGCGATTGCTATTATCTTACCCATTTTATCAGCTATTCTATGCTAAATTCAGGTGCAAATTTCATTAAGAGCAAATTTGCCACTGCAAAGTAATAATTTTTATGTCTAAAAATCGCCTAAACTGTCTAAAAGTAATCGATATTTAAATATTTTTAAGATGACAAGGGTGAAATTTTGGAAAATTGGCAGAAAACTAAGCTGCGTATTGAAGTCGTGCCACAGTGCGTTTGAAAGTGATGACGAGGAGCACGGCGGCAGTGAGGAGAGCCACCGAGAAGCTGTAGTAAACGCCCACGGTTTCAAGGTCGCAAAGGAGAGCCAGAATGAAAAGAGAGGCCACGCCGGCGCCGATATAGCTCACTATGGATATCCAGAGGAGGGGTTTGACAACGGAAGTGCCTCGCAGCGCGTTGACGTAGGTGAGCTGAATGCCGTCGCAATATTGATATAGCACCAATGGGATTATCATCAGTATGGCATATTCCACCACATCGGCTTCCGGGGTGAAGAGATTCACCATTTCATCCGTGAAGAACATGAACGCGAGAGAAGCGATGGTTGCCAGAACGAGAATAAGGTGAAGCCCGCAGGAAGTCACCCTCTTCACTGCAGAGAAGTTTTTGACACCCGTGAAGTTCGCCACCTTGATTGAAGTGGCCCATCCGAAACTCATATAGGTCATAAACCCGAGCTGGCCGATAGTGTTCATAACCTGGTAAGCCGCCAGTTCCACTTTTCCGAACCATCCGCTGACTACAGCACCGAGCGACCACAGTCCGCATTCCACTCCGCTTTGCACCATAAGGGGATAGGAAGTTTTCCAGACTTTCAATCTTCTTTCGCGACCCGAATGGCCGTTAAGAAGCATCTGCCAGTATTTGCGGTAGCGTGGTGAGAGGGCAAAGACAATGATGATGCCTATCGCGCCCAGGGTTCTTGAAATGAGGGTGCTCCATCCTGCTCCGGCCAAACCTAATTCCGGACAGCCCCAATGCCCGAAAATGAGCATATAATTTCCGAGGATATTGAGAGAATCTGTGGCAAGGATAATCCACATGGGGGTGGCAGTGTCGGTGACACCGTTCGCTGTCTGTTGGAAACATCCGAATATTGCCATCGGCAACATCGAAGGGAGGATGATGAGGTAATAGTCTTGGGCGATAGGGAGAATCTCAGGGTCCTGGCCCATATAGGGCAGGAATATATAGAGAATTCCCATGATTGCAATGAAAGCGAGGGATAGGGCAACGTTTACGATGACGGAGGCGCGAAGCATTCTTCCTCCTTCATCATGCTCTCCTTTTCCATAGAGGGCACCGATGATGGGCGTTATGCCCCCCGCAAAACCCATGAGCATCACCATGGCTATGAGGAAGAGGCTGCTGACGAAGGCCGAGGCGGCGAGTTCATTTAGACCGTAGGCCCCCACCATCATAGTGTCGGCGAAACTCACGACGATGATGCCGATTTGAGTGATGAGCACCGGAAATCCGATTTTCAGCAGACTTTTATAAGTGGCTATATAGCTTTCCGGGACTGTGTTGATAGCGGAATCCATTTTTGAAGATATGCTTTCGAGTGCAAAGTTACTTAAATTATCAATAGGGGTGGCTCTGATTCCATGTTTCTACATGGGTTGCAGCCGCTTTTTGAACAGAATTTGCCGAAATCACGTAAGTCAGCCGGACCGGGAGTTTGGTAAGAGATAAATTTTATATAATTTTGCCTAAACGACCGACCCACCTGCGTTTTGCGCGGCAACGTCCGGATAGATGGCGTCGCGTAAAACCCGAATATTCAGCAGATAAAATCTTAAACGAGCAGAATGAAAAACATCATACTATTATTTTTCCTTATGGCTGCCATGACATGTCAGGCAACCGTGAGCCTGGATTCCTGTCGCAATATGGCACTACGAAACAACAAACTTATCCGGATGGCCCATGAGAACCGCGAAGGAGCGGCCTTGTTGAAGGAGTCGGCCAAGGCGGCATATCTTCCCGGCATAGATTTTACAGGCACATATTTCTATAATCAAAGAATCATAAACCTGTTGGGAGAGGATGCCAAACTTCCGACCATGAGTTTCGACCCGAAGACTATGTCTTATCAATATAACTTAGTGAAGGGACCTGACGGCATGCCGGTGAAGGATCCTGCCACGGGCAGCTACATACCCTCGGAAGTGGCGGTTATCCCCAAGGAGGCTATGAGCTATGATATCCATAATGTTTTTGCGGGGGCTTTTACACTTACGCAGCCGGTATATATGGGCGGTCAGATTCGAGCTCTTAACGAAATAGCCGGATATAGCGAAAAAATGGCATCGGCAATGACCGACAAGCTTAGCCAGGATATAGTTTATTCCGTTGATGAAGCCTATTGGACCGTCGTTTCCCTCAAAGAGAAAAGGTTGCTGGCCCAGAGTTTTGTGAATCTCACTGATTCCTTGCGGCGGAATGTGCAATACATGGTGGATGAGGGCGTGGCCACGAAAAGCGACCTCCTTTCAGTGGAAGTGAGGGTCAATGAGGCGAAAATCGCCTTGGTGAAGGTGGAAAACGGACTGACACTTTCCAAGATGGCACTTTCGCAATTATGCGGATTGCCGGCTGACACCGATATGGAACTTGAAGATGAACAGCTTCATGACATGAAGACAACAGTGCCCGACTACACCCTGCAGCAGGTCTATGCCAGGAGGTCAGACCTGGAAGTTGTGAGGCAGACCATCAATATGCTTCAAGGCAAGGAGAAACTCACACTCAGCGAGATGATGCCGAAAATAGCGGTTGTCGGCATGTATTCATTCTCAAATCCGAATGTTATCAACGGTTTCAAAAGGAACTTCGGGGGAGGATTCAGTATCGGGGCTGCACTGACAGTGCCCATCTGGCATTGGGGAGGAGACTATAAGCGATATAAGGCCGCGCAGTCAAACACCACGGCTCAGCGTCTTCTTTTGGAAGACCTGGAAGAAAAGGTAAACCTGCAGGTAAGCCAGGCTCGCTTCAGCCTTGAAGAGTCGGAAAAGACCTATCAGATGTCGCTGACAAATATGAAAAAGGCGGAGGAAAACCTTTATCAGGCGCAGATGGCTTTCCGGGAGGGTGTGATGACCACATCCGACGTGCTGGCGGCTCAAACGGCATGGCTGGCGGCGAATTCCGAGAAGATTGATTCAGAAATCGGAGTGAGGCTCGCTCGCACATATCTCGCAAAAGTTTTGGGTAATTTGTAACGTATCAGATAAAGATATATCATGAAAAATCAGACAGAGCCTTCATTGGCAGATAAAAATTTGAACAAGACGGAAGAGGAGAAAGTGTCGGCCAAAGACCGGATGCTGATTCTCACCATAGTTGTTGTTATATTTGTTCTCGCAGGGCTTGCAATCTTCGGATTTCTCTGCATCAAGCAGGGTCCGGACACAGTGCAGGGTCAGGCCGACGCTACAGAGATAAGGATTTCCGGGAAGCTTCCAGGCCGTGTGGAAGAGATTTATGTGGAAGAGGGCGACCGCGTCAGGAAAGGCGACACCCTTGTGAGGATCCATTCTACGCTTGTGGAAGCACGTATGGGTCAGGCGGAAGCCATGGAAGATGCAGCCGCAGCTGCCAATGCTAAGGTGGATGCCGGCACTCGCCATCAGATAATCACGGCAGCTTACGAACTTGTGGAACAGGCGAAGGCTGCTGAAGGGATAGCGCAAAAAACCTACGAAAGGATGCAGAATCTCTTCGAGAAGGGAGTGGTTTCGGAGCAAAAACGAGATGAGGCAAAGGCTGCTTATGATGCCGCCAAAGCGGGAGTGGCCGCTGCTGAAAGCCAGTATTCGCTCGCCAAGGCGGGAGCCCAGAAGGAGGATAAGGCTGCAGCCAGAGCTATGGTGAATGTGGCCAAAGGTGGCGTAAATGAAGTGGCCGCCCTTTTGGAAGACCAGTATCTTGTGGCTCCCGACGACGGGGAGATAACGGAAATTTATCCGAATGTGTCAGAATTGGTGGCAACGGGCGCTCCGATAATGTCGCTGCAGAAAGATGACCATTGGGTGGTGTTTAACGTAAGGGAAACCCTTCTGAAGGATATCACGACCGGCACTGTCTTGAAAATCAAGATACCGGCCTTGGAGAAAGAGACTGAAGCGAAGGTGTTTTATATAAAGGATATGGGCACCTATGCAAACTGGCAGGCAACGAAATCCACCGGAGATTTTGATGCCCGCACATTCCAGATCAAGGCCCGGCCCACGGAGAAGATAGAAAACCTTCGTCCGGGCATGTCGGTGATACTCGAGCAAACGAAATGATCCGCAGAGGTTTCAAAGGAATATTTGTAAGAAGCGTCTTGCAATTGGTGAGGAGGCCTATCTATTGGGTGGCATTCTTCATCCTTCCTTTGTTTTGTTTCATGTTTCTGACGAGCCTGATGGAGGATGGACTTCCCTCAAAAGTGCCGGCAGCCATGATTGATAAAGACGGTTCGGCGATATCAAGGAAACTGACCCAGAATCTGGGCGGAATGCAGATGGTTGACTTGGTGGATGATTGCAACAGTTATACGGAGGCACGCAAACTGATGCAGCAGGGGGATATCTTCGGTTTTTTTCTGATACCGGAAAATTTCGAGCGCGACCTGCTTTCGGGCCGAAAACCGGTGATCACCTTCTATACGAACATGACCTATTTTGTGCCGGCCTCAATCCTCTTCAAGACATTCAAGACCACGGCCTTATACACGAAAGCAGGCGTGGCCCTCACAGTCTTGGAATCTGTGGGAGCGTCACCCCGGGAGGTGACTCCGCTTTTATTGCCTATAAACATACAATCGCGCGGCATCCATAATCCGGGCCTCAATTATGCTGTTTATCTCTGTAATTCATTTCTTCCGGGAGTTCTGGAACTCATGATATTCCTCGTGACGTGTTTCAGCTTAGGCCAGGAGATAAAATACGGCACCTCCGTGAAACTGCTCGCCATGGCCGACGGGTCCATAATCAAGGCTTTAGCTGCAAAATTGCTGCCTCAGACAATCATCTGGATAGTAATCGCCATTTTCATGGAGTCATGGCTGTTTAAAATAAACGGTTATCCCATGCATGGCTCCTGGTTCTGGATAGCTCTCTCGGAGGTAATGTTCGTGTTGGCCTGCCAGGGCTGGGCTCTATTCTTCTTCGGAGTTTTGCCCAACCTGCGACTCTCCCTGTCGGTTTGCGCTCTCTTAGGCATTTTGGCCTTCTCCATCGCTGCCTTCTCGTTTCCATACGAAAGCATGTATCCGGCTATAGGGATATTCAGCTGGATTCTGCCCGTGAGATACAATCTTCTGATATATATCGACCAGGCCCTCAACGGAATAGATATCTATTATTCCCGGGTATGGTTTGTGGCTTATATAGTGTTTATGTTGTTGCCTTTCACTCTTCTTTGGAGAATCAAGAGAGAGATGGCCAAACCGGTTTACGCTCCATGAGAATATTCAGGGAATTATTTAAAGTCTATGTCAGGGAATTCCGGCTTGTCATCAAAGATCCGGGTCTGATCATCTTTTTCCTGTTTTTGCCCTTGGCATATCCGGTGATCTATTCTCTGATATATAATCCGGAGTTAGTGAGGGATGTTGCGGTAGTGGTCGTAGACAACGACCGGTCGTCAATCAGCCGGGAACTTGTCAGAAATTTCAACGCCACGCAGGAGGCCTGGGTAAAGGGTTATGCGGCAGACCTGGCAGAGGCCCGGAGGGCTATGAATGAGCATAAATGTTATGGCATCCTGGAGATTCCCGAGGGTTTCGGCAAGAGGATTGCCAATAACGAGCAGGGCGAGGCGGTGTTATATTGCGAGATGAGCCTGTTGCTGAGGTATCGGTCGCTGCTTGTGGCTTCAACCAATGTGGCGCAGGCCATAGGCGCGGAGATACTGACAGAGAAGATAGACCTTGTAGCCCCCCTGGCAGAGACCGTAGCCGACGGAGATCTGATGCCCATAAAGAATATCACTATGGGCAACATCGAGGGAGGCTTCGATTCCTTCATCATGCCCGGAGTGTTGATATTGATCCTGCATCAATGCATCATCTTAGCTTCGGGTATGGCCGGCGGTGCAAAACGGGAACGAAAGGGCCTGATAGGGTATGACTCCTTCAACGAGCAACCGAGTGTGTTGATGACAATGCTGGGTCAGATGCTTTGTTATATCACGATACTGATGGTGCCGATTATCTATCTGGTGCATTATGTACCGTTGATGTTCTCATTCCCGATGGCCGGCAATCTGTTTGAGATACTGATGTTTCTGACTCCGATGGTTCTGGCGTGCGTGGGCTTGGGATGGTGTTTCCAGGGAATTGTCTGGGAAAGGGAGTCGGTGTTTGTGCTGTGGGTTGTCACTTCCGTGATATTTCTCTTCCTGTCGGGATTGACCTGGCCGAGATATGCTATGTCAGGATTCTGGAAGGCGGCGAGCGACTGCGTGCCTGCCACATGGGGAATCGAGGGATTTATAAAGATGAATACAAACGGAGCGACATTGGCTCAGGTCAGAAGCTGCTATATAAATCTGTGGATATTAGCAGGGGCTTATATGGTTGGAGCATATTGTGTGCAGAGATGGGTGGTGAGGCCTTCAGTCTTGAAAGGATTTAACAGTTATGAGAGGGTGAAATCAGAATCCATCTGATTAAACGAGATTATCTTCGCGGTCCATATATGATAATTTTTTGAAGAAGATTCTATACCACAAAAATCTAAAATCAAAAGAGAAAGAATGAGAGGGGTATACATGAGGGGCACCTGCGACGAAAGACTATATTAACTTCTGTTTCAATAAGATGGGAGGGTTGTGGATTTAAATTTAAATTTCTTAGCGGTTATTTGGAAAATTTGTTCCGGATAACTATATTTGCAAGTGCAGACCGTCTTCAGGAGCCCGGTTATGGGTAAAAGCGGGAAGGGCAGCAGGAAGATATTACAGTGGAGCAACTCATTCAAGAGACCGCTGAAGAATTGATAATGAGGCTGTCTAATAAGTTTTAGGCAGTCTCTTTTTTGTCGCAAAAAGTTCAAAAA
>JAFLTV010000011.1:39280-57115 GCA_022509105.1 Muribaculaceae bacterium | reverse complement strand
TAACTTTGCATCTTTGTATCTTTGTATCTTTGTATCTTTATAACTTTGCATCTTTGCATCTTTGTATCTTTGTATCTTTATAACTTTGCATCTTTGCATCTTTATAACTTTGCATCTTTGTATCTTTGTATCTTTGCATCTTTGCAACTTTGTATCTTTGCATCTTTGCATCTTTGCCTCTTTATAACTTTATATCTCCTATTAACATCCCTTTACAAATTTTAATTAATTTTTATTTCACTGTAAATCAATAAATTAGGCTCATGGGGGGGGGTAGACAAGATTTTCAATTTCGTTTATACCTCTAAAACCTCAAGAAATTGATAAATTTGTAAATTATTATGAAAAACTCTCTAATTCTTTTTGGGGTATTTATTTAATTATATTAACCAAGTATTCATATTAATTATTAGAGGGCTAAATTGCAAATAATAGGATTATCATCTTATATGAAAAAACGATTAATCCTGCTCTTCATGGCAGTTGTGGGTGTTTTTGCCTCAGCAAACTCACAGGTGGGTATTAAGACCAATGTGATACCTGATGCATTATTATCGCCGAATTTAGGAGTGGAGATAGGGCTCGCTCCTCACTGGTCGCTCGACCTCACCGGAGAGATCAATTTCTGGAAAGTTAACGGTCACCTTTGGAAACACTGGCTGGCACAGCCCGAAGCCCGTTATTGGTTTTGCGACCGATTCGCAGGCCATTTCCTGGGAGTTCATGCTCTCGGAGGCCAATATAATTTCGGAATGATCCATAACAACATCACCTTTCTGGGAAGTCCCTTTAAGAATCTTTCAGACTATCGCTATCAGGGATGGGCGGCCGGAGCCGGCATCGCCTACGGTTATGCATGGGCTGTGGCCAAACACTGGAACATAGAGGCCGAAATCGGTATCGGATGGCTCTACACCCGCTACGACAAATTCAAATGTGACAACTGCGGAAAACGCCTCGAGAAAAACCGTCCCCACAACTATGTTGGCCCCACAAAGCTGGCCCTCAATCTGGAATATATATTTTGATGCTTATCCCGGGAATCGAAAATCGAAAGATCCGAAAAACAAAAAAATCCATGAACCACAAAAAGATATTATTCAGGCTTCTCTCACTCATATTAATAGCATTGCCGGCTCTCCCGGCAATGGCTCAAACGCAAGGTGCCGACGAATTTTTTATCGAAAACCCGACCTTGACGCGCAACGGATCCTTCATGACCGTGGACATGAAGTTTGATTTCACAGATTTGAAATTGAAGACAAACCAGGCCGTGGTTTATACTCCGATGATAGTGAACGGAGCCGACACGCTCAGACTTAAGTCAGTGGGTGTTTACGGTGGCACTGCATGGCGCCAATATGAAAGAGGGATTCTCAAAACCGTGGCTCCCGACCAACAGATAGCCATGAAAAACAAGAAAGACGTGGCCGTAGACTATCTTCAGAATGTGGATTACACCGACTGGATGAACGGATCGGGTCTTGTGATAAAGAGAGATTTCTATGGATGTGCCGGATGTAACCAGGGCGAGACATTGTCTGATGAACTTGTGGCCTATACCGAGCCGAAGACCATTGAACAGGTGCAGCCTGAACTCATCTACAGAGCTGCTATAGCCGAAGAGGTGAAAACCCGCGAACTCAGCGGCCGTGCATTCGTAGACTTCCCCGTTAATAAGATTGTGATATATCCCGACTACCGCAACAACACCTACGAGCTTGGCAAGATTATCGCCACCATCGACTCGGTAAAGAACGATCCCGACATCACGGTGACGAGCATATTCATCAAGGGTACGGCTTCTCCGGAAGGTCCCTACGATAACAACGTCTACCTGGCCAAGAACCGTACGATAGCTCTTAAGGAATATGTGACAAACCTTTACCACTTCCCCAAAGACTTCATCCAGACCGACTACAATCCTGTAGACTGGCCCGGACTCAGGGAATGGCTGGAGACCCACAACATCAATCATAAGGAAGAGATCCTGGCGATCGTGAACTCCACGATTCCCGACTTCGAGCGCAACTCCAAGATCAAGAGAGACTTCCCGAAAGAATACGAATGGTTGCATCTCAACGTCTACCCGGCCCTTCGTCATTCCGACTATCGCATAGAATATCAGATCAGGGAATTCACAAATCTGGAAGAGATAGCCGAAATCATGCGCACCAAACCGCAGAAGCTGTCACTGTCAGAAATGTACAGGCTTGCTGCATCTTTGGAACCGGGCAGCCCCGAATTCATAGAAGTGTTTGAAACTGCTGTGAGACTTTATCCGGAAGATGAGACAGCCAATCTGAATGCCGCAAATGCCGCATTGTCACGTGGCGACCTCCGTGCGGCCGAGAGATATCTTGCCAAAGCCGGAAATTCCCCCGAAGCCATTTATGCCCGCGGAATCCTCAAAGGCATGCAAGGCGACAACGAAGCTTCGCAAAGACTCATAGAGCAGGCGAAAGCTGCAGGGCTGAGAAATTAAGAAATAAAAATTAAGAAATAAGAAATAAGAATTAAGAAATTGATTCTTTAATTGGGAATTTGGAATTGAAAAAAATTAACTACAAACATCATACAATGAAAAAAGGATTATTACCCCTTCTGCTTGCCGGGTTAATGGCAAGCTGTGCGGACAATGCTCCGACTATCAATAATGGCGATCAAGATTTGCAGGGTGGTCAATACACCCCGGGCGAAGTGACCGGTTACCTTTCTTTGAGACTGAAATCTCCCGGAGGTTCTGCAACCAGAGCTGAGGGCAACGGTCAGTATGAATACGGTACTGCAGCCGAGAACTATGTACAACAGGTGCGCTTTTTCTTTTTCTGGGAAGGTTCTGAGGGAACTTTACCGGCTGGTACACCATGTCCTATACGTCAAAATCCTATCTTTGAAGAAACCGATAACATAGCACCGGAATATTTGTCATATTATGATTGGGCTCCCACAGCTTCAGAAAACCAGAACGGCCAGTTAGGAAATGGAGGAGGACAATTAGAAGACGATCCAAACCATAATCTTCCCGGCGGAACAATTGAAAAGGAACTCACCACAATGGTGGTTCTTACAGCTGAAGAAGGAGCATCCCCGACACAAATAGTAGCTGTATTGAATCCGACTCCGGCTGTCTTAGCTCTTCAAAATCCGACGCTTGCAAAATTGCAAGAAGTGATGGAAGACTATTGTTATGGTGACGGTCTTACAGAGCAGGGTGGTTTCGTTATGTCAAGCTCTGTTTATATGGCTCCTGGTGGTGGTGATAACGCTAATCAATATGTCATAGCACAAGATATTAAAGAGGATATGATTTGTACAACTATTCCGGAGGCGGCTGAAAATCCTCTCACGGTGTATGTGGAAAGAGTAGTGGCTCGTCTTAACACTCAGCTTGGTGCTAAAATTATGAATGGCACAGGTGATGGTGCCCAGGAAATAACACCGACAACAGTAAACGGCAAGACACTTTATCCTGTAAGCTTTACACTTGAACCGGCAGACCGTGATTATTCAGAGGATGGTGATGCTGAAGAAATCGAACCTACTCCTATTTATGTCAATTTCCTTGGATGGGCTGTAGTTTCCAACCCGATGAAATCTTATCTTTACAAGAGCATTAACCCGACATGGTCTGAAAGTTTATTCGGAAGTGAAGATGAACCATGGTTTATACCTCAATATCATCGTTCTTACTGGGCTATCAACCCGACATTTACTGAATCAGATTATCAGGCATTTACATGGTATAACTATAATGAAATCGCACAACTTGCTGAAAATGCAAATTGCTTCCCGATGACCGCTACCAAGACATATATGCAGGAGAATGCGAACCCCGCCGGAGCAACTTATAATGCTGCCACTGCAGCTAATCCTGTAGAACCGACAAGAGTAGTTTACGCCGCTCAGCTTACAAATGCACAAGGCCAACCTATAACCGTTACAGAATGGAACGGTCTTTACTTTACTTGGGATGGTTTGAGAAAGCATGTTGCTGAAATGTGTCAAATGTATTATAAAGATGAGGATGGAAAATACGTTCCTGTAAACTATGAACAGATTTCATTTATGACCCAGAGTCAGTTTGAAAAGAGCAATTCTATCCTGAACGGAATACGTAATAATGGTGAAGATCCAATCGGTAACTATTGGGCATATCCTACACTCACTTCAACCAATAATCCGGCTCTGGCTGACAATGTAAATGAAAATGCACTGGCTTTGACATGGTATCATAGAGTTAGTTCCGGTACCAACATGTACGAATATGTAAAAATAACTGACATTCCGAAATATATGGAAGCTGTCTTCGGCCATGCAAAGGTTTGGAACAACGGTATGACTTATTATTTCTACACCATCAATCACCTCGGTGCTGAAGATGGTCCTGCTGCCGGATATCATGGAGTGGTTCGTAACCATATCTACAATGGTACTATCAATGTTCTCAAAGGTCTTGGTACTCCGGTTTGGGATCCTACTGAAGATATCTATCCCGAATATCCCGGCCATGACGGCAACAATATCTCAGCGAAAGTTGAAATCCTTATGTGGAGACTTGTTACTCAGGATGTAGAATTCGACTGGTAAAAAAACAGATAAACAAACTGCAGGTGTCTGTTTTATCGGGCAGACACCTGCATATAAAAAACCTTGACTAATCCGACTTATGAATTTAAGATCCTTATTGATACTTCCGGCGGCTGCCATTATGTTCACCTCCTGCAACAACCCTGTGCTTGACGATGAGGGAGACTGCGCGGTGCACTATTATCTGAGATTCGTCTACAACATGAACCTCAAATGGGCTGATGCCTTTCCATCGGAAGTGACTTCCGTCAACCTATATGCTTTTGACGAAAACGGCATATTTGTGAAGGAATTTACGGGAAGAGGAAGCGCCCTCTCTGAGCCGGGTTATTCAATGGAACTGACACTGGATCCGGGCAATTACCAGCTTGTGGCTTGGTGTGGACTTTACAACGACGGTGAAGAGATGACATCCTTTACGGTGCCGGCTCCGACTCCGGGTGTGACCACTCTTGAAGAGCTGACATGTTCGCTCAACACCCAAACCAACGAGGAATACGGAGAATATTCCGATAAACGTCTCTATTTCATGTATCATGGCGATTTGAAGGTAGACCTTCCCGACAGCCAGGATGGTGAAGACTATTATTACACGATGCCACTCATCAAAGACACCAACCATATCCGAATAATCCTGCAGCAATTGTCGGGAGAGGATATGGACCCCTCGCAATTTGCTTTCAATATTGAAAGTGCTGACGGTGTTTTGGCGTGGGACAACACCATAGCAAGCGATGTGAAGGTAAGCTATCTGCAATGGAATCGGGATGAAGCTGAGGCCGGAGTGTCGAAGAAAAACCCCGAAGGCATCTATCAGATGGAATATGTGAAAGGAGTTGTGGCGGATCTAAGTGTATCAAGAATGATGGTAACGGAAGCCAATGACTTCGCACTGACCGTAACCAATCTTGATAAAGGTGAAAACATAATAACCCGCGTGCCCATAATTCAGTATGCTTTACTGTCAAAAGACTATTATGAGCTGGCCTACAATCACTCCATGACAGATCAGGAATTTCTTGACCGCGAGGATGAGTATATACTGACATTCTTTTTGGATGAAAACATGAAATGGATCGACAACACAATCTATATCCATTCATGGAGAGTTGTGCAAAACAATCAATCTTTTAACTGAAAAACACAGAAATTTCAGAGAGTCGGCAAAGCTGAATAAAGCCTGAAACATGAAATTACTTTCAAAATATATATTGATCGTAGCGACGCTATTCACTCTGATTTCATTCTCCGGATGTAAGGATGATGAAATTGAGGAAGGACGTAAATTCCCGTTGCCTCAATCTGAGGCGCCGAGAATTGTGCTGGAGATCACCCCGATCAGTTCAAACAGCATCGACCTTGGTGTGGAAGAAATGATCAAGACACTGCGTATAATCATGCTCACGGAGACCGAAGTTGAGGGAGTGAAAACAGAATACGTTGAATTCAATCAATATATAAATTTTGTAAATCAAGAGGAGAGCACTTATCCCGGCACAGAACCGGGCTCGATATATCATCCGGCAAACTTTTTCAAATATTATCTCACAAGGACGACAGTGCCCGGCATCAAGAAATTCTTCCTGATAGCCAATGAGGAATCCGTTGATGAAATTCATTTCCAGACTGAAAACGGAGAGCCGTCTTCTAATGAATATGAAGGAAAGAGTCTTCATGAATTTCTAAATTCGATTAAAAAGGACTATGTTCCGAATCTGATTTATGATCTTGAGAATCAGGATGAAGAACATGGCGAACCGACAGGCGCCAATGTGGAGGAGCTTTTAAATTGCCTGTATTATACGCCGAACTTTGAAGCAACAGTAAGGGACGGCAAAACCGAGATTTATCTGCCTTACACCACTCAGTATGTCTACAACCTCATTAGCAAATATGATGAAGGCACCGTCACAGGCGACAACGTAAGGGTGCATGTAGTGGATGAAACCATGTATCTTGTGCCCTGCGCCAACAAATTCACATTCAAATTCAGAAATTACAGATCTAAGGAATTAAAAATTGAGTCATTGAAACTCTCAGGCATGGCAAGCGACATGTATCTTTTTGCACAGGTTGATCCGGCGGAGCAATATAAGAAGCTTGGCAATAATAACCCACCTCTTTGGTGGGTAAATTGGTTGGCAAGCGTTTCAAGATTGTCTGATGATTATAAAGATGCTGTTGAAAACGAAGTATTTAACCAGACATACGGCTGGATAGGCAATTTCTCAATTCCGGCGACAGCATTCCCTGAAGAAAATGATCAAGAGATCAATATGGAGCAGAGGAAAGGCGTGATAGAATTTGTGCCTAAAGATGAGGTATGGTTAGTAGATCCCAGATCCAGTGTCGCCATAAATGAGGCTTCCCCCGGTGAAGCACAGACGGGATATTATTACATGCCGGAAAGCAGATATCTTGTTAAGGTGCCAATAACGGATGAAAACGGGGAACTGACAGGAAAATTTCGGGATGTTGAAAGATATTTCCTTACAATGGTAATGCAGGATAACGAGATTGGTTATTTACCGGTCACAAAAGATACTCCAATTGGAAATATCGGTTCTATGTTCCGCAACAATAATATCATCATTACAGTGACTGTAAGAGACGCCAATGATGTCGGTGCGTATGCAGAGCCGGTGAATTGGAAATTGAATCATTCTTTTGGAAGTGTTATAGAGGAGGAAAATCCATGATCTACAGGATTAAACATATATTCGCAATTATAGGCGTCCTTTCTATTTTATCATTAATATCTTGCAGTGATAATGGACCCGGAGAAAATAATCGTATCACCGATCCATTGTCAGGGGATGTTTATGCCATGTTTGCAACACGTGGAGACGATGATATGAATCCGGATGATGATTCCGATTCAGATGTAATCATAGATGTCACCACCGACGAACATGATGACAATACAGAAGCAAGTGAATTTTTTAAAGATGGATTTGAATACGGTGATGCTCTATATTTCACACAGTTGGTGTCAGGTGTATTGGTGCCGTTTCAAGCAAAGGAAAAGGATAGTTATCCTACAAGTCTTCCTGAATCTTTCAAAGTGAAATATCGGGACGGCTATAAAAATTTATATACATACTATTATGAATATAAATATCCTACGGGATGGGATGATCGACCAAACGGTTTGGGAGGATATAATTTCTTTGCCAAGACACCCTTAGAAAAAATGGAATGGGAAGATATTCAGGCATGGGGTTATGACAACAACGGTTATGCCCTCTTTGCAATGTATTTTCCCTATGATAACGAATTGAATCTTGATTTTCAAGTGCCGGAAAATCAGAATGATATAGATGTATTGCGGAAATCAAATTTTATAGGGGCCTATCACTCTTCTTCCTCTCCGGGAAGAATCAGATTCAAGCTTTATCATCTGATGTGTTATTTCAAGCTTACGCTTTATATTCCGGTGTTCAATGACAATGACACAGATGATAAAGGCAATAAGATACGCACCGGATTTCCGGCAGATGCTTTGCAAAGCGTTCAGCTACTTGATGTATTGACCCAATTTAATGTTAACTGGTATGCCAATCGTTCTTCTGACGCTGCTCCGGCATGTGCAGCTGTAGATAATGGTGATAGGAAAAATATCATAATGTTTATCCCTCCATTGACTGAGGAATATTATCCGGAAACAAAAGGATTGCCACCTGTCGTTAAAATAAAGACGTCAAGTTTCTATCGTCCTGATAACGCGGCATACGATCCGGAAGCCACTGACGAATGTTGGAAAATCACGGTTAGCGCTTTGATACCTGCCGGTCAGGACTTCAGTGCCAATGATTTGAATTATCCCGGTTTGATCTGGACCGACAAGAATTTCATTCGCATCAACATGCGTCAGAATATCGGAGAAGTCCCGAAGAGCTATGTATTCAATGGTAATCCGGACCCGGTTCAAGGTGGTCATGCCACAACTAACAGCGACCTTAGTATAGAACAAGGAGGAATTCAACATTTAAGCCTCTATATTCCAAGATATGGAGCGGCTGCTGTGCTTGTAGGAGCAAAAGTTATAGATTGGCAACATGCAAAGAATGATAACTGGGGCCTTAATCAAGAAGAACCTATAAAGAAAGAACCGGATCCCGAGCCTGAAGATTAAGAGGAGGGATTAGAGATAAAGAAACCGAGAGCATGAAAAGATATTTTTCATATATAATAGCAATACTATTCACAATAAGTGTGCTTGGAGGCTCATGTCGAGAAGATGATTTAGGACTTCCGGGAACAGGAAACAATCCACTCGCAGGAAGTCTCAAGGTGGGAGCTACAATATCACAGCCACAGGGAACAAGATCTTACTTCGCAGATGGAACTACTTCCTCAGGTCCGGTTGTAAAAGGCAAGTTTACTATTGCTTATCCTTATACCTACAGCTGGATCAACACCCCGGAGGGCTACGGAAAACAATATTATTTTTATTACCATTACGGTGAAGTGAATTTCGGTTTCGCCGGGGAAGAAACCACAGGATTCGTGAATATAGGAACAGCTACTGCTCCAAAGGAACTGATATGGTCTCCATCAAATAGCTCAGCCAATGAAGGGATTATTTATTATCCAAATGTTAACACCCCTTCGCCTATGTATCTGGATAATTTCCCCTATTTGACTACAACTGATGCCTTAAAAAGAGACACAGTCTGTAGCATGAGCAATTTTCCTGATAATCCTTTCAAGGCAGGAGTATTTGATGCAGAAAACGGAACAAATGACCTGTTATGGGGGACGACAAAGGCTAAAAGCGGTGAAGATTTTATAGAATTTGAACTTTATCACCGCATGACCCGTTTGCAAATAACAGTAAATGTTGACAATTCCAATATCAGCGGGTATAAAACCAGCCTGAAAAACGCCAAAGTATGGATTGAGAATTTGCTTATTGAACCAAAGACTTATCTGAGAAAATATGGAGAACTGAGGTTCGAAGAAAGAAAAGATGCCTCTTCCTTACAGCCTGAAATAAACCCTGCACTTTACGATACAGAATTCACTTTGGTAGAGGGAAATCTAGAATCAGGTTCCGATAACGATTCCGGACAAGATGATGACACAGATAATTCGACTGAAGATTGGAATAGTCTAACATGGGCTCTGCAACCGGATGAAGTAGCCTATTCAGTACAGACTTATCAGACAAAAGATTTTGTTTTTGTGCCTCAGACATTAAGACAGGGTCAGACAATTCGACCCAAATTGGTGATACAAGTGCCGATTGATGATGTAAATGACGGTGTCAATCCGGGATATCAGGACTATATTTATTATTCCGGGAATCTGCCTTATACTATGAATCTTGTCAATGCCGACGGCTCAGACGGAGGTTTATTGACCTTGGATTTTTTGAAGGGTTACGTGATAAATCTCACAACAAAACTTACGCCTGGACAACCGGAGCTATTATTTGCACCGGTGACAGTAGAACCATGGGTGTGGAAAGGTTCATTTAAACCGGAATCACGTCAGGCCGGCATTTTCAATGCCGATGATTTTTATGCCCTTATAAAAGTATATCAGGAAAACAATTCTTTCTGGCTTGGCAAATATGGATTCATATCTGCTGCAAATCAAGAAACAGGAACCTGGACTTTCCAATTTAATACGGGAGAACAAAAGCTGGAGGTGGATAAGATAATGGATACAATGCACCCGGGAACTCAGAAGAACGGTCCAAATGGAGAAACTGTCACTCCTCCCTTTACTTTCGACTTTAGAAGCCGTAACCAGAATCTGGTAATGCCTAACGGACAGGTAGTTGGTTTAGGATATTCCGGAGGAGCCGCCACAACTCTATATGATATTGTCACAGCTCAAAGAAATTTAGGTGTTGGATATCTTCCTCAAGGACAAGATTCCTCTCCTTATACTTTCCAAAACCTTATTACCGCTTATCAAACCAACGACTGGAAGCTTTTCTATTACGGAAGTTTCGTATATGACGATAAAGATGTTGTGCCTGGTTCAGGTAAATGGACTTTCAAGATTGTAGAGAATCTTACTCTCGACTATAACGATATTCTTGCGCAAATGATTCCTGATCCGGATAACTTTCTAAGCGATTTTAATTTTCAGATTGAACCCGGAGTAACTGTTACAGTAAATAATTATCCGGATATGCCTGACCAAACTTTGGAAGTGACTTCAACCAATGCGAATCAACTTTATGAAATTCTCTCTATAAGGGAACCTGGAGTGTATTCAGCAGAACAATTCTCCAATTTGATGGATATTTATAATTCGGGACTTGATTTGGAAGATTATCAAGCTCCCGGAGATGGGAATCTTGTTTTCCCGATATGGCGTAATCTCACCCTCACCAGCCAGTTGCTCCAGGGGCAGATGAAAGAACTGCCCGGCAGACCTTATTCTTTCAATCTCCAGGACAATAAAGTTACTTTGCGACAATTTGACAATTCTTCATACACAAACACGACGGCCGAACAGCTTTATCAGCTTGTCAACCTTAATCAGGTATCCGGAATTGGCGATCAGGAGGATATGCTCGCGATGGCAAATGCATATAACACTTATACTGGAGCAGCTGCTCAGATATCCACCTACGGATATTACTGCTTCAACAGTCCACGATGGGTGTTCCTCATAACTGCACCCTTGAGACTTTACAGAAGTCAGATTGAGGGTATTATAGAAGAAAAGGAGGGACAGCTTCCATTCTCGTTCAACTTCAACAAGAACGCTGTCTATATTCTGGAAGATAACGACTCTTATGAGCTTCTGAGCGGTGATGACGGTCCCGCCAAACTTAAGGCTATTCTCCTCGGGGAACAAGAAACACCCGGGGACGGCAACTAAACATTAAGAAAATTAAAGACGGATTTCAACAACGGAAATGAAAAACCTTCAGACAATATATTTATTTGCAGTCTCAGTCTTGATGGGAATGGCAATCATGTCGTGCACAACTGACCGTGAGCCTCTGAATCCTTCAGAACTAAAAGACACTGACGGCATCACTATGCTTCGGGCTTTGGTGGATATCGACGGTTGGGAAAATAAAGAACCCGGGACAAGGCTTACCATCGAAAAAGAGGATGGATGGAGTTTCGCCAGAAGTGCTTTCGGCCCCGGCGATACAGTGGGTGTTATGGCACGCACCGGCAACATGAATCTTATGAGCACCGATGGTAAGGGAGGTCCGCTAATTAATATTCCGATGTATTTCACAAACCAGGAATATCCGGTGAATCCTAACGATCCCAACAGTAAGACTGAAACTAAACAGACTTTGGAAAACGACACCGTTATGATACGCCCGGCTTCCATGAACAATCTCGGTGTGATGATGTATTATCCCTATGATCCGGGTATGGGAAGTCTGGCTAATTATCCCAATTGGAAGGAATATCCTACCAACATAGCCAATGCTAATATGGTGTGGGATAAAGACGGATGCCCTCCTCTGCCGGGTATGGAGGTGAGAACTGTTGGGCCGGACGGAGAACCACGTTGCCGCGATATCCTATTCATGATAACGGCAAGTGCCGATTACATATCCAAAGGTATCCTCAGCGGTACGTTTTATCATCTTTTTAATGAAATTGTAGTGGTTAGAGGGGAAGGATTCAAAAATCCTGTGCAGAAGATAACTCATGACGATGGTAGTGTGGAATATGTGAAAAATGAAGATATATATGTTATCTTGAACACACCGATATCTCATATTCGTCCGGTGTCTCGAACCGATCATGTCTATTGGACCTTCCAGCTTTATTATAAAGATGGGTATGAATTCAACGGAAAACCGATGGATAGGGAAGAGGCATCCCGATGGAAAGCTTGGAAAGGCTCAAATTGGCCTTATGACGAGAAGGATCCGACAAGTGGAGATGAAGCCTGGTATGTGATGTTCCCTAATATCTATTACACCACATCTTCTTCGGCAGCCGCATTCAGTCATCAGAATGCATCACGGCCTACAGTGACCGAAATCCAGATTTATGATGATAACGGATATCTTCAGCATGTTTCTTCTTTTGACCTCAAAGCTGATGACACAACAGCGGCTTCAACCAAAACACCATATCCTTTCAGAAGATATGCAATCCAGATAGATATGACGGAGTTAGGTCCCACGGTAAGACCTGTCAGCATCGAAAACTGGGATAGTGAGGGTAAGGATAAAGATCTGACGGAAATCCGTAAGGCAGGAATAAATGACGAGCAGGATTATAATGATTGGGCAGCAGCCTATAACACTTATATACTCAACGGAAGATCTCCACAATATGCAGAACCGCTTAAAAGATTTGGAGACATGATAGACGGTGGCGAAAGATGGAACTTCTATATTGCTCCGTTTACATTTACTCAAGAAGTGCCGGTGGTGACTGACCTGCAAGACCAATTGATAGGCAACAATAATTTCTTTAATATAGAATTCAAAAACCTTCAACTGACCCATCCTCTATTCACTAAGATAAGCAGAAATGGAGGTATAACAAATATAGACTTTGTGAGTCCGTATCTGATGTTAAATACATCGGATCCTGTAGGCATTATAACCGGAGAAATATCTTCGGCAGTCGGAGCTGTTCCCGGAGTTGTGTTTGAAAACTGCAATATAAGTAACGCCACTGTAATTAATGAAGGAGTCGGAGCAGTTGGTGTAATGGCAGGAAAATGCAGCTATGGTAAAATCAATAATTGTGAATTTTCCGGATTCCTTATGGGAACAAAAAACACAAGCGGAGAATTTAAGGGGCTTTTCGGTGAAGAACCGACAAACGCTCCTGATGTAAACGCTTCCAATTATAATAACATAATTTGACGGATACTGATGAATCTGAAAAAATATAAGATATGTGAGAATCTCCGGTGGATATTAATTCTAATGTTAGTTTTGCCGGTGATGAATTCATGTCGGGATGAATCTTTTTATCTCGATGATGAGGTGGAACGCCAGGATAATTTGCCGGTGGAATTAGAGATAAATTTGCCTGTTGCCACTCGTGGCGTCAATCCCAAACAGTCTTTTGAAAACGGAGAATTTATTCATATCCAAGGCAAATTCTACATGGATGATGATTCGGAAGAATACCGTTATGGTGCTTTTCAATATATCGAAGGTAAATGGGAACAATATCTTCCGGAGGGCACAACCACCTATCGTAAGTTTACTTGGCCCAATAACTGTGTGACGGCTGAATTCCTTGCTTATTATGTTGTCGGCACCGATGCTTTATTGGTTCCTACAGATAATCCTGAGTATAATCCTGTTACCAACCTTTCAAATGTTGTGGGGAAAAATGGTAATCCGGACACAGATCCTTTAGTAGCCAGGTCAAACGGCACGGTGAAATATGGCCATACAATAGTCTTGAATTTTCTTCATGCCTGTTCTTATCTTATAGTGGAGGATATGCCTCCTGGCATTGCCACTAACTTTTGGTTTACACAACAGCAAGATAATGGGGATGTGTCGCCAACATTTTATAATGCCTTCCGGTTATCTTTAACGACAGAAAATAAACTTAAATTCGAGTTTGTGCAAGATCCGGATCCTCTCAGCAGTAATGAGGTTTATGTGGCAGGTGCCTCGCAAAGCATAATTACGGATGGTGTTGAAAAGGCTTCATTCGGAGTGTTTTTGGCCCCGGGAAGATATGATAATTTCGTAGTCGGGTATCCCGGAACAGATAGAATGAATACCTATATGAGGTATAAAAAGATAATAAACGAGCCTGCAAATCCCGGTGATGGAGATGATGGTAATGGAGATTCAGGAGATCCCGGAACAGGAGGTTCAGGCAATGGGGGAGATGACAATACGGGTAATGATTCCGGAGGTATCACAGATGAGAACGGCAATCCTTACAATGACCTGGAAGAAAATGGCATCTATAGATTCAATCTTGCAAAATCTGCCGGAGTGACAATTCTGACTCCTCCCCCGGGAGAAGTCTGGGATGACAATGAAAATCCGATATACCCGGTCGATGCTGAAGAATTCTTATATAAGGTGTGTAATCCTGAGGAATATGTAATTGACTATGAGGGAGGAAAAGTTAAGATTTTGGAAGTAGTTGGAAACGGCACGAGACTTCTACAGAATGTAAATTTCCAATGGGCTAAATATGACGTATTTAAGCCAAAGGAGAATTTGCACCCGCTTACCTGGTTTATCCCCGACTTGCCTCGTGGAAATTTGTTTGACGGAAACCATCATTGGATTTGGAATTTAGGATCTCCGTTATTCCATACAGTCAATGGGAATATCAAGGATCTCGGTATTACAAATGCAGATATGTCTTTTGTAACCCGAGTGAATTATAAACCGGATGGATACGTTCCTAAAGATGAACTTGATTATTTTGAAATGAGTAGAAGAGGAGCTCTCTGTAATTATTTACAGCAGGGAACATTGCAAAATATACGAATCCGGGCAAAATTGCCAGATTGGTATGAAAATGATATCGATCCATCGGAAAAAGGTAAATATTATAATGCTGTATTTAATTTGAATGCCTATGTATATGCCGCAGACAGTCAGGAATCCCATAATATCGGATGTCTGGTAGGATCGAATCTCAATGGCACTATCAACACGATAAACATCACATGTAATATGAATTTGACTGTAGCCAATTATCCGGAGACTCCAAGAGTGCCATCCTTGAATATAGGAGGGATAGTTGGTCAAAGTGTTTCGACATTGACAAATGTAGGGACAGAAAACAGTCCAAAAATCACCATTACAAATATATGCAATTACAGCAATGCAGCTTATTATATAGGAGGAATCACAGGCAATCATACAGGAGGTACTATCAGTGAAGTGATGTTGCCGAACATAGTTATTCAAAGTGCTCGAAGTGTAGGATTCAATTCTTACATAGGAGGTGCGGTAGGAGCCCTTTCCAATGTTGACGTAGGAGGTGAGTTGCTTAATTGCACAGTTGCCGGTGAAGTATATGCGGGGAAATGCATGATGAATTCCGTAGGAGTTTCAGGAGCTGTTTATACCGGAGGAGTGGCCGGCTTATGTTATGAATCATACACAGTAAACGGTTGCAGAGCAGTTGTAAATGTTTACGGGCCTATGGACGATAATGTTTCAGAGGGAGTGACTTACGCCACAGGAGGAATGTTTGGAAGAATATCAAAATTCCAGGCTGAGACTCCTGATCAAATAGGGAATGTTATAGCAAACGGGACTTATCTTACAGGCCCTTCTGAATATATAGGCAATTTTGCCGGAATGGTGCCGGATGGAGAAACCTGGGATGATAATTATCAAGGGAGAGCGATTATCGTGGCTAAACATGGAAATGTTACTAAATATATAGGAAACGAACAGTAGAAGAACCGGCCTGATGAAAGAATATAATTATATGAAAATATCTCTGAAGGGATTCGTGCCGGCTCTTTTGACAGCCGCTATCTTCTCTTCATGTATGAATGATAATTTGGGTGATAATCCGAATTATTCATCATCAAATCCTACTTTAAATTTTAGCGCAACAGTGTTGGAGGGAAGCGATGATGCCGATACAAGAGCTCTAACTCAGACTCCTTTTAATATAGAAGCTGCAGCATTCCCGGGTAATTTCTATATAGAAATTTGGGATCCGTCCCTGCCGTTTTCTGATGATGGAGATTCTCAAGATCCTCCGGTGGATCCGGGAGACGATGGCATTCCTTTATCAAAAGAAAATCCACAAATTGAGACCTATTTTGTGCCGACCGGTGGTAATGGGGGTATGTTGCAATTTCAAGGAGAGAAGATAGACACGCCCAATTGGTGTAACATAGATGACGACCACTATTTCTGGAGTTGGACAGTGCCATGGGAAGATCCTGAACCTCAGGAACCAGATAACGGGGATAATGGCAATAGTGGAGATTCAGGCAATACAGGGGAAACTCCTCCCGATAATCCCGGGACACGTGATGATGAAAACTCCGGAAATGTAGAATCCGAATATGTTCCGACTTATGAGCCGATAAAGGTGACCCTTAAAGATACCTACATGGACCAATATGAGTATGTAGACAGTAAATGGGTGCCTAAAGAGGATTGTTGGGAAAACGGCAGAGTGCTTGAGCAGTTTATCGGAGCTAAATCCGGTCCATACGATTTCCGACATAATGGACCTGAAGTGCCGTTGCAGTTCCACCATTTGGTCTCTAAAATATCTTTACGGTCTTTAATGTTTTATGGATCAGACGGTTCTGAACATGATGAATTCAGTGCGGATATCATGTTTATCAACATGCCGACAGAATTTACTTTCTATCCTCACCCTAACCATACAGATGAGGAGGGAAAAATCATAGAAGAAACAAAAGTGGATGGAGTAGAAAAAGACGGTGCTCCTATCGTTGTAACTAATTTTGATTCTGCGGATCCTAACGGTGGTTTAATGTTTGCATTTACAAATCCCACACCGCTCCCGGAGGAGACTATGCCGTGGGATGATCAAAGCGAACTTCGCGATCAATTTTATATTTGTCCTGATATAGACTTTTCCAAAGTGCAATATAAGGTAACCCTATATCAGGTGGCTGATAAATATGTGAATCGGGGAGAATACTGGGGAGATTTTTCAAGTATTGTTTTTGAAAGAGCCCCCGGTACAGACTATGATAATCCAAAAGATCCTGATAATCCGGATTCTTATGTTGATGATTCCCGCATACTCCATGCCGGTGAAGTGATGTATTTCGATTTAATCGTAAAACAATCCGGGGGTGGCGGAACTTCTATAGTAGTTGATGTTTGGAGAAACCGAACAAGACCGGCACTCCATTATCCACACCCCGGAGCTTATACGGATGGACAGATCAAAGACTTGGCCGGAACTTCCATGACCTGGGCTGCCAAATATGAACTTTATGGCGACGGCTTCTTCGATGGGCAGAATACGCCTGCGACTCCTAATTATGCCACAGGTCACTTAGGTGTGTTCCATGTTTACGGAGATGTCAGTGTGGGTAATACAACCACTATGTCGGGTGATGCCAACTATGTGATAGACGGTATGGGTTATAACGTCACTTTCGAGCCGACAAGCACAACGGAAACAGTTGTAACCATTCCGAAAATGATTGATGTGTATATCACAATAAACGGCTATTCTATTTATATCGATAGTGAAGGCAATGTGTTCCAGTATAACGAATCCACCAACAGCTATATGCCGACAGGCAGTCAGATTGATCTGACAAGTAACAAGGCAACTTATAAGATTG
>JAFLTV010000011.1:0-39180 GCA_022509105.1 Muribaculaceae bacterium | reverse complement strand
CGATCTCCAAAGCCACCGGAATCTCTTTATCAGAACTTAGGAAGATTCTTAATTCTCTATAAATTCTAATCAAACAACAGGTACTCAATTGGGTGTTGCTTATCAGATAATTCTTCCTTGGGGAGAAACAGAGGGGAGCTGACATCCCTGTCCCGGAAGGGGCTGCCGGTACGTTTTTTTGAGGTAAATCCCTCATTGAGGGATTAAAATCGGCGATTTGTTACTTCATTGAGGGATTAAAATCGGTGATTTGTTACTTCATTGAGGGATTTTGATTAAATTTGCGATTAAGTTTTAGCAAAATTTAATATGATAGATTTTTCTCTTATTGAATATATGGAGGCGAGGATTAGACAAACGCCTCAGTATTTTCAACGCTATATTTATCCTTTAATAAATTGGGAGGCTCAGATGATTGGATTGACAGGACCACGCGGCGTGGGCAAATCTACACTGATGCTTCAATATCTTTTAAAAAATCGAGAAAAGAAATCTTCTTTATATGTTAGTGCGGACCATATTTGGTTTGCTACACATAGTTTAATAGATTTAGCTGACAATTTCGTTAAAGAGGGCGGAACCTGGTTATGTATTGATGAAGTTCATCGCTATGAAGGATGGTCAAGAGAATTAAAACAGATATATGACACTTTCCCTAATCTTCAAGTTGCATTTACAGGATCCTCTGTATTGGATATTAATAAGGGTCAGTCAGATCTTAGTCGAAGGGCTTTGATGTATCACATGCAAGGCTTGTCTTTTAGGGAATATTTGGAATTATACCATGATATTAAAAATCCTGTTTATCAATTGAATGAAATAATTGAGGGGAAAGTCAAAATTAATGGAATTGAACATCCACTTCCTTTATTCAGAGAGTATCTAAAAGATGGTTATTATCCCTTTGCATCTCAAGGAGACTTCCCTCAACGAATGTCTCAGATTATAAGTCAGACTGTGGAGACAGATATACCTCTATATGCGGATATGAGGGCTTCTACAGCAAGGAAAATAAAACACATGTTAGGCATTATATCAAATCAAGCCCCCTATAAACCCAGCTTTGAACATTTAGCCCAGGAAATCAAAGTTAGCAAAAATAATGTTCCTGACTATCTCGCTTGGCTTGAAAAAGCCGGCATGATAATGCAATTGCATGACGGTACTTCCGGAATGAGAAGTCTTGGCAAGATAGAAAAAGTTTTTATTGATAATCCTTCTCTTATGTATGTGCTTTCCGGTGGAAATCCCAATATCGGAAATATCAGAGAAACTTTCTTCTTTAACCAGATGAGAGTAAATTATGAAATTTATTCTTCTCGTGAAGCTGATTTTAAAATAGATGATTTCACATTTGAGATTGGAGGGAAAAACAAATCTCAGAAGCAAATATCAACTGTAGAAAGAGGAATTGTTGTGAAAGACGATATCGAGTTAGCTTATAAGAATATAATCCCGCTATATCAATTTGGGTTTACTTATTGAAATGGGGGATTGAATGTATTGGGTATAGAAAAGGTAGGGGTTTTTGGCCAATTCAAACGTAAAAAGACGAGGTAATAACCTGTAAGGAGATGGGACAGTAGCAGTTTTTGGTATCTAAAATTTAGTCATATTAAAAAAAGATATTAACTTTGCATTCGAAATAATTGGCAATATGACACGATTTTACGCTTTTTCCTTTTACTTTTATTTCTGCAATTGAAGTGGAAACGGGATTGCGCGTAATGAATCCGTAAATTAAAAACAAAATTTAGTTCAATCCCGTGGATCACTCAGGTGATTGCGGGATAACTTTTTTACAGTATGGCTGAAGACGATAAATTGAGAGTGACGATTCAGGGTGTGGCCGGATGTTTTCATGATGCAGCCGCCCGAGAGTATTTTCAAGGAAAAGAGATAGAGCCTGTGCCGTTCGATTCTTTCCATGAAATGTTTGACGCTCTCGAAAACGATGCCTCGCTCCTTGGCATTGCCGCAATTGAAAACACTATCGCCGGGGGATTGCTTCAAAACCATGAATTGTTGCGCCATAGCAATCTTAAGATTATCGGCGAACATAAGAAAAGGATTTCTCATGTGCTGGCTGCTTTGCCCGGAGAAACTTTAGACTCAATTTCTGAAGTAAACTCCCATCCTATGGCCCTGATGCAGTGTGAGCAATTTCTGAGAAGACATCCGGGCATGAAAATGATTGAAAGTTTCGACACTGCAGGCAGTGCTAAAGAGATAGCCGAGAAAAACCTTAAAGGCCATGCCGCTGTCTGCGGAGAATTAGCAGCAAATCTCTACGGATTAAATATCCTTGAACACGGAATCGAAACCAATAAAAGGAATTTCACCCGTTTCCTGATTGTTGCCAATCCTCTGCTTGCATCTGAGATAGGTCCGAAAGAGGCGGACATTAACAAGGCTTCCATTGTGTTTACATTGCCCCATACGGGTGGTGCGCTCTCAAAGGTGCTTACCATCCTGAGTTTCTACGACATGAATCTAACCAAAATCCAGTCTATGCCGATTATAGGGCGCGAATGGGAATATCGGTTCTATGTCGACCTTTCTTTCAAAAGCATCGTGAGATATCACCAAGCCATAGAGGCTGTTAGACCTCTCACAAACGAGCTCTCCGTTTTGGGAGAATATGTTGAAGCCACCACACTTAATGATTAATCATGAAGAAAATCAAGCCGGCTCAAAGAGTTGAAGATATAAAGGAATATTATTTCTCTAAAAAACTTAGGGAATTGGCAAAACTTAACTCTGAAGGAGCGGATATCATATCCTTAGGTATCGGAGGGCCCGACCGTGCTCCGGATGCTGAAGTTATCGCCACATTGCAACGAGAAGCAGCCGTCGAGAGCAACCATAGCTATCAGTCATACAACGGTCTGCCCGAATTGCGTCGTGCATTCGCTGACTGGTATCTGGATAAATACGGAGTAAAACTCAACCCTGAAAATGAAATCCTGCCATTGATCGGTTCAAAGGAGGGGGTTTTACACCTGTCGCTTACTTTCCTGAACCCCGGCGACGGAGTTTTAGTGCCCGACCCGGGCTATCCAACCTATACCTCTGTCAGCAATCTTGTCGGAGCCAAGGTGTTTAAATATAACCTTACGGAAGAAAACGGATGGCTTCCCGATTTCGAAGAACTGGAAAAACTGCCTTTAGACGAAATAAAGCTTATGTGGGTGAATTATCCTCACATGCCCACAGGTCGTCAGGCTGATATCGAAATATTTGAGAAGCTGATTGATTTCGGCCGGCGCCACGCCATAGTGATAGCCCACGATAATCCTTATAGCTTCATTCTCAATAAAGAACCTCGGAGCATCTTGCAAGTGGAGGGAGCCATAGATGTGGCCGTCGAGCTCAATTCTTTGAGCAAGAGCCATAATATGGCCGGCTGGCGTGTGGCGATGGCTGCTTCGAATCCAACCTTTATTTCATGGATGCTTAAGGTGAAAAGCAATATTGATTCCGGCCAGTTTAAGCCTGTCATGCTCGCCGCCGCCCAAGCCTTGAAGGCGATCCAAAATTGGTATGACGAGCTTTATGACGTTTATGCCGAGCGTCGCAAAATAGCGGAAGAAATAATGAATGAACTCGGCTGTTATTTCGACCCCGAACAACGAGGGCTTTTCCTTTGGGGGAGAGTGCCGGAAAACATGGAATCCGGAGAGAAACTTGCCGACCTTCTTTTCTATGACGCGAAAGTTTTCGTTACTCCGGGCTTTATTTTCGGAGAGAACGGCAATAGATATATCCGTATATCTCTTTGTGCCAAACCTGAAAAACTTCGGGAGGCTCTTTCCCGAATTCGTGCCCTTAACAAAAGGCATTCTTTGTAAATAACATTGCAATAAACATTAAAAACATCAAATAAAGTATTATGCAAGACCTGAAACCCTTGTTCCCATCTTTGAATTTGTCCCGCCCTGTCATAATAGCGGGCCCCTGCAGCGCCGAATCGGAAGAACAGGTGTTGAAGACGGCTCGTGAATTAGCTGAAAACGGCATTAAGATTTTTCGTGCCGGAATCTGGAAGCCCCGAACTTCTCCGGGAGGCTTTGAAGGCGTAGGGTTAATCGGTCTGCCATGGCTTAAAAAGGTGAAGGAGGAAACCGGAATGTTGACCGCAACGGAAGTTGCAAACCGGAAGCATGTGGAGCAGGCTCTCGAATCGGGAGTGGATATTCTCTGGATAGGGGCCCGCACTTCAGCCAACCCCTTCGCCATGCAGGAGATTGCAGACACAATCACTGCCTGGAATAAGGATGTCCCCGTGCTCGTAAAAAATCCTGTTAATCCGGACCTTGAATTATGGATTGGCGCTTTGAAACGTCTTTACAATGCCGGGATTCATCGTCTTGGAGCTATTCACAGGGGGTTCAGCACATACGGCAAACATATCTACAGAAACATGCCGGAATGGAAAATACCTATCGAACTGCAACGCCGCTATCCCAATCTACCGATCTTCTGCGACCCGAGCCATATTTCCGGAAAACGTGAACTGGTAGCTTCCGTGTCTCAACAGGCTTTAGACATGAATTTCGCAGGTCTTATCGTGGAAAGCCATTGCAATCCCGATGCTGCCTGGAGCGATAAAAACCAGCAAGTCACTCCCGACAGCCTCAATCTTATCGTCAATACCCTTGTGCTTCGCGATAAATCTACAACAACGGAAAACCTCGCCCTGTTACGCCAGCAGATAGACAGAATTGACGATGAGCTCCTTGATCTTCTGGCCAAGAGAATGAGAATTTCTGAAGAGATAGGCCGGTTTAAAAAAGAACATTCCATGCCTGTTATTCAGGCTGACAGATATAACAACCTTATGGAGCAACGGGTTAAAATCGGAGAAAGCCTCGGCATGTCGGAAGATTTTATCCGAGCTATCCTTGCTGCCATCCACGAGGAATCTGTAAACAAACAATTGGAAATCGTAAACAAGAGCAATTAACAGGATATCAATGGGAAAAGATATTAATATGATTTTGGCCATGGGCAAGGATGGCGCAATCGGCATCAACGGGAATCTTATCTGGAAGATTCCCGGCGACCTTAAGAGATTCAAGGATCTCACTCTGGGCCATCCTGTGATAATGGGCAGAAAAACATGGGAATCGCTGCCCAAACGTCCTCTTCCCGGACGCAGAAACATTATACTGACCCGACAGAAAGATTTTGAATCTCCGGGGGCCGAAGTGGTCGATTCTATCGACAAGGCTCTTAAAATCACTGAAACCCAAGAACCTTTTATCATCGGCGGTGCTGAAATCTATAATGCATTCCTCCCTTTCACCACCAGGCTTTTTCTAACTCTTGTAGACGATTCATGTCCCGATGCCGATGCCCGGCTGACTCTTGATCTGGAGAATGACTGGATTGAAGAAAACCGCGAGGCTGATGAATCAAATCCTGATGGAATCACTTTCCGTTATATAAACTTCAGAAAGAAATCTTGATTTGGGAAAGCCGCTGAAAATTGTCATAATCAATAAAAGTGATTCCACCGGAGGAGCCGCCATTGTGAGCCGGCGTCTGATGGAAGCCTTGCGGCAGCAAGGTGCCGACGCCCGGATGCTTGTGGCCGAAAAGCTTTCAGATTCTCCTTATGTGGAGCTTGCCGCCTCTCCCTCTAAAATAAAAGCTTCATTTCTGGCCGAAAGACTCAAAATATTCGTGGCCAACGGCTTTAACCGCACCACACTTTTTAAAATTGACACGGCCTCAGAAGGGCTTCCTCTATGGAAACATCCTTTAGTGATTAATGCCGATGCCATCCTTCTCAACTGGGTGAATCAAGGGATGTTGTCGCTTAATGGAATAAAAAAAATTCTTGAGCTTAACAAACCCGTGATATGGACCATGCATGACATGTGGTGTATGACAGGCATTTGTCATCATGCCGGCTCATGCAATCATTATCATAACGTTTGCGGAGAGTGTCCATTGTTGGGAATGAAAGCTGCAAAGCATGATTTGTCTTTCAAAATCAGGAAAAAGAAATCTGAGCTTTTCAACAGCGATGTCTTTATATCAAACCCGATAACCTTCGTAGCCGTCAGTTCCTGGCTGGCAAACAAAAGCCGTGAAAGCAGCCTTCTCTCCGACCAAAGGGTAGAGGTTATTCATAACGCCTTTAAAGCGGATAAGCTTGAAGAAAGATTACCGCTTGACAAGAACAGTCGTATACGGATTCTTTTCGGCGCGGCGCGTCTTGACGATCCGATTAAAGGTCTTGACACTCTACGGGAGTTATCGTCAGTGATTTCCAAAAATCATCCGCAGCTTGCCTCAAGAATGGAGATAGCCCTTTTTGGGGATGTGAAAAATCCGGAATCTCTTAAGGGGTTTTCTCTTCCGTTGGTCAATTTAGGAGTCTTAAGAAGTGAGGATAAAGTAAAAGAAGCTTATCTTTCTTCTCAAATTCTGGTTTCTGCCTCTTCCTACGAGACACTCCCCGGCACGCTTGTCGAAGCACAGGCGTATGGAGTGATTCCGGTTGCATTCAGCCGTGGAGGGCAATCTGATATTGTTGACCATCTATCCACCGGCTATCTGGCCCGATATGACGAGGATATTTCAAGGAGGGCTATGAATCTTGCCGAAGGGATTATCCGGGCGGCCGACATTTTAAATGAGCCGGAAGAATATCAGAAAGTCTTAAGAAAAATGTTTGAAAGCGTTGTCTCCAAGTTCTCTTACGAAAATATAGCCTTAAAATATATAGAGCTTATCAAGGAAATGAGCTAACTTTACAATTTGGCAGAGGGAATCACACATCATGGCAAGAGACTTAATACGCAAATATATCTGGATTATAGATACGCTCAACCGTTATGACCGCCTCTCGAAGGAGAGAATCAACGAGCTCTGGATGCGTTCTGAAGTTTCAGAAGGAAATCCGCTGCCCGACCGCACATTCTACCATTATAGAAGGGCTATCGAGGAGATATTTCATGTCGAGATTCTTTGCGACACAGCAGGCCGGTATTATATTGAGCGGCAGAATTATAACAAAAATGTGGCTCTTTCCAACTGGATGCTCGATTCTTTAGCATTAAGTTCCGCACTTCAGGATAGCACGGCAACAGAGGGGAGAATTGAAATAGAAGACGTGCCCTCTGCACGCGAGTTTCTCCCTATGGTGCTTGAAGCGATAAAAGAATCCTGCAAGATAATTTTCACTTATGCCGGATTCACCCGCTCGCGTGCCGAAACAAAAATCCTGTTTCATCCTTATTTCCTGAAACGCTACAAACAGCGGTGGTATATGATCGGCCTCAAGGAGAAGGAAAACTCGATTCGCACATACGCCCTCGACCGAATTAGGGAAATGCAGATAGTGAAAGAATCTTTTAAGAAACCGGATAACGTCACTTTAGAGCAACTTTTCGGCAATATTCTCGGTGTCACCACTTCCAAAGCCGATGTAAAGACCGTTAAACTCCACACCACTCCCACACAAGCCAAATATTTCAGGGCCCTTCCCCTTCATCCTTCTCAAGAAGAGGAAAGCCATGACGATTACTCTGTTTTCACATATAAATTAAAACTAAATTATGAGCTGGCTCATGAAATCCTTGGTCTCGGTGATGCTGTCAAGGTGATAGAGCCTCCGGAATTAAAAGCTATGGTGGTGACTCAGCTTAAAAATTCCCTGGCTCTTTATGAATAATATTATGGATCACTCAGCAAACGGCATAAGAGAAATTATCAGACTGCACACCATTTCCCCCAACGAAACTGTGCGGCAGGCCATGAAGCGCCTCAACGAACTTTCGGGGGATTCTATGACACTTTTTGTCGCAACTCCTGACGGAGAAATCCAGGGTTCTATCACAGACGGCGATATCAGGCGATCCTTGATAGAGGGTGGTGAACTCAACGACCCGGTCAGCTTAGTGATGAATCCCAACTTCAAATATGTTGCTCCCGGAGATGATATCTCAAATAAAATTTCAGAAGCGAGGAAAAGACATATAGAGCTGCTGCCGGTGGTGGAAGATGGCCGTATATCGGATTTTATTGACCTACGGCATGTAAAGACCCATATACCCGTGGAAGTGGTGCTTATGGCCGGAGGTCGAGGCGAAAGACTGCGTCCCCTGACGGATGAGACTCCCAAACCTTTGCTGCCTGTTGACGGCAAACCAATCATTGATTATAACATCGAAGAGCTGGAAACCTGCGGAGTTAAAAAGATATATGTCACGGTGAATTATCTCGCCGACCAGATCCGGAGTCATTTCAAAGATTGGGAAGGGAGCGCCGAAGTGGAATGTGTGGAAGAACCGAAAAAACTCGGCACTCTCGGTAGCCTTGCTTACGTAAAGGGAATCAAGACCGACAATATAATAGTGATGAACTCCGATCTCCTGACCACTGTGGATTTCGAAGCGCTGTATCTTAACCACATAAAGTCCGGAGCCGACTTCACAATTGCCGCCGTGCCTTATTCCGTATCAGTGCCTTTTGCCATCATGCGGCTTAAAAAAGACAGGGTGGTTTCGCTTGAAGAGAAGCCCACATACAACTATTTTGCCAACGGTGGTGTTTACATAATGAAGACCGACTTGATTAAAAGGATTCCTGAAGGGAAATATCTTGACGCCCCGGATTTCATCATGTCGCTGATTAAGGACGGCAAAAATGTGGGATGTTTCCACCTTGAAGGCACCTGGATCGATATCGGTTCTCCTGATGATTATCGTATGGCATGCGAATTGATGTCTCGCAGACGATAATCAGGGATATTTTTATTCACCACTTGATATGTTTTGAAAATATGGCTGATTCCAATTTCATAGACTACGTTAAAATCCTTTGCCGTTCTGGCAAAGGGGGAGCGGGAAGCCGACACTTCCATAGAGCGAAATATCTGCCCAAGGGCGGTCCCGACGGTGGCAATGGCGGACGCGGAGGACACATTATCCTGAAAGGCAACCGGAATATGTGGACCCTTCTGCCTCTTCGCTATCAGAGGCATATCTTTGCCACAGATGGAGAACGAGGCGGCAAAAACCGGTCGACAGGCAAGGATGGGGAAGACCGTATCATCGAAGTGCCTGTAGGCACTGTTGTCTTTGATGCCGAAACCGGAGCCTTCCTTAGCGAAGTCACTCAGGATGGTGAAGAAATCAAGCTCTTGAGAGGTGGAAAAGGAGGTTTGGGAAACTGGAATTTCGCCACTTCCACAAACAGAGCTCCCCGTTATGCCCAGCCGGGCCAACCGGCTATTGAGAAATCTGTGGTATTGGAACTGAAACTCCTTGGCGATGTAGGTCTTGTGGGATTCCCGAATGCCGGAAAATCAACGCTTCTGTCTTCCATGTCGGCTGCCAAACCCAAAATCGGAGATTATCCTTTCACCACTATGGAGCCGAGCCTGGGTATCGTAGATTATAGGGGCGACAAATCGTTTGTCATGGCCGATATTCCCGGAATTATCGAAGGAGCCAGCGAAGGCAAAGGACTCGGGCTTCGTTTCTTGCGTCATATTGAAAGAAATGCCGTGCTTCTTTTCCTGGTTCCGGCAGATAGCAACGACATCAAGAAAGACTATGAAATTCTTCTCAATGAATTGAGGGAATTCAATCCGGAACTTTCCGATAAAGGGAGAGTTTTGGCAATCTCCAAATCTGACCTCCTCGACGACGAGCTCCGCAATGAAATAATAAAGGAACTTCCGGAAGGAATTCCCACGGTCTTCATATCGGCCGTGACGGGCCAAGGCCTCACTGAACTTAAAGACCTTCTATGGCGCGAAATAAATTCTGATGAAAATAAAGCCAAATCCACTCTCACCCATCGCGACCTCAATGTCAGGAGCCGCGATCCCGAAGAGGATGACTTCATTTTCCATCAGGATGATTCAGAAGAATTGGAACCCGAAGATGGAGAAATCGATTGGGAAGACGAATTCTGGGACGAAGAAGACTCAGTGAATGGATAAACCGTCAGAAAAGAGCTTAAATGATAAAAATACGGGTGACCAAAGCGTTGGGCCACCTGATAAGCCTTTGGTTTTAAACATCCGGGAAATCCTTAGAAACCGAATTCCGGCTAATAAATTCAAGCTTATCCCTTCGTTTCTGATAACATCCGTAGAGAAACTGATAAGACAGGATGAACTTAACGAAATTTTAAGGATAACCTTCCCTAATAGAGGTTCGGAATTTTCGAAGAGAGTTTTGAAATATCTTGACATCTCCGTAGATGTCAAAGGGTTTGACCTTCTTCCCGATAACACGCGTTTTATGTTTGCCTCCAACCATCCTCTGGGAGGCCTCGACGGCATAACCCTCATAGCAATTCTCGGCCAACGATATGGAGACGAAAATATCCGTTTCCTCGTCAACGACATGCTTATGAATGTGGAGCCACTCAAAGATGTCTTTCTCCCGATAAACAAATTCGGACGTCAGGGCCGTCAGGCCTCCATGGAAATCAATGAGGCTCTCGCTTCCGACAAACAGATTCTTCAATTTCCTGCAGGCCTATGTTCGCGGCTCGGGAATAAAGGCGAAATAAAAGATCTTGAGTGGCAGAAATCCTTTGTGGCAAAAGCAATTGAAACAAAAAGAGATATAGTGCCCCTGTATTTCGACGGCAAGAACTCTTCTAAATTTTATAAAATCGCAAAATGGCGTAAAAAATCGGGCATCAAATTCAATTTAGAGCAGATTCTCCTTCCTTCAGAAGTGTGCAAGGCCCGCGGCAAGCATTTCAATATCCGTTTCGGATCTCCCATCTCATGGCAAGATCTCAAAAATTCAGGTAAATCACCCAAAGAGCTCGCCGCTGAAATCAGAGACATCGTCTATTCACTGAAGGGTTAATTTTTTCATGCCCGGCCTCTGATATTTACCAAACTCACTCACCTATCCTTTAAAATCTCGAATCAAAATCATATAAACATAAAACCCACTGCCTAAAACCCAAAAAGTTTACGTAACTTTGCAGATTGAGAGTCCCTTCCCCAATTTTTATAGATTACGGGGCTCTGGATATTCTTAGCTAACATCTAAACATCAACGATGGATAAAAATACTGTTATAGGCCTTCTGTTAATGGCTGCAGTTTTCTTCGGTTTCATGTGGTTCGCACCGAAAGAAAAGGTTGAGTTGCCCGCGGAAGAAGCTGAAACTGTGCAACCTGTTGTCAATAACAACGCAATCGACTCCCTTTCTCCCTCGGAGTTGAAATGGCTTGTGAGAAATATTGTGGATAATGGTGAGGCTGTCTCTTCCGATTCCACCGGCTCTCGCAGATATGTGAACGGAGCCGTGGATCTCGTCAGCAACGGCACGACAGTTTCCGGAACGGTTCGCATTGACAGTGTGGTGTTTAACTGGGAAGACGTTGCACATGCCGACCTCTCCAAAATGACGGCAGCACAACAAAGAAAAGCTATCGAAATCGTGCGTCAGGCTTCTGAATCCATGGGGCGTTATGGTAAGTTTGCGCCCTTCCTGGCCGGCACAGATTCCATCATCAAGCTTGAAAACGAAGTAATCGCCCTTCAGCTCAGCACTAAATCCGGCACCGTTACACGAGCCGAACTAAAAAAATACGACACGGAATACACTCCCGATGAAACTAAAAAGAGGAAAGAGAAAGTCGTGATATTTGAAAACGGCACCAATTCTCTTCAGTTCCTCATTCCTCTCAGTCAGGAAATATCCACTGCCGACCTCTATTTTGAGCCTCGGGAGATCACTGATTCAACTGTGCTAATGGCTCTCCCGATAGCAGAAGATGCTTACTGGGGCCTCGAATACACGTTGCCTCGTGGAGATTCTTACGTGATCGGAGTCAAGGTGGTGCAGAAAAACATGGACTATTATATCGAGAGCAACAACAGAAATCTCGGCATAGACTGGAGTCAGCAACTTATCCGTCAGGAAAAAGGCAAGATGTTTGAAGAAAGAAACTCCGCTTTATATTACAAATATGCCGGAGGATCTGTGGAACATCTTTCAGAAAGCAAAAACGACACCGAAGACCGTCAGGCTAAAATTCGCTGGATCGGTTTCAAAAACCAGTTCTTCTCATCAGTCTTAATTTCCGACCGACCTTTTAACACCGCCGATTTCCAATCGCAGATGTTGAAAGATCATCCCTACTTCCTTAAGAAATTCAATACTCAAGCCACTGTAAATGACTACGACTGGCACTCGCCCAATCCTGCTAATTTCTCATGGTTTATAGGCCCCAACCTCTATCCGCTTCTCTCTTCGCTTGACAATCACACTGTGGCCGATGAAGACCTGAAGCTCACTCGCCTTATTCCGCTCGGTTGGTCGGTGTTCCGCTGGATTAATACAGGCGTGATAATCCCGATTTTCAATTTCCTCGGTTCCTTCATTTCCAACTATGGAATCGTTATCCTTATCATGACAATCTTCATCAAGATAGTTCTCTTCCCGCTCACGTATAAGAGCTATCGCAGTCAGGCTGTCATGAGGGTGCTTCAACCGCAGGTTAAGGAAATCAACGAAAAATATCCGGGTCAGCAAAATGCATTGACACGACAGCAGAAAATGATGGCCCTGTATAGCAAAGCGGGAGCGAGTCCCATGTCGGGTTGTTTGCCTATGCTTTTGCAAATGCCGATTCTTTTCGCCCTGTTTACATTCTTCCCGTCGGCAATCGAGTTGCGCGGCCAAAGTTTCCTTTGGGCCCATGACCTTGCAGCCCCCGACGCTATCATTTCATGGAGCGGAAATATCCCTCTGATCACAAACTATTTCGGCAACCATATTTCCTTATTCTGTCTGTTGATGACAATAACCAATATTGTCTATACGCGAATCAACATGCAGAGCTCGGGCAGCAACCAGATGCCGGGAATGAAGTGGATGATGTATCTTATGCCCATCTTCTTCATGATTTTCTTCAATAATTATGCTTCCGGTCTTTCTTACTATTATTTCCTCTCCCTTCTCATAACAATTGCACAAACCTATGCTTTCCGTTATGTGATTAAAGAGGAAGACGTTAAGAAGAAAATGGCTGAAAATGCCAAGAAGCCGAGAAAGAAAAGCGGATTTATGGCGCGCCTTGAAGAGATGCAGAAACAACAGCAGGCCATGCTCCGCGAGCAGCAGAAGAAAGCTCAAAGACGTTAAAATTCAATTGTCTCCTTCACGGAGGCACAACCTTATATCAACCCCCGACTTATGAAGCTTATGCCAAGATGTCGGGGGCATTTGCCTAAATGAAAGAGCTACGGATAATAAGAATCATTCTCGCCGTCATCTTTTTTGTCGGTGCCGTTCTCTATTTTGCAATAGGATTGAAGATTCATCCGGCTCTGGGATTTGTAGAGAAGGTGCAAATCATTCCCTCGATGATAGCAAATTACTTGGGGGTCACTATAATCTGGTTTGTGGTAACACTTCTTTTAGGCCGAATATATTGCTCGACAGTTTGTCCTGTGGGCACTTTCCAGGATATATTCAGACACGGACGCCGCTTTATAAAGCCGCTAAGAAAGCCTTTCAGTTATCGTCCGGGCTCAAAGATGAGATATTATATACTGGGGGCATACATATTCTGCATTATAGCCGGTGTTGCTGCAGTGCCCTTCTGGATCGAACCATGGAGCATTATAAGGAATATCTCCGGAGATATCCATCCCTCGGCTGAAAAAATGGAGTGGGTGAGGCTCGGTGTAGGCATGACGACAGGAATCATAGCAGGGGTGGTGTCGGCTCTTCTGTTAATCATTGTAGGATTGATTACGGGCCGCGGATTCTGCACGGATATCTGTCCTATAGGCACAGCATTGGGATGCGTCAGCAATTACACCCTTTATCACATTGAGATTGACCCCGACAGATGCATTAATTGCATGAAATGTGAAGATGTCTGTAGAAGCCAATGCATAAAGGTGGTGTCGCGTCATGTGGATAATTCCCGTTGTGTGCGCTGCTTTGATTGCGGCCACGTCTGCCCTAATGATGCCATTCGTCTTCAAATCAACCGTAACCGGCGCGCGACTCCTTTGATGACTCGCACCACAGCCGAAACTTAATTCCAAAAACTGACTGTTATGAAACAATATCTCGACCTGCTTCGCCATATCCTTGACGAGGGAACCGTGAAAAGCGACCGTACCGGCACCGGAACAATTTCAACTTTCGGCTATCAAATGCGATTCAATCTTGAAGACGGTTTCCCGCTCGTGACAACAAAGAAAGTGCATCTCAAAAGCATCATCCATGAGTTGCTGTGGTTTTTAGCCGGAGACACCAATGTGAAATATCTTCAGGAGAACGGAGTCAGGATATGGAACGAATGGGCCGATCCTGATGGCTCCTTAGGGCATATTTACGGATTCCAATGGCGTTCATGGCCCGATTATAACGGCGGCTTTATCGACCAGATAGCCGAAGCTGTGAAAACCATTAAGGAGAATCCAGATTCACGAAGAATAATTGTCAGCGCATGGAATGTGGCCGACATCGACAACATGAATCTCCCTCCATGCCATTGTTTCTTCCAATTTTATGTTGCTAATGGAAAACTCTCCCTTCAACTATATCAGCGTAGCGCCGACAGTTTCCTCGGGGTGCCTTTCAACATCGCAAGCTATGCACTGCTGACCATGATGATGGCTCAGGTGTGTGGTCTGAAACCGGGAGATTTCATCCATACGTTGGGCGATGCTCACATTTATCTGAACCATTTGCAGCAAGTGGAGCAGCAGTTGCTCCGTCAGCCCCGTAAGCTTCCCCGGATGGTGATTAATCCGGAAGTGAAAAACATCTTCGACTTCAAATATTCCGACTTCCATCTTGAAGACTATGACCCGTATCCGGCAATAAAGGGAGAGGTTAGTGTATAAAGAAGAATTAATTTTCTCTGATTCCCAAGAAGGTTTATAGAGGAGAGCAAAACAAGGGGATGAATCCTTTTTTCAGGAAATCATCCCCTTTGATTATTTTGGCAAGTTATGAAACTATGCCAAATAAGCTATAGGTCTAACTATTAAAGACCATTGAGGTTATAGTTTGCAAACTCGAGGTCGCTTTGAGCCTGTTGAAGCATAGTGTTGTCAAGGCTGATAGCTTTCTTAAGATTGCTGAGCACTGCGCTTTCATTGTTTGTGCGTGCGCCAACAACTGCTGCAAGATAATAAGTTGTAGCGTCGGGATTTGCAACCTGTGAAAGAACAGACTGAGCGCCTGAATAATCCTTAGCAAGGATCTTGCCTAAAGCTGCATTGTTTGTCTTTGAATTACCAAAAGCGGTGTTTGCTTTAGCAACTTCACCCATTGTGAGGTAGTATGTACCCAGAGCATCGCTTGCTTCCGGCACACCTGCTGCTGAACCTATAAGTTCGTTAGCTTTGCCATAGTTGCCGTTGATGAGCTCGATAAGACCAACATTCATGGCTGTTTCCTTAGCTGAAGGATTGATGCTCTTAGCCTTGTTGAAGTTAGACAAAGCTGTGGTGTAGTCACCGGCAACGTATTGAGTCATACCAAGGTTGTTATATCCGCGATAGCTGTTGGGATAAACTTCAATCACTTTCTGATATACAGCCATCTTGCCGTTGTTGTCGTCAACAAGAGTTGCTACATAAAGCAATTCATCTTCTGACAATGAACCCGGGTTGCTGTTGAAAACTGCGAGGAGTTCTTCATCGCTCTTGCCGATAACGTTGATAGAAGCCTGAATCTTTGAATAACGGAGTTTCGGCATGATTTCCTTTTCGAGCTCGTCAAACACGCTTGCCATGTTGCGGATCTCTTCCTCTCTTTGATTCGGATCCTTATACATCTTCAAGACAGCAAGGATAAGGTCTTTATCCTGGATATTGCTCTTTTCAACCAATTCCTGGAAACCTTCCCAGTCTTCAGGAGTGAAGGAAGCTGTAATTTCACCAAAGTCAGCGATTTTGTCTTTCTTCATCTGATTTTCGATGAGTTTTGTAGTCACAACCTCACGTTTTTCAGCGAGAGCCTCATTGAAAGCATAGCTACCGTCGGGAGAAGCTGTGGAGTGAATGTTGATACCTACGATTTCCTGGTTGGGAGCTTCGTTAGCTTCTTTCAAACGAGCGTTGAAGTCAACATAATCCGGCGCATCGATCTGGTTCTGACGAATGATTGCCTGATTGATGAGGAACATGATTTCAGCATTGCATTTTTCCTGGATGATTCTCTGGAAGCTGTCGGCTACGATTGCGGGATAAACAGTTTCGGCAGTGGCAAGAGTAGAAGTTGCAACGATACCATAGCCAACTTTCACGCGGGGAAGACCGTAAAGCTTGCCGTTCTGGTCAACCTGGAAGTCAAGATAAAGATCTGACTGAGCCATTTCAGGATTGTATTGAGTGTTGAACGGAATCTGCACTGTGCCACCGTTCGCATAACTTACAACCTGACCGTTAGCTTTAACGTTTTCACCTTGGATTACAACGGGAGTGCCCTGAGTTTCACCACTTGCATACACCAAAACGGGAGTGGCTGTAACTTTAGCATTTTTCTGCATGAATTTAGCCGGGATGTTACCTGTGATAGTTGCAGGCACATTCTGTCCAACTGTTTCAAGCGGAGTGGAGTTTGTGTTGAAGTAAGAACTTGCAAAGTCCCCGAGTTTCTTGGTGCAACCGGTCATACCGATCAAGGCTACACCTAATGACAAATAAAGAATTTGTTTCTTCATAAGATTAATTATTTATGTTTATATAGGTTAAAGAATTTTTTTCATTATTCCGTCCCGTCTGTCTTCATAGCGAGTTTTGTGAGCTCGGTTTCTATCGAGATGGCAATACGGGCATTGTCTTTTATAAACGATTCAAGTTCGGCCACCGACTGAAGATCCGAATCCGGAGAAGCTCCTTCCTCAGATTTCCATTCCTTTAATTTTTTTGCCAGATTATCTTCTGCTGTCTGTTCGTCAGACGAGGGATCTGCAAAAGCAAACTGTCCGGAGTTCCTGAACATGGCGTCGGTGTTTGAAAACATCTGGCAATTTGCCACAAAAGAGAAACAATCTTCAAGCAATACGGGCCAAAGAGTCAAATCTATCCTTTGTTGCAAAGAATCCAGAAGAAGGCTTGATTGTGAAGCACTGTGAAGCAGCCTTTCCACAGCGGGCAGGCGAGTCCGGTCGAAAGGGAGTCCGCTCGGTTGAAACATATCCGAAAGATCATTGAATGTGAAATCCGGATTATACCTTGCGTCTTCCCCTTTCCTTTTATCTGCAGGAGTGGTGACGGCATAACAGAAAGCAAGAAATGTGTTGAGCGAATGAAGCACCATAGGCACAGATTTCAACAATTTGTCATGTTCCATGCCGAGATGCAACTGTTTCTGCTTTTCTATTTCCGATTCCACATCTATTTCCGATTTCATAGATCCCACAGCGTTTAGAAACAGGCCTAAAAATATAAGGCCACACATCACTTCAACGGCTGTGACAGCCTGAGCGGCACCTTGTGCCGGAGTATAGTCGCCGAAACCAAGAGTGGTTATAGTCACAATGCTGTAATAGAGCCAGGAACCATAACCTGTGGCCTCATTATCGGGAATGCGGAACTGCCCGTCGGGCAATCCCCAATAAATCAACGCAAATATCGGGGTGATGCAAACATAGAGGCCGATCCATACTATAGGCCTTATATTCGACACCACATGAAAGAAGTGGGCCAATCTTTGAGAAAAGGTATACTTCATTCTATTCTTTCCTACATCTTATACCGCTGCAGCAACGAATCCCGATTTCCGGCTTCTACTTCTTGTTCTTCTGCTCGGCCATCTTTTCCATAATCTCTACGGCCGTGCCCGTGTAGCGTGGCTTCGGACTAAACTTGATGGAATAGTCTTCGCCTGTTCTCACAAAATTAAGAACAAGATCTGTGCTGTCGTTCGTGATCCTTACAAGCTGATCTTTGTTGTCTAAGGTGACGTATCCGCTGTCGGTCTTTTCAAACGGTTTTTGAAAATTCACAATATAGTTTATCTTCGTGCGATTCCCATTTTCAAAGACATACATGGCAGATGTCTCCGGGCTTAAAGCAAAAAACACCCTGCCGTCAAACCCGCCTTTTCTTTCAGCCTTGTCTTTGGCGTCGCCTACAGGAGTGATACAAAAATAGCTTGCGTCATAGAGACCGCTGTGAAGAGGCTGAGTGGCATAAAATTCCTCTTCATTAACTTGAGCGGTTTCAGCGGTTTCTTCAGTTTTCGGATTTCCGCAAGATGCAGAAATCATCGTCAGGAAGATACCCATGAAGGCAAAAACCGCTATTTTTGTTATCGCTCTTATTCTTAAATTCTTATTCATATTGAATTGTTTATAATTTATGTGCAAATTAACAACAAAAATACTTATAAATTCGACATGAATACATTATTATTATGAAAAAAGTTAATTTTGCATGAATTTATTCGATTATAAATTTGAAAACAACTGTTTCCATGGAAAAAATACCCAGTTTTACAATCGATCATCAGCGCCTGCTTCGCGGCATATACGTTTCACGCAAAGACTGGACGGCATCAGGAGATGTTTTGACCACTTTTGACATCCGGCTAACGGAACCTAACCGAATGGAGGCCCTGAGCCCGGAATCCCTCCATACTATCGAACATCTTGCGGCCACCTTTTTGAGAAACCATCCGCTATGGAAAGACAGAGTGGTTTACTGGGGTCCCATGGGATGCTGCACGGGTTCTTATCTTATTCTCCAGGGAGACCTTGAATCAAAAGACATATTGCCTTTGATAAGGGAGACATTCGAATTTATAGCCGGATTCGAAGGTGAAATACCGGGAGCCACTCCCAAAGACTGCGGCAACTATACTTTTAATGACCTTCCGGGAGCTCGACAGGCAGCTGAAAAATACCTGAAAGAGGTAATTGAAAATATCTCGGAAGATAATCTCAACTACCCCTGTTAATTCCGGATACCGTCAAGCCTTGTCATCAACCGGCATAAAGCATTTCAACTCTTCCTACCGGGAGGCTTGCGCTTATGTAGAGAGGGATTCGATTGTCCTGTCCGATTTTCATTTCAACCTGATAGCCCGACAATTGGCCTCCATAGGTGTATTCAAACCTGCAATTATAAGTGTTGTAAGTTTTCCCTTCTGCCGTGAATGTGCCGTTGCCTTCGTAGGTCACCACCACTTCCTGTGCATATTCGCCATCAATGGGGATAACTACATGTTGGCCCGGCTGCATTCCTGCAAAATTTATTTCCTTGGCATAATAAAACATACCGAGCATATCTGACGTGACGGTAATCGCCTCCATGGAAGATTTGCTTGCATTATATTCTCCTCCTCCCGCTATATTTTTGTAAATGGCGGGGTCGGCGGAATTATAGCCCGAACTATGGAAATAGCTAACCTTCGGATGGCGATACCAGCCTGACTGATATGCCACTTTCTCTTTGCTTATGCCGTTTCCGGGAAGGATATTGAAATTCAAAGTGTCTGAAACTAATATAATATGACCTTCCCAAGGGATGCTTGTGCCGTCGAGGGTGCCATGAAATTTTTCGCCGTCACTTTGAATCTTAACAAAACCATGGGCAATCATGACATCGATAATGCCCCAATGATAATTCACGTTATAAGGAATTTCCGTGTATGGAATTGTTACTCCTGCTTTTGCGAAAAGACAGCTGAACGTAAATGCTATCAAAAATAAAACCTTTTTCATAACTTGACTTTTTGTGTTAGTTGATTTCGTAATCTTTATTTATTTAACAAATGAATTACCTCTTTGTTTGAACAAGCCCGACTGTTCATATAAATTTTAGAAGTTTGGAATAATTATTTTTGATTTTAGTTTTAGCATGTGGATTTTATTATCTAAATTTGGCTCAAATCTAATAACCACGCGGTCGGAATAAAAAACCGGCCTTTAAAAACGGAAAACCAATAACCAATATGGCAAGAAAATTAAAAATAAGAGATCTTACTCTTAGAGACGGACAACAGTCTTTGTTTGCTACAAGAATGAAGCAGGCTAACATCGACAAATTGCTACCGCTTTATAAAGAGGCTAAATTTTACATAATGGAAGTGTGGGGCGGAGCAGTGCCCGATTCCGTTATGCGATATCTTGGGGAAAGCCCATGGGATCGTCTGCGTGAATGTTCGAAAGCCATGAAGGGGATATCCCTTCTTTCAGCTCTTTCTCGCGGGCGAAATCTCTTCGGATATGTGCCTTATCCGGAGAGTGTGCTTGAAGGGTTCTATCGTGAGGCTATAAAAGACGGCCTTAATGTAATGAGAATTTTTGATGCCCTCAACGACCTTGACAATATCAAATCATCTATCAAGATGATCAATGAATTCGGAGGAATTGCCGACACAGCAGTGTGCTACACAATCGATCCGAAAGGCACTCCGGAAAATGAAAAGATTTTCACCGATGAATATTTTGTGAACCTTGCTGTAGAAATGGAAAAACTGGGAGCCAAGATGGTGACAGTAAAAGATATGGCAGGTCTGGTAAATCCATCGAGAATCTATACATTGATGCCGAAGCTGAAAGCCGCTTTGAAAGTGCCGGTGGATTTCCACACGCATTGCACTCCGGGCTATGGGCTTGCTTCAGTGCTCACAGCTATCATCCAGGGTGTGGATATCGTCGACACGAACATCTGGTGGTTTGGCGGTGGTTCTGCCGCTCCGGCGATAGAGCTTGTTGACATCTTCTGTCAAAAACTCGGCATTGAGCTCGACGTAAATATGGAAGCTGTAGCCAAGATTCGCGAAGTGTTGAAAGAAGCAAGGATATCTCTTTCTGATTTCGACCTCAACAAAGAAAAATGGCAGAGAGATTTCGAGGAGGCTTACAAGTCTATGCCAAAAGAAATCGATGCCGAATTCGACCGTGCGATTGAAGCCGCCAAAGACAACAGAGAAGAAGAGCTGCTCGATGCATGCCATAAAATTGACGCGTACTTCGGCTTCCCGAAACCAAATGAAATTGTAAAGAATGCAGAGGTTCCCGGCGGAATGTATTCCAATATGGTGGCTAATCTTCGTGCCTTGAATGCTGAAGATGTGATTGAAGAGGCCATGGCTCTTATCCCGAAAGTGAGACGTGATGCAGGATTGGTGCCATTGGTGACTCCCACAAGCCAGATTGTAGGCTCGCAGGCAGTTTCTTTAGCAATGGACCGTCGAAACGGCAAACCCGACTACACCAATAAGAGCAACCAGTTCATAGCTCTCGTGAAAGGTGAATACGGCAAGACTCCGGTTGAAATCGACCCGGCTTTCAGAAAGCTTATCACAGGAGATGAAACAGAGAAGCCTTTTGACGTTTCCACATATAAAACCCCGGAAAACCCGGTTCTTGAAAATCTGGGAGGAGTGAAATTAGCTTCAAATGACGAAGAATTCCTTCTTCTCGAATTGCTCCCCGCAGTTGCCAAGACATTCCTTACCAACAAGCGTAAGGCAGAATATGCAGCTTCAGGAGCAGCCGCTCAAGCGGAAGAAAAGAAAGCGACTCCGGACGCGGCTTCCGGAAATGGTCCGGTGTTCCGTGCACCAATGGGTGGTACCGTGATGTCGATAAAAGTGAAACCGGGAGATACCATTAAGCCGGGCGACACTGTGCTTGTTTACGAAGCTATGAAGATGGAAAACGACCTTGCTTCTGAAATGGGCGGAAAGGTTAAGAAAATACTTGTGGCCGAAGGTGATGTAATGGCAACCGACCAGCCTCTCATTGAATTCGAAGGCGAGGGCGCAGTGGCTGAAGGCGGCGCGCCTAAGGGAGAAGGCGAAGTGATGTTGGCTCCGATGGGTGGCACCGTAATGGAATTCAAAGTGAAACCGGGTGATACGGTTAAACCGGGAGATGTCCTCCTTGTTTACGAAGCCATGAAGATGGAAAACAATCTTCTGTCGGAAAGAGAAGGTGTGGTTGAAGCGCTCCTGATCTCAGACGGAGATGTTATGGCCACTGATCAACCGATCATCCGTTTTGCTGCAGGAGGAGGAAAAACCGAGGCAGTCAAACCTGCAGCTCCGAAACCCGCAGCCCAGCCTGCCCATAAACCGATGAAGATTGCTCCGATAAAAGTGGAACCGGTGGCAGGATTTGACGGAAATGTGGCATTGCATCCGGTAGAAGGCGGAACAGGTCGAGCTCCGGAAAGCCTTAAGAATTACACCGGCGAAGATAAGAATATCAAACTTCCGGCAGGAACTACTCTTGATATAAGCGTGGCACCCGACGGAACTGTAAATATCCGTATCTCTTGCGGTAAATAAGCCATAGAACAGAATAAGGAGATCAGATGGTTATTCCGAGGCCAAGCATAAGATTGGCTTGCTGATAGAAATTTCTCAACTGATATCCTACATTAAGAAAAACCCTCGGGCCTAAATAGGTCTTGAGGGTTATATTTTGATATAACCCCCGGTTCTCCCAAGGAGCATAAAGATTGCATCCCAGTCCGATATTCACGGCAAAAATCGGCATCTGCAGCTCTCCGTGTGCCGAGAGTCCCCAACTTGTTTGACGAATAAAAGAACTTTTCTTAAATCTGATATCTTCGGGATTTTCCCCCTCAACATAATAATGGCGCTTGTCGGAACTTCCGTCCCATTGAATATCAAGCGACCCTCCGACTCTCCACCATCTTCCAAGCCTGACCATAGGCGCAAAAGATATGCCTGCACATCCGAAATGACCCGGCAGCAAGACAGGAGTGTCACCACCTTTATACACCCTTTTACGGCTTGAGCCCCATAAAGAAAGATCGTATTCGATTTTCCTCTTCTTGATAGTATCGGCAACCGGCTGCGGATATTTTTCTTTAAGGGGATTTAATGTCAGGTTTACTCCCATTCTCAAACCAAATGAATTCACTCCGGGATTTGGCCATGACGTGTTGCCGTTAGAATAATGGGAAACCGTAAAGCCTCCAAAAACGCTTGTGTAATCATTCAGTCGCCATTCCAATCTGACACCTAACCCCAGATATGCGTTGACCCTGCTTCCAACCGTGAGATTATACATAGAATTGCTGTCGCAATACGGTTTCCATCCGAAAGCGGCGCCAAAATTCCATTCATAATTGAGACTCAGTTTTTCTCCAAAGTGCCAGAAAGGCCCCCCTTGAAAAACATATACAGAAACAGGATAGCCGATATATTTTCCCGATTTATGGATTCCTCCCGGGTCTAAGGCACCTATATTCAAAAGGCCGGCTCCAATGCCTTGATAACCCCCGGGCAAATAATTCCGGATTTCAGGATTTGTAAAGCTGAAAGAATATTTCAGATGCAAAGGCCAGGCCGAATGGTCGGAAATTCTGTCTTGAGGATCAACCTTCGGTCTGAGTTCATCTCCAACAGATGTGGCCATATATTCCGGACCTGTTTCAACCGATATATGAGACACTACAGGGTGCCGTATTAAAGAATCTTCTGCATTCACCTGTGAAGCGGATGCAGAAGACAGTAATAAGATTAAGCTTGCTAACAACATTTAAATACTTGAAGGGCCTGTGGCTGAGGGTGTCCCGCTATTTTGACTTCCGTCGGTGTCAGCTGTTTTACCTGCCAGGGGATCATTAAACAGTTTGTCAAGATATTTTTCCTGGATTCTCTGCATGATTTCCCAAAGGTTAGGCACAAACAATGTTCCGAATATAGCATTCATGGCCATACCGAACACTACGGCGGAACCGAGGTCGATACGGCTGTTGGCTCCGGCTCCCGTTGCAAACATCATCGGCATGACGCCGAATACGAATGCGCAGGCAGTCATAAGAATCGGACGGAAACGTATCACTCCTGCATCATGGGCTGCCTTGGCTATATCCACACCGCTCTTTCGGAAGTCCATTGCATATTCCACGATAAGAATGGCATTCTTCGCCGACATACCCAGAAGCAAGATCAGACCGATCTGGGTATAGATGGTAAGACTTTGTTTCATTATGATGCAACCGAGGATTGTACCCAAAATAGCCATAGGCATACTCAGCACTACAGCAATCGGGCTTGTCCAGCTTTCATATTGTGCGGCAAGCACGAGGATGGTCATAATGATTGCGAAAATAAACACGAAGCTTATCGTTGTGCCGGATTGTGTTTCCTGGTATGCGATGCCTGTCCATGCATAAGAGAAGTTTCTGCCAAGCACATCATGCACTATCTCCTCCATGGCTTTGATGCCTTCCGAAGAGCTGACTCCGCTTGCCGGTGTTGCTGTCAGCGAGGCTGTGGTATACATGTTGTAACGAGACACACTGGGCTCTCCCATAGAGGGCACAACCTCAGCAAATGTACTGAAAGGCACCATATCACCATTTGTGTTCTTTACAGACAGGGTTTTCAATCCCTCGACGGTGGCTCTTGAAACTCCGTTGCCTTGAATCATCACTCGATAAATTCTGCCGAAATCTATGAAGTCGTTGACAAATTCAGATCCCATATATGCCGACAGGGCATTAAACACTTGGTCGGCCGTAAGATTCTGAAGCTCTACCCTGCTGCGGTCGATATTGATTGAATATTGAGGCACAAGGCCGGTCCAAAGTGAAGTCACCTGCTTTATCCTCGGATCTTTCTCTGCCGCCATTTCTACCTGCTCCATGGCATCCATCATGGCTGCCGTGCCCAGACTGTTGATATCCAGCAACTGGAGCTGGAGTCCTGACGACATGCCAAGACCCGGAATCGCCGGAGGATTGATCGAGAATATTATAGCTTCCTCATATTTGGCTGCAAGTTCATTAACTTTCGCTATAACGTTGTCTACACTTCCTTTCTTCCCCCGTTTGCTCCAAGGCTCAAGGATAACAAAATAAGAACCGTAATTTGACAAGGCGCCTGCTCCCATCATGGAATATCCCGAAACAGACATAACGTCTTTGACGTATGGTATCTGTTTGATTTCTGCTCCGAGATCATCCACTATCTTCTCTGTGCGCTCCAGGGATGCTCCGTCGGGCAATTGAATCGAGGTCATGAAATAACCTTGGTCTTCTTCGGGGATATATCCCGACGGCCATTTCAGGAATCCATAGAATGCCACTCCCGATATCGCAAAATAAATAAGAATCGAGATGAAAGGATGGGCAAGCATCTTTGCCGTAATTTTTCCATAGCCGTCTTCAGTGGCTTTAAATCCTTTGTTAAACCATTTGAACAGGAAGAATTTGGTGGGTTTCCGTGGTGTCAGGAATAATGCGCAAAGCGCCGGAGTAAGTGTGAGGGCGTTAAATCCGGAAAATGCCGTCGACACTGCAATTGTCAGAGCAAATTGTTTATATAGCTCTCCCGTGATGCCGCTCACAAACGCTGTGGGGATAAATACAGACAGGAGCACCAAGACTTCACCGACCACAGGCCCTTGCAATTCCCTCATAGCTTTCTCTGCAGCCTGACGGCGCGACATGAGGCCTTTGTCGACGATACGCGAACAGTCTTCAACCACCACAATGGCATCGTCGACCACAATTGCAATTGCGAGCACAAGGCCGAACAATGTCAATGTGTTGAGCGAGAAGTCCATTATCTTCATCACAGCGAATGTCGCTATCAACGACACCGGAATTGTTATCATCGGAATCACGACAGCTCTCCAGTTTTGCAGGAATATCAATATCACAACCATTACAATTAATGTTGTGATAATGAAAGTGCTGAACACATCATCGATGGAGGCGGTCACATAATTTGTAGCATTTAAAACAACATGATAGTGCACTCCCTCTGGGAAATATTGTGAGAGTTCTTCAAGCTTGTCGAGAGTTCCTTTTGCAACCTGAAGAGCATTGGCGCCCGGACGTTGGGCAACACCTATCAATGCTGTCTCTTCTCCGTTTATCTTGGAAACTGCCGTATAGTTTGTGCTTCCAAGTTCCACATCTGCAACATCCTTCAGCCTCAACAGTCCGTTGCCCTCTGAGCGCAGGATGATGTCTCCAAATTGGTCGGCGGTTGTGAGCTGTCCCTGAGTTGTGAGCGTGAAGGAGAAAACAGCATTATTGTCACCCGGAGGATTCCCGACGGAACCCGGTGACACTTCCACATTCTGAGCCTCAATTGCCGCGGCTACTTCATCGGGAGTTATATTCCTTATTCTCATCCGCATCGGGTCGAGCCATACACGCATACTGTATTCTCCACCGCCAAACGCATTCACGGCTCCGACTCCTTCCACTCGAGAAAGAGCATCCGTAATGTTTAGCTGTGCGTAGTTTGTCAGATACAAAGCGTCGTAAAGTTGCGGATCGTCAGAACTTAACGATATGAAGAGGACGTTGTCTGTGCTCTGCTTTCTTACATTGATACCCTCCTCTGTTACGACCGAGGGGATTTCTGCACTTGCCTGTGACACCCGGTTCTGCACCTCCACAGCCGCTTCGTCAAGGTTCACGTCATTATGAAATGTGACCGTCAGGCTATAGCTTCCGTCGCTGCCACAGGTGGAACTCATATACAACATTCCTTCCACACCGTTAACGTGCTCCTCGATAGGAACAGCCACAGCCTTGGCCACTGTCTCGGCATTTGCACCAGGATATGAGGCCGAAACAGACACGGTAGGGGGTGATATATTATCGGGATACTGGCCGATCGGGAGCGTCTTCACCGTCAGAATGCCGGCGAAGATCATCAATAATGCCAATACTGTCGCAAAGATTGGCCGGTTTATGAAAAATTTTGAAAACACTTTTTTCTCTTTATCTGTAATATTAACCCTTAACTATTTCCCCATCACCGGTTTGACTTTCTCGCCGGCTCTGACGGTCAATAATGCTTTGGTGATATATTTCTCACCCGGTTCTATGCCCTTATTGATGACCCTCAATGAGTCATGATAAAGCTCTCCGACCTCAATCCGGCGTTTCATCACTATATTGGAATCATTCAAAACAAACATATAGCGTCCGAGCTGGTCGGTTCCGATTGATGCGTCCTTAACCAAAGTTGCCCTGGGATTCTCGCCATAGGGGAGCTTGATGGTGACATACATTCCCGGTTTTAATTCATTGTCTTTATTTGTAACCTTTCCCTCAAGGTGCAGGGTTCCCGTGGAACGGTCTACTGACGGAGCCACATAGGAAAGGTCGGCAGTATAAGAGTTTTGTAAAGTTTCCTTAAACTCAAGCGGCACATTCTTATATAAAGTCTCCTCTATGCTTTTGTTTCCGGAAGTCATCTGGTCATAATTGGTTGCCTCCACCTGAAAAACAGCATATAGATGTGTGTTGGCATATATCTCTGCAAGTTTCACGGGAGAATCTGCACCGGTAATATAATTTCCCACACTTAATGTGTTGGATGTAATGTAACCTGAAATCGGCGCTGTCACCGTGCAATAACCCAGATTCACCTGGGCAAGATGCAAAGCCGCCTTGCTGTCGTTGACATTCGCCTCTGCCTGATGGAAATCGCTTTCTGCCTGCAACACTTCCATTTTTGACACTGCATTATCCTCCAAGGCTTTCATCACGGCATCATAATGTGATTTCGCATAGGTAAGAGCGCTCTCGTTTGATTTCAATGTCGCTTCAGCTCTTGTGACAGCGTCCCGGTAGGTGGTTGGGTCAAGTGTGAACAACACCTGGCCTTTATTTACATATTGTCCCGAGGAATAGTTCATCGACATTATCCGGGCGTTTACAAGACCCACAACCTCAGCATAATATTCTGCATTCAGATATCCCGGATAGGTGTTATACAATACCACAGAATCGGTAATTGCCTCCGTCACCTCAACAGGACGGTCATCCATCATTTCCGAGTCTTTTTTCTCTTCCTTATGGCAGGAAACAAATATTCCCGCTCCAAGGAGAGCCATGTTGAGTAATAATAATCTAAATCTCATATATCCGGATTTCAAATTTCTTTATTGTTTCTCAGATTCATTTCATTGTTTCATTGATTGCCATCCTCCCCCTAACGCCTGATAAATCTTTACTAAGGCCGCCAGAGCCTCGCCCTGCATTTCTGTAAGCGTGTTTTGGTTGGTGAGCCAGCTTATCTGGCCGTCTACCACATTGGTAAACATTGTCAGGCCGCTTCTGTAGAGCTCGAAAGATAGTTCCATACTCTTTTTGCTCTCGGCAACCACTCTTTTCTGCAATTCGATGGCGTTAAGCAAGGTTGAATAATTAACCAATGCATTGTCTACCTCCTCAACAGCTGTCATGACTGTGAGGTTATACTGATCTATGGCTGATTCCATCTGAAGTTTTGCATCAGAAAGAGCATAATTTCTTGAGAAGCCTTCAAACACGGTCCAACTCAGTTGTGGAGCTACCGTATAGGTAAGGCTATGCTTTCCGAACAATCCGTCAAAGCGGGTAGCCGATGTGCCGATATCTCCTGTGAGTGAGAGTGTCGGCAGGAAATCTTTCTTTGCGATTCCTACGGCGGCTGCATATTCCGCAAGCGTCATCTCGGCTTCCACTATGTCGGGACGTCTGCGAAGCAATTCTGCCGGCACGCCGATGGCAACAGTCTGCTGATAGGAGGGGAAGCTCTCATCTTCTTCGAGGAGAGAATCAATTTTACCCGGATATTCTCCCACAAGTAATGCAAGAGAGTTTTTCATTGTCCGGATGTTTCCTTCCAATGTTGGAAGTGTAGATTCAGTTTCATATAAAACAACGTTTGCCTGGGTCACATCGAGCATGCTTGCAAGATCCGCATCAAACCTTGCTTTAGTGATTTTACATACATATTTCTGCGATTCAATATGCTGCAAGGCCACTCTCAGTTCCTCTTGATAAGTGCGCAATTGCATATAGGCTGTTGCCACATTGGCACAAAGGCTGACCATGACGGCATCATAGTCTGCGCGAGCAACATTATAAGCTGCCTTTTTTTCTTTTACATTGGCGTTCACTCTCCCGAAAACATCTATTTCCCAACTCATCGAGGCGCCAAGAGAGAAATAGGATGATTTTCCCGCCATATCTTTTTCAGCAGTCCATCCTCCCGCCACATCAACAGTGGGATAATAACCGGACTTTGCCATCCCTATCTGTTTGGATGCCATTTCTATTCTCTTTATGGCTGAGGCCACATTATAATTGTTTGTGACAGCCATATTGATGAGAATAGTCAAAGTTGAGTCATTGAAGGTCTTCCACCAGGCATCTTCCACAGGTATGGTTTGGAAATATTGTTGTGTCATCTGCCATTGCTCAGGAAGAGGATGCTCCACATATTCATTTTGCTCCTCAGATTTCATTATCCCGGGGCTGAATATGGCTAATAAAAATAAAATCTTTAGAAACGAGTTTTTCAAACTCATGATATCAATGGTTAGTTGGCTAATAACTTTATTTACAGTTATAAAAGATTCCGGCAAATTAACTTTTCAAATGAAAATATAATTTGCCAATCTTTTCCAAAATTAATTTTTTATTTTAATTTCTGCAAAAAAATTATCTAATTCCTCGCGGATTTTTGGCTATTTGCCATTGGGCAAGACTTGTCTTTGCTCTTTCTTCTTTCGATTTCCCTGCCGGAGAGGATACAAGCTACTCTCTAATAAATTTAACTCTTTGAATAACCTTATTATAGGCAGTCTTTATACATATATATATTTGAAGACATCGGATGCTCGTGAAAGCGGATCACCAACATGATTACCTTCAACCCATCTGAATTCGCAGTTTATACCTTTCTCTTTCAATCGGGCCACAATATTTCGGGTGTCTTCTCCTACGCTATGGAAGAGTCTGGGTCCGGATGTAGGTTCTTTTGTTCCGAGTAAAAAGATGGCTTTCCCGGATTTAGGTGGGATGTCATGACCCTCAAACCAACCCATGAAACCCGGATACCAGAATGACCCGGAAATAGAGCCGATTGAATTGAAAATGTCGTCATTATGCCATTGCCAGAAGGCAAATAGTCCTGAAAGGGATACTCCTATCAGGTTTCGTTCAGGCTGACCATCTGTGTTATCCGTGGACTCTATTCGTGGTATTATTGCAGATTTAAGAAGCTTCAAAAATTCCTCGGCCTTCCCCTGAAATGGCGGTGATGACTTGAAAACGCTCGCTTCCGGCCATGGTGTTAAATAATCACCCCATTGTGGTGATTTCAGGTAGATCATAACGATTGTTGTGTCGTAAGTCTTTGATTGTTGAGTAAGCCAATTTTCCGGCAGGAGCTCGTCTTCCGGATAAATCATATAGGTGAACCTCCGAGTGGAAGAAGAGGTAAAGATGTCACACTGAATTCCTTCTATTTGGAGAGATGTTTTCATGTTTGTTTTTGTTTTTGTTTCCCTATAGATATTTAACGGTCAAAAGTCAATATGGGTTTGCAAAAAGATAAATGGGAAGAGTCTGAGCCCGGAAATATAATCATATAATTCTCGGTAAAACTTATGATGGGTGAGCGTTGCTGAGTCACCGACAATAATAAGTTTCATCCTTGCTCTTGTCATAGCCACATTCATACGCCTGAGATCACTGAGGAATCCTATACGTCTGTCTTCATTGCTCCTGACCATTGAAATGAGGATGATATCTCTTTCCTGACCTTGAAAGCCGTCGACGGTGTTTATTGAAATAAGCTTGCGCAGAGGTTTGAAAAAAGGGATGCGGCGTATTAATTGACGAAGATATATTGTCTGTGCTCTGTAAGGCGAAATGAGACCGATGTCGAGACTTTCTTCAAGAATTCGGGCCACTCCGATTCTATCGACATAATCTTTCAAGGTCATAAGTGACAATAACGCTTCATCTTTATTCACTTTCCCGGAATTTTTGGTAACCGTCTCAGCAAAAGAAAATTTTTCATCTTGTCCATTCTCCTCGGATTCTGAAGTATCGGCAAAACCGGCCGTATCTATCCATTCAATCGGAGTGTCATAATCAAGAATTCCACGATATCTCACATCGGGAGCAGCTTTCATTGCAGAGCCATAAAACCAGCGATTGGAAAATCCCATGATATCTTCATGCATGCGATATTGAGTGGATAGCAAAGTCACGGCATCAGGATGGTTAACAACAATCCTTTCCATAAGGGATTTCCCGAGACCACCTTTGAGAGCCTCGAAAGATTTGACTGTGGGAGGAAGCTGGCAATGATCACCGGCGAGGATAATGCGTCCGGCTCTTCTGACGGGAATCCATGTTGCAGCTTCCAGAGCTTGAGCCGCTTCATCAATAAACAGGGTTGAGAATTTCATTCCCGACAGCAATCGGCTTGAACTTCCCACCAAAGTCGAGGCTATGACATGTGCAGAGCTAAAAATATCGTTATTGATTCTAAACTCAAGTTCAGTAGCCCTGCTTTTGAGACGTTCGATCTTCTGGTGCCATGAGTCTGAGCGTCCTTTCTCTTTATAAATCTGCCTGACGGCTTTTCTGACACTCCATAAATCGGGATATAAAGGATGACTCTCAAAGCGGCGTTCATACGTGAAAGAAAGCATTTTATCGTTAACCCTCGAGGGATTGCCGATTCTCAAAACATTTACACCTCTGTCTACTAATTTCTCAGAAATCCAGTCAACAGCCATATTGCTTTGGGCACAGACCATCACCTGCGGTTCCCTTCGTAAGGTTTCATAGATAGCCTCCACTAATGTTGTGGTTTTTCCGGTGCCGGGAGGCCCGTGCACCACTGCTACATCCTTTGCTTCCAGCACATTGTTGACTGCTTTTTCCTGATCCGGGTTAAGATAGGGGAATCGCATAGGGGAGAGTGAAAATCTGCCAGGAGACCTTCGGGAATAAATCAGATCTCTCAGTTCCCCAAGTCTTCCTTTAGCTCTGAGTATATAGTCTAAGGCATCAAACATGGCTCTGTAAGAAGTTTCATCATATGAAAGCATGACTCCGGCCACGGATGCAGCCGCCAAAGACTGCACATCTGCATTTTCAGGAATCACCACCACCATCCTGTCGCCGTCTACGAAACTCACTTCTCCTGTGAAAAGGGTTTTTATCCCGCCATTAAACCCCGGAGCTATCGTGAAGAATGCCACAGGTTTACCGTATTCAAAATTATGGTCTTCATCCACCTCCGGAGCGGGCCTATGAATCTCGACAACTCTCTGATTGAGGGAATTATAGAAAGTGCGGTCGTGAACGATATCAAGCCAAGCATTGCCACGGGCCATCAATCTTTCGATTCCCTCCCGTTCAGATATCTTTGTGAATTCCGCTTTTTCGGCCTCATATTCAATCTGAAGCAGCCGCCTTTGTTCAAGCAGTTCCCTTTGCAAATTTTTCTCACTCATGGTTTTTCATCTGTAAAGGTAACGATTGAAAAGGAAAAAAATGCCTATTAATAATAGAATTTACAAGGATTGCCTTTATCCAAGGCAATTCTTAAACCACAATCTGTTTATTGAGCTTTCCTTGTTTTTCACAAGGAAACATTTCAAGGTCGGAAAAATCCACAAATGAAACCAAGGAACGGCAGTTTATTATAGATGAGTTTGATTACAAAGTTAAGGTATATTTACAAGGTACTCCACATGAAATGTATGCTGTGATGGAACAAGACGGCATGACTTATCAAAAAACTTCCTCCATCAATCTATCTACATGCAAAATATGATTTATAAGATTAACAAAATTTTGAAATGGAGGTTGCTTTTATTTCTTTAGGTATTAAACATTTATTGTATTATGTCGGGGTCTATATTTCCTTTTCCCAGTTCTTCCTGAATTAGTCTTTCAATATCTTTTTTTAGTTCCGGAATATGTTTCATAACTAATCCCCAAAGGAAATCAGGTTGAACTGAATCATAGGCATGAATTATCCTATTCCTCGTTTTGATTACTTCTTTTCCTTGAGGTATTGGGAATTCGGGATCGACTTTAAAAATTCGGTTTATTGCCTCTCCCATAATCTCTGCCTTTCTTTCAACCGCACTTCTTCTTAGGAAGTCTTTTTCAAAAATAGTATAATCCATAGGATAATTTTCAAAGAAAGACTCTACTTCTTCTATGGCTCTTTTTATATCCAATAGCCAAACTTGAATTCTTTCATCCATAGATTAATCTCTTTTTGGCGTATACAAATTTTCTGAATAACGGGTTTAGGTGGTCTCCATCTTCTATTAGGTCAACCTTTCTTCCGAAAAGACTCTCCAAGGAATCCCTTAAGTCAAAATAATTTCTTACATAGTCAAATTCAAGACTATCACGATTATAGGGTAGAAAATTTACGAGTAGATCAACATCACTCTCCTCGTTGAAACGGTCAGTGAGGATAGAACCGAACACAGAAAGAGTCTTTACCTTATATTTACGGCAAAGTTCATAAATCTTCTCCAGATTAAGTTCTATCAATTTCATGATATTATTCCTTTCGCAAATTTAATAAAATTTATTCATTTGTCTTCCTCTATTAATTTCTTGATTTTAACTGAATTCATTAAAGATTTGTATATTCCCCATACCAATAATCCGTATAGGATTAATGGAACTATGACATACATAATTACAGAAGCTACAATATAATTCCATCCGATTCTTTTAAACCAAAACAAAAATTCTTGTGATTTTCTGAACCCGATATCACACCATTTTCTGAAATAATTCCTTGTCTTATAAAAAATGACGGACCATATCAAGATGTTTTTATTCATTGTTTTCTTCATATTTAAATCTGTAGGATAAATAAAGACAAGATAAATCCAAAATTAATAAGTTCCGTACTTAATTAAAAGAGTATCTTGTGGTAAATAGGTAATACTGCAATCATATCTTCCATCCTTATACCCATAGAACTTGCCGTTTTTGAACGAAATGGAGTCTAAATCATTTTTATTCAATTTAACCTGTTGCATAAGATAAGTAGAATCTACAGGTTCTGAGGGAATAACTTTAACGGTTATTTCATAATCGGGACCCATATCATACCATTCGAAATCTACTACATCAAAATTCGGTAAGGAAAAACCGAATTCACTTTCAAATTTTTTCTGGGTATAATATTTGTTTCGTCCTTCTTGAGATGTCTCTTTATGAAATTTCTTGGTTTCAACGGAAACAACTGTCCACATCGCCATCATCATCAAAAAGAACAAACAAAATATGCCTCCTAAGCCACATAAATTAACTACAGAAAAAACAAAGAATTTTGGATAATCCAGTTGTGAACCAATTACTATTATGCTTATAATAAATGGTATATATCAAAGAAGGCAAGTCGGATTAAGTATTTATATAAGTCCATTTTGGTCGGGTAATAGGAGCCTATTATACCGAGTTTACCCATTTCGACATCAATCTTTTCTTTCCCTATATTCTTCACTTGCTCTTTGGCTTCTTCTATTAGTTCACATTTAGAACTGATATTTAAGACATATGGTCGATTTCTATTTTCAAATTCCATTCTCTCCCGGTGAAGCAATTCTCGGTGGATATCATAACATTTATTCATATAGGCTTCAAACTTGGAATTGTCAGTAATTGAATTCTCCGCCATATTTAGATATTCATGACGTTTCTCCCAAAGGTTAGGAACATCCACATTCTTAAGAAAATGTTCTTTGCATCCCTTTTCGTATTCCTCCCATTCCGGAGTTCCAGCTTTACCAAAAAGATTATCTTGAATATATTTTCATATCATCAATCTTTTTCAACGTTGGATTAATGTTTCTTTCATACACCTCACCTAATTAAATATTTTTATTCCAATTCTTAGGTATTATAATGGACATTAATTTATCCATATTTGTAGGAATAATTTGATTTTTACTTAATAATTTTATTCTCTGGTAATGATTTAAGCCTTTTTTACTAATCAAATCTTTTTCTTTTATATTCGAATTATCAATTACCCGAATAAATATTTTACAAAATCTCTTATAATTATTAATAACATGATTATAGAATTCACATAAATTATTGTAATTTAATTCAATAAATTGTTTTGTGGTAATTGCAACAATACAGGCAATAAAAGGAAAGTTTTCATAATAAAGTTCTAGCAAATTTTGATTTTCATGTCGAAGTTTAGAATGTTTGGCAATTGATAAAAGATAAAAGTGATTCAGAGACACACCAAACTCAGTTACGTTATTTGGTTCAGATTTAATCTTACGGTATATATCACGTACTTTTTTCTCTATAATAATAGCTTCATCCTCATCTGGAATGTATCCTAAATGATATAGTGAGTACAAATAAAATGGATCTCCTATGATATCAGGATGATTAAGAATTTTGAAAATTTCACCTCCCCAAAAATATTGTGATTTTATATCAGGGTCATAACGTAATACATCTTTTATTTTTGCTTTTAAAAATTTATATTTCTCAGCATAATTTAATTGGTTTAGAATTTCTAGCCACTGAAAAAACACAAAAATATTATCTTTATCAATCCTTTTTCCTATTGTATCTTCTATAATTTCTTCAATAATTGAAACTGATTCCGGGCTTGATTCATACATCATCTTTAGGAAATAAAATTCCTGTTTATCTATTGGAATAAGAGATTTTAATTTATCAAATACTTCTTTACCCTTTTGTTTTAATTCTTCTCGTTCTCTTAGTTTATCTTCAATTTCGATTCTATTTGCTTTTGAATCAAAGTAATAGACTCCCTTCGTACAATCGAATGTTAAATCATTCATTGTAATTATCTTTTCTTCCCATTTTGTTCCTGGGCTTATTTTGTCTGAATCATAATAGGTTAAATATACACATTTTAAATAAAGTTCATTGTTTTGAGAAGACAAAGTAATCATTTCTTCATCTAAAATAAAAATATTATTATTTTGAAATTGATATGTATCTTTAGTTGTGTATAAGTCAGGTTGAAATTCGTTAAAGATCCAAATAACATGATATCCAATAGAAAAATAATCTTTCATTCTATCAACTATCACATGAAGGAAGGTTGTAGACATTTGTATTTCAAAAACTAGATTTCTATCTGTCCTTAGGTCTTTACACAAGACATCTGGTCTTCTACGTTGATTTTTATTTATTGTCAGTGTTTTCTCAACTTCAGTTTGATATCCTTTTTTCTCAAGTATTTTAGCAATAAATAATTTTAATCTTTCATGAAGAGAGCTTTCTTGTAATCCATGATATTTCCGTTCTCTTATTTCTTCTTCTGTTAGCTGAAAGCTATCTTCAAATATACAATTTGAAGGAGGTGTGTGTTTATGTTTAAAATGTAACCTAAAATTACTTCCACCACCTCTTATCACAACTGGATTTAAACAACCACCGCATAGATATGTCACCTTGTTATTTTCAATAGCAATTCGTTCTTCGTGAAATCTTTCTTTTTCAGGAGTATCCCATCTTTGAGTTAATTCGCATGTACATTCAAAAAAATCTTCACTTTCAATTGCAATTCTACTGCCATTTGAATTTTCCCTAAAGACAAATTGTATTGTTGGTTTTGACATTTAAATTAAAGATTTTAAATTATGTGGGGGCAATAAAACAGATGACTCTATTAAAATTTATTAGTAATGTTTGAACTATTTAAATTTCTTACTCATCGGTTTTAAAGCCAATTCTTGGGATATCCGTTTTCTTCTTGGCTTCTTCCTGAAGATTTTCAAGGGCTTTATAAATGGCATCTATTTGGAGACTCGTTTCTTCGTTGATATCATTCTGATCCGAAAGAATTTCTTCCATATAATCTTCCAATCTCTTGATTAGATCTTCTAAAACCCCAAATTTATCTGTTGAAGGTTCTGCAAGCATTTTTCTCACTTCAACAAAAGCACGTATAATACCTATATTAATTTGGATAGCGGTTTCACTATTTAATACGTTTGACAACATAGCACTCCTTGTTCGGTGAATGATAGGGAAGATAACGTAACCCTCCTCTACCTTTTGAGGTGCCAAAATGGAATCTTAAAGATTCAAATTCATCTTTTGTTAATTGGAACATAAAATCTTCTGGGAGCCGACCAATATTTCTTTTAACCGCTCGATTAAGAGCCTTAGTTTCTTCTCCATATATGGCTGCCAAGTCTTTATCAAACATGATTTGCTTTCCCCTTAGGGTAAATATTTTATTTTGTATTGTTAGAAGTTCATTCATAAATCAAGCCTGATGGTTTGAAGCTAGAGGTCACTTGTAAAATTGAAAAACTCATCCCTCGAATTCAATTACAGATACTTCGCCATAAGCCAAACTCATCTTCTTTTATTAAGATGCTATATCAAAAATAGATGCCTCTTTAATAATTTCATTAAAATTAACCGGTGGTAAAATTGGAAGTGGCACCTTGAATTCGTCCCCTTTAAGAGTACACATTCCTCTTAAAGATCCATAGGTCAAAGAAGCAAAGTAAGACAAAATTTCTTGTGGTACTGAAATTTTTTTATCTATACTTAATTTTTTTACAGTTTCTTCTTCTATTTCAAAATACATAGCATTTGAAATCTTGGCAAATGTTTTCTCTTTATGAGAATAGAGACCTTCCGTTACACACTTAAGGACTCTTATATTTCCATTATAAAAGAATTTCACATTTGTTTTAATTGAAGTCTCGTTAAAACCTTGTGGCAATTCGTTCTCAAATACAGCAAATTGAAGAAGCTCGCCTCCTACTAATCTAAAAAGAACATTATTCATGCTCGTAATAATCTAAATGGGTTTTTAAATCTGCTGGTTCTTTATATCCTGAATCAGTTATATCACTTGTTACTTCGAATGGATTTTTCCAATCAATTTCTTTTGGTCTAAAAGAAGATTCTATCACCAAGACTTTTACAGTAGGTTTATGTATTTGATTTTCCGATAAGAAATCTTTATTAATAAGTGATATTTCAAGAACTTTTTCTATTGCTATTAGTGTTTTCAGCTCAAAATTAACTTTACCGGAAAGATAACGAGTGATATTCCCGGGTGCCACTCCTAAAGCCGTAGCCAGTTCTGTATTTTTCATTTCTTTAAGACGCATGGCTCTAGAAACTTTTGCAGCGATAGCTGTTGACACAGAGATTAATTCTCTATCCTGTTTTCTTTTTGCTCGTTTATTTTTCATCTCCTGAGTAGCGGGATGAGAAATTTTTTTAATTTTATCTTTTAGTGTATCCATTTTTATCGTTCTGCTATTAATTTTAAATCTTCCCTTGTTAAGATGTTATTTTTCATCAAATAGGAAATTAAGTTGTCTACCTTCCTTTTTGCATCTTCTAATAAAGGAGATTCGCTAAGTTGATGTCTGATTTTGATTCCGCCATAAACGATTATCATGCAATTGCTTTCTATTTCTGCCGCATAAATTCTAATCATAGAAGAGGAATCTATTGCACCCCATTTCAAGCCTGCTATGGGTTGTAGCATTGTTCCTTCCAGCCATTTAAATTCAGAATGAAAATCAGGGGTTGCCCCCCTTTCCACATTTTCTATTAATGATTCAAACTTATCTTCCAAATTAAGAGCTTCCTGAACTATTTTATTGGCATAAGCCTCCTTATCAGTTCGAGGAATTCCAGTGGCTTCTACATAGTAATCATTTATTTTAAGGTTATGTTCATTGAAGAAGCTCAAAACCGTCTGAAAATCTTGCAATTCTTCAAAGATGCGATTGTATTCATCATCTTCCTGATTATCGTATTGAACGCTATAGAGTATGTCTGGAATTATTTCCCATATTTTCATATATTAGAAATTTGATTGCTAAGTTAGCAATTATTTCATATATAATAAAACTAAAATTGAAGAATTTTATTATAAAAATGAGGTCAGTTTTAAAAGTTAAGTAAATATACCACTCCTGGTAGTTTATACCACCATAATAGAGGTATATTCAAGTTTCAACACTGTGAGTCCGGAAAAGAGGTGGAATTGCCTCGTTGGTTTTGATAGTTTGAACCGGCGACCGTGGCGCTGACAGATGTAATAGAACTTAATGGCCTTATTGTAACCTATGGGGAAGTAATAGAAGGTATGGCACAAGCCGACAATTTGAGTTAAATTGACTGCAAAATTTTGCAGTCAAGATAAAATTGTTAGGTAAATTAAAAATATTTTTGTAATTTTGTGATGCGTGGTTGGCCGGTTGAGAAACATCGGACCTCGCTTTTGCGGAGGGTGTAACGAAAGGAGCCCACCGCTCCAATAATTAGCCAGTTTATCCCCTTCCGGTACTTCCGGGGAGGGGATAATTTTTTGCTATCTTTTCAACAAACAGACAATTTGGGCTCAGCGGAAAAAGCCGGTGCATGAAAAATGTTAAAATGAATGTTAA
>JAFLTV010000010.1:2029-62460 GCA_022509105.1 Muribaculaceae bacterium | reverse complement strand
TTTGGCTGCGAAGCTTTCTCCTCCTGAGCGAGCCTTTTAATGTAATTATGCTTCTCCGAAGCGTTCTCCTCCTGAGCGAGCCTTTTAATGTAATTATGCTTCTCCGAAGCGTTCTCCTCCTGAGCGAGTCTTTTAACGAAATTATGCTTCTCCGAAGCTTTCTCCTCCTGAGCGAGTCTTTTAATGAAATTATGCTTCAGCTTTGGCTGCGAAGCTTTCTCCTCCTGAGCGAGCCTTTTAATGTAATTATGCTTCTGCTTTGGCTGCGGCACCACGAGCTGCTCTTGTGAGCTGTACGGCACATACCACTGCATTCTTAGCATTGATAAGCTCAAGACCTTCGAAATGCAGATCACCAACTGCTATACTCTTGCCAAGTCCGAGATGGTCTACATTGATCACCAATCTTTCAGGAATCTGGTCGTAGATAGCTTTCACTTTAAGTTTACGCATGGAGAGCTGCAATTTACCACCGGCTTTAACACCTTCTGCGTGACCTTCAATCTTAACAGGCACTTCCATTACGATTGGTTTCTCAGGACCTACCTCAAGAAAATCAATATGCAATACATTGTCTTTAACAGGCTGGAACTGGAGGTCTTTCATAACTGCTTTACGAGTTTCTCCGTTAAGCTCCATGTCTATTTCAAAAATATCGGGAGTGTAGATAAGCTTTCTTACATCTTCCTCTTTCACTGCGATATCAGTTGTGATGATGCCACGGTTCTTTTTCAGATTCTTATCCTGAACCTTTCTTCCTTTAGCATCTTTCACTACATCGATCTCAACGATTCTTTCACCCTCTTTCAATGGTTCGTTATAAGGCAAATCAACGATTTTACCACCATTCAACACTGCAGGGATTTTACCTTCTGCTCTGAGGGCTCTGAGAGACTTCTTGCCTACAACGGGACGAGCCTCTGCCTTTAATTCAAATTTTTTCATTGTTTTTTGTGTTACTCAAAATAAGTTTTTACAAATTTCCCATCACACGGTTTCATTTGCAAGCAAATCCTATCGCTTGCAATTGCAAAATTAGTCAGAATTTCAATCCTGACAAAATTTTCGGCCTATTTCCGCTTTTTTATAACGGTTTAGTTGGCCAATATATATAATAGTTCGGAACCGGGCACCGACATATATGCCCTTGCGAATTGTTTTATTAAGTTAATGGAGCTTTCCCTTGGCGATCTCTTTGCTCGGGAGCCTTCATCTCCACATATTATCGATGAGTAATCATTCACCATAGGCAATAAAATTAGAAGGTCAATTCATGATAAATTTGTTTGGTAGCTTACAAATTTATAACGAAGACCCTCCTTAATTTATTACCTTTCGGAGTAAAAAAGCTTTGCTAAATTTGCTTTTCTCGGATTTTTTTCTTATTTGCCGTGAAAACTTATCAGACAGTCAAAACTATCTCCTTTTCACTTGCTATTCTTCTAAGATTTAGAATAGCATATCTCATGCGGCCAAGAGCAGTGTTTATGCTCACGCCTGTGATTTCAGCTATTTCCTTGAAAGAAAGATTCTGATAATAGCGCATATTCAGCACCTGGCGCTGCAATTCGGGGAGCTCCTTAATAAGATATCTCACGTCTTCCCTAATCTGATCAGAGATAAGGATATCTTCAATGGTCTCCTCACAGAGTTCTTTACGGTTTAAAACATCTATCTCTTCAAGATCTGCACTCTGATGGTTTTCCGACTTTTCCTGACGGAAATAGTCGATTATGAGATTATGAGCGATTCTGGATATCCAAGCGGGGAATTTTCCGTTTTCGGTGTAACGTCCCTGCTTGATCGTCAGGATTGCCTTTACAAAGGTTTCCTGGAAAATATCATTAGCGATATCCTCGTTTTTGATAATCCTTAAGATGTAATTGAAAATTCTCTCCTGATGTCTTTTCAACAGTGTGTCAAACGCCTCGTTGTTACCTTCTGCGTAAGATTTGACCAATTGCTCATCGGTCAGTTTTGTTTTTTTTGCCATCCTTTTGTTAGTTTGTTGCGTAAAGTTCTCTCTATAGGCAGGATGTTTTATATGTTGTTGTTAAATTTGATTTGTTAATTAATTGTCTTTTACTTTTCGGCTCACAAAATTATTCAATTTTTTCGCCAAAACCAAAAATATTGTTTTTAAAAAAAGTTAAACTCGCAATAATATCGGTTATTCTTAGTTTACAACTTCTCAAGCAACATTGCCACCCAATCTTTATCAATTTTGATTTTCAGCGTTTTAAGTTCATATTGAATCGCTGATTTCTCAATTTGAGGGAGGTCTTTCTCATAAAACCCGCTCAAGAGCATCTTGCCCCCTGTTTTGAGTTTTTCTACATATTTCGACAGATCTGCCAAAATAACGTTTAAATTGATATTGGCAAGAAAACAATCGGCCGGTTTCAATTCTACAAGACTTTTTACATCCCCCACCCTCCAATCTATTTTTACATTATTCAAGAGGCCGTTTTCCTCTGCATTTTCCAATGCAAAGGGATCAATTTCTATTGCCGTCACTTCAGAGGCTCCCAATTTCTTACAAAGAATGGCAAGGATTCCGGTGCCTGTGCCCATGTCAATTACAGACTTCCCTTTCAAATCAAGGTCAAGAATAAGGCTTACCATCCCCGCTGTGGTGGAATGATGGCCTGTGCCGAACGCCATCTTCGGGTCTATCAAAATCTCTATCGGCAGTTGCGGAGCATCGTTATGGAAAGATGACCTTACCACAACCTTATCTTCTATATTGATAGGTTTGAAATAATTCTGTTCCCATTCCTTATTCCAGTCTTCACCCACAATAGTTTCCCATGAGAATTTAAAATCAGCTTTCATGGGGAAATCCTTCAACGCCTCTTCCACTTTATTGATGGAAAACAAGTCTTTGCGGATATATGCCATCAGACCTGAATCGTCGGGCTGGAAAGTTTCATAGTCTATTTCTGCCAAAGCATCGGCAAGGAGGTCTGTGATTATTTCATTACAGGGCTTAGCGTCAATCCGCAGAGATATATAATCATACATGATGGAAAGGGTTTCTTCTTTATTAAGGTCTGCAAAGATAATTCAATTATACAATTATATGAATAAAAATGGGTAATTTTGCAGAAATAAATCCAACAGATATGAAAAGAGCATACATTTTTCCGGGTCAAGGCGCCCAATTCGTAGGGATGGGTAAAGACCTCTATGACAATAATGAAGAAGCAAAAAAATTGTTTGAGAAGGCAAATGATATTTTAGGTTTCAGAATAACCGACCTTATGTTTGAAGGCACAGAGGAAGACCTGAAACAAACAAAGGTTACCCAGCCGGCCATATTCCTTCATAGCGTTATATTGGCAAAGAGTCTGGGCGACGACTTCAAGCCCGACATGGTTGCCGGACATAGCTTAGGAGAATTTTCAGCGCTCGTGGCAGCCGGAGCCCTCTCTTTTGAAGACGGGCTTAGACTTGTGGCTAAACGAGCCCAGGCCATGCAGAAAGCATGCGAGGCAAATCCTTCCACAATGGCAGCCGTGATAGCCCTTCCTAATGAAAAAGTTGAAGAAATTTGTGAGAGCATAGACCATGTGGTTGCTCCGGCAAATTACAATTGTCCCGGTCAGCTCGTAATCTCCGGCACACACGAGGGTATAGACGAGGCTTGTGAGAAGCTCCTCGCCGCCGGTGCAAAAAGAGCCATGAAACTAAAAGTGGGAGGTGCATTCCATAGTCCTTTGATGATGCCTGCCCAGGAGGAACTCACAGAAGCAATAGAGGCAGCCGAAATCAAGGAACCGATATGCCCGGTGTATCAGAATGTAGATGCAAAACCTCACACAGATCCTAAAGAGATAAAGGAAAACCTCATCAAACAACTCACAGCCCCGGTGAAATGGACTCAGGATGTAGAGGCAATGATTGCTGACGGCGCTGATGAATTTATAGAACTTGGTCCGGGCAATGTATTGCAAGGGCTCGTCAAGAAAATCAACCGCGCGGTTTCAACTTCCGGAAAACAATAAGAAACTCCAAGAGTTATGAATATAGCTATTGTAGGAGCAAGCGGCGCAGTGGGCCAGGAATTGCTCCGGGTTATAGATGAACAGAATTTCCCTGTCACATCACTTCGCCTTTTCGGTTCAAAAAGAAGCGCAGGGAAAAAATATAAATTTAGGGGCCGGGAAATTGAAGTGGAGCTTCTAAGCCATGATTCTGATTTCTCAGGTGTTGACATAGCTTTCACATCAGCCGGGGCTTCGACTTCGAAAGAATATGCCGAAACCATCACCAAACACGGCACAGTGATGATCGACAACAGCAGCGCTTTCCGCATGGATAATGATGTGCCATTGGTAGTGCCGGAAGTCAATGCTCAGGATGCCTTAGACAGGCCTCGCAATATAATCGGCAACCCAAATTGCACCACAATACAGATGGTGGTGGCGCTTAAACCGATCAACGACCTCTCTCCCATCGTCAGAGTGCATGTAGCCACTTATCAGGCCGCCAGCGGGGCCGGGGCTGCAGCTATGGAGGAGCTTATCAGGCAACATGGCGAAATTCATGAAGGGAAGGAACCTACAATAGAAAAATTTGCACATCAACTGGCGTTCAATCTCATTCCTCATGTGGATGTTTTCACCGACAACGGCTACACTAAAGAGGAGATGAAAATGTATAACGAGACACGCAAGATCATGCATTCCGAAAAAATCAAAGTGAGCGCGACTTGCGTGAGAGTTCCGGTCTTAAGGGCCCATAGTGAAGCAATATGGCTTGAAACTGAAAAACCTCTCGAACTATCAGACGTAAAAAAGGCATTGGAGAATGCTCAGGGTATAGTGTTAAAGGATAATCCTGATGAAAAGGAATATCCCATGCCGCTTCATATCTCGGGAAAGGATCCTGTCTATGTCGGAAGACTCAGAAAAGATCTTACGGATCCTTGTGGAATCAGTTTCTGGACAGTGGGAGACCAGATCAAGAAGGGTGCGGCTCTTAATGCAGTGCAGATAGCACAATGGCTGCTTAAAAACGATCCGAAATTTAAGGTAGTTTCCTAAACAGACGTCCTCAGATGAATATTTTAAAAGAGGCGAGCCAAAATCAATTGACTCGCCTTTTCTTTATATTCTAATTATAAGAAATTTTCCAAATCCAATTATCAATTAAGACCCGGAATTTTTTTTACCAATTCCGTGGCTTTCTCTTTTGCGACCTCAGTTTTTTCTTTCACTTTTTCAGTTGCTTTCTCTTTGACAGCTTCTGTTGCCTCATTCATTATTTCCTTTGCATCTATATTGGATATGGAAGAAGAAACAGAAGACAATTTGCTGACAAGACCTGAAAGCTTGCTCAATTGGGCTGCGCTCATCTCATCTTTCATACTCTCAAGATTCGCTTTTAAGGATTGAGCCTTGTCAACAACGGTCATAACCTTTGAAGCGTCGATTTTGCCTGATTTCAATTGTGAAATATAGCCGCTGCACTCTTTCACCAATTTATCGAGGTCGCCAAGGTATTCATCAATTTTCCCTGAATTTGAGGCAACAGAAGTATCTGTTGATTCTTCCGATTCAATTTCTGTTGCTGAAATTTCTTCACCCGGATTAGACAAATCTTCTGAAGTTTCCTTATAAGGATCAATAATCTCAACGTTTTCTTCAACTTCAGATGTTTCTGAATCGGATTCCGATTCTGTCTTACCACCGCAAGCTGTCATGCAAAGAGCAGCCAGGCCTAAAATGAAATAATATCTTTTTTTCATGTTTATAAAAATTTTTTCAAAAATAGATAATTTTTCAATTTTTACAAAATAGAATATACATTGGAGTGAACCATATCCCCCTATTTATTTGTTTATAAAACAAAGTAAAAACCATAACCGAACAACTCAAGGATTATGAAAATAAGGAAAACATTATTAGCTCTGACTGCAGGAATCACATTATCAATGACCTCATGCAGCACTTTCTCTCTTGTGAATTCAGAGGTTTATAACAACGCAAATCTTGCTGATTTCCACACCTTCAGAATTATAACGCCCGGCGAGGGAAAACTACCTCCCGGCATGGAGATGGTGACTTATTATAATATCGCAGCGGCCATCAGAGAACAGATGGTGGAACGGGGGTATGTTGAAGATCCCTCCTCTCCGATTGTGATTAATATCGGATTAACAGTGAAGAATGAAGTTTATACAGAACCGATAGGCGCTTTGGCACCTCCTCCACCCCCGGCACCAATGGGTCCGCCTCCCGGACCAATGAACTGGTTCCCCTATGGAGGCCCCGGTCCTGTTCCGCCTTACACACCATTCTTCATGTATCCTCGTTCCTATTATTGGAATCCTAATGCTCAAGTAGTTACAGGTATCTATAAAGAGGGAGTCCTGACAATGGATATTGTGAATATTCAATCGAAACTGGCTCTCTTCTCTTCCTCGGTTGCCACTATTCTCGAAAACGGGGATTCTCAATTCAGAAATCTCACAGGGATTGCAGAAGCCGTAAAAACCCTATTTGAAAAATATCCGGTGCCACTATTACCACAATATAAAAATCAAAAAAATTAACTACAATTTTTACAGAGAGCCCGGCTCTCTGTTTTTTTGTAAATAAGTGTTTTCTTTTTAACTTTGCCTATAAACAAGTTACTGAAATAAACCGCGAATAAAGCCAATTTCCTCAAAGGGATATGACTGCGGATTAATAAATTTCATGAAAGCGGCCCTAATATGAAAGAGACTTTAAAAGAGTTGCGCGATACACTTACTCCCCTCTATGGCAAGGGAGAAACGGAAGCCATCATCCGCCTTATTTTCCATCACCTTAAAGGATGGAATCTCACCGAAATGCTTATTCACGGAGAGGATGAACTTTCCCCTTTCATCAAAAATCAGATTCAAAAAATTTTGCAACGACTAATTAAATTCGAGCCCATTCAATACATCACGGGAGAAGCCCGTTTTCACGGCATGAACCTTAAGATAAAACCGGGAGTTCTCATTCCCCGACCGGAAACAGATGAACTCACGGATATCATCATAAAAGAAAATGAAGATAAAGAGGATTTAAAAGTTCTGGATTTATGCACAGGCTCTGGTTGCATCGCCATAGCATTGAAAAGAAATCTGAAATTTCCGGATGTAACGGCTCTCGACATCTCTCAAAAAGCTATAGAGGTAGCTGAAGAAAATGCATCGGATTTAAAAGCAAAGATAAATTTTGTGAAAGATGATATTTTCAAATGGATTCCGGAAGATAAATTTGATATTATAGTATCCAATCCTCCATACGTGGATAAATCGGAAGGAAAGGATATGGATAAAAATGTTTTAAACTACGAACCTGCAGAGGCAATTTTTGTTTCAGACAAAAATCCTTTGTCATTTTATGAAAGAATAGCGGAAATTGCCAAATCCTCTTTAAACGCCGACGGCTCTCTCTATCTTGAGATAAATCCTCGACATTCCCGAGAGCTTAAAGAAATGCTGGAAGAAAAAGGATTTAAAAACATAAATGTGGTTTTAGATTCTTTCGGCAAAAAAAGATTTATAAAATGTAGCATAAACTGATGGCTCTTAAAAAGAAACACGTTACTGCCGAAGAAGCCAAATTAAAAATGGCGAGCCTTTGTTCGCGTTCGGAACAATGCGAGGCGGATGTTTCCGATAAACTTTATAAACTCGGATTATCTTCCGGAGAGAGAACAGAAATTATAAATTATCTGAAAGAGGAAAGATTTATCGATAACAGCCGATTTGCCAAAGCATTTGCACGCGATAAAGCCCGGTTTTCTTATTGGGGACCAAAGAAAATAAAAGCTGCCTTAGCATTAAAAAAAATTTCTTCATCTGAAATTAATGAAGCCCTATCTGAAGTGGATGAAGAAGACTGGACAAATGCATTGATGAAATCGGCGATTTCAAAATCCCGAAATTTAGATCTATGCGGCGAAGAGGGTTATGAAAACAGAAGAAAACTGTTTACATTCCTTATAGGACGGGGATTCACCGGCCAACAAGCAAACCGCGGTGTCAGAATTATGAAAGAGAAACAAAAAGGCGAAGAATGAAACAATGGGGAAACGACATAATTAATTTCTTTTTCCCGGCTCATTGCCACATATGTGAAAGCCCTTTGGCCTCTCATGAGAAATTTCTTTGCACTCATTGTATCGAACATCTTCCAAGAACAGGCTACCATAGAGAACCAAGGAACCCTATGGAGCAACGATTTGCCGGACAATTTCCTTTTGAAGCTGCCACCGGCCATTTCTTTTATTCGCGAGACTCTTCATTGGCACAGCTTATTCAAGACATGAAATACCGCGGATTTTCCTCTATCGGAAATCTGTTGGGCGAAATTGCCGGACGAGAACTTTTTTCAGCCGGTTTTCTTTCCGATATCAATTGCATAATACCTGTGCCTATGCATTTTTGGAAAAAGGCAAAAAGAGGATTCAATCAAACCGACCATATTGCAGAAGGAATTTCTAAAACTTCAGGTATTCCGGTTTTAAATGCATTGAAGATGACGCGTGAAAGAAAAAGTCAAACCTCCTTGACTCAGGCACAGCGTTTAGAGAACGCCAAAAATCTGTTTTCAATAAGAAAGAACATAGACCTTGGGAGACAGAGTTTGATGCTCGTTGACGATGTTTGCACAACAGGCACCACATTGGCTTCCGCGGCAAAGGCAATTACAGATAATTTCCCTGACGTGAAATTATATCTGTTCACAATTGGAGTCACATTTTAACGCTATGAAAATGAAAAGTTAATTGAATTTTGAATACATTTTTTTTACCTTTGCCAAAAATAAAAATGAAACTTATGAATAGAATAAAACTACCTTTTTTAGCCTTGTTTTCTTTATTCACATGCTTGAATCTGAATGCAACATCAAAACCCGATCTTGAGCTTAATTCAAGAGGGATGAATATAGAAGTGACTTTTTATTCCCCCAAAATAGTAAGAGTGCTTAAATATCCCGCCGGACAAAAACCCGATATAGAGAGTCTTGTCGTTATAAAAACTCCGGAGAATACAGATGTTAGAATTGACCAAAAGGGTGATTTAAAGGTATTAAGTTCTGAATATCTGAATGTTTCAGTTGATCCGGCAAAGGGATATGTGAGCTTTTCAAAACCGGATGGTAAAAAACTGTTGGAAGAAAGTGTGACATCCTTTACTCCGGTTGCATTTGATTCAGTGAAGACATACAACGTTCGCACCTCTTTTCTTTTGGATGAAAACGAACCCATATATGGAGTGGGACAAGTGATGGATGGAAAATTTAACAGGCGCAATTCAAAACATCACCTTCAAAATGAAAATATGTTTACCTATTCTCCCTATTTCATTTCACCTTCAAAGGGTTATGCGGTATATAGCGACAATTATTCCATCCAGGATTTCACTGACAATAATCAGGTGCTTGAATTTTCTCAGTTAGGAGATGCTTCCGATTATTATTTCTTAGCAGGAGACAACAGTGACGACATAATCGCCGGAGTAAGAGATCTTAGCGGTCATTCCCCTCTTTTACCGCTATGGGCGCTCGGATATTTTCAAAGCAAGGAACGCTATGAAACCCAGCAGGAAGTGGTTGACGTATTATCAGAATACCGAAAACGAGGAATCCCAATTGATGTCATGATTCAAGACTGGCGATACTGGCCAGAATATAACGGCACCGACAGTCTCTGGAACGCTCAGAAATTTGATGCCACAAGATATCCTGATCCTCAGAAATGGGTGAAGGATATCCACGATATGAACGGAAAGTTATTGATAGTTACCTGGCCAGGGTTCGGCCCTAAAACACCACAATATCAGCATTTGGATTCATTAGGACATCTTTTGCCCTTATATACATGGCCTCCGGAAAGCGGAGCACATCCTTATGACGTGTTCAGTGATGAAGCAAGAGACATCTATTGGGATAATCTCAACAAGGGAATTTTTTCATATATAGGGAATGACGGATGGTGGCTCGATTCAACGGAACCGGACCATATCGAAGTGAAAGAGTCTGATTTCAATGCAATGACTGACAAAGGATTATACCGCATGGTTAAAAACGCTTATTCACTAATGCACAATAAAGGAATTTCCGAACATCAAAGAGCTCAAAATAAAGACAAACGTATTGTTTTATTGACCAGATCAGGCCATATAGGACAACAACGTTACGGTTCAAATACATGGAGCGGAGATGTAGTGTCAAGATGGGATGTGCTTGCCAATCAGATTCCGGCAGCCCTAAATTATACTATTATGGGAATTCCAAACTGGAATAGCGACATAGGAGGTTTTTTTGCCTGGGACTGGGTGACAGAAGACAATAAAATGAAAGATGAATATAAGGATCTCTATGTCAGATGGGCTCAATTCGGCGCTTTCACTCCCATGATGCGATCTCACGGCACAGTCCTTCCTCGTGAAATATGGCGATTCGGAGAAGTCGGAGAACCGCATTACGAGGCAATAGCAGACGCAATTCGTCTCCGATATAAGCTGCTTCCCTATAATTATAGCCTTGCTGCAGATGTGGCATTTAACGACGGTACTTTCATGAGACCTCTCTTTATGGATTTTCCTGATGATTCGGAAGTGTATTCAATAGGAAATCAATACCTATGGGGTAAAAATATAATGATCGCCCCGGTTACAGAGCCGGAGAAATCTACATGGACCGTCTATCTCCCAGGGGGCGCTTCCTGGTGGGATTATGAAATAAATTCACTATATGACGGAGGTCAGGCTGTTGAGAAATCTATTAACCTCAATACCATTCCTTTGTTTATCAAGGCCGGTTCTATAATACCTTTTGGTCCGGATGTGCAATATTCAAATGAAAAGAAATGGGATAATCTTGAAATAAGAATTTATCCCGGGGAAAACGGTTCGTTCACTCTTTATGAAGACGAGTTTGACAACCACAACTATGAACAAGGGCTCTTTTCAACTATAGATTTTGATTGGAATGATGCTGAAAATTCCCTCATGATTTCAAATAGAAACGGTAAATACCCCGGAATGCTGTCTAAAAGGAATTTCAACATAAAGCTTATGAATAAGGAAAACGGGGAACCAAGGGAGAAAACCGTGAAGTATAACGGCAAACAGACCACTGTAAAATTCTAAGGCAAGCAACAAATCTTCCATTTAGGAAACCACCTATACTATTCCACATTTTTGAATAAAAAATTGTGGAATGGGTTGTTTTTAATTTGTTTATTAACTATCTATAGTGTAATTTTGCATAATTGCGGATAAACGGTGAGACCGTTTATTTCAATTTTCTTCAATTAAACACGTTGATATATTATGAAGAATACCGAAAAACTTTTAGCAGAAAAACTTCTACAGATCAGCGCCATCAAGCTTCAGCCACAGAATCCCTTTGTCTGGGCCTCCGGCTGGAATTCCCCAATATATAACGACAACCGCCGTATCCTTTCTTACCCGGATATCAGGAACTTTGTGAAAGTTGAATTCGCAAAATCCATTCTTGAAAATTTTCCTGAAGTGGAGGCATTAGCCGGAGTTGCCACAGGAGCAATAGCGATCGGAGCTATTGTGGCTGACACTTTAGGTCTACCCTACGTCTACGTGAGGGATACTCCTAAAGACCATGGTCTGGAAAATTGTATCGAAGGAAATCTCAAGCCCGGTAAAAAAGTAGTGGTTATTGAAGATCTGGTTTCCACAGGCGGGAGCTCCCTAAAAACCGTGGAGATTCTTCAGAATTATGGTTCCGAAGTAATCGGCATGACGTGTCTTTTCAATTATAAATTTCCAATGGCTGTGAAAAGATTCCATGAAGCCAACATCAACCTCATATCTTTATGCGACTATTCCACAATGATAGAAGTGGCAGAGCTAACCAACTTCATAAGCGCTGATGAGGCAGAAACTTTGAGGGAATGGAGGAAAGATCCTTCGGCATGGACACCGGGATTGCCTGATTAATTTTGTTGAAATAAAAATAAGATATTACCATGACAACATATTCATCTGATGAAATAACTTTCAACGCTCCGGCGGAAAAAGTTTATGACAAGCTGTCGAATCTTGAAAACCTGAAAAGTCTTCTCGAAAAAGTGCCTGCCGACAAAGTGCCGGAAGACAAACGCCAGATGTTTGAAAATATCGTTATAACTCCGGAGACAATCGAAGTGCCGGGAGGCCCGATGGGGAAGCTCGTTTTCCGTCTGACAGAAAAAGTTGCTCCGTCATTAATAAAATTATCCGGAGAAGGGATTCCCATCGCATTAGCTCTTGAAATGCATATCAAACCCCTCTCGGAAACCACCTCGGCCGGCAAAGTTGATATCAACATCGATATCCCTGCAATGTTGAAGCCAATGGTGGGCGGTCAGATTCAGAAAATGGCCGGACAGTTTGGAAATATACTTTCCGCAATATCCTTTTAATGAGATTTTCTAATTTTATATACCTCACAATAACCCTGGCAATAACCGCTTTTTGCCAGGGTTGTGATTCAGTTAACGATGAGCGTATTCCGAATATGCCTGTGAATATCTCCATCTCGAATGCGGGATTATGGAATACTTATGGTGTTGCGGGATTCGGCTCATATCGCAACTTCACTCTTTCTCCCCGTCAGCCGGCATCATTTCCATATTCATCAAAAAGTGCAACCGGATTTGGAGGCGTGCTTCTAATAGAAGGGATCGATCCATTTTTGGGAAATACAGCGGCACCCTTAGCCTACGATCTTGCTTGCCCCGTGGAACGGTCACCAGAGATAAAAGTCACCATCAATAGTGAATACATGGCGGTTTGTCCCGTGTGTCAGTCAATTTATGATGTGACCATGCAACGAGGCGCACCTATAGGCGGTCCGGCTGCTACCGGCAAATATAAATATGCCTTAAAAACCTACACCTGTCTCTCAAGCACTGAGGGGGGTTATTTTATTACCAATTAACCTTCATCATTCATCAATGGGTTTCTTCGAGAGTCTGTTTTACACCCTCTGGCGGGGTTTCGCTATCGGAATCCTGGTCTCGGCTCCGATGGGTCCCGTTGGAATCCTTTGCATTCAGAGAACTCTCAATAAAGGCAGGAAAATAGGTCTTTACACAGGCATCGGTGCTGCAATTTCCGACCTCATTTATTGTCTGCTGACAGGTTTCGGTCTCTCTTTTATCGAAGAATTTCTGGAAAGAAACCAAAATATCATTCAATTGATTGGCAGTGTGCTGCTTATAGCTTTCGCAGTCTATCTTTTCAAAAAAAATCCTGCATCCTCATTGAAGACTCCGGAAGAGGAAGTATCCAACACTTCACGGAATAAAAACATCCTCGGAGGATTTCTTTTCACCTTCTCCAATCCTTTGATTCTTTTCTTAATCATAGGCCTTTTCGCACGTTTTAATTTTGCTATTCCGGAAATCAGCTTCTACTATTATATTGCCGGATATATCGCAATATTTTTCGGTGCTCTTCTTTGGTGGCATTTTGTCACTTTTTCCGTCAATAAGCTACGTAATCATTTCAATGTCAGGTCTATGTGGCTTATTAACAAGATAATCGGAGGTATCATTCTTATTTTTGCTATCGTTGGTATCTACACCGCAATAGCCAATATGGTCAACCCATGATTTCCGGATTTCGTTTTCCATTATTCACAATTTTTTGTGCCTGCTCTCTTTTGATGGAGGCACAAGATGTCGGCAACATTAACTATCATTGGAACAAAGGTCGCGGTTACAATTCTTTTTCTCATGCCACAAACGAAGGAATTGCTATAAACAACCTCACGGATTCCTTGATATTAGACTGTTTCAATTTTCCGGAGCCCTCTACTGATCTTAAGCTTTCGTTTCGCCTAAAAAATAATAACGGCAAACCTAACAAAGGTTATCCTTATTATTCTCCCGAAGGGGATAAAAAATCGGTTAAAAATCCTTTCTATGGTTTTATTATCATAACTGAAACCGACACATTAGCGTTCACGCTTAATCCGCATGAAGAAATTTATACACAGGATTCCCAACCTGCGGTCAGATTAAAATTTACAGACAACAATCAACGGACAATAGAGGAAACGCTAAGAAACGGCATCAGTACTATCGGCAACGATAATATCTGGTCGGTTTCTCTTTCCGACAATCTTTTATCATTATATGCCGGCGATAAAGGTCTCAAAGAAATTATGTCGATTCCCCTAAATGTCAGTCTTTTTTCAGGATTTGGATTTTTTGCCGGGTGGGGAAGTGATATTGTTGTGTCTGATATTTCGGCGACAGTTTCACAATATCCGGAAACCACTACCCTAAGCAATAATATTGAAGATCTTCAAAGCTACTTCAAAAAAAGTAAAGACAACATGGAGGGATACTGGACCCTCTTCGACCGGGAATTGGAGGAAACGCTTTTGAAAACCGGAGGCGATTACACGCTTGCATGCATAAAAGACGGGGAAGAATACCTGTTTCTATATCTTGACGGCGCAATCGTAAATAAAGATAAATGGAAACCGGGAGACATCAAGATCAAACTAATTCCTACTCCTTTCGAGGGAATCTATTATGTGGAATGGCATGACGCAATGAAAGATATATTATCTAATGACATAAAAGCCCAGACAGGAGAAGGGAACACGCTTCTCATTCAATTTCCTTACCAGTCCTCTAAATTAAGGCTTAGAAAGATTTCACCATCTTCCGGTGGCTCCACCTCCACCGGTTGAACCGCCCCCGAAACCACCGCCGAAGCCGCCTCCCCCATTACCTCTTCCTCCAAGGATAGAGCCGGCTGCGATTGCAGCCGCAGTGCCATCAACCTTCTTTGGAATCTTATATTGGCGTTTCGTGCGGTTATGACAATATTTACATTCATAGATCTTTTCGCCTAAACCCTCTCTATGAGTGGTGGCCAGAATTAAAGTATGATCCCTCACCATAGACATGGCTACAGTGTGGCAATGAGGACACTCTTCATATTTCGATTGCTTTATCCTGAAAGGATATCTCTCCACTGTGCCGCAATCTTCACAAACCCAAACGTCATAATCAACAGTATTGAGTTTTTCCTCAAAATCCTGCGAGGGGCTTAACAGATCATTATCCTCTTCCTCATTCAATTTTTTCATCCTGCCATTACATGCAGGACATTTCATAGGACTGTTTCTTGCCTTCCGGTATTTTCTTTCGGCTAACAAATAAGGGATAATTCCGAGTCCCAACGATAAAATTGCAAAAAGGATATAGGTGGTTCTCTGTTCGTGCCAACCTAATGCCTGACGATAACGGTCTTGCCTTCCAAGTTTATGGTTGTCGTAGAAAAACATTCCCAAGGAAAAGAGAAAAACAAAGATGCATAAACAGATAACCACATTGATTATATCTTCGCTTGTGAGATCGCTTTCCGGATCTTCCTCCCAGCTTTCCTTTCTTCCACTTTTCAACTCTTCGGCCGCTGCAGGGTCTGACAGTATATTAGCGACATCAGAGGCTACGGCTTTTACAGCTCCTCCCACATCATTTTGCCTCATATAGGGCACTATAGACCTGTCTATTATTTTCTTGGCGGAGATATCAGGAATCAACCCTTCAAGACCATAACCTGTAGCAATTCTCGCCTCTCCTTGCTCTGTGGCTATAACTATCAATAAACCAGTCTTCACATCCTTTTTACCTATTCCCCATTTAGTGAAAAGTTCTGTGGCATAATCTTCTATGGGCATATCACCTATGGTTGGCACCACAACTATCGCCGCCTCCGTTCCTGTCTGCTGACGGAGATTCCACAAGAGAGAGTTAGCGGCTGCCTCATCTGCACCGGGAACCAATCCGGCAGGGTCTGAAACATATACCCTCCTGTCAGCTATATTGGGATTTACAAGTTTATCAGGTGAATAATCATTCGCCCCCATTGTTAAGCCGACGAGGGAGAGCAAAAATATCAATGTTATTTTAACTGTTGTCATGATATAAAATTATGACTGCTTTCTTCATTTAATCATTATACTCCGGGCAATGAATGGCCATTCAGCTTCCTATACAAATCAAGGGCATAAACATCAGTCATTCCGGAAACATGATCCAAAACCGACTGAATCTTTCCATATATAGTGGGAGCGTTTATATCATATTGCTTCGGGAATTTGCTTAGTAAAAGCTGACTGTAGTTCTTATCGGGGTGTAAAACAGCATCCATCAGGACATCGAGAAGATTGGAAATTATTTTATTTCCGGCCAAATCCACATCCACCACGTAAGGAGCACAATAGATACGGTCGTAAGCCATTTCCGCACATTTAGAATAAGCATCCTTCATACGTGGTTCCAAAAGCTCCACAAGAGGACCAATGGCTTTACCCTCCAACATTTCGTCGAGACGGGATACATAAACGTCTGCGCAACCTTCCACCATCGCTCCTATCACTGATGATCTCAGGTAGCCTATCTTTTCATTAGGATCAGCAAGATATCCCATGCCCCTTTTCAATTTTCCCTTACGCTCGGAATCGAAGAAATCGAGCAGATATTCCGTAGCTTCTGAAAGTGACAATATTCCCAAGCGGTGGGCGTCTTCTATATCCATAATCTGATAGCAGATATCATCGGCGGCTTCCATAAGATAGACCAAAGGATGACGTGCAAATAGACCGGGCGACAATTCCGGGATGCCAAGATTGTCTGCAATTTTTCGGTAGGTTTCCTCCTCACTGGTAAAAAAGCCGAATTTTCCTTTATTTCCGGCATGTTCCGAAGTCCACGGATATTTAACCAAGGTACCCAAAGTGCTGTAGGTCATTGCATACCCTCCTTTGCGTCTTCCGACAAATTCATGAGTGAGCAACCGGAAAGAATTGGCATTTCCCTCAAAATTTATCAGATCATTCCATTGGGAAGGCTCAAGGAGATTCTGCAAGTCTTTTCCGGGTCCTTCGCTAAACCACGTCGAGATCGTTTTTTCTCCCGAATGGCCAAACGGAGGATTACCGAGATCATGGCAGAGGCAAGCAGTGGAAACAATATCCGGAATATGAGACATAATCCTTAGTTGCTCGCGGGGAACACCATTTTCATCCAATCTTAGAAGAACCTCCCGAGAGATTGACCGGCCTACTGTTGCAACTTCGAGGCTATGAGTGAGCCGATTGTGCACGAAAATACTCCCCGGCAGAGGAAAAACCTGTGTTTTATTCTGAAGCCGTCTAAAGGGAGATGAAAATATCATTCTGTCGTAGTCCCTTTGAAAATCACTCCTTATCTGTTTGTCTTTATCATGAAATTCTTCCAAGCCAAGACGTCGGTCGCTTATCAATCTTTCCCATTTCATATTTACATAACAATCGCCGTCACAAAATTATTGTGGCAATAATGCAAACATTCATAGCGTTATTATCATGACAAATATTTTTTCTTTTTGCATAAATTCAAAAAAATATCATCCATACTGCTGTTTGCTTTTTTATTGGCAGGCATGAGCCATTCTGCCCATGCAAAACCGAATGACAAGCTGCAAAACCGTCCTTATGCCGATTTAAAAAGATGGCATCTCGGCTTTTCAGTGGGGTTTCATGTGCAGGATTTGAATTTCACCCATAATGGTTTTCTCACTCCCGACGGTGAAAAATGGTCAGTGGAAGTGCCTAATTTCTCCCCCGGATTCTGTCTGAACGTGATGGGAGATCTCCGCCTCCATAAATATCTCAATCTCAGGTTTTCTCCGGGTATTTATTTTGGCAGCAAGTCGGCAGTGATGATGGATTATCAAACAGAAACCATTATGCGCCAGGATATAAAGAGCGCTTATGTGGTGGCGCCAATTGATTTAAAGATTTCGGGAGAAAGGTTGCATAATGTGAGACCTTATCTCACAACAGGAATCATGGCCTCTTTCGATGTGACAAAAAAACAAGCCTCGGATTATCTCTCCTTCAAAACGTTTGACACTTATCTTTGTGTAGGTCTGGGCACAGATTTCTATCTCCCCTTTTTCAAATTTATTCCTGAGATAAAATTCTGTTTCGGTCTCACAGATGTGTTGCGACACGACCGTCCCGAACTTGAAGAGGACATGGACACCTATAAGATCACCAAATCTCTCAGCAAAGTGAAATCAAATATGGTCGTGGTCACTTTCTATTTTGAATAACTGAATGAAATCACTCCGGAAGATAAGAACAACGGCTCTAATACTGACCTTTATGGGGATAATCCTATTTGCCCTAAACGCAAAGGCTCAGGCTGACCCCATGTTTACCCAGTATTGGGCACTTCCGACCCTCCTGAATCCTGCAGCTACGGGAGACACCGATTATATCCGGATAAGAGGTGGCGCAAGACTTCAATGGATAGGAGTCACCAATGCTCCCAAAAGCTTTGTAGGCACTGCAGATTCTCCCTTCAAACTGTTCAATAAAAGAATCGGAGCGGGAGTAACGATCACACAAGAATCAATCGGACTTTTTTCAAACCTGCTTGTGGGAGCTCAGGGCAGCTATAAATTCAAATTAAAAAAATCACAAGTGAGTGTAGGAGTGCAACTTGCATATTATAACAGCCGCTTCAGAGGAGAAGACGTCTATATTCCTTCAGACGATGAATTCCATCAGCCGAATGACCCGTCGATACCGACAGAAAATCTGTCGGGAAATGCGTTTGACATATCAGCTGCCGTCACCTATACCCATCCTTTGTTTCATCTTGGAGTTTCGGCCATGCATATCACAAATCCTACTGTGAATCTGACTCGGGAAGGCACCGAATCAACCGATACCCAACAATTCGAAACCAAGCTCCCGACTTCGCTATATTTTGATGCCGGTGGCAATATTGGAATTAACAACACGTTATTTACATTGCAACCCTCTCTTTTGTTAGCATCGGATTTCACCGATTTTGCGGCACAGGTCACCATGAGGGCCACATACAATAAATTCCTCTCTTTAGGAGTTGCTTATAGGTGGAACGACGCTGTATGTGTGATGGTGGGAGCTGAATTTAAGAATTTCTTTTTAGGATATGCTTATGATGTTCCAACTTCTGCTTTAGCCCGTGCTTCGGCCGGCAGTCATGAGATTGTTGCCGGTTATCAATTAAAACTTGATTTTTCAACAAAAAATACTCATTCACATAAATCCATAAGGATTATGTAGCAACTTTAAAGTTCATTCCATGAAGTTTAATAGTTTAAAATACACTGATTTATTCTCTTTAAAGTCATTCTCCATTTTTGCATTGTCGGCCATCTTATTGACCTTGACATCATGCTTTGGCGTGCGCAGTTCGTCGGCAGGAGGAGAAGTGACAGGAGTCGGCGGTTATGCATGGGCAGAACCGACACCTTACGGCATGGTCCTCATCGATCGTGGAAATATTTTCATGGGGCCGTCAACTGAAGATTCCGTTCGTGGAGTCAAAGGAAATCCAAGGGGAGTTTCTATCGACGCTTTCTGGATGGATGAGACAGAAATCACAAATTCCAAATACAAACAATTCGTTTTCTGGGTGCGCGATTCCATCATTCGTGAACGTCTTGCCGACCCGGCATTCGGGGGCAATGAAGCTTTCAAAATTGAAGAAGACAGAGAGGGAAACCCGATCACCCCGTACCTGAACTGGTCGAAAGCAATTCCATGGAGAAATGCCAATGAAGACGAGGCAAGAGCGATTGAAAGCGTCTATCGTGTCAATCCTATCACCGGACGTCGCGAGCTGGATCCTACTCAGCTTAATTATAGATATGAAATCTATAATCATACTGAGGCTGCCAGAAGGAAAAACCGTATTGACCCCGCTACAAGGCAATATAACACTGACCTTCCCATGCCTACCGAGCTTCCCGTTATTTCTAAAGACACAGCATATTTCAATGATGAAGGCGAAATAATCAGGGAAACCATCTCACGCCCCCTTACCGGCGACTATGACTTCCTGAACACATATATCGTTAATATTTATCCTGACACCACATGTTGGATTAACGACTTCGACAATGCCTACAACGAGCCCTATACAAGGATGTATTTCTCACATGCGGGCTACAACAATTATCCCGTGGTGGGCGTCAGCTGGGAACAGGCAAATGCATTCTCCAACTGGAGAACCGACTTTTTGAAACGTTCCTTAGGCCGTGAAGGCGTTTATATTGAACCTTACCGTCTGCCAACAGAAGCCGAATGGGAATATGCCGCCCGTGCAGGAAACTCGGAAACCCCCTACCCATGGGAAGAGACTCTACCCTATGATGAAAGAGGTTGCTTCTATGCCAATTTCAAGCCGATGGATGGAGACTATGTAAGAGACGGCCACGTCATTACATCGCCTGTGGGCACATACGCCGCTAATGATTTCGGACTTTATGATATGGCCGGAAATGTCTCGGAATGGACTTCCACGGCCTACACGGAAAGTATCGATAAATTGACATCAGATATTAATCCCGAATATCGTTACGACGCAGCCAAAGAGGATCCTTATAAAATGAAGCGTAAGATCGTAAGGGGCGGCTCATGGAAAGATGTGGCTCAAAACATACGAAGCGATCTCCGTATGTGGGAATATCAGAATGAACAAAGATCTTATATCGGTTTCCGCAATGTCAGGACTCAGATAGGGTTTGCAAAAGGTACTCAAAAGAAAAAGAAATAATAGTTATGGTCAAAATCAGGAAATACGCCAACATTGTTGAAAGATTCCTTCATGGAGAAAAAGGACAGCGTTTCTTCAATTTTGCTTATTCAGTTGGTGCTGCTATTGTAATTTGGGGTGCCCTGTTTAAAATTCTTCACCTACCGGGAGGCAATACTCTTCTTTGCGTGGGAATGGGCACTGAGATTGCCATGTTCCTTTTGACAGCATTCGACCGTCCTCCAAAGGAATATACATGGGAAGATGTATTCCCTGTGTTGGATTCTAAAAATCCGGAAGACCGTCCTGATTTCCATGCGGGCACCGGAATCATTCCCGGCGGAATGATACATTCCGATGAGACTTATCCGCAAGAATTTCAAGTTGGGGAAGTCCAGACTGTGGAAGCGCAGCCTGTGGCCCAGTTGCCGGCAATGACTATTTCCGAAGAGGAGTCAGAACTTATTCATGAAAGTGTGAACAGGATGACTACAGCTTCCGAACAGCTGGAACGTATCGCCGACCTCACTGAAGCCACACAAAGCTTTATGGAAGCTGTGCAGGGTATTTCCGAAAAAATGTCTGATCTCAACAGGAATCTCGCAGGCCTCAATACTATTTATGAAATACAGCTCAAGAATGTTTCCGGACAGCTTGAAACAATCGACAGAGTCAACCGCGGACTCAAAGATATCAGGGATATGTATGAAAAATCTGCAAGGGAATCTTCAAGATATTGTGAAGAAACAGAGAAGATGGCCCGTTATATGAAGCAGATTAACGCCGTGTATGAAAAGATGATTACGGCTATGACAATCAATATGCATAATCCGGCAAATCCCTTTGCTCAAAATCCCGAACAGCAACAGTAACCCGTTTTTCAGATTTTTGACAACCAACCGAAATGGCTTCAGGTAATAATGTATCAAGAATGTCGCCACGACAGAGGATGATAAACCTTATGTATATCGTCCTTACGGCCATGCTGGCTCTTAACGTCTCCAGCGATGTGCTTAATGGTTTTACTCAGGTGCATGACGGACTACACCGCACAAACCTGAATATGGCGGCTAAGAATGAAATACAATTTCAATACCTCGAAGATCTTTATGAAAAAAATCCCGTTAAGGTCGGTCCCTGGCTGGAAAAAGGGTCTATACTTCGTCAACAGTCGTTAAATCTGCTTAATACAATAGACTCCCTCAAACTGGCAATCGCCAAACAGGCCGACGGTCCAAACGGAGATCCGACTAACCTGATAAACTTAGACGATCTTGAAGCCGCTTCCGTGACAATGCTCAACCCGGCAACAAGAAGCGGAAGAAACCTTAAGCAACAGGTGGATCAATACACAATAACGGTGTCTGAGCTTCTCACTGATTCTTTAAAGAGAGAAGCTATCTTAAATATGTTGTCTACGGATATAAAACCGGCAACAAATAGCGACGGAGCACCTCTCACATGGGAAGAGAAGATGTTTGACAATATGCCGGCTGTTGCGGCCCTGACGCTGTTGTCAAAACTTCAAAATGATATTCGTCAGGCAGAGGGCGAGGCTTTGGCAAATATCATCACAAACGTGGATATCACAGATATTCGTGTGAATGAATTGAATGCCTTTGTGATTCCGGTTTCGAGCATGGTGATGCGCGGGGGCAAATATTCAGCGGAAATAGTGCTTGCGGCGCTTGACACTACCCAGCGTCCATCTGTTTTTGTCAACGGCAGCCGACTCAATAACGGTCATTATGAGTTTACGGCATCTTCTGTCGGAACTCACACTTACAACGGATATATTGAGGTGCCTCGTGGCGACGGTTCGATTGATCGTCGTAACTTTTCATCAACCTACACTGTGATGGAACCCATGGCCACAATATCTCCCACAATGATGAATGTGCTTTATATGGGTATTGACAACCCTATAAGCATTTCAGTTCCGGGAGTGCCTATGAGCGCAATTCAGGCCAATATGACTAACGGATCACTCACAAGGAATGGCGACACATGGATTGCCCGACCTGCGCAAATTGGCGCCGAGGCCGTTATATCCGTAAACGCTACTGTAGACGGTCGTTCCCAGCAAGTTGGCTCAATGACGTTTAGAGTGAGAAAACTGCCTGACCCGACTGCCTATATTGCATTGAAAGACGGTCATTACAAAGGGGCTCCGAAAAGAATCTCTAAAGCAGCTCTTATGGAAGCCGATAAACTTGGAGCCGCCCTTGACGATGACATCCTTAACGTGAGTTATTCTGTGGTATCCTTCTCCACTGTTTTCTTTGACCAAATGGGCAATGCGATACCGGAAAATTCCGACGGGGCAAGCTTTTCAGCCCGACAAAAAGAACAATTCAGAAGGCTTAAACCGGGAGCCACTTTCTTTATCTCAAATGTAAAGGCAAAAGGGCCCGACGGAGTCACTCGTGAAATATCTCCGATGCAAGTATCTCTTAATTGATAATTCTAATGACAAAAAAGAAATCTGTCATGAAAATATATAAAGCTTTATTATCCTCTGCTCTTTTAATCGTCTCTCTATCTGTCAGTGCTCAGGTGGATAATGCCGGCGGAGTGCGTAAACGAAATGAAAAAGACAAGAAGGAATCAAAAACCAACGGACAGGTGACCGACCGAATGAGTTCATTCTTTGAATCAAACCAAACTCATGAAGCCGACCTGGAATATTCCAAGCAGGTTTATCGGAGAATCGATCTTGAAAACGGGGCAAATGCCGCTCTTTATTATCCGGAAGACATCATCGACGGACAGCTGAATCTTTTCCGCATTATACTGGGTAATGTAATTGATGGTAAAATCCCGGCATATGAATATTTAGACGGGCGTGAGATTTTCACAGACCAATATAAGATCAAAGTGGGTGAAATGTTAGACCGTTTTGGAATATATGCCCGACAGGCAAAAGGATCTACAGAGAAAAATCCCAAATATGAAATAGATGAGGCAGATGTGCCTTCCAATCAGGTGCTCAATTATTATATAATTGAAAAATGGGAATTCGACCGCCGCACCAATTCCATGAAGACAAAAGTGGAAGCGATTTGTCCGGTATTGAACCGATATGGAGATTATGGCGGAGAAGCCCGTTATCCGATGTTTTGGGTGAAATTTGATGCCTTACGTCCCTATTTGGCCCAGCAATATGTGTTTATAAGCGACGACAATAATCTTCCTCAATATTCTCTTGATGATTATTTCAATCTCGGACTTTATGACGGCGAGATTTATAAGACCAGAAACATGAGAAACCTTTCGCTGGCTCAGATGTTTCCGGATGAAGATGATCTTAAACATGCTCAGGATTCAATCGACAATCGTCTGAGAAATTATGCAAAAGATCTTTGGGTGCCAACCCGGGAAGAATATCTTGCCATGAAAGCGGCCGAAGAAAAGAAAAAGAAAGATGGAGATCTGACGGTGGTTTCGGTTGATGAGCTCCCGGAGCGCACAATCGACGGCATAGGAGATGAAACTGTTGTCACCGTGACAGAAGACAATGTGATTCAAGATTCTTCATCGGCAAGAGCCAAAAAGAAAACCAAGAAACAATCCTCGAAGAAGCCGAAAATAAATAATTCAGTAACGAATTCAAGCGCTGAAAAATCGGTGAGAAGACGAAAAAAATAGCTGAGTTAAAATTAAGACAGCAGAAGTTTCAAAATTTAAATGAAAATAACCGGCTTGACATAGAAAGAAATTTTCTTAAATATAAAGATGGCGCAATAAACGCCATATACCTCTGCCTCCTCTCCTTGTATAATAATATGCTATCCTTAAAAGAGCCTTGTCTGATGATGAGGCTTTTTTTATTGCTGATAGATAAAGACGATTCGCAGCGGATTTATTTCCCTCTTTAGCATAATGAGCCGCAAGAATAATTTCTCTGTAGGTTATTATCTTCCCTATATTCTTTTTTTCAGGATGATTTCCTGAATTATTTTCATGCTCCATCTCCTGAAGGATCTTTTCCCATTCTCCCTCTTTATGTGAGAAATCTTTCCCCGTGATTGAATCTTTCTGAGAATGAATGGTAGCCAAGATTTTATTTATTCCTTTGATTTTTGGATTACCTATCAATAATCTGAGGCCTAATTCATAATCGTTCCAAACTTTTAAGTTTTTTTCCCAACCACCCCTCTTTATCAGGTAATCTCTTCTCACCATATATCCCTGAGGGCGCAGCAAAGAATGAATCAGATGATTTTCCACAGGATGATCAGGATCGAAGGGAGAGACTTTTTTCCCTCCATTCAACAAATTTATCCGGCATTTCCAGCATACAATATCAATTTTTGAATCTGCGTTTTTAATGGACTCCGCTATAAGCTCCGGCTCCATTTCATCGTCTGAATCGAAGAAGAGGACAAAATCACCCTTAGCGTTTTCCAGCCCTTTCTGACGTGCCCGACAGGCTCCCCTTCTTTTCTCTTCATGGATGTGCATTTTCATTCTTGTGCCGCCATTAGAAAGCATCCATTGCGTAACTGCATTTACAGTGCCATCCGCCGAACCATTGTCTATAACTATTAATTCGTAGGGTCTCACCCGTTGTCTTTTTATGCTCTCAAGACAACGGATTACCAGCTTTTCACGGTTCAACACCGGAACTATGACGCTCACCTTTGGCTTCATAACGCAAATTTAACCAAATATTTCCTCTCACGGTTAATTTTTATAATTTTCCTCCGTTAGTTATGTAGATTAATTTCTTTTTCATACTCTATTCATTACCTCCGCTATAAACGGGCTACCTATTACAATGGAAGACGATCAGCCGAAAAATACTGAGACAAAGAAAATATCCTCATATCGGGATATACTGAAAGGCACGTCTTATTTCGGGGGAGTGCAGATTCTTAATATCATAGTCACTCTGATTAGAGGAAAATTTGTGGCAGTAATTCTGGGGCCTGAAGGAATGGGTATAAACTCTCTTTTCAACAGCGCTTCAAACACAATTCAACGTCTAAGTTCCCTTGGAGCTAATCAGTCGGCATTGCGAGAAATAGCCGCCACTGATAATCTAACAGAGAAAAATTTAATCATAAACTCCTCTCTAAAACTTTTCCGCATAACTTCCCTTCTGGGATTATTAATATGTGTGGCTTTCTGTGTGCCACTCAGCCGTCTAACCTTCGGGAATTCAGACATGTGGTGGCAATTCATGATTCTCGGAGCCGCAGTGTTTTTTGGAATTTATAGTGCCGGGGAACTTTCCGTTCTGCAAGCCCTTCATGAGGTAAAGAAAATATCAAGGGCATCAATAGTCGGAAGCTTATCGGGTTTGATTATAGGAGTGCCTCTTTATTATATTTTCGGATTCATTGCCATTGTGCCCGCAATTCTTGCCATTACATTGGCATTATTTATTTTTTACTCTTATAATCTTCATAAATGTGGCATAAAATCCATCTCTCTTTTCTCTTGGAAATTTAATAAGGAAATTATCAGAAAAATTCTGCTCCTTGGCATTGTATTGATGGCCGGGGACCTTATAACTACTCTGTTCGGGTATATAATCAATCTTTTTGTCAGAATTTATGGTTCCATGGATGAAGTAGGTCTTTACCAGGCAGCAAATTCAGTGACCAACCAATATGCCGGAATTATTTTCTCCGCATTGGCGATGGATTATTTTCCACGTCTTTCAAAAGTGGCTGATAATAATTCACTGATGACTATGGCTGTCAACCGTCAGTCGGAAGTTGTCGCTTGGCTGATAACGCCTGCCATGACCCTGCTTATACTCACGACACCTCTTTTAATCAGAGTGCTTCTTGCAGAAAGTTTCCATCAGATTTCTCCTCTTATGAGATGGATGGGATTAGGAATGATGCTTAGAGCTTTCTCTTTCCCTATGGCATACATCACTTTTGCAAAAGGGAACAAAAAAGTATTTTTTATGCTTGAAGGAGTCACGGCCAATGTCATGACACTTACCTTGAGTTGCGTTGGTTTCTATTTTTTCGGTCTCATAGGTCTGGGTTATGCCTTGGTAGCTGACAATGCTTTCTGCATTATCCTTTATTATTTTGTGAACCATCGTTTATATGGATATAAATTTTCCTCCGGAGCAGCTTACAATTATGTAGCGGGAGCTCTTTTAGTTTGCATTTGCTTCTTTGCCGCATTCATCCCCAATCCATGGATTTCTTACATTGTGATGTCACTTTCCTCTCTTATAGCCATAATCTGGTCGGTAATTAACCTGAAAGCCAAGATAAAGGACATCAAAGCTTCATAAAACATTGTAGCCTTATTTGAGCCATTCCATGGGATTCATCTTCTCCCGATTTTTCCAGACTTCGAAATGAATAGTTCCATGGCCCGGGTTATCATCATCTGCAACCACTGTGCCTAAAGTCTGCCCGGTGTTCACAGTATCACCAACTTTTACACTTGCCGAAGCAATATTCCCATAGACTGTGTAATATCCGTCATGATTCACTATAACAACCGTGTTGTAACCGGGTAATAAATAAACTCCGGAAACTTTACCTTTATATACTGCCAAAGCAGAAGCACCGGTGTTGACTTCAGCATCGATCCCGGGATTATCATATTCAACTCCCGGAAGATCAGGAAGGGTTTGTCGCCCGAATCTGGATGTGACTTTAAAACTTCCTGCAACAGGATTAGGCAATTTCCCTTTCATATCCTGGAAGTTTGCCGCTTTTACCTCCGGCTCATTTTGTTTAGCAGTGCCGGCCTCCCCTCTCGGGGCTCTTTTTCTTACTCTCGCAAATTCGGAAGCATCGTCGGTCTCCATCGTTGTAACTTCAACTTTCTTTCCGGATTCTGCAGAGGGACTTGTTTCCTTTTTCTTTCGTTGTCTCGGCTTAGCCTCTGCCACATTATCACTTTCATCTTTTGGGGAAACCGTCGGTTCTTTCTTTACAGGTTCATTTTTAGGTTCAGGCTTTGGGACGGAATTTTGAGCAAGTTGTTCCTCCTTCATTCTTTGCTCTTCTCTTTTCCGTTGTTCCTCTTTCTGTCTTTCTTCCTCTTTTCTGCGCAATTCTTCCTGACGCTTAGCCTCTTCTTTTTGCCACTGAGCCTCTCTTTGCTGCTGCTCCTGAGCAATGAGATTAGAAACGAGGCTGTTAAGCTTATTGGCTTCCGCCTGTTTTTTCTTCAAATGACTTTGCAAGGCCTCTCCATGTTCTCTCAATTGAGCAAGAAGGGTTTCTTCTTGATTATGTTGGATTTCAAGTCTCTTTTCGTTGTTTTTTTGCATGGTAAGGGCATTCTTTTCTTCCTCCCTCGCCTTTGCCAAAGCATCTTTCTGATTCTTTAAATCAGCTATCTTGGCATTGATTTCACTGCTCTGTCGGTTTTTCCAATCTGAAAACTCACGAAGATATCTCATTCTTCTTATGGCTTGATTAAAGCTGCTTGAAGAGAAAATAAAGGCCAAATCTGATTTATTTTTTCGCGTTACCCGCATTTTCTTAACAGCCTTAAGATATTCTGCCCTTAATTTTTCAAGCTCCTTCTCATTTTTAGAAATACCGGCTTCAAGACTGTTAATCTTTCCTGAGAGCTCTGTCAGTCGACCACTCAAAATCTTTATTTTCCCCTGTGTATCCTGAATCTCTCCTTCAAGCTTACCCAGCTGAGTCAATTCCTTTTTTACCTGTTTCTCATTCTCCTTGAGCTGTTGTTCCGTTTCTCTTATTTCGTTTTCTGTAGCTCTCTGTTGCTTTTTTGCCTCTTCAGATGTTGTAGGACTATTAGCTTTCCTTTGGGCATTTGACAAAGAGGAATGGGGCAACCCTGAAATAGTCAACAATAAAACTATTAGTATTAATTTTTTCTTATTTATAATTTTCATTTAAACAATCAAATATCTTTTCTACCTTATCCTCTCCGTGCTCGTAATTTTGTTTAAATTTGTGACGAATCTATTTATTTTAATATAGATTCTTCAAAAAGTCGATCATAGACAATTCTCGATATTTTTCATATCCTATTGCTTTAAGGGGATCTCCGCTCCACTGAGGGTTATTAAAATCCAAAGTGGCACTCATTCCTTTGTTGCCTTCGGTAAAACTAAAAATCAGATTATAGCCGGACTTCTCATAAGAATAGGACACAGTAAAATTAATGTCTTCTCTGTTGGTTGGCACAACGAGCAACACGGACGGTGAGAAGGCTGAATTTACAAGATAACCGTAATCAAAACCCGGTATTGATGCAGTCTCATTAGGCACAGCTGCAAAATTTACCTCATCTATCACCGACACGTCTATATAGTCTGCCACAATATCATTTATAACACCATAACCCGGGAAAACAACTCTTCCCAAAAGCATCTCTTGCACATCTGAGAAATTACCGGGGTAATATTTTAAAAACTTATCAATATTTTCTTTTGTATAGGTTTTCTTTATTTTATTTATCCCCAACACTTCCTCAGGAGTCATGATAATTCTTCCAACTTCTCCCATGAAAGTAACTCTTATTGAAAGCTCTATCAGTTGGTCTTTCTCCATATAGACTCTGATTGAAGGAGACAATGGGAGCCCTTTCATTTTCAATTTACCTGTCAAAGTGACTTTTTCCCATTCCGGATATGACGGAATCTCTACTCCCAAGGCTTCAAAATCGGCCTTCTTTGCACTTAAATCAACAGAATAAAATCCGGCTATCGCCAGCAAACATAATATTAATATTTTTTTCATTTCTCCAATAATCATCCTTATTATGTTTATTTTCTAATCCTCCCTTCGACTTTCATTGTAAAGTAAAAGGTTCTTAATCCTTATTGGTTGGCTGATGCTCCTATAGCTTTCTTTATTTCGTTTAAGTGTTGGATATATTCTTCATTATCATCATTAGTTTCCTTGGCCAGCTCTATAGCCATCTCCTGATATTCAAGCGCCTTTGTGAGGTCACCTAATTTAAACAATATCCACGCATAAGTGTCAAGATAAGTCGGATTATTCCCGGATAGTTCAATACACTTCCAACTCATCTCTTTAGCCTTTTCCAGGTCTTGATCCGATTCTGCAAGGAAATATGCATAATTATTTAAAGCTAACGTATTCTCCGGATTGAAGAACAGGGCTTTGTCATAAGCTGAGAATCCGTTTTTTATCTCTCCCAACTTATAGTCGATATCTCCTATGTTACAGTATAGACTACTCACCCATTCCAAGGTTTCATAATCCATCTCGCTCCTTAGAGAGCGCAGTGTTTCCATGTCTCCGTCAACCAATTCCGGATTAATTTCCGAAAGCAAAGAATCTATAATCTTCAATGCTCTTTTTCCATCTTTTAGTTGCGAAGCAGAAGCTGCATAGAGATTTTTCAGGGCCATTGACGGTTCGATATGATTCTGAGCCCTTTCATAGGCTGCAACTATATCGGAATATCTTGAATCGGCAAGAAGAAAACTCATCAACATAAGCCAATATCTATCATTAGTAACGTCAAGATCTATTGCATATTCTATCTCCTCCGCCGCTTCTTCAAATTCTCCTTTTGCAGCACTGAATCTTGAAGATAGCTCTATCAAATCGGGTTCTAACGGATACTGTTCCTTCAAGACTGTGAAAAGATGGTCACCACGGCTTTTTTCTCCTTTGTCATCAAGCAACTTCTGAAGATAATCGCCCAAAATTGAAATTTTATCATCAAGTTCCAGATCTTCGCTTAATAATGCCTCATAAACCATATTGTCAAGCATCACCGTATCTCCAACTTGCCGATAATAATTGGCAAGAGACATTTTCACCGCACCGCTTTCTGGAGAGATTCGTTCTGCCTCTTTATAAGCCACTAACACCGAATCGGGAGGACCCACCAATTCATAAAGATTCCCTTTCAAAATCCTGCTATAGGAATCGCGGGGATTAACGGCTATAAGATCATTAACTTCAGTTATGGCCTGAACCGTGTCTTTATCAGCGAGAAGAAATGTAACCTTCTTTAAGCTGACGCCTGCACTTTTCCCCTCAATCTTTTCATATCTTTCTATTGCATTCACGGCCGACTTGGGTTCTCCCTTCATCATATATACATCGGCGAGAGTCATGAGCAACTGTGTCTGAGATGGCATCAGACCATAGACTCTTTCATAAACCCTGATGGCCTCATCCAAAGTGTCAAGCCGTGTTGTTATAAAGCCATACATCTGTGAAGCATAAAGATCACCCGGGTTTTCATCAAGATAGCTTTTCATCATTTCAAGCGAACGCATTATTTCTATCGGGCTCTGAAGGGTGTCGTTCTGCATAAAAAGCCTCTGACTCCCATAAGTGTACGCGGCATCCGGGTATGAAGGATCCGTCTCATAGGCCTTCTTGAAATATTCATAAGCTGATGCCGTATTATTTTGGGATGCCTCCAATGCTCCCTGAGTAAAATAATACTTCGCTTTCCGGCGAGTTTCACCCGTGTTGGCAAACACACCGGCAAAACAACTTACCACTCCGATTAAAATAGCTATCTTTCTTATCTTCATTTGCTTGCAGATCAATCTGTTCCCGTGTGCCCAAAAGCACCTTTCTCTCTTTTCGTATGATCAAGTTCCTTTACAGGTTCCCAAGTGACATGGGAATATCTTGTAATGACCATCTGACAAATTCTTTCACCGTCATTAACAGTAAAGTCATCTTGCCCCAAATTGATAAGGATAACCCCTATCTCGCCACGATAGTCTGCATCAACAGTGCCCGGACTATTTACAATTGAAATTCCATAGTTTAAAGCAAGACCGGAACGTGGACGAATCTGACATTCGTAACCTTCCGGGAGCTGTATAAATAATCCGGTGGGTATCAATGCTCTTTGGCCCGGTTTTAAAACTATAGAACCTTCGGGCAAATATGCCCTTACATCCATGCCTGCAGCCTCAAAAGTACCGTAATCCGGAGCAGGATGATGACTTTTATTTATAATCTTTACCTTTATTCTGTCCATTTCTCTTCTATTTAAAAAAACCGCCCTTTTACAAAAGGCGGTTTCAGATTCCTTTCAGGCTTTTTTTAGTCACCCGGATGGATTGCATCATTCGGACATACTTCTGCGCAGCTACCGCAATCGATACATGTATCGGGATCGATGTGGTAGATGTCTCCTTCTGATATTGCCTCTACCGGGCATACTGAAATGCATGTGCCGCATGCAATGCAATTGTCATTAATTACGTAAGCCATACGTCGTAAAATTTGATTTTAGAATTAGTTTTTTGAGTTTGTAATGCAAATTTAAAATTCTCTACTCAATCTTCCAAATTATTCTATCAAAATTCCTCAGATTTTCCGACTCTTAAATGACCTCACTTCTTATTAGTCTTATATTAAGCCGTTGTGTTCGATTATCATTATGGATCACCATGCATTTGAATAAAGATTCCGATCTAAATTTCTCTCTTGGAAACTTTCCAATTTTTCTGTAATTTTACACTATCAAATATTAAATCTAAAATTTCACTATAAATCTATATCATGGAAATACCATTTGCTGAAGCGTGGAAAATCAAAATGGTGGAACCAATCCACAAAAGTACACTCGAACAACGTTTGAAATGGCTTGAAGAGGCTAATTATAATGTTTTTCAACTTAAATCCGACCAAGTATATATCGACTGTCTGACTGATTCAGGCACAGGTGCAATGAGCGACCGTCAGTGGGCAGCCATAATGACAGGTGACGAATCATACGCCGGAGCCCGTTCTTTCTTCGAACTTAAAGATACAGTTACGGAAATTACAGGTTTCGAATATGTTATACCTACACATCAGGGCCGAGCCGCTGAAAATGTGCTCTTCTCACATCTTGTAAAAGCAGGCGACATTGTGCCGGGTAATTCTCATTTTGACACCACTAAAGGTCACATTGAATCTCGCAAAGCTTTCGCAGTGGATTGCACGGTAGATATCGCTAAAGACACTCAGCTGGAAGCTCCTTTCAAAGGAAATGTCGACATCGATAAGCTTGACAAAGTTTTGGCAGAGAATGCCGACAAGGTGCCGTTTATTATTATCACTATCACAAACAATACAGCCGGAGGTCAGCCTGTTTCAATGCAGAATCTACGCGATGTGCGTAAAGTTGCCGACAAATACAATAAAAGAGTGATATTCGACTCTGCTCGATTTGCTGAAAATGCTTATTTCATAAAAGTGCGTGAAGAGGGATATAAAGACAAAACAATACGTGAAATTTGCCGTGAGATGTTCTCTTATGCAGATGCTATGACAATGTCGGCAAAGAAAGACGGTCTGGTCAACATGGGCGGCTTCATCGCGACACGCTGGGAAGACATTTATGAAGGTGCCAAAAATTTCGTAATTCCTTTTGAAGGTTATCTCACCTACGGAGGCATGAACGGTCGAGACATGGCCGCTCTTGCTGTCGGTCTACGTGAAAATACGGAATTTGATATGCTGGAAACCCGAATCAAACAAATTGAATTCCTTGCTTCCCTTCTTGATGAATACGGAGTGCCTTACCAACGCCCCGTTGGCGGTCACGCTGTTTTTGTAGATGCGTCAAAGGTGTTAACCAAAGTTCCCAAAGAGGAATTCCCGGCACAGACTCTAACTGTCGAGCTCTATAAGGGAGCAGGCATCCGCGGTTGCGAAATCGGATATATCCTTGCTGACAGGGATCCCGTCACCAGAGAGAACAGATTTGGAGGCCTCGATTTCGTGAGACTTGCAATCCCGAGAAGAACTTACACTGACAACCACATGAAAGTTATCGCCGCAGCTCTTAAGAATGTTTATGACCGTCGCGACTCAATCACCCGTGGTGTTGAAATCGTATGGGAAGCTCCTCTTATGCGTCACTTCACCGTAAAACTCAAACCCCTTTCATAAACAGGTGATCCGGGAGAACTCCCGGATATACTCTTAATTTGCTAAAAATAGAAAAAAGCATCTTTCAATATGATGCTTTTTTCTATTTTTATTATATTTGCATTAATGGATGACAAGGAAATAGACAACAATCTTTTATATGATTATATGTTTGTAGAAGACACAGATAAAATAGCGCATAGCGGTATTAATGTTCCAAGCGTAGACCTTCCCGGACATGCCAATGAAGGAACCTATGCTATTGCACATCTTATAATGGATGTGACTCATTGGATTTTAGGAGTTTTTCACCTTGAATATAATTCCACACTTTTTACCGCTGTCTATGCAATCCTGGTTTTCCTTATTTCCTGGGGTGCCGGATATCTTGTAAAATGGACAGTGCTTGGAATTGTCAGAGCTATCGGTAGAAAATACAAAAGCGACACCTATGAAATACTTACAAGCAACCATTTCTTTTCAAAATCTGTAAAAATATTTCCGGCGATTGTATTCCTGATTTTCATACAATTCACATTAAACGGTAAGGCAACCCTCTCTTCATGGCTCACTCGTATTACATGGATTTATTTATCATTCGTGATTGTCAGAGCCCTCTCCGTGCTTGCAGATGTGATGTGGACAAAGATTGACTCACGAGAAAACAAGAGAAAACTTCCACTGAAAGGTCTCGTGCAACTTGTGAAGGGAATTCTCTGGATCATCTGGACAATTGTTTCCGTAGCCATCGTGCTCGATAAATCACCCGGATCCCTTCTTGCCGGACTCGGAGCTTTCGCCGCTGTCTTGATGCTTATATTCAAAGACAGTATTCTTGGTGTAGTGGCCGGGGTGCAGCTCTCCGAAAACGATTCTTTGCATGAGGGCGACTGGATTAAGGTCTCAGGCACGGATGCAAACGGTATTGTAACAGAAGTTTCTCTTACTGCTGTAAAAGTTTTGAATTGGGATAAAACAACTACTACCCTTCCCCCATATAGTCTTGTAAGCAGTGGTTTTACGAACTACAATACAATGCAAAACAGCAATACTCGCCGCATAATGAGATCGTATATGATAGATGCAGACAGTGTTGTGCCATGTGACGACGTGCTTCTTAATGAGTTTTCTCAGATTCCGCTTTTAAAAGATTGGATTGCAGCCAAGATTCAACAAAAGAAAGAAGGAAGAGTGCAAGATGCCAATAATCCCGATGGGCTTGCAGACGGAAGTATAGAGACTAATCTCGGTGTCTTCAGGGCATACATAAGAATGTGGCTCGACAGTAATCCTAATATTTCTAAAGGAGGTCCTCACGACTTGCATTTCGTGACTCTCCTTCCTCAAACGGCAAATGGTATACCTCTGCAGATATATTGCTTTACAAATACAGCAGTTTGGGCTACCTACGAAGCAATTATGAGCTCTGTATTTGAACATATAGCTGTGATGCTATATCGTTTCCATCTTTACACTTACGAAAGTCCTTCCGGTCGAGACACTGTTATCGACGGTTATCTTTGTCCGGGGAAAGATCCGGCTACTATTTTTGGTATTCCTTATCCTTTCTTTAATGGTAGCGGCACTCCTGAGACACCTGGAATCATGCCAAAAGTCGATCCTTATGCTCCGGTATCTGACGGAGATTCTTCTGAAGATGCCGTTCACCACGGGGATCCGGTGCCTGCCCGTTAATTTTAAATCTTATCTTTAATTGTAAATAAAAAGAACTTTTAGGGACAATACAAAGAAAGGAACCTAAATTATCCCGCATTTTTGAAGCATTTCCCTATAGAATCTTGTTTTCTCTTCAAATTTCATAGGGTAAGCTCGTGAAGTAGATGGCATTCTCCAATGGCGAAATTTTCTTTCTTCGCCATCATTCATCATTATAGAACAATCCTCGAATTCACCCATTAGAGGTATTTTGGTGTTCGTTATAGTAGATATCACTGAAGCAGCCTTCTCTCCGGTGGTCACTAAATCAGCACATTCAGGAATTTTTTTCATAAGACCTTTCAAATTAACAGGAGTTATAATTTCCAGAAATTTATCGGATGCATTATCTTTTCTTCTTATAACCTCTGTAGCAGTTTCTCCTATTCCTATCTTATTAGAAATGAGCATATCTTGAATTCCTTTTTTATCAATTGTCTTGGAAGCCTTGTCAAAGAAGTGTTCCTTATCATTGAAAAAAATCAAGCCGAAAATCCTCCACATATCGTTATAAAAATTGGGATAGAAAAAATCCATACTCCATTTTTCAGGTTTAGGAGGGAACGTGCCGCAGATAACGACTCTACAGCCTTCCGGCAGAAAAGGAGTGAAAGGGTGATGTTCTGTTTTATTAGTATCCATACAAGATAAACACAGAGAAGACAGCATAAGTTTGCATAGTAATGGAATAGATAATAAAAAGAGGAAATAATATTATCTACGTTGATTTTTTAGGTAATTTTGCATCCGATTTACGGATATTATACTCGCAGATGAGATGAAAGGATATATCGTAACAATATTGCTTTTGATTATCTCCAATGTGTTCATGACATTGGCATGGTATGGGCATTTGAAACTACAATCAACAGGCATCTCAAAAAATTGGCCCTTATTTGTGGTAATCCTCGTGTCATGGGGAATCGCTCTTTTGGAATATAGCTTTCAAGTGCCGGCCAATAGAATGGGATATCAGGAAAACGGAGGTCCCTTCTCGCTTTTTCAACTTAAAATAATTCAGGAAGTTATCACTCTGACGGTTTTCACAATTGTGGCCATGTTTATGTTTTCCGGAGAGAAACTTCATTGGAATCATATAGCGGCCTTTCTTTGCCTAATCGGAGCAGTTTGTTTCACATTCCTGCCTAAAAACTGACATTTTCAATATGAAGATACTCTTCGCACCTATCCAAGGCCATACAGATGCCGCTTACCGCCATTTTCATTCCGAAATTTATGGAGTTCAACTACCTTATTATACCCCATTCATCCGATTGGAAAAAGGTAGTATCAGGCCTCGCGATTTGAAAGACATAAAATCTGAATTAAACGACAATCATACAATTATTCCTCAAATTATCTTCAGGGACAGGAAGGAACTTTTCACTCTTGTGGAGCTCCTTGTAAAGGAAGGAATTAAGGAAATAGACCTTAATATGGGATGCCCTTTCCCACTACAAACAGGCCATGGACGCGGCGCAGCAACCATCTCCAATTCTGAAGTGGCAAAGGCAGTGGAAGATGTAGTAAAATCCTATCCTGATATAACTTTCTCAGTGAAAATGAGATTAGGAATGGAAAATCCTGAAGAATGGAAATCATTATTGCCGTCTTTAAACAAAATCAATCTCCGTCATATTGTCTTGCATCCCAGAGTGGCCAAACAACAATATGGTGGCGAACCAAACCTTGAGCAGTTTGCCGAATTTCTAAAGCTAAGTCATAATCCGGTGATATACAACGGGGATTTAAAAACTCCCGATGATATTTGCAATATAAAAGAAAAATTTCCAAAAATTGAGGGAGTGATGTTAGGCAGAGGTTTGTTAGGAAGGCCGTCTCTTGTAAATGAATATCTTGAGGGAAAAGAGCTTCCGAAAGAAGATAGAATCATTAAAATGCTTGACTTCCACAGTCAGCTTTTCAATCATTATTCAGAAGTGTTGTGTGGTGATTCGCAAATCATATCAAAGATTCAGCCCTTCTGGGAATACGCTGAGGATGAAATCGGAAGAAAGCCTTGGAAAGCTATAAAAAAAGCCTCGAACATTGCCAAATATCAAACAGCCGTAGCATCGGTTCAAAATTCTTTATGAAATGAAAATTCTTATTCTTGCAGCTATGGAGAAGGAGATAAATCTTCTTTTCAATATCCTCGACAATCTGAAAGAAACTGAAGTTGAGGGTATCAAAATAGCAGAAGGTGAGTTTAAACACCATACAATAATGATTGGTAAATGCGGTATTGGCAAAGTAAATGCCGCAATTAACACCTTAATTCTTCTTAGGGCCCTTAAACCGGATTTGCTAATAAATTCAGGAGTGGCCGGAGGAGCCGGGTTACCAATTTCAACTGTATTAGTTGCAGATAAAGTGGCATACCATGACGTTTGGTGTGGACCGGGTACAGAATATGGTCAGGCAGACGGAATGCCTTTATTTATGCTTCCTTCATCCGAATTTTTGAATATAGCAAAAGAGATAACAGAAGAATCTTTGGCTGCCACCGGTTTAATATGCAGCGGTGATAAGTTTATCTCCTCGGCAGAAGAAATTAACAATATAAGAGAGCATTTCCCGGAAGTGAAAGCTGTAGATATGGAATCTGCTGCGATAGCCCAGGTAGCCATTCAAACAGGCACGCCATTTGCTGTAATACGAGTGGTCAGCGACACTCCCGGTGAGGGTGAAAATATCTCTCAATACAAAGATTTCTGGACAAAAGCGCCTGAAAAAACTTTTGAGGTCCTTAAAAAATTTTTGACAAAAATAGAATGAAATTAGCGATAAGACGCTCAAATATAAAAACTCTCATGTTACCGATAGCGATGGTGGGAGGTGCTGTTTTTTATCCTTGGATGGATTACGTCACCTTTCTGTCACCCTATCTAATCTTCATGATGCTGTTCATTACATATTGTAAACTGACACTACATAATCTGAAACCTGATAAATTTGAGATGACCCTTTTGGGTTTTCAGATGGTAATGGCAGCTGTCGTGTATGGTGCTACTTTTTTCTGGAATCACATTCTCGCTGAAGGAGTGTTTATATGCGTTTTCATCTCTACTGCCACCGCTGCCCCGGTGATAACATCAATGCTTGGAGGCAGCATTTCAAAAGTGGCAACATACAGTTTGTTGAGCAATTCTGTCATAGCTGTAGGAGGCCCTATTATCTTGGCAGCCATTGGAGATCATGCTGAAATGACTTTCATAGAATCGTTTCAACTTATTCTTGCACAAGTTTTTCCTCTGATTGTACTTCCGCTCATATTGGCTTTGATATTGAGAAAATTTCTGCCACATTTACATGAGAAAGTAAAAAGCATGCAGCAGCTTTCTTTTTATCTATGGTCTATTTCTCTTTTTATTGTAGTGGGAAGTTGTGTGAGCTTTGCTATAAAAAATTGGACTCCGGATTCTACCTGGACAATGATCTGGCTATCTATTGGGTCTTTGATAGTTTGCGTGGCACAATTCAAAGTCGGAAGAAAAATTGGAGGCCGATTTGGTGATAAAGTTTCCGGAGGGCAGGCTTTAGGACAAAAAAACACTGTGTTGGCAGTTTGGCTCGCCTTAGCATATTTGAATCCTATGGCCTCTATAGCGCCGGCTGCTTACGTTGCTTGGCAAAATATTATCAATTCATGGCAATTGATGAGACATCAATCACAAACTTCTTTAGACGGAGCCACCTCCTGAAGAAGTTTTCTTTCTTCTCCTTCTTCGATTTATAGAAGTTTTTTCGGAGGAAGTATTAGAATTTTTGCCGGTTGAAGAGTTTTTACCTGAATGGTTTTTACTCCGTCCTCTCCACTTCCTTTTTCCCTTAACTGAAAGAATTTTATATTCGGGCCCCTGAGAAAAACCTTCCGGAAGAGGAAGTTTTTCCACTTCATTTTCTAAAAATTTTTCAATTTTATTGAATCGGAGCATATCTTTGCTATTTATAAAGGTAATAGCCCTACCCTCTTTGTCAGCTCGCGCTGTTCTTCCAATCCGATGAACATAGTCTTCCTCCTCGCGGGGAACATCGAAATTAATTACAGTCTCTATATTGTCAATGTCTATCCCTCGAGAGAGTATATCTGTGGCTACAATGACATTAATCCTGGACGCCTTGAATTTCAACATCACCTCATCACGTTCCTTTTGCTCAAGATCCGAATGCATTTCCGCTACATTGAGTTTTAATCTTCTAAGCATAGAAGTTAACTCTTTCACTTTTTGTTTTGAAGAGGCAAAAATCACTACTCTTTCCGGATTATCTTTCCTGAACAAGGATTGCAAAAGCGGTACTTTCTGTTCTTCATGACACACATAAGCCACCTGCTTGATTTTTTCTGCCGGTTTCGACATGCTTAATTTGATTTCAAAGGGATTATCAAGCAATCCTGCAGCAAGCTTTTCGATTTTATCAGGCATTGTAGCCGAGAAAAGCATAGTCTGTCTCTCTTTGGGCAAATGGGCGGCAATCTTCATAATGTCGTCATAAAAACCCATATCGAGCATCCTGTCGGCTTCATCAAGTATGAAGAAACTCACTTTAGACAGATCAACATATCCCATATTGATATGTGAAAGAAGGCGTCCGGGAGTAGCTATTACCACATCGGCTCCTGACTTCAAGCCTTTTCTTTGTTGCTCATAGGTGACACCGTCTGTCCCGCCGTAAATCGCCATTGAAGTCACCGGCATATAATAAGAAAACCCTTGCATTTGATGGTCGATTTGCTGAGCCAATTCCCTTGTAGGGGCCATTACGACGCAATTTACGTTATCTTGAGGATAATTGTCATTTATAAGCTGTTCTATCACCGGCAAAAGATATGCTGCAGTCTTGCCTGTACCGGTCTGTGCAACTGCCAAGATGTCTCTTCCTTCTAAAGCCGGCGGGATAGCCATGGCCTGAATAGGAGTACATTCATTGAAATGCATGTCGTAAAGGGCATCCAGCAAATCATCATTGGTTAGTATCTCATCAAATGTCATGGGCGTTGATTATTTGAATGCAAAATTACTCAAAACTCCCGTTTCTCGCTATGATTAGAATAAGTTAACAGATTCCTTCAAATAATTGCTTGTGAAAATGATTATAAATAAATTATTAAGAAATAAAAAAATATCATAGCTAACTTATTTTGTTTCAATGGTTTATATACTTTTTACATAATTTAACAAATAAATTAACACCTTTCCTGAAACATTTTTATATCCGATATGTTCTATTAGTATAACAATTAAAATTTACGACAATGAAAACTAACGAAACATTTAAACAAAGAGTTTTAGGACTTCAAAACAATTTATTAAGTTTTGCTTATCAATTAACAACAGATAAAGAGCAAGCGCGTGATTTACTACAAGATACAACTCTTAAAGCATTAGACAATGAAGAAAAATATGTTGACAATGTTAATTTTAAGGGATGGATCTTTACTATAATGCGCAATATCTTCATCAACAACTATCGCCAGACAGTTAGAAAAGCGACAGTTATTGATCAGACAGAAGATCTTTATCACTTAAATATTTCTCAAGACTCAGGACTCACTTCTCCGGAAGGTTCCTATGCAGTTAAAGAAATTAACCAAGCCCTTGATTCTTTCACCGACGATTATCGCATCCCGTTCAATATGTATGTTGCAGGATATAAATATAACGAAATCGCCGATAAAATGGGTCTCCCGTTAGGTACAGTTAAAAGTCGTATTTTCTTCGCCCGTAAAAGATTACGCGAACAACTTCAAGACTTCAGATAATTAAAAAATTAAAATTTTAAATATTAATAATAATGAAAGCCGACAAAAGTCGGCTTTTTTGTATTTTTGCACTTGAAAATTCTAAAAATTAGATTTTACGTAGAGTGAGAAAAGAAATATTGATAAAAACTTGGTTAAAAGACTGCTAAAGGATGTTTAAATTAATGCTTATGGCCGGTGTCGGGGGTTTTGTGGGCACTTGTTGCCGGTTTTTAATCAATCGACTTTTCCTGTCTTTCTGGAGACTTCCGTTTCCCATGGCAACATTCATAATAAATATACTGGGATGCTTGGCTTTCGGGCTTTTAGGCGGATGGTTGCAGAAATCAGGCCTTTTGCAACCTAAATTAAATGCATTGCTGATTGTAGGCTTTTGTGGAGGATTCACAACTTTCTCTACCTTTTCCTTTGAATCACTATCTCTGGGAATGAATGGAGAAGTCTTTATATCTTTCCTGTATATTGCTTTAAGCATTATATTAGGTCTATTGGCCACTTGGTTGGGAATGATTGTTTCCTCATAACAAACTCGCATAATTTGGATCGAATGAAAGGAGAGTCAAAATGATAGCGAATGGAAATTATTTGCTATCTTTGTAGTTTCTATTATAACCTTGGGAAAAGACCATGAAAGGAATCTTAATTGCAGATGCAGGTTCAACAAAAACAGACTGGAGACTTCTTTTAGAGGGCTCCAAGGAGCATTTGGAATTCAAGACTTTAGGAATAAATCCTTTATTAAATTCACCCGGGGAAATAAACTCTGTTCTCTCTGAGTTGAAAAATTATCTTCCGGATAATATTAAGATAACGACTATTCATTTTTATGGAGCCGGATGTTCGACTTCAATTCAAATTGAATTGATGACTAAGCTTTTAGCTGATTTTTGGCCGGATGCTCAAATTTTCATTTACTCAGATATGCTTGCAACCGGCAGAGCTTTATTCGGCAATAAAAAAGGGATTGCATGCATTCTGGGAACAGGATCGAATTCCTGCTTAATGGAAAATGGGAAGATTATAAATCAAATTCCCTCTTTAGGTTTCATACTTGGCGATGAAGGAAGTGGAGCCGCTATGGGCAAACGTCTCCTGAACAGCATTTTTAAAAGAGTTCTCCCCTATGAAATCATTGTAAAATTTGAGGAGCAATATGATCTTTCACTTGATGAATTGATAAATAAAACCTATCGAGGAGAACGTCCGTCGGCTTTTATCGCGTCTTTCTCCACGTTTATATATGAAAACAGGGAACATGAAGCTATACAAAATCTTATAAGAGAAGAATTTAATAATTTCTTTATCAGGAATATAGCCTCATATGAAGAATGCAGGTCGATGCCCTTGGGTTTTATAGGATCAATAGCGTTAAACTATAAGGAGATTCTATTCGAAACGGCAAAATCTTTAGGTTTCCGGATAAATAATATTATGCATGCTCCGATGGAGGGTCTTCATGCATATCATTTAGAGGAAATTTATCGTTAAAAGAATAATAAATAAGAATAAAATAGATGAAAAAAAACCTCACCTATATATTAATATTCATTACTTTAAACTTAACAGGATTTATACAAACTGCAAACGCTCAAGACGTTTTACAAATTGAGCCTTTGTTTGAATATCCTGTGGCTCCGGAAGATATTGAAAGTCTTTCAGAAAGATGTGATTATGTAGTGACAAACTTTTGGGAACCTTTCGACTTTAAAAATACTCAAGCAGTAAATCAGATTGCCCTTAATCATGCCTTCAATGTATATCTTAATGCTCTGATTTATTCCTCCGACAAAGGTTTTAAAGATTCTTTAGATAAACTTATCAAGAAAATCTCAGGCAATCCCACTCTACTTGTCCAATTCGAGAAAGCGGCGGAAGAATCCTTATACGGACCAAGAGCTGAATGGGTAGCCGATGATATATATATGAGATTTCTGGATGCAGCGGCTAAAAACAAAAAAATTAGCAAAACCAGAAGAGAAAAATATAATACCCGGGCCAATCTCATAAGAACCAACACCATTGGCCAGACAGCCCCGACATTCAAATTCATCGACATTCAAGGTAAAGAAAACACATATTTCCCTATGTCGACTCCGACAATCCTTATTTTCGGAGACCCTACAAACACCGACTGGCGGTTGGCAAGGATAAGGATGGATTCCAATTCACGTCTCACTCAGGCTATCGATAAAGGGAAACTTAACATCATTTACATTTCCCTTAATCAAGATGAAGCATGGAAAAATGCAGTGGCGAATTATTCAAAGAAATGGAATGTGGGAGTCAGCGATAATATAAAAGAGATATATGATCTCCGACTCCACCCATCAATTTATCTTATTGGGAACGATGGCAATATACTTTTGAAAAACTCCACCCTTGATTCAGCTATTGACAAGGCCCTCGAGATTGTTGGTGAGTAATAACTCCCATATCTGTAAAGAAAGACTCAAAGATTATGAGACATTTTTCTCTTTCAAGATGGATTAAACACACTTATTTTAAAGTCACAGGTTATTCTTACACAAACCTGGGACGCCTCTTTTTAAGGCTTTTTGTCGGCATTATGATGATGCAATTCGGTATCCGGCAGATTATCAACATTGATCTTTTGAAAGATATCTTCCCGGGGGAAATAGGTATGGACAGTCATGCGTCTCTGATTGTAATGATTTGTATCGAGATTGTCTGTTCTGTTTTCATCATGTTCGGATTTTTAACCCGTTTGATGATAATACCACCTTTTGTTGCAATGATTCTTGCGGAATATTATCTTTTGCATTCTTACGTGCATGAATCTGCCTATATGATCGATTGGTCACAACCCGGTTATGTACCTATCCTCTTCATGGGTATATATTTCTTCCTGCTGTTGGTAGGTCCGGGCAAGATATCTGTGGATTACTTCCTGTCACTTCATATAATTCACACTGAAAATAAAAGCGAGGGAGAGCTTGAAGAAGTATGAAAATTGCAGTTTTAATTTCAGGAGGTGTAGACAGTGCCGTTGTAGTTCATAAGCTACAATCGGAAGGTCATGACCTTCATCTCTTCTATATAAAGATCAGCGGAGAGAATGGAGAGGGTGATTGTTCTGCGGAAGAAGATATTGAAATGTGTAATCTGATTGCTGCAAAGTATAATCTTCCGCTTTCAATCGTGTCTCTTCATGAAGAATACTGGCAACATGTGATGGGATATACATTGGAAACTGTAAAAAAAGGACTCACACCTCATCCCGATATGATGTGCAACAAGCTGATCAAATTCGGTTTTTTCGAAGAAAGATGGGGTAAAGATTTTGATAAAACAGCCACCGGCCATTATGCCTCAGTCAAGAAAATCGGAGATAAGTATTATTTAGCCACGGCCAAAGATCCTGTAAAAGATCAAACAGATTTCCTTGCCGGCATATCTCAAAAACAACTCTCCCACATACTCTTCCCCTTAGGAGATTTGCCAAAATCCGAAGTGAGAAAAATTGCACAGGAGGCAAAACTTCCAAATGCTTCTCGAAAAGATTCTCAAGGCATCTGCTTCTTAGGCAAAATAAATTACAAGGATTTTATAAAAAGGCATATCGGAGAGAGAAAGGGTGATGTTATAGAAATAGAAACAGGGAAAAAGATCGGAGAACATTCCGGTTTCTGGTTTTATACAATAGGCCAAAGAAAAGGTCTCGGACTTGGGGGCGGACCCTGGTTTGTTGTAAATAAAGATATCCCTAAAAATATCATTTATGTTTCGAAAGGATATGACACTCCACTCCAATATGGAAAAGAGATTCACCTTTCCGAACCTAATTGGATAGCCGAATCTCCTTTTCAAGGGAACGAAACCGAAATTAAAGTAGCCTTCAAAATCCGGCATGTGCCTGAGTTTCACACAGGCTTATTGGAAAGAGATTTAACTACCGGCAATTTATGGCTTAATTCAGATCAGGATGTGCAAGGAATCGCCCCCGGACAATATGCAATCATTTACACTCCTGATGAAAAACTTTGTCTGGGCTCTGCTTTGATTGTTTCAAGAAGCAAACCTGCAACAGACTAAAACATAAAAAACTTTTATTGAAAATTTCACCATATAGATGGAACAAAAATATAGATTAGAATTATTAGGAATTACCTTCAATCAGATTGAATCAGGCGTCTATGCCCTGATTCTTCAACAAAGCGGCACAACACGACGCATACCGATTATAATAGGCTTTCCCGAGGCTCAGGCAATCGAATGTAAGTTGCAGGATATAAAGACTCCGCGTCCGCTCACCCACGACATAATGATTCAGGCTCTCGATTCATTTGGGATTAAACTTGAATCTGTGTTAATCAAAAGACTTCCAAATGGCGTTTTCGCAGCTGATCTTTATCTTTCAGACGGAACCCGTGAATTCATTGTCGATTCCCGTTCTTCTGATGCAGTAGCTTTAGCCATAAGGGCTAATGCACCCATCTATACTACAGAAGATGTGTTGCGTGAAGCAAGCTTTGACCCTTCCGACAGGAAAAAGAAGTTTGAACCCCAAAGTTCATCCTCACAAGAAAAACAAGATTCTCAGAATGATGTAGTTTCGAAATTTGACAAAATGTCGATTCAACAACTCTCTGATGCAATGTTAAAGGCTGCTGAATCCGAAAATTATGAAGAAGCAGCAAGAATTAAAGCCATCATAGATCATCGCCAAAGCGGGGATGAAACAAAATCCCAGGAGCCATGATTAAAATCGGAATTACGGGCGCCGGCTCTCCCAATGCCGGAGAACTTATCAGAATTTTAATAAATCATCCGGAAGCTGATATCCGTTCACTATATGAACCGGAACTTTTGGGCCGAGCGCCTTCTTCTGTTCATCATGGATTGTTGGGTGAATCTATTGTCAACTTTTCCGATAAATTGAATCCTGAAGAATTAGACATTGTATTTTTGACAAATCAGACCCCTTTCTCTCAAAATCTTATTGAGAACAAGAATAACTGGCCTGAACTCAAACTTATAGATCTCACCGCTAATGATGAAAAAGCCATGGAAAATCAGGCTTTTGCCATAGGAGTGTCTGAGATCAACCGTAAAAATCTTGTCAGGACTGTTACAACAGCATTTATTCCCTCTCAGGTTTTAGTGCCGGCTTTAATTGCCTTAATTCCGCTGGCACAATTCATGTTGCTTAACAATCCTCTGGAAGTTTCAATAGCTCTTCCTAAAGACCTGCTGTCGGAAATTAAACCTCTCGATGAACTTGAAAAGCTTCTTTCACGTGCCATTACCGTGGCACAACCCAGTTTTTCTTCTCCGATCCATCTAACACTTGAGGAGAATTCTGATGAAAACCGAGTTATGGTAATGAAGATTTCATTCAATTGCACCCTTTCAATAGATGAGATTGAAAAGATATACGAAGGAATCTATGATGACCATAACTTTACATTCGTCACTCATACTCCTGTAAGTGTCAAAGAAGTAGAGGGTAATCAGAAATGTATAATCTCATTAAATAAGGATGCCCCCTCCTCTTTAGAAATAACCGCAATAGTCGACGGCAGAATGAGAGGAGGAGCCGGAGATGCCGTTCATATTATGAACCTCTTGCAAGGATTATATGAAAAAACAGGACTCCAATTGAAATCTTCATCATTTCATTCTCCGGATTCTCCGGGCACAATTTCATGGTTTGCATGAATTCAGAGCTATTGCATCAGATATTCCTTATTTTATTCATGGAGTAAAAACGATTCAACCATCATTAATTTTAAAAAAAGCGTGTCAGTAAATAAAGTTATACTATTAGGTCATATAGGATCGGATCCGGAAGTGAGATATCCGGAAAAGGATAATCCTATTGCTTTTGTATCTCTCGCCACAAATGAACCTTCAGGCAAGTCAATAGAGAAACCTGAATGGCACAACCTCGTTTTTTACGGAGAACTGGCATCAATGGCTGAACGGTATATTCGTAAAGGCACTCAACTTTATGTAGAAGGTAAATTATCGACTCGCGAATATGAAGACAGAATGAATATAAGAAGGAAAAGAACTGAGATAATAGTGAATTTCTTTGAAATACTCGGCAGGCGTCAAACCTGATAATCTCAGCCGAGATTTATTAACTTTACCAAATATCGATTTTTAAAATTAAAACTCAGAAACCATAAAATAGAAAATGAGAAAATGGCGCATTGAAGACTCAGCTGAAATATACAACGTTAACGGTTGGGGTCTAAAATATTTCTCCATAAATGACAAAGGACACGTGCAAGTGACTCCATGTGAGGGCTGTGCATCGGTAGATCTAAAAGAAGTGATGGACCATCTCCTTGTAAGAGATGTCTCTGCTCCGGTTTTGCTCCGGTTTCCAGATATTCTTGACGACCGTATCCGCAAGATATCCTCATGCTTTAAAAAAGCAGCTGATGAATATTCTTATTCAGGCCAGAATTTTATCGTATATCCTATCAAGGTCAATCAGATGCGTCAGGTTGTCGAAGAGATTGTAAGCCATGGAACCAAATACAATGTCGGACTTGAAGCCGGTTCAAAACCTGAACTGCACGCTGTGCTCGGAGTAAACCCGGGTTCCGGTTCTTTGATAATTTGCAACGGATATAAAGACGAAGAATATGTGGAACTCGCTCTCCTTGCACAAAAAATGGGAAGGAGAATTTATATAGTTGTAGAAAAACTTAACGAGTTGAAACTGATTGCCGATGTGGCCAAACGTCTTAACATATCTCCAAATCTCGGTATCAGGATTAAACTCACTTCTTCAGGAAGCGGAAAATGGGAAGAATCAGGTGGCGATGTCAGCAAATTCGGTTTAAATTCTTCAGAGCTTCTTGATGCTCTTTCTTTCCTTGAAAAACATGGCTTGAAAGAATCTCTTAAACTTATCCATTTCCATATAGGAAGTCAGATAACAAAGATTCGCAAAATAAAGAATGCCTTGCGTGAAGCAATGCAGTTTTATGTGCAGCTGTCTAAATTGGGATTCAATATAAATTTTGTAGATATAGGAGGAGGCCTCGGTGTGGATTATGACGGCACAAGGTCTTCAGTTGGAGAACACTCCATGAACTATTCTATCCAGGAATATGTCAATGACTCTGTTTCCGCTCTTGTGGATGTATGTGTGAAAAATGATTTACCACAACCCAATATCATTATCGAAAGCGGAAGATCATTGACAGCCCATCATTCCGTATTGATTATAGAAGTGTTGGAAACGACTCAACTTCCTATTTGGAATGATAATGAAACAATTAATGAGGATGCCCATGAGCTCGCTAAAGAGCTTTATAATATCTGGGACCGCATCAATCCCACTTCAATGTTTGAAGACTGGCATGACGCACTTCAAATACGAGAAGAGGCTCTTGAACTTTTCAGCCTCGGACTCCTTGATTTGAAAAGCCGGGCCCAGATAGAAAAACTCTTTTGGTCAGTGGCACGCGATGTTAATGATCTGACCCGTTCTATGAAACATCCGCCGGAGGAATTTAAGAAAGTCGACAGAATGTTGCCGGAAAAATATTTCTGTAATTTCTCACTTTTCCAAAGTTTGCCGGATTCCTGGGCTATAGATCAGGTTTTCCCGATTATGCCTATATCGAAACTTGATGAAAAACCCACAAGAAGATGTACTTTGCAGGATATAACATGCGATTCCGACGGCAAGATCAGCATGTTTGTCTCTCCTCAAGGTGTTTCCTATTCTTTGCCGGTGCATCCTTTCAAACAAAACGACCATTATTACATCGGAGTATTCCTGGTTGGCGCATATCAGGAGATTCTTGGAGATCTTCATAATTTATTCGGCGACACATCCGCTGTGCATATATCAGTGACTAAAAACGGTTATGAGATTGAACAGATAATTGATGGTGAGCCTGTGGCTGATGTGCTTGATTATGTTGAATACAGCCCCAAAAAGCTTGTCAGAAATCTGGAAACTTGGGCCACAGCAGCCGTGAAACGAGGTGATATCACTCCTGAGGAGGGTCGTCAATTCCTTAGTAATTATAAATCCGGCCTTTATGGCATCACATATCTCGAAAGAGATTGACCATACCGGCAACATCACATAATTATAGGAATGCGTTATTTCCTGAAACTATCATACAACGGCATGAATTTTCACGGCTGGCAAAGTCAGCCTAATGCCGTCAGTGTGCAGGAAACCATAGAAAAAGCGCTAAGCACTATTCTGCGGCAACCAATATCTATCACAGGGGCCGGAAGAACAGATACGGGAGTGCATGCCAGAATAATGTTTTCACATTTTGATTACCCAGAAACGATTGAGGATAAAAAGAGATTTCTGTTATCCCTCAACCGGCTTATAGGTAAAGATATCGCTATTCATGAACTTTATCCTGTCCCTGAGGATGCACATGCCCGTTTTGACGCAACATCGAGGACTTATAAATATTTTATAGGTTTTGAAAAAAATCCCTTTCTCAAGGAGCTGTATTGGCAGTCGCCATCATTTCTGTCAATCGAAAAAATGAATGAGGCTGCAGAAATCTTGAAAGGAGTGTCAGACTTCACCTCTTTTGCAAAACTCCATTCCGATGTAAAAACAAATATATGTGATGTCAGGGAAGCATATTGGCTACCATTATACAAGGATAAAGAAGGAAGCGACTTTATGGGAACCCTAAAAGATGGTATAGTTTTCACAATAACCGCCGACCGGTTTTTGCGCAATATGGTCAGAGCAATCGTTGGCACTCTTGTAGAAGTTGGTAGAAATAAAATCTCGATAAACGACTTCAAAGAGATTGTCGATGAGCGCAACCGTTGTTCTGCAGGAACCTCTATGCCGCCCAACGCTCTGTTTTTATGGGATATCACCTATCCATATATACACAGCTAATAGTATCTGAATATACTTACATCATATTCATTGTCAACCCTCCATTATAACCATAATCAACAAGAAAAGCCTATGACTACTCAGGAAGCCGGCAAAAAAATTGAAGAACTTAGAAAAGAACTTCACAGGCATAATCATAATTATTATATTCTGAACAACCCTGAAATTTCCGACAAGGAATTTGATATGCTTATGAAGGAACTTGAGGCCCTTGAACAGGAATATCCTCAATTTTCAGATCCATTATCTCCTACGCAAAGAGTAGGATCGGATCTCAGCAAGGATTTTGAACATGTGACTCATGAACGCCCTATGATGTCTCTATCAAATTCCTATTCCATACAGGAGGTTGATGAATGGTTTGACAGGGTGAAGAAAGCTCTGGAAGGTGAAAGCTTCAGCATAGTCGGAGAAATGAAATTTGACGGAGTGTCAATTTCATTGACCTATCGTAACGGGATGCTGGAAAGAGCCGTGACTCGAGGAGACGGAACCCAGGGTGACGATGTAACAGCAAATGTGAAAACTATCAAGAGTATCCCCTTGAAACTTCAGCCTGGAGATTGGCCTGACCTTTTTGAAATACGTGGTGAAATCCTTATGCCATGGGAAGTTTTTGAGAAGCTGAATGCCGAGAGGGCCTATAATGAAGAACCGTTATTTGCAAATCCCAGAAATGCGGCTTCAGGCACATTAAAAATGAGAAAATCGGGGGAAGTGGCCAAGCGTCATCTTGATGCTCGTTTCTATTCTCTTCTCGGTGACAATCTCCCATTTGATAATCATTTCGACAATATGCTGGCAGCTCGCTCATGGGGGTTTAAGGTTTCATCTGCAATGAAATTGCTCAACACATTGGAAGAAGTGGATGAGTATATCGCTTATTGGGATATCCACCGTAAGGAACTTCCGGTAGCAACCGATGGTCTTGTTTTCAAAGTAAACTCCTTACGACAGCAACTCAATTTGGGTTACACTGCAAAATCTCCCCGCTGGGCTATAGCATATAAGTTTAATCCTGAGAATGCCTGCACACAATTGCGTTTCGTATCTTTTGAAACTGGGCGTATGGGAATAGTAACACCGGTAGCGAATCTTGAACCGGTATTATTATCCGGAACAATTGTAAAACGAGCCTCATTACATAACGATGACATAATTCAAGAACTTGATATCCATCAGGGAGACTGGCTTTATGTAGAGAAAGGAGGAGAAATCATACCGAAAATTACGGGAGTGGATGAATCCCAAAGAGCACCGGGTGCGGAGAAAATACATTTTGTGACAAAATGTCCGGTATGTGGCACAGGATTAGTAAAAATATATGGAGATGCCGCTTGGGTCTGTCCCAACCGATATGGCTGTCGGCCGCAGATAACCGGCAAAATCGAACATTTCTGTGCAAGAAGGATGATGAATATTGACGGCATTGGAGAGGAAACTGCAGAATTGCTCTTTGATTGCGGCCTTGTTGAAAGAATTGCAGACCTCTATGATCTTACACAGGAAAAGCTTGAGGCTTTGGAAAGAATCGGAGAGAAAACAGCAGCTAAAATTATACAAGGTATAGAAGATTCAAAGAAAGTGCCTTTCGAACGTGTCGTTTATGCTCTTTCTATTCCTAATGTGGGTGAAACCACAGCCAAGCGTCTGGCTCTCGGTGTAAAAACTATGGAAAATATGCAGAGCATGAGTGTGGAGGAGCTGACTGCACTACAGGATATAGGGCCAACAATCGCTAAAGGCATTTATGATTTCCTACGCGATCCCGTCAATATTGATAATATTAAAAGATTAAAAGATGCCGGGGTGCAGATGTCGGTTTCCGAAGACAAACTCGCGCCGGCAGGTGATGCTCTGGAAGGGAAAACAATTGTGATTTCAGGCACATTCACTCATCATTCCCGCGATGAATATAAAGAAATAATAGAAAGAGAGGGCGGAAAAAATGCCGGAAGTATTTCTAAAAATACAAGTTTTGTGCTTGCCGGAGAGAATATGGGGCCGGCAAAAAAAGAAAAATGTGAAAAACTTGGAATACCAATTATTTCAGAAGATGAATTTCTCAAAATGATTCAAAAGGAGAAAGAATGAAAAAATTATATTTCATAATGGTATTATTGTTGGCCGCATCTTCCACATTTGCCTCAGATATCAAGAAAGTAACAGGAACATACACCTATTTTACTCCCGAAACAATGTCTATCGAAAAAGCAAAAAGGGAGGTAAATCATTAAAAATATAATTTGATAATTTGATACATTTGATTTAAATTTGCAAAAGAAGCAGGGGTGCTGATAAGGCTGAGATTATACCCTGTGAACCTGATGCGGATAATGCCGATGAAGGGAGCTTCATTTGCTTAAAGACCTTTTTCCGTTTATCCGCTATCAAAAGCGGATTTTTTTATGTCGCAAACTTTAAAAACACTATTGACTATCGGTGGATCAGATCCCTGCGGAGGGGCAGGAATCCAAGCTGATATTCGGGCCGGAATAAGCTGTGGCGTTCATGTAATGACAGCGATAACGGCTATAACTGCTCAAAACTCCCATGGAGTAATGGCCGTCAATCCTATAACTTCTGAAATACTTGAGCAACAAATTAATGCCGTCGTTAATGAAGTGATGCCAGACGCTGTTAAAATAGGCATGCTTGGCTCCCTTGAAAATGCCGGGGTGGTTTCCGAATTTATCAGAAACTTATTTGGTGAGATTCCCGTGGTGGTGGATCCGGTTATGAAAGCTTCATCGGGAGGAAATCTCTCGGAGGAGAACGAAATTATAATTGATTTCTACGGTCAAAATATTTTTCCTTTTGCGACTGTTGTAACTCCCAATCTCAAGGAGGCGACACAATTTCTTGAGACAAGCGGATTAAAAAATATTACCAATCCTATTGAAATTGCAATTATTCTTTTGAGGCTTTGGAATACGAATGCTGTGGCTTTAAAGGGAGGACATTCCGAAAATGAAGAAGTTACAGATATCCTCGCAGATTATTTCGACAGTTCTGTAGTTGTTGCAAAAACAACACATCCCCGGATAGAATGTAAAAATCTCCATGGCACAGGATGCGTCTACGCATCATTGCTTGCTTCGTTTTTAGGATTAGGATTTCCTCTTCAAGATGCTTTCATGAAAACATCGAAAAAAATATTTGAAATAATTTCCGCGAGTTGTAATTACTCTCTTGGAAATTCAGCTTACGGACCCCTAAATATAAATAATTACCGTGTATGAAGATTTATCTCAACAACGAACTTATTGACCTACCCAATGATTATATGACAGTCGAGGATCTTCTCAAATGGAAGAATATAAGCGAACAGGGAACAGCTGTGGCTATAAATGACAAACTGTTGCTCAAAAAAGACTGGCCTGTTAAGAATCTTCAAGACCTTATGAGAGTCACTGTCATCTCGGCTGCTTTCGGGGGATAAACCCATGGGCGATTCATTCAAGATAATTGCAATCACAAGGCCTGATTTTTTTGAGGATGAGGTCAAGATGATTATTGATATTTTGAAACAAGGAAGGACTGATATAATTCATTTGCGAAAACCGGGAAGCAATTCTAAGGATATTGAAAACCTGATAGAGAAGATACCGGAAGAATACCATCCGCGGTTGAAAATTCATGATCATTTCGAACTCACTGAAAAATTTAAACTTGCCGGCATACATCTGAATTCCAGAAATCCTGTTGTTTCCGGCAATCCTATGAGTGTGAGCCGGTCGATGCATTCAATTGAAGAACTTAAAGGAGCGGCACGATATGATTATGTCACTCTCTCTCCTATTTTTGATTCTATTTCAAAGAAGGGATATAAAGCTGCCTTCAACCATGACATGTTGAGAAATGTTTTAAAAGAAAGAAGGAATGTGATTGCCTTGGGTGGAGTAACGCCCGAAAAATATCAATTTCTTAAGGAATTGGGTTTTTATGGCGCAGCTTTGTTATCACATTTTTTCAATGGTGAAGACCATAGGAATTAACTGTATTGACAGTTAAGGGAAATCCTCATACAAAAAAGAGGAAAAAGGAAATAAAGAATATTTATATAGATTAATAAAATAAACTAAAATATAAAAATTATGCTACAATTCATTACTAATACCAAAGCAAAGACTCCGGTCGTTGACCAGGTTTTGGGAGTTATCGAAGGAGGCTGCCGTTGGGTGCAGATCCGTATGAAAGATGCTTCAGATGAAGAAATTAAGAAAGTTGTGGAAGCCATTAAGCCGAAATGTATTGAAACGGGCACTTTCCTTTTACTCAATGACCGCGTGGAGTTAGCGAAAGAACTGAATGTTGGAGGAGTACACCTCGGCAAAGAAGATATGCCGGCAAGCAAGGCCAGAATGATTCTTGGTGCAGCTGCTGTAATTGGTGTCACTGCCAATACTTTTGCCGACGTAGCCGCCGTCTCCAACCTTGATATAGATTATTACGGCATCGGGCCTTATGCTGATACTGAGACAAAAGAGAACCTCGCTCCGGTGTTAGGACTCGATGGAATCCGAAAAATATGCTATGAAATGGAGGAAAAACAAATTTTGATTCCTCATGTGGCTGTAGGAGGAATAACACCTGATGATGTTCTGCCGCTTCTTGAAGCCGGGGTTAACGGTGTGGCTGTAAGTGGTGCGATTGCTCATTCCGACGATATAGTGAAGGCTACAAAAAGATTCCTTGACCTCTTGCCAAAGACGACCGAATGATGGAAGATAAATTAAAAATCGGCAAGAGGGAATTTACTTCACGCCTATTCGTGGGCACCGGTAAATTTCCTTCCTCCGAACTTATGCTTGAAAGCATAGTGGCTTCAGATTCTCAGATGATCACGGTGGCTATGAAACGCGTAAACCTGATGAATGAGGCAACCGACGATATGCTGACGCATATAAACCGCGATCATGTGCAGCTGCTCCCCAATACATCCGGCGTCAGGAATGCAAAAGAAGCCATATTGGCAGCTCAGATGAGCCGTGAAATTTTTCACACCGATTTCATTAAATTGGAAATTCATCCCGATCCACGCTACCTTATGCCGGATCCTATAGAAACGTTGGAAGCTACAGAAGCTTTGGCAAATGATGGATTTACAGTCTTACCATACGTGCAGGCCGACCCGGTGCTTTGCAAGCGCCTTGAAGAGGCGGGAGCTGCCGCAGTCATGCCGCTTGGAGCACCAATCGGCTCAAACCGCGGACTCGTGACTCGCGATATGCTTGAAATTATAATTGAGCAGGCTGAAGTGCCTGTTGTGATTGATGCCGGACTTGGAGCTCCCTCTCATGCAGCCGCGGCTCTTGAAATGGGGGCAGATGCCGTCTTAGTCAACACCGCAATTGCCATAGCCGGAAATCCCATAGAAATGGCGGAAGCTTTCAAACTTGCCGTAATAGCAGGCAGGAAAGGATATCTTGCAGGATTAGGAAAGACAGCCAAACAGGCCGTTGCCACCTCTCCCCTCACCTCATTCCTGGATTAAATTACAAACACTTGGAAAATAAACGATAAATTCAGACTTTCATACATAAGAAACATCATGCATATAGATAATATCAATGTATCAAAATATCCCGGTTCAACCAAGAAGTATGTGGAAGGGAAACTGTTTCCCATACGAGTGGCAATGCGGGAAATACATCAGCATCCCACTGTGAAAATTGAAAACGGGAAGCGAGTGGAATATCCCAATCCTCCGATCACAGTCTATGACACAAGCGGCCCCTATACGGATCCGGAAATCAAAATTGATATCAACAAAGGTCTCCCAAGAGACAGAGAAGACTGGGTGATACAAAGAGAAGACACAATCCAACTTGATGACATAACCAGCAAATATGGAAGAGAGCGCAGGGATAAAAAAGAACTTGACGCAATACGCTTCCCGGTCTTCCATAAACCGAGAGTGGCAAAAGAGGGCCGTAGAGTAACCCAGATGCATTATGCCAGAAAAGGTATTATTACACCCGAAATGGAATATGTTGCCATCAGGGAGAATCTGGCTAATGAAAAACTTGGGATAAAGACATATATAACACCGGAATTTGTAAGAGAGGAAGTAGCTGCCGGACGGGCCATAATAGCGGCCAATATAAACCATCCGGAAGCAGAACCAATGATAATCGGCAGCAAATTTGCAGTGAAACTCAATACCAATATAGGCAACTCAGCCCTATCTTCCGGTATTGAGGAGGAAGTTGCAAAGGCTGTGTGGAGCTGTTATTGGGGAGGTGATACTTTAATGGATCTCTCTACAGGCGACAATATCCATGAAACCCGCGAATGGATAATCCGAAACTGTCCTGTGCCGGTTGGAACCGTGCCTATTTATCAGGCTTTGGAAAAGGTCAACGGTAAGGTGAAGGATCTCACTTGGGAAATTTACCGTGACACTCTGATTGAACAATGCGAGCAGGGTGTGGATTATTTCACAATCCATGCCGGAGTCTTGAAAGAGCATGCAAAACTTGTTAACGATCGTCTCACAGGCTGCGTTTCACGCGGAGGATCCATTATGACCCAATGGTGTGTAGAGCATAACCGGGAAAGTTTCTTATATGAGAATTTTGATGAGATCTGTGAAATACTCAATAAATATGACGTAGCTGTATCACTTGGCGACGGAATGCGTCCCGGGTCTATACATGATGCCAACGACAGGGCTCAATTCCTGGAGCTTGATGTGCTTGGAGAGCTTACTGAGAAAGCATGGAAGCATGATGTACAGGTGATAATCGAAGGACCGGGCCATGTGCCGATGCATAAAATCAAAGCAAATATGGAGAAAGAGATAGAAGTATGCCACGGGGCTCCCTTCTATACCTTAGGTCCGTTGACAACAGATATTGCTCCGGGTTACGACCATATCACATCAGCAATCGGCGCAGCCATGATTTCATGGTATGGCACGGCAATGATCTGCTATGTGACTCCCAAGGAGCATCTCTCGCTTCCAAATCTGAATGATGTGCGTGACGGGGTTATAGCTTATAAAGTGGCAGCCCATGCCGCAGACCTTGCCAAGCAGCTTCCGGGAGCCGATGTCAGAGACAATGCCCTGAGTAAAGCTCGCTATGAATTCCGTTGGAAAGATCAGTTCAACCTCTCTCTTGATCCGGAAAGAGCAAAACAGTATTATATGGAGTCACGTCGGGATGCACCCGATGCCGACGACCGGTTCTGCACAATGTGTGGACCTAATTTCTGTGCAATGAGAATTTCTCAAAATATCGCCGACACATGCGACAAATGAAATCAGATCCAACACCCGAATCAATATTCGGACATGGGTTTGCCGACATAATCGATCAATATGATTGGGATGCCACAGTGAAAAAAGTGGCATCCCACACTATAGAAGAGGTTGATGCCGTGTTGAGGAAGGCAGAAGTTTCAAGCTCCATGCTGACTCCGGAGGATTTAGGAGTTCTTATCTCTCCGGCGGCCGGAACTCGGCTGGAAGAAATGGCTCAATTATCCAAGCAAATCACAGACAAACGTTTTGGGAAAACAATCTCCCTTTATATACCGATGTATGTCGGGAATGCCTGCACGAATAAATGTGTTTATTGCGGATTTAATCATGACAATGATTTTCAACGTACAATCCTTTCATTGGAAGAAATCGAAAAGGAATGCAAGGCCATAAAGGACTTAGGGCCCTTTGAAAATCTGTTGATAGTGGCCGGAGAATATCCTTCTAAATGTGGTGTTGAATATCTGGAAAAGACCTTGAAGGTATGCCGTCCTTTTTTCCATAACCTCACTTTGGAGGTGCAACCAATGAAGTCAGTCGATTATTACAGATTGTCAGAATCCGGGCTCAATGGAGTTGTCTGTTTTCAGGAAACCTATAATCGTGAAGCTTATTCCAAATATCATCCAAGAGGGATGAAAAGTCACTTTGACTGGAGACTCAACGGTTTTGACCGAATGGGTGAAGCCGGATTGCATAAAATCGGACTCGGTGCTCTATTAGGTCTTGAAGACTGGCATGGAGAAGCCATGATGATTGCCAGACATCTACGTTATCTGCAAAAGAAATATTGGAGGACCAGATATTCTCTTAATTTCCCAAGATTGCGACCCTCGGAAAGCGGGTTTAAGCCAAATTTTATTGTCAGCGACAAGGATATAGTGCAGTTAAGTTGCGCTTTTCGTATCTTCGACCCTGACCTCGATATCTCATTTTCTACACGTGAACCCTCTTGGTTTCGTGATTCTATAATAGGTCTCGGGGTTACATCAATGAGCGCCGGAAGCCGCACGGAGCCGGGAGGTTATTCTCATCCGGCAGAAGCATTAGAACAGTTTGAGATATCTGATGACAGAACTCCGGCCCAAGTTGAAGAAGCCATTAAAGTCAGGGGGTATTATCCTGTGTGGAAAGACTGGGATTCCCTTTTTGATTAATCGGACTGTAATGAGTTTTTTATGGCTTAAGGGGATGTGTCCAAATAATTAATTTTGACACATCCCCTTTTATTAAGAGTTTTGTTGGTCTGAAATAATCTTCAATTTATTTTCTCACAACTTTGGATGTAATTATTCTTCCGTTGGAAAGAACCGATTTCTTGATGAAAATACCGGCTTGAGGATTAGTTACTTTTCTACCGTTCAGATCAATATATTCAGTCTTAACTACGTCAGCAGTATTAATGAGAGTATCCACTCCGGCCGGAGTAGTTGTAACTTCACCGGTCTCCACATCAAGCGTCACTATATCGCTGCAGGTGCGTTGATCATCATAGTAATAAATGCCCTGTACTCCAACAGTTGATACGCCTTCATAATAAATACCTACCTGACGGTCTGTCGGACTCCAAATATCCAAGTCATTGTCATTGGTAAACATGAAAGGCACTTCCGTTGTAGGTTCCGGCAACATATAATAGTGTGAATATGGCCAGCCGTCAGGATCATACTCAAATAATTCAAGTTCACCGTCTATATAGATACTATAGTAGAGATTGCCGGTGAGCAGAATATTATTGGCAGTTGAAATAGCCGACATTGTAAAACCGAATGAATAGTAGCCATAATCCTCATAGAACATATCGCTGTAGAACAGATCCAAAGGATTTGATGGTACTCCGGGGTAAGAATCCTGATAAATCAAATAGAAATTCTTATAGTAGCCCAACAAACCGTTCTGGCCGTTGCTATCAAACTGATTCATGTAAACTAAACAGAGATACAGGTCTTTATCGATGGCTTCAAGGAATTTTCTATCAGAATCTATTGTAAATTCAAAATTCACATCGTCGTTTTCATAGATTATATTGTTTCCTTTAAGATATCCACATTTTGTGGATATCATCTCATTGTCCAACTTATAAACACCGATATATTGATTTTGAGGGATGTAAGCTTTATCTCCCTCGATAGTGGCTCTCAATACAAGATTTGAGATAAAAGGAGAATCGCCAAAACCTTGGATATACATATAGTTGCCATCAATAGCGACATCAACCGGATAATTATACCCATCGATTGCACAATAATAGGTGGTTGGCTCTATATCTTTTGGCATTTCAATAAGTTCTACAGCCATAGGAACAAAGTTTTGCGCGTAATCTGCCGCTCCCGACCAATAGTCTAACCATTTCAAGGTGTAATCTGAATTTTCATCTTCCGGATCATCATATTCCTTGCCAATAAAATATGTCATTAGACCCAAGGCTTTTCCTTCAGGAAGCGGATCTAATTTTATTGAACCGTCATCTCCAATGGTATAAGTCACTTCCGTAATAGATTCATCTAAGGCGAAATCAAGGTTTACGCCTTCTCCGGTTTGAGTCAATCCACACAGATTATGATAATATGGTTCTTCAGCCCAGATATAAACTTCCTCACATAAAGTCTGGGGAAGTTTGACTGTTATTTTAGAACCTTCAATGCTTCCCACAACATAACTGTCCCAACCAAAATCCATTATATCTTTAAAATATATGGTTTTGTTATCCGAACCAAACACTATAGTTGAAGGAGACGGGTCGGTGTCTTCAAAATATTGATAAACCGTGCCTTGCATAGGGAAAAACCCGGCTCCATATCTCTGAAAACTCTGTTCTCTCCCCTCAGCTTCAAGGATAATATCCGTTAATTCCGGGGCATCTGAGATATCACTTGCGCGGGTGGAAAATACCTTGTCATTCTCTTTTGCATTAAATTGAAGAGGCTGTTTCACCGGATTAAGTTGAGCAATTACACTTCCTGCCGTCAGCAAGGTAAAAAAAGAAAATATTAATTGTTTCTTCATGATTTCTTTTTTATAAAGGAGGGCATACCAAAGGATATGCCCTCGCTTATTATTCAAAGATTTTAATGCTAATTGATTACTTTCTGATAACCACTTTCTTGCCACCGATAATATATATACCGTTGTTCAGATTGTTGAGATCAGTAGTATTGACCTTCACGCCCTGGATAGTATATATAGCAGCATCTTTTTCAATACCAATGGCGTTCACTCCTGAAGTTTCAACTGTAAATTCATAAACGATTTCCGGATTTGATTCCCAGTATTCATAGTCTTCGGAGATTACGTCAACATAACCTTCGCCGATCACCAGCGAGTAGTCGCCTGCCGCCAGGTCAAGGTTGTTGAGGTCTACGGTGATGACTC
>JAFLTV010000010.1:0-1929 GCA_022509105.1 Muribaculaceae bacterium | reverse complement strand
TGCCTGTGTAGACTCCTGACTCGCCTTCGTCGTCATCCATCAGTGCCCATTCCTGCGCACTGTTCGGATTGTAATCGTTGAATGACCCACGGATATACCAGTAAGGATCATACTCTTCAGCAAAAGCTGATGCAACGACCATTAAGGAGGTTGCTAAAACGTAAAGTCTTTTCATGCTGAAATTGTTTGGTTAATATTTATAGTGAATTAAGAATTAAATTCAGGAAATTAATTTTGGATAATCACTTTCTTTCCGTTAATGATATATATACCGTTTGAAAGTTTGTTTGGATCAACTTTCACACCTTGAAGATTGAAAACACTCTTCACTTCATTTGAATTTTGGAGAGCTGTCACTTTAGTTGAATTAACCTTGAATTCATATCTGATTTCCGGGTTAAGTAGAAAATCTTCATAATCGTTAGTAACAATCTGAAGATAGCCTGCCGGTATAACTAAAGTGTAGTCACCCTCTGACAAATTGAGGGCTTTCAGGTCAATATTTAATCCATAAGGATCGGAATCAATGAGATAAACCACACCTTCCTGACCTGATAATGCTTTTTTGAGAGTTATATCATTTCCAGCTTCAGTCTCGATATATGCATCACCTTCCTGATACCAGATATCATCTACGTTGTCCGTCCAATAAATTGCCAAGACATCGTTTTCTAAAGTTGATATGGTGTAATTATCGTTATATTCGTTTACTTCGGGGATGGCATATATTGTGATTGAAGGATTGTTGCCTGAAGCATTAACACTAATAGTGATTTGACCTCCTTCCCATTCCGGACAAGTCCAATAATAGGATTCTTCATAGTCGTCCCATGCCAAAGATGAATTTCCTTTGAAAACATTATCAGTGAAAGTCACAACCATAGGAGTCGTATACATACTCTTATTCATAGGAACGAAAATCTGCTCTTCAGAATTCATCAGATTGAATGAGAATTCACCTGCCGGCACAGAAAAAGTGCCTGAATAAACGTTGGCATCACCTTCATCATCGTCCATTAAAGCCCATTCATCATTGAAATCGGGGGCATAGTCGTTGAAGGCTCCACGCACATACCAATAAGGATCGCCTTGTGCTGCAAAGGATGAACCTTCAAGCAAAAGAGTGGAAACAAATAAGTAAAGTTTTTTCATATTTTATTATTTTAATGCCCGTTTCCTTTTATAAAATTTAGGTTTGCATTATATATCAATTTTGGCTAAGAAGCCGAAATTTCCCACTGCTTCAAAGAACCAAAAGGAATATTAAGATGCGAAACCAACAGGCATGTTTATAATCATTTTAATTTCGCTACATTTTCTCTAATAATTGACAAAGATATATAAAAATTTGTTTATTTCCATAAATTCTTCAATGAATATATTCTTATAGCATTTTGTTATAAACTTTTTGGAAACAATGACAAAATTCTTAATCCTATACAGAAAAAAGGTGGTCAAGTCAGAGAGTTATTCTCTGTCTCGACCACCTTTGGTATATGCTGAGTTTGTTTCTCAATCCAACCGCAAAAAATTAGTGTATAGCTTTTTTAAAGAGGCCTATAGACCTCAAATACTCGGAATCCAATCTACAAAAGTAACCGTTGTTTCTTCCATATAAATTATTAAGAGATCTAAATTCTTAATCTATATATTATTTTTATGCTGTTTGGGGTATGATTACAGTGTGGATTTTGTTTATGTATTTAGCGAGTTGTGGAAGGTATTCTGGGAAGACTATGGCCAACTGCTCGTCAAATGGCGATTCATTGGCAACTATCTCACGTGTAATATCTCCGTTTTCGCATACATAATTGATAACCGTGCTTAAGAAATCTTCCTGTTCAGAATTTAACTCGGCATTTGAAATGAAATCACTGAACTGTTCCACCGCTTTCTTCCTGTCAATGCCGATGATACTTCGGATAAAGG
>JAFLTV010000001.1 GCA_022509105.1 Muribaculaceae bacterium | reverse complement strand
CTCTCACAAACGGAACCAGAATCCGGTGTGCTACCATTACACCACAAGGCAATTCTCAAGCGTCAACAATTATTGTTGTTCCTGATTTCAGTGCAAAGTTAATTCTTTTCTCTCAAATATCAAAAATTATGCCAAATATAAAATCTCAAAATTTATCTTTTCCCTATTAGGTGTTGTTTCTTCACAGGTTGGGTTTGATATTTCAAGTTCGGGTTCTGGCTCGCTTCATGCTCAGATTCATGTAAGTTTTTCATGATCTGCAGATAGCTTAATCCCTTATTGATAAGAAAAGACTAATAACTATGGAGGAATTTAATAAAATAAAGTAGGAGATAAACCAACAATTTGTGTTTACCTCCTACTCGATTTAATATTAATATATCTTTAAACTATTGTGAATTAAACCGATAATACTTTAATCTTTAGCGTTTAAACCGGTAGTTGTTAAGATTTCTTATCTTTTATGGCTTTTGTTTTAGAATGAATAATAGAAACCAAGGGTCAAATCGTTCCAATCAAATACGTTCCAGGTGAATTTGTTCTTTCGGGCATATTCCTGTGATGCTTTATCGGTGGCGCCTTCCCATCCGAGATTTCCCAAATGTGCCACAACACTCCAGTGCTCGTCGAAAGAATATGAGACACCAGGTTTGAAGCCGATATGATATACAAAGCCTGCATCGCCTTTAGATACTTTCTGCACACCAAAACCGATGCCTCCATCAACGAAGAATTTCAATTTGTTGTCTGCTACGCGAGCATAGGTGTAACGGAGATAAGGTGAAATCTCAAAAATGTTCAGTTTCACACCTTTGTTAAAATTATAATCATAATCGAGCACACCACCCAATGACCATTTTTCATTGAAAGAGTAGCCAACTTCAGGGGCAATTGTAACAGTTGTGACATTGTCAGTGGCATTACGAGTGAAACCGAGAGCGCCTCCATAATAGAATTGTGCAGAGGCTGAAAAAGTAGCAAAGACTACTGCTACTAAAAGGAATAACTTCTTCATAATTACTGAATATTTAAGATAATTTTTCAATTAGAATACTAAATTAATAAAATTAATTTAAATATTTTGAAAAATTTTTAAAAATTTTAACATTAATTCTTGAAAATTTCGGGAAAGGCTTATTGAAATGCCAGAAAATCAGGGACTTAAACTATTTACCTTTTCAGATGAAATATAATATAAATCAGATTCAGCTTTTACAATCACGGACCATTCAGATGGAATGTCTTTCAGGCAGTAGGGAAATCCGGCCGCAAATCCATCAGCAGTTTCAAGATCGATTACTTTCTCATTTTCAACAGTGATAATAATACATATTTTAAGGAACCTTTGGTAATAATCCCGATATATTTAGCAACTTCTCCGATTCTTATGAATTCATCTCCTTTGTGGAAATAGCGAAGCACACCATACATCAAGCTAATAACCTGATATTATTTATCAAAACAATATTATATACCTCTAATTAAATTTCATTTATTATTGTTAATTTTGTAATATTAAGCATACTATTTAAGAATAACCTTAATTTTCAATAAAAATATTTCCTTTGAGAAAGTGAAAATTAAATATAAATAGGATTGATAATAAGAAAGGCTATTAAGATGGATAGAGGGGAAATTAAATAAATAAAAATATGGGAGTAAATATTCAATTTTCTCAATCTTATTTTTGGCTGGATTCATGGATTATGGCCAATATAATTCAATTGGCAACACAAGATTTTTGTGATAAATTTATTGACTATAAATTAGATCCGGGAAGACGTCTATATGATCAGATGGTAATGGCAGCTCGGTGCGGTGTTAGTAATATTACTGAGGGTTCGGCACGCTATACAACTTCTATAGAAACAGAAATGCGATTGTTAGATGTTGCAAGAGCAAGTTTTGATGAAGTACAGGGAGATTTCTTTAATTATTTATTACGGAGAAAAGCTGAAATATGGGCTATTGGAAACCCAAATAGAGAAGCCATGTGGCAAATGAGGCTCGATCCTCCTCAATATTCCAATAGTTATCTTCATGACGCAGCCCGACATATTTTAACTCAAAAAAGAAAATTTGACAGATGGTTGAAAAATGATAATCCTGAAATTGTAGCCAATGCTGTGTTGGTACTTCTATTGAAAGAGAACAGAATGCTTCAATCTCAATTGAAAAATCTACATGAGGCTTTCATGCAAAATGGAGGTTTTACTGAAAATATGACGGCTGACAGACTTGAAGCTAAAAGGAGACAAGCTGTGGCAAATAATTCTCCTCAATGTCCGGATTGTGGGAAACCTATGATGAGGAGGATGCAGAAAAAAGGGTATTTACAGGGACGCGAATTTTGGGGTTGTAGTGATTATCCGAACTGTAGGGGAATTAGAAATATAGATGAATCCTGATGAAGCGAGATTAATCCAGTTAAAGCGGGATAGGCCGGATAAAGAGGATGAAGTGAGAGAGAATGTGAAAATGGATATGAGGAAGGAAAATGTTTATAGGAAATAAAATGAAACTGGAAGAGGCAATGGTGTATTGCCTTGTCACAGAGGGTAGAGGATTAACTATTCCCCAAATAGCCTATCTCATAAATAGAGAAGAATTATATAAAAGGAAAGATGGAAATCCGGTAACGGATGAACAGGTATGGGCCTGTTATTTTCGTAACCGTCAAACGTTTGTGTGGGAGAGTGGAATAATTCATTTGGTGATGTAAATTTTTTGGTCTCCTCATTTTTTATCATTATATTTGGGTTTATAAAGAATGAACTCAAAATTAGATAGATGCAGACATTAAAACTTCCGGCATTAATGGGGGGTAAAGAGATTCCACGCCTGCCAGACGCCCGACAATTGACAATTATCGGCGGTGGTGGAGCGGGAAAAACTAAATTCATGGAGCATCTGATGGATCTAACCGGCGACCGCACTTTCTGTCTTTCCGCAATCCGTGCACCATTCCCAGAACGCCGGGAATCGATGCGTAAAGGAAGTATCGACATGCTTTTCCGTGAATATGCGGAAAGAAGACCTTATCTAAAAATAAATGCTGTCAGCGAGCTTGAAAAGTTAAGCTACATGCTTTTTGCCGATGAGTTTGACTCTCTTATGAAGCTCAAAAAGTCTGTATCTGAAAAAAAGTCACAATCTGCCTATCATTTGACAAAACTCGACAGGTTGACTAAAATCTGGAGTAAAATCTTCCCGGGAAATCGAATTATAACCACTGATGGAAGCCTGATGTTTTCCACCGAAGCCGGTGAGGACCTTATACCTGTTGAAAGACTTAGCCAAGGAGAAATGGCAGTCTTATATTATGTAGCCGGAGTGCTTTACGCTATGCCAAAGGCTGTGATTTTTATTGACGCACCATCACTATTTCTTCATCCCACAGTGCTCAATTCACTTTGGAATGCAATCGAAAGTCTGCGACCGGATTGCACTTTTGTCTATAATTCCGTAGACGTAGAATTCGTGAATTCACGCACTCGAAATGTAGTCTTATGGGTAAAGAGTTATGACGCACAACACAAAGAATGGGACTATGAACTGATTGCTCCAGGGGAACTACGCGAAGATGTTTTCATAGAGCTGATTGGTAGCCGTAAACCGGTTTTATTCATTGAAGGGGACATGCAACATAGCATAGATGCCAAGCTTTATCCTTTGGTTTTCCCGGAATATACAGTAAAACCTCTTGGTTCTTGCGATAAGGTTATAGAAACAACGCGTTCTTTCAACGGGCTAACCAATATGCATCATCTGGAAAGCCGGGGTATAGTAGATCGTGACCGTCGGACCGACAAGGAGGTGGAATACCTCAGAAAAAAACTGATAATGGTTCCGGAAGTTGCCGAGGTTGAAAATCTTTTTCTTTTAGAGCCTGTGATCAGACAAATGGCCGTATTACGTGGAAAAAATGATGATGTTGTTTTCAACAGGGTTAAGAAAAAGACACTCTCCCAGTTTAAAGAAAAACTTCATGCCCAAGTGCTGGAGCATGTGCGTCATCGCGTAAAGAGGGAAGTGGATGCCAAAATTGATGCTAAATTTTCATGTATCACGGCTCTTGAGACTCATCTTAAGGGATTAATAAATATTCTCAATCCTCGAAGGCAATATAATGAATTGATGCATTCTTTCAATTATATTCTTACTCATGAAGATTATGCCTCTATTTTGAAAGTGTTCAACCATAAACCCCTGCTGAATGAATGTGGTGTAGCCGATCTTCTGGGTTACAAAAACAAGGATGAATATCTCAGGGGGGTTATATCAGTTCTGAAAAACGGAGGCAAGGAGGCTGACGTTATCCGTGAATCACTTCGAAGCTGTCTTCAACCCAATTATATTTCTGAACCACCTCCGGTTCCACAGATTAATTATGTGAATCCAAAGGAATCTTTTGTAAAAAAGAAGAAAAGAAGGAGAAGGACAAAGAATAATGGCAGCCAATTACGTTATTAAATAAGAACGAAACAAAAACATATATTATGAAAAAGAAACTTGCATTCCTGAAAAACGACCCCTGGCTCGAACCATACGCGCCGGCTATAGAGGGTAGACATGAAGACGTCATAAAAAAATTGGATGAGCTCACAGCTTCCACTGATGGCTCACTGTCTGAGTTTGCGAATGCCTATAAATATTACGGACTGCACCATTTGCCCGGCGGGGGATGGATTTTCAGAGAATATGCTCCTAATGCCACAGAAATCTGGCTTACCGGCACTTTCTCCGATTGGAAGCTTGAAGACAAGTTCAAACTCACTCGAATAAACTATGGCGATTGGCAACTTCAGCTTGAAGAAGAAGATATACAAAATGGAGACCTTTTCAAAATGTTTGTGAAATGGAACGGAGGAGAGGGAGAAAGAATCCCGGCATATGCTGAGAGAGTGGTGCAAGACCCGGAAACAAAAATTTTCTCAGCTCAGGTTTATGCCCCGGCCAAGCCCTATAAATTCAAAATCAAGAAATTCTCTCCTGACGTAAAACCGCTCTTGATATATGAATGCCACATTGGTATGGCCCAAGATAAAGAGGAAGTTGGGTCTTATGATGAATTTAGAGAAAAAATTCTTCCGCGCATAGCTTCCGACGGATATAATGCCATTCAGATAATGGCAATCCAGGAACATCCATATTACGGATCTTTCGGTTATCATGTCAGCAGTTTTTATGCTCCGAGTTCCAGATTCGGAACTCCCGATGAACTTAAGCATCTCATAGATGCAGCCCATAAAATGGGAATTGCTGTTATCATGGATATAGTTCATTCACACGCCGTGAAAAATGAAATCGAAGGTTTGGGCAGATTAGACGGATCATACAATCTATATTTCTATGGCGACCATAGAAGGGAACATCCTGCATGGGATTCCCTGCTTTTCGATTACGGGAAGAATTCCGTGCTTCATTTCCTGCTCTCCAACTGTAAATATTGGCTAGAAGAATTCAAATTTGACGGCTTCCGTTTCGACGGTGTCACCTCAATGCTATATTATGACCATGGTTTAGGCAAAGCATTCGGGTCATATGGCGACTATTATGACGGCAATCAAGACACTAATGCCATAACCTATCTTTCCTTGGCAAACATCCTTATTCATGAAGTGAATCCCAAGGCAATCACCATTGCTGAAGAAATGAGCGGAATGCCAGGTTTGGCCGTGAAATTTGAAGATGGAGGAATCGGATTCGACTACAGGATGGCCATGGGAGTGCCTGATTACTGGATCAAGATGATCAAAGAAAAGAAAGATGAAGACTGGCATCCCACATCTATATTCTGGGAATTAACCAATAGGCGAGCCGATGAGAAGACTATTTCATATTGTGAAAGCCACGATCAGGCCCTGGTGGGCGACAAAACCATCATATTCCGTCTTATCGACAAGGAGATGTATTGGCACATGATGACAGGCGATGAAGATATGACAGTGGCTCGAGGCATGGCGCTTCACAAAATGATAAGACTTGTTACATTAGCCACAATCAATGGAGGCTACCTCAACTTTATGGGCAATGAATTCGGTCATCCGGAATGGATTGATTTTCCACGTGAAGGTAACGGATGGAGTTATAAATATGCACGACGTCAATGGGAACTTGTGGATAGAGAAGACCTTAAATACAGGTTCTTGAACGCTTTCGATAATTCTATGGTGGAATTAGTGTCAGGAGTCTACAATTTCCAGGCTATGCCGGTGGAAAAACTTTGGGAGAAAGACGACGACCAGATATTAGCCTTTATGAGAGGCGACCTTATATTCGTCTTCAACTGGAATCCAACGCGAAGTTTTGACGGCTACGGTTTCCTCGCTCCGGAAGGTGAGTATGAAGTTGTTTTAGACTCAGATTCAGGTCAGTTTGGAGGTTATGGTCTTGTTGATGACAATGTGCATCATTTCACAACTCCGGATCCTCTCTATAAACCCTCCGGAAAAGGGTGGTTGAAAATCTATATACCTGCAAGAACAGCCATGGTCTTAAGGCTCATTAAACCAAAACCAAAAAAGAAAGTCAATAATAAAAAAGAGAAAACAAAATAAGAAGTTAAAACTAATTGAAAATGAGAATTATAAAAAAATTATTTGTAGCTCTTCTCCTTATAGGTTCCTTTCAGGCGGCTTCGGCACAAAGTTTTGGAGATTTATTAAAAGGGATTGCAGGAGGAGGATCAGCTACAGATATTATAAGCAATGTGATTGAAGGTGTATTCACAAAAACCGATCTTACACTTGCAGATCTTGTGGGTGAATATAAAAGTGAGGGACCGGCAGTTACTTTCAAAAGTGAAAATTTCCTTCAAAAGGCTGGCGGTATCGCAGGAGCAGCTGCTATAGAGTCAAAACTTAAACCATATTATGATAAATATGGATTAAACGGAATGACTCTTACAATAGACAGTGATGCAAATTTCACGATGAAAGTAAAAGGAGTGCCACTTTCAGGCACTATAACCAAGAATGACAAAGACGGCACTTTCACATTCAATTTCAAAGCAGTAGTGGTCAATATTGGCAAATTGACAGCTTATATTGAAAAAAGCGGTTCGAACCTAAATCTTATGTTTGATGCCACAAAACTAAAATCACTGATATCTACCATTACTAAAATTACAGGTAATTCTCTTGCATCTACTGTAGGATCTATTTTAGACAGTTATGATGGGGCTTGTATTGGTTTCAAGATGGTTTCTACTTCATCATCTCCCAATAACACCAATACAACAACTACCACTACAACTACTACACCATCCGATTCTACGCAAAATTCAACCACAAATACTGTCATCACTAACGGAATCAATGCCTTGAAAGGTATTTTCAAAAATAAGTGAAATAGAAATTTGTGGTTCCAATCACGGAGCATTTTATAAATAATCCAATAAAAAGCGGAAAGGCAGTCAGAGAAATTTATTCTCTCACTGCCTTCTCGCTGATAATAAATAAAAAGGAAATAACGATAACTTATATAATTAATGATTATCCCAAATCATAAATCTATCACCATTTGCATGCATGCAAAGACATTGAGTAAACTGAAATTCAAGAAATTGACTTTTTTATTTCATACACAGGCGAAGTGTATTCTCATATTTTAGAATTATAACACACTTTTGGTTTAAATTACCATATATAGTTTTCCCCTAAGAGTTTTGAATCATAAATTATTTGGCATAAGAGAATATTTTGTGAATAAGGATTTTAAGTATCTTTTCCTTATTGTCTGTTTATATTCTTTTCTGTCAATTCCATTAAATTGTAAAGCCAAGGGAATAATTATCATCACCGACTCTCTCACAGAAGAAACCTTACCAATTGCCACCCTCACCACAATTTCCGGGAAGAGACAGGTTTATCTTACTGACGAAGATGGAAAATTCATCTATCCGTCGAATTTGAAAGATAAGGAATTGAGAATAAATTATGCCGGATATGAGGAGAAATTGTTTAAAATTCCAAACAATTCAGACACAACTATAATATTAAGATTAACACCTTCACCTTATCAATTGGAAGAGGTCTATATAAAACCGAAAAAGGAGAAATATTCAAAGAAAAACAATCCGGCTGTAGATTTCGTAAACAATCTAAGAAAGATCTCCTCTCAATATAATCCGGAAGATTCCGACTTTTATAGTTACGATAAATATGAAAAGACCTTGATTTCCATCAACAATTTTAATGGAAATTTTGAGGGAGGATTCATGGGAAAGAAAGGGAAGTTTCTGGAAAACTATGTAGACACTTCACCCATTACGGGCAACCGGCTTCTCAATCTGATATTAAAAGAAAAATTTTCCTCTATCCTCAAAAGTAAAAAACCCAAGATGGAGAAAGAGATTATACATGGTTTCAAATCAGAGGGTATAGATGAAATCATGAGTCAGGAAAATATGAGAATAATTCTGGAAGACGTGGTCCGCGAAACAGATGTTTACAGTTCCAATATCAACATCCTCCAAAACAGATTTGTCAGCCCTCTTTCTCCTTTAGGACCTGACTTCTATAAATATTACCTTTCAGACACAGTCTTCATCGGGAAAGATAAATGTATTGAATTGAGTTTTCTGCCGCGCAATCCTCAGTCGATGGGTTTCAACGGAAAAATATATGTAGTGGCAGATGACTCCACAATGTTTGTGAAGAAACTGACAATGCGAACCCCTCATGACATAAACCTTAACTTCCTGAAAAATCTCTATATAAACCAGAGCTTTGAGAAAGACAGTCTTGGAAACCGTCATAAATATTTCGATGATGTGGTAGTGGAGATGCAGATTGTGGCCGGAACTCCGGAATTTTATGGGCGAAAAACCACCATGTATGATAATTTTTCATATAAGAAAAGAGAGGATCTTGAAGATTATTACTCCAAACTTGGATTTCAATTCAATCTCACCGACTCCATAGGAAACACAGCAGAATTCTGGAACGAGAAAAGAATGATTCCATTGAGTATGGCTGAAAAGAGAATGTCGGGACTAACAGCCCAGATGAGGAAAGTGCCGCTTTTTTATTGGGTTGAAAAATTCATAGGACTTATGGAGAGCGGCTATATCACCACCGGCAAACCGAGTAAATTCGATATCGGACCGCTGAACACATTCTTAAGCTTTAACACAGTGGAAGGTGTCAGAATCAGATTGGGAGGAATGACAATGGCAGCTCTTAATCCTCATCTTTTTGCAAAAGGCTATGCAGCATACGGCACTAAAGATCATCGCTGGAAATACAGCGCCACACTGGAATATTCATTCTGGAAAAAAGATCATTTCTTTTATGAATGGCCCCGCCATGGTTTCTATGCATCCTATACTTATGATCTGGATCTCATTGGACAACATTATCTATTCACAAATCAGGATAATATTTTCCTTTCTCTTAAAAGGAAATCGAGCGATTTCGTAACCTATAGAAAATTGGCCGAAGGTGGATATGTCTTAGAATTACCAAACAATTTTTCAATAGAAGCCGGGTTGAAATTCTCGCGTCAGGAATCAACACGCTGGCTTCCCTTTATTTTCCCTGACGGCAGAATTATACATAATTACAACCAAGCAGCTTTCAATGTAAGTTTGAGATGGGCAAAGGGAGAAAAATTTGTGCAAAACAGGTCGAACCGTCTCCCTGTCAATATGGATCCATGGATTGTGCAGCTCACTCATGAATACGGACCGAAAAATCTTTTCGGAGCTGCGTATACCACTAATATCACCGAGCTTTCAGTTCAAAAAAGATTCTGGCTCTCAGCATTCGGATATATAGATGCGATTGCGAAAGCCGGCAAAGTGTGGAGCTCTGTTTATTTCCCCGGTTTGTTTTGGCCGAATGCCAATCTGTCTTACACGATTCAACCGGAAAGCTATTCCTTAATGGATCCCATGGAATTTGCAAATGATTCCTACGCTTCCATTGATATGACTTATTTTGGCAATGGTGTACTGTTCAATAGAATTCCTGGAATCAATAAACTCAAATTGAGGGAAGCAATCACATTCAAAGGCCTTAAGGGCTCATTGAGTGATAAGAACAACCCTAAAATTAACGGCTCATTATTAGCTTTTCCTGCTGACACACATTCCATGAAAATGAAAGCGACCCCATATATGGAAATAGGGGCCGGAATCGATAATATTTTCTCAGTATTAAGAGTCGACTATGTCTGGCGTGTGACTTACAGGAACACTCCGGGTGTAGACAAGAGCGGAGTCAGAGTTTCTCTTCACTTCACTCTCTGACCTGAGCTAACTCCCTTATGTTTTTCTTTTAAACCGGATTGCACCGTGTCATAACACTCAGACAGGAGGGCCTTTGTGTTAAAACCATTCGGTCCGGGATAAATCGGTTTGTGTATTTGAATTGTAATAAGGCCGGGAGTGATATTATAGGTATATCTCGGCATCCTTTCAAAGCACCCTTCAATTGTGAGAGGCACCACGGGCAGATTAAATTCCGACGCCAACATAAATGCACCCCTTTTAAAGGGTATCATCTTGCCGTCCCAGCTGCGGCTGCCTTCAGGAAAAATCACTAACGACATACCGTCTTTCAGAGTATCTTCAGCTTTCGCTATAGTTTCCTTAATGGCTCCAAGCCGAGTATCGTCGACAAAAATATGATTGGCTCTTCGACAGGCACCTCCAACCATGAAAATCTTTTCCAGGCTTTTCTTCATCAACCATTTGAAATTATGGTTTAGAAAACCATAAATAGCAAAAATGTCAAATGCTCCCTGATGATTGGCAACGAAAATATAAGACGTCTTTTTGTCAACATTTTCACGGCCTATCACTTTCACACGTATCAGAAAAATCCAACACGTGAACTTCGACCAATAATGAGGGGGCCAATAACCCCAGAAATCACCGCTGAAGGCTACTGACCCAATACTTGTTACCAAGGCTGTGAAAAAAGTGGCAATTATGAATAATGGAGCCGCTATCAGCCACTGGTATATTCTATATAAAAAAATCATTTTTAGTTAATCCTTCTGTTCTTCTGAAAGATCTTTAGTGTCGGGTGCTATTAATTTATATCCCTTGCCATGGATGTTGATAATCTCTATATTCGGATCATCTTTGAGAAGCTTGCGCAATTTAGTGATATATACATCCATACTTCTTGCATTAAAATAATTATCATCTATCCAGATTGTTTTTAATGCAAAGTTTCTCTCAAGAATTTCATTTACGTGAGAACATAACAGGGCAAGCAATTCAGATTCCTTAGTGGTGAGCTTCTGAGTTTTGTCTTTTGATATCAAGACTTGCTTCTGAGTGTCGAAAGTGTAGCGTCCGATCTTATATAAAGTGATTTCCTTATTCTTTTTACCTTTTACACGACGCAGGATAGCTCCGATTCTAAACACAAGCTCCTCCATGGAGAAAGGCTTTGTTATATAATCATCAGCCCCTATTTTGAAGCCTTCAAGAATATCCTCTTTAAGGTTTTTTGCAGTTAAGAAAATTATCGGAATCTCGCTATTGACATTCCTTATTTCCTGTGCAAGGGTGAAACCGTCTTTCTTCGGCATCATAACATCAAGGACACATAGATCATATTTATTCTTAAGAAATTCCTTGTAGCCTTTTTCTCCATCAGAACATAAGTCTGCATTGAAGCCTTTGGCCTGGAGGAATTCTCTTAGCAACATGCCTAAATTTTCATCATCCTCACATAGTAAAACCTTAACTTTATCTTCCATATTTTGATAATTTAAATTTTCGATTTTTATCTATATACTTAAAACAACTTAACTGGCCTTAAAGTTTTAAATTACGTTTTGGGTTATAAAACTTTACATCTTGCAGGGCATATTCTCTAAGATTCCAAACCTTTATAAGTTGTGTTCCATTTCATAAAATTTGCAGGAATTTTTTCAAATAATTTTTATTATTCTTCGACTAACGGAAGCCGAATTATGAAAGTAGAACCCTTTCCAATTTCGCTTTCAACATGGATTGTGCCATGGAAAATCTCTATCATTTTCTTCACATAGGCCAATCCGAGACCAAAACCTTTAACATCGTGACGGTTGCCTGTAGGCACCCGGTAGAATTTCTCAAATATTCTCTTGAGATCCTCTTTACGGATTCCTATTCCGTTGTCTTTAATCTTTATCTGAATACGGTCGCCATCTATGTCTTTGGTTGAAATGGACAACACCGGGGGTTTATCTTCATCCCTGTATTTGATAGCATTGTCACATAAATTATGCAGAATATTTGTGAAATGCATCTGATCTACATTAATAAGATCATTTTCAGCCTTTAAATCACAACTTATAGAACCTCCGAATTTGTCAACCTTGATTTTAAATGTGTCTACAACTTGCTTAATCACAGCATTTGCATTGATATCGGTCATCTTTAATGAAGTTGACGAATCATCCAACACAGACATCTGCAAAACTTTTTCCACCTGGAATTGCAATCTTTTTGATTCATCAGAAATGACTCCTGAAAGCCTGTTTAATGATGATTCCGATTTTCTCACAGAAGGATCATTAAGCATTTGAGAGGCAAGGGAAATAGTGGAAATAGGGGTTTTCAATTCATGGGTCATATTATGGATGAAATCTGTCTTTATCTCCGAGAGTTTCTTCTGACGGAAAGCTAAAATGATTGTATATAAAAAGACGATTAGCAGAATTAGGGTGAATATTAGAGAAGGAATTATGAATCTCACGGAAGAAAATATATATCTCCCTTTTTCAGGAAATTGCGCCACCAATTTTAATTGATTCCCCGTGTTAGGAAATAAAGTCTGGGCATACTGATTCATTTTAAATGAAGAGTTGAAATCCCTTGTGGCATAAATCATTTGGCCCCTTGCATTTGTAACAGCAAATGAAAACGGCATCGTCAATCCGCTGCCCTCCAATTCGTTTTGAAGAAAAGACCTAATCATTGTGGAGTCGGCCCTCTCTTTTGCCGGACGGTTGCCGGAATCTCTCAAAATAGCCAAGATCACTTCATTCAACAGACCTTTTTGATAAAGGTATTGCTGGCGAAGAGTCTGCTGCATGGTGCGGTAATGATCTTGAATATTACTTAAATGCCCCCGATTTGAATTTATATTTCCAATATTGATATTTAGCCCGAGTTCGCTCGATTGGCTTTGCAGGACTCCGTTTATTGAGTCAATAAGCTCATTTGAAAAATACAACGTGGGTTCGTTTTGCTCCACATCCATGAGGCTTGATTCCAAAATTGCAATATCCTCTTCCAGAAAATGCATTGTTTCTCTTTTTTCAAGATATGAGCCGGTGGAGGAAAGACACCTCATTACAATTTCCGAAAATTGCGACTCTCTCATTTTAACCATATTTTCCAAATACATTATCTGAAAATACAGCAAAGCCCCAAATGTAATAGCCATTACAGCTGTCAAAAGCCAGATGACGGATTTCTTCATAATATATAATCGATGAGACGATGTGTTGTCGCCTTTTAATTTTGACAATTATGGTTTCTTATTGTTTAACGAGAATTTTAACAAAAAATGATAAATTTAACAAAAAGGAGATTGAAAGATTTCTTTTATAGAAATTGAAAAATTGTCTATTTATAAGAAGGCGGTGTAAATAACTGACATTTTATTTTTGGTTTAAAATTTGTTTAAAGCTGTAGCAATAAGAATAATGAAGCCTACGTTTATTTATAGGTTTAATATGGTCTTAGACTTTATAATAAAAATGATAAAGAAAATAAATCCTTATAATTTACTTTCAAAATTACTTTTGTCTGCAGGTTTAATTTTCGGGTTGAGTTCCTGTTCAGAAGAACCTTCAGATTCTCCATACGTCTCTTCAGAAGCGGAATCAACAACGTTGATATATGCTGTTGCAACCAACAGTCTTAGCAGTAATTTTGTTGGCGACACAACAGAAATGGTTGCGGCTGCTCCTTATATTGATTTGTCAAAAAACAACGTGCTTATTTTCGCGACAACATACAAGAATGATCCTCAACTTTTGAAACTGACTAAAAACGGGAATAAATATAATTTTAAAGTAATTAAAAATTTCTCAACCGATAAGTCATCTCTTGATCCGGAGAGAATTTCAGAGGTTTTAGATTATGTGATCGATTCTCATAAAGCTGACTCCTATGGCCTGATATTCTGGTCGCACAGCACAGGCTCACAACCCTACCTTCAAACAGAAACAAGATCTGAAGAAATTACGGGTGACAATTCTGTGAAATTGCCTGGTCTTTATTCTTTTGGCCAGGATATAAACTCCATTCTTGGAATGACTTTTCAGATAAATATAGATGAGTTGGCACGTGTCATTCCTGACAATACCTTTGATTATGTCTGGTTTGATTCCTGCTACATGAGCAATATAGAATCGATATTCGAATTCAAAAACAAATGCAATTATTATATTGGTTATCCCACCGAAGTGCTCGAATATGGTCTTCCATATGATATCGTTTTGCCTTATATTGCTAAGAAGAATGCCGACGTTGTTACGGCAGCCGACCTGTTTTTCAAATATTACGCTGAAAATTCCTATTCAGGCTTAAGATATGCAACTGTGGCTGTAACGGATATGAAAAAGATTGATAAATTAGCCGACATATGCAGAAGTTATTTTGTGTCAGGTTATCAGCCTTCGGCAACAAGTTTCATTAAATACACCCGAGGCTCATCAGGTCCGTTTTATGATTTGGCCGACTATGCAAAAGCCATGGCTAAATATAAAGAGATGGAATTTTCCAAAAATGAATGGGATGCTGTTCTTGATGAAGTGGTGATCTATAAGGCGACAACAAATTATTTCCTTACCCTTCCGATTTCACAAGAACAATACAGCGGTTTATCGGCTCATATTTACAACTTTAACGATTCATCAGAAAAAGAGGCATATTATCAATCTTTTGATTGGTTTAAAAGCGTGTTTTAAAATATAGTAAGATTATATTTACGGTCTTTCCGGCTTATTCAAACTCATATCATAATGCTTCAGACTCAAGACCTTCCAATTGTTGATCTTCCCGATAAAGTCGACACGGGAAAAAGTGCTTTCGACGCATTAAAAGGGTTAAGCTTTGATGATGCGATAACTACCATAGCCAACGGAATTGTCCAATTTTCTTTCAAGCTGCTTATAGCAGCTTTTGTCTTTTACTTGGGCAAATTCCTGATCAAGAAGGCTTATACAGTTATCAATCGCATACTAAGAGCCAATGATGTAGACGCTTCCCTGACCACATTTGTGCTGTCTTTGGTCAAGATAGTTCTTTATTTCATTCTTATAGTTACCATTGTCGGAATCCTTGGAATTGAAACAAGTTCTTTCCTTGCACTGTTTGCTTCGGCAGGTGTGGCTATTGGTATGGCGCTCAGCGGCACGCTACAGAACTTTGCGGGAGGAGTGCTTATCCTATTACTTAAACCCTATAAAGTGGGAGATTATATTGAAGCGCAGGGTTATACAGGAACCGTAAAAGAGATACAGATTTTCCATACAGTTATAAACACAATGGACAACAAGACAATCATTATCCCTAACGGAGGATTGTCTACAGGATCTATAAATAATTATTCACGCGAAAATTACAGAAGGGTAGATTGGGAGATCGGACTCTGTTACGGATGTGATTTCAAAAAAGCTAAGGAGGCTTTCATGGAGATTCTTCTCAGCGATGAAAGGGTAGTGGTAGACACTCTTAAACAAGATATGGAAAAACGTCGTCAGATCATGTTGGAAGCAACTGCAGAAGAGGATGAAGATTGTCCTGAAGATGATCCGGATTGTGAACCCCAACATGTTTCTTTCTGGAAACGTCTTCTAAATCGCAATAAAAAAAGAAAAGAGGATCTTAAAAATAAGATAAAGAAAAAGACTACCATACCTGACAATCAATCTTTAGAAGTGAGCAGACCTCCCTTTGTAAGCATTAAAGAACTTGGAGACAGTGCTGTTGTATTCGCTGTGAGAGCATGGACTCATACATCTAATTATTGGAACCTTTATTTCGAGATGAACGAACGCTTTTACCAGGAACTGCCGGGTAAAGGATTTGAATTCCCATTCCCGCAGATGGATGTGCATATAGCGGATGTGCCGTTGTCTTTACAAGGAATTGCGAAATAGGAACTATGAATAAGTTAAGATATTCACGACAGATCGCTATTCCTGAAATAGGGAAATTGGGCCAGGAAAGGCTACGTAAATCTCGCGTAATCATTATAGGTTGCGGAGCATTAGGCTCTATGGTTGCCATACAATTGGCAGGAGCCGGAGTGGGCCATTTAGCTATTGCTGATTTTGACAATATAGATATCTCCAATCTTCAACGGCAATTTTTTTATCAAACTGAAGAAGCCGGACTTCCAAAAGTAGAAATATTGAAAAAAAGGATTCTCGCGCTAAATCCGGAGGTGGAAGTAAAAGTCATCAATAAATTAGTGACTTCCAAACTTGCAGCAGAGGAATTTCCACATTATGATTTTATAGTGGATGCCACTGATAACCCGGATTCAAAAGGCATGGTAGATAAAATGGCACAAATGCATGAGAAACCTTGTTGCATCGGGGGAATAAGGGAATTTGCCGGCCAGGTTATCACTTTATTGCCGGGAGACACCCGTTTTGATGAAATTTTTGGAAAAGCGTCGGGAGACTCATTTCTTCCATGCTCCTTGAGCGGCGTTATAGGTCCGGCTGCAGCTTTTTGTGCATCAGTGCAAGCTAATGAGGTTATAAAGTTTTTAACAGGAAGCGGGGAACTATTGACCGGCAAACTTTTCCTCTTTGATTTGCAAAAAAATAATTTCAATATTATTTCCCTTTAAAATTGGCGTTGGAAAAACCTATATAGCTTAGGGAGGTGTATTACAGGCTTATTTTCTCCAAAATGAGGGGAAGAACATTATCAATATAGTGAAGAGTTCAAGACGACCCACAAGCATTAAAAAAGAGATTCCCCATTTGGCAATATCGGGCAAGAGAGCATAGTTTCCGTTAAGACCAGTAATATCTGTGCCCAAACCCGTGTTGGAAACGGCCGAGAGTGAGATAAAGAAACTGTCTTTAAGCGGAAGACCTATAAGAACAAGAAAAGTGCCTCCCAGTGCTATAACAACCACATAAAGAAAAAGAAAAGCCAGTGTTTTCATCAGAATAGGGGATGGCGTGCCTTTCCCGTTTAAAGTCACGGTGGTTATAGCATTCGGATGCATGAGTTTATGAAACTCATTCTTGATGAATTTAAAAAGGATAACAAACCTGTCTATCTTAGCTCCACCGGAGGTGCTACCGGCACATGCACCCATAAACATCATAATAACGAGGATCACAACCGGCAAAGCTCCCCAGTCGTAAAAATCAGGTTCCGTAAGTCCGGTGGATGAGAGTATGGAAACAGCCTGGAACAGAGGGTCGATTGTTACATCCTGAATATCTCTCATTAGGCCGCTTACAAGAACATTCAAAGCTAAAACAACAGCAAAGAAGAGTATAAGAAAAATATACCATCTGATCACTTCATTCCGAAAGGCTTCCCTTATCTTACCGGTAACGAGCTTATAGAGCAATGAGAAGTTTACGCCTCCCATAAACATGAAACACATCAAGACTATCTTTATATACAGGTCGCCAATTTCAGACACTGAAAGGTCTTGATTAGAAAAACCTCCAGTGCTCATCGTGGAGAGACCATAGCAGATTGCATCGAAAATGTCGAGCTCGGAGAAACATAACAGTCCTATGCAAATAAGAGTAAGAATAATATATATGCTCCAAAGACTCTGGGCTGTAAAACTTACTCGAGGCCTCAATTTATCATGTGTTATGCCCGTCACTTCGGCATTGAAAAGCTGCATTCCTCCCTGATAGTTAAGCATCGGCAACACTGCAAGGGTGAAAAGGATTATACCTAAACCTCCAATCCATTGCACCACACATCTCCATAACAATATGGAATGAGGCACGTCTTTCAATGTGTCAAGCACGGAAGCTCCTGTTGTGGTGAAACCACTCATGGTTTCAAAAAAAGCGTCTGTAATTGAAAGATGAGTGCCACAGAGAAGAAAGGGAAGCATACCGAACAGAGACAACACCACCCAGGTGAGGCCTGTCAGCATTATAGCTTCTCTCTTGCCCATCTCCCTACTCTTGGGCTTTAAGGATATCATCCCAAAGCCACAAGCGGCCGTAATGCCCATACAAATTAAGAATTTGAAGCCGCTATGTTCGTCATAACAGAGTCCCACAATTGTAGGAGCAAGCATAAACAAGGTTTCAATCATCAAAAGCCATCCTATCACACGCAACAGCATGCGAAAGTTTATATAGCCTCTTTTTACGATGATTGCCATGTCAATAAAACCATTTTTCAATTTTGGAAATGGTGCCATTCAGGCAGAAAACCACAACAAAATCACCGGCTTCAATCCGAGTGTTACCACCAACCAGAGTAGCCTGGTTGTTTCTGACTACGGCGGCCAATGTCATTCCGGGCGGCAATCTAAGATCTTTAACCGCAGCTTTGGTAATTTTGGCACCTTTTCTGACCATCATCTCGGCAACTTCTGCATCTGCCAAAGCCAGACATTTGGAGTTGGTGTCGTCAGCGTCAAGCAATATCTTGAATATATGGCTTGATGCGAGTATCTTCTTATTGATTATCGTTCCGATATTCAAATTTTCGGCCTGGCTCACAAATTGCAGATTCTCTACATCCGCTATAGTTTTTGGAACTCCGAATTCTTTGGCCGACATGCATGTCAGAATATTGGTTTCCGATGAACTTGTCAGGGATAGAAAAGCATCATATTGGTCTACATCATTTTCCTTCAACACCTCGATGTCTCGTCCATCTCCGAATACAATCTCGCAATTCGGCAACATTGTGGCCAGCGCCTCGCAATGTTCTCGGTTACTGTCAATTATTTTGATATGATATTTATCGTGGAATCTTTTAGCGAATCTGATGGTGATTCTTGAACCGCCCACTATAAAAGCCTTTCTTATCACCCTTTTTTTCTTTCCACAAAGCTCCATCACTTCTTGCACGAAGGGGGGAGTGGTGATGAAATAAACAGTGTCGTCATAAAGAATTTCATCATTACCACCAGGAATAATTGTGGTGTTGTGTCTCTTTATAGCCGCAACGTGGAAGTCGTGGGTCTTTACAGGCAAATCTTTAAGTTTATGATTTATAAGAGCATTGTCATTATGAAGTCTGACCCCGATCAGCAATAATTTGCCACCGTTGAGTTCACCCCAATAGCTTGCCCAATTATGAGCCAGAGAACGGGCTATCTCATCAGCGGCCAGTTCTTCAGGATAGATAAGATTATCGACTCCTATATCCTTCAAAATCCTGCCGTTTTTTTCCCTTAAGAATTCATGATTGTCAATGCGGGCCATAGTTTTCTTTGCACCCAGCCTCTTAGCTATGGCACAAGAAGTGATGTTTCTTGTTTCAAAAGGAGTGACGGCTATATAGAGATCGGAACTTGAGACTCCCACATCCCTTAATGTCTCAAAAGATGAGGTCGATCCGTTCCATGTCATCAGATTATAATTCTCATTGATGACGTCAAGACGGCTTTGATCGCTATCAAGCAAAATGATATCCTGCTCTTCATTTGAAAGCAATTTTGCCAAGTGTGTGCCAACTTCTCCGGCGCCAGCAATTACAATTTTCATTTTCTTCTAATAATTACAATCTGAGACCCTTAACACTTTTTATAATCCCTTCTTTATCATATCCACATTGATGCTGGAGTTCATTTATGCTCCCTTGTGCAATCCAATTGTCGGGAATTCCAAGATTCACTATTTTTACAGGATTATTTTTTTGCGTGTAATAACTGTTGACAGCAGAACCGAAGCCTCCGGAAAGAATACCGTCTTCCACAGTTATTATAGCTGAATATTTTTCACCAACTTTCTTAAGGATTTCTTCATCCAAAGGCTTAAGCCAAACCATGTCGTAGACATCCGTTTCGATTCCCTCTTTCGATAGTTCTTCAGCAGCTTCCAAAGCATTTTTATTTATAGCCCCCAAGGTAAGAATAGCAATCTTAGCATTCTGATTTTCTCTTATCTGCTTTCCTTTCCCGGGAATCAATTCTTCGAATTTGCCTTCCTCAACTTTTCCGATACTTTTTCCTCGCGGGTATCTTATTGCTAACGGACCTGAATAAGAAAGAGATGAATGCATCAGGTTTTTCAAAGTCTGAGCATCTGCCGGAGCCGCTATATTCAATGAAGGAATGCAATTAAGATAAGCCAGATCAAAAAATCCATGGTGGGTCACTCCGTCTTCCCCTACAAGTCCGGCCCTGTCTATGCAGAAAGTGACCGGGAGCCCTTGAATAGCCACATCATGTATGATATTGTCGTAAGCTCTTTGGAGGAAAGAAGAATATATTGCAACAAAGGGTCGCTTGCCGGCAGCAGCCATGCCTCCTGCAAAAGTGACGGCATGACCTTCCGAAATTCCCACATCATAGGCTCTGTCTGGCATCTTTTCAAAGAGATAATCGAGGGATGTGCCTGTTGGCATGGCAGCAGTTATACCTACGATTCTATCATCTTTTTCCGCTAATTCCACTAATGTTTTTCCGAAAACTTCCTGCCATAATGGATTTTCATTTTTGCCGGTATTATTTTTTCTTTCTCCCGTTTCAGGATCGAATTTACCAGGAGCATGCCATATTGAAGGATCTTCCTCCGCAGGCTTATATCCTTTCCCTTTTGTGGTGTAGATATGTAATAACCGCGGTCCTTGCATGTCTTTAATCTCTCGCAAGACTTTCACTAATTTCAAGACATCGTGACCATCTATAGGACCAAAATATCGGATGTTCAAACCTTCGAACAGGTTCTGTTTCCTTGACACCAAAGATTTAACAGAATTACTAAACCGAATGATAGCTCTTCTGCGGCTCTCTGTCAGGATTCCCTTCTTTTTTAAATATAAAGCCAACTTATTTCGAAGGCGATTATAACCTGCCGACGTTGTGAGGTCGGAAAGATAACTATGTAAAGCACCAACATTATTGGCTATGCTCATATCGTTATCATTCAAGATTATGAGAAGGTCGTTGGGATTGTTGGAGGCATTGTTAAGCCCTTCGAAGGCAAGACCTCCGCTTATCGAAGCGTCTCCGATTACTGCAACAGTTTTTCTATTTTCCTGTCCGGGAGTGGATTTATCAGCAATTGCCATGCCCAGAGCTGCAGAGATGGAGTTTCCTGCATGTCCGGCCATAAATGTGTCGGCTTCATTCTCCAAAGGGTTTGGAAAACCGCTTATACCCTCGAATGTCCTCTGATTTTCAAATTGTTTTCTTCTTCCGGTCAATATTTTATGGGCATAGGCCTGATGGCCCACATCCCACACTAGACGATCAACGGGAGTATCAAAAACATAATGAAGGGCCACGATAAGGTCTACAGCTCCCATGCTGGAAGCAAAATGACCGGGATTGACAGCAAGTTTCTCTATCAAAAATTCCCTAATTTCACGGCAAACTTGCGGAAGATCTTTTTCATCTAATTTTCTTAGATCTGCCGGAGTATTTATCGTGGTCAGGATATTTGTTTTTTCTTTTTCTTCCATGCCTGAGTCAACATGTTTATGTTTGTTTACCACGGAAATATTTTTTCCATAGTGGCACGAATATAATTATTCCGGATGCCACAATCAAGAAAAGATTCTTGAATGTGAGCCCTCCACCGGAACTCACCAGCAAAAAGCATAGCCAGAACCATAGGAGGGCAAGGAGTCCAAAACCGATAGCTTTACCGATTCCCATTCAATCACATAAATCAGATTTCATCGCTAATAGCCGGAGTCTCAACCGGAGCTGTTTTCTCGCCGTTGCCTTCTTTAATGATAAAGACACACAAAGCACCTATCGCGATTGAAATACCTGCAATGAACATCATCATATACTCCGGAGCCAATTCTCCCGGTTTGCTCATCAGAGACAAAATCCAGCCGCCAACAAGGGCTGCGATGATCTGCGGGATACAGATTGTGCAGTTAAACAGACCGAGATATGTTCCGATATTTCCACCTTTGAGAGAGTTTGTTAGAATAGTGAACGGCCATGCAAGCATTGCAGCCCATCCGCATCCTATGAGTATAAAGGCGATGAAAAGAATCCACTGATTAGTGATGAATGCCATCATCATAAAACCTCCGGCGGCAAGGATCAGACTTAATGAATAGGAAAGTTTCCTGCTCTTAAATCTCGGTAATAACAATGCCCAGCAAACAGAACCTAATGCCTGAACTGCATAGAGAAGGCCCACCCAGTTTCCGGCATCATTATATTGAGGTGTAGCAGAGTTCAATACTGTCTTAGTGGAATAGGTGCAATCTTTGGCAGATGCAATCTGATAGGAAGCGGCATCCTGCACTGAAACTTTTCCATTTGTATTTGCTACAATGGCAGCTTCTGTGAGTGTAAATGGGCCGTGGATTTGTGAGAGATAGTCTTTGATTTCAGCACCGTTGTAATTTTCAATTGTTTTCCCATCAATATTCAAAGAGGATATTCCTGAGATGGGAGTTCCGAATGAAACCTTGTCAATTCCTTCATCATTGCTTACAACTGCATGGTTCTTCACAATCGTATCATTTCCGTTGATGACAACCGTGCCTCCGGAATAGAACTTACCGCCCGCTTCGACACCTGCAACCATTAATTTGCCATGATCCACTATTGTAACGTCTTTGTCAATAAGAAGATAATGGGCAGAATATGTTCTTCCGTTATAATTTATGCCTTCAATTCCTGTGGTGGTTGGAGTTTTAAAAGCATTATGAGCCACTGTGTTCGTCGCATAGGTCCAAAGGAACAGGAAAGCAAACCAACAGAAGAATTGCACTAGACCTACGGTCCAGAAAGTGCTCGGCGCCTTCACCAATAGGGTGATAACATTCGGCCTCTCTTTCTTTCCTTCTGCCGGTTCAGGACTTCCGTTGTATTCATTATAAACATGAGGGGGCCATTCTTTGATTTTAACTAAAGAATAGATCACGCATACGAATAGAATTGCTGCGCCGATATAGAATGCCCAGATAACAGTCGGAGGAACTACACCTGTGGGAGCTGTGTTTTTCATTCCCAGCCATCCCAGACATATCGGGAAAATAAAACCTACTACAGAGCCGGCGTTGCAAAGGAAACTTTGAATAGAATAGGCGAGACCTTTCTGTTTTTCATTCACCATATCACCCACAAGCATCTTGAAAGGCTGCATGGCCATGTTGATACTCGTGTCAAGCAACATCAGCGCAACCAATCCGAAAAGAATTGCGCTCGACACCGTGAAATGGAAACTACCTGCATTAGGAAGCAGACACATCACAATAACAGCTATTGTAGCACCCAGAATCAAATAGGGAAGACGTCTTCCAAATCGGTTCCATGTCCTGTCGCTGAATATACCTACAATAGGCTGAACAATCAGACCCATCAACGGAGGAAGAATCCAGAAATAGCTAAGATCATGAGGGTCCGCACCGATTGTAGTGAATATACGTGAAACATTTGCACTCTGGAGTGCGTAAGCTATCTGTACGCCAAAAAAACCGAAACTAAGATTCCATAGTTTCCAAAAGCCTAAATCCGGTTTAGTTTTCATAGTATAGTGGTTTATTGTTTAATCTGATTATAAAGCCATGAAATCTCCTCAGCCCATATCGCTTCATTCGGAGTTTCAAGAATTAACGGAATATTATCAAAACGAGGGTCATTCATAAGCCGGGTGAAGAATTCGGGCCCTAATGTGCCTTGGCCCAATTCTGCATGACGGTCAATCCTTGAACCATGTTCCCTTTTATCGTCGTTCAAATGCATGCCGCGGAGATATTTGAAACCTATGATATTTTCAAAATCCTCCCAGGTTTTCTTGTACCCCTCTTCCGATTTAAGGTCATAGCCTGCAGAATAGGCATGGCATGTGTCTATACATACGCCAATGCGATCCTTATCTTCAACCTTATCGATGATATGGCGGAGTTGCTCAAAAGTGTGACCCATGTTTGAACCTTGTCCGGCAACATTTTCCAAAACAGCCGTCACTCCGTTGGTTTTATCAAGAGTTATATTTATAGATTCTGCGATTCTGTCAAGACATTCTTCCTCCGAAATTTCATTCTTATGACTTCCCGGATGGAAATTCAGCATTTTCAATCCCAACAACTCGCATCTTCTTATCTCATCTAAGAATGACTTGCGCGAAAGAGTAAGAATCTTTTTATCGGGTGCTCCCAAGTTTATAAGGAAATTGTCATGCGGCAGAATCACTTCCGGATTGTAACCATAAAGCTCACAATTTTCTTTAAATTTTTTAATCTCCTCTTCCGAGGGATCCTTGGAAACCCAACGGGAGCTGCTTCCTGTGAACAAAGCAAAAGCTTTGGCACCTATTTCCTTGGCCTCCAGGGGGGCGTTGGAGACTCCTCCTTCCACGCTTACGTGTGCTCCTATATATTTCATTTTGTCAATATATTCAATTCATTAAAATCCTTTCCTTTTTAATAAATAACGGAAAGAGACTCTTAACCTACAAAATTAAGAAATTTTTCAATAACAATTCAAAAAATCTTCATACCTTTGACATTGCAATGGAATTAAAATGGCTTTCTAATAATAAAGCGAAAGAAATTAAATCTCTACATATTAAAAAATATAGGGAGGAATCTGGCCTTTTCATAGCAGAGGGAAGGAAGTGTGTTGCTGACCTTCTGGGGGCTTTTCATCTTGAATTTATTATTTCAAGTGAAAGATGGTTTAAGGAGAACAAAGAATTCTTCAAATGGCCTGAGAAAGTGCTTCTTGTGAAAGATAAATCCGAATTGAAACGGATATCCGCTCTCACATCTCCTCCTGAAGTGATTGCGGTTTTCAGAATTCCTTTGCCTGATATTTCAGAAAAAAAATTGAATAGGGAAAAGACCTATCTCTTTCTGGATGATATCCAAGATCCCGGCAACCTGGGGACAATCATTCGCACATGCGATTGGTTTGGAGTGTATGAAATATATGCCTCAGAAGGTACGGTGGATGTTTTCAATCCGAAAGTTGTGCAATCAACTATGGGATCCCTTTGCCGGGTAAAGGTTATTTATATGAACTTGGAAGATATGATTAGCAAGAATCCCGGATTAAGGATTTACGGGACGCTTTTAACCGGCACTCCTATAAAAGATTGCAATCCAAAGGAGAAGGGAGTGATAATAATGGGAAATGAAGGCAAGGGAATTTCTGATACTTTAAAACAGTTGATCACTATTCCCGTTACTATTCCCCCTGTAAATAAAGAAAATCATCCTGATTCCCTTAATGTAGCCATTGCAACAGCAATTTTTCTTTCTTACTTCCAACAATGAAATCAAAAAGCGTTTATTTCTGTCAGAATTGTGGTCATGAATCACCCAAATGGTTGGGAAAATGTCCGTCGTGCGGGGAATGGAACACATTTGCCGAAGAAAAAATCACGGTGTCTTCAAAAAATAAAGCTTCAAGAAACCGGGATATGGCAGCTCCTCAAAAAATGTCGGAAATTCAAGCTTTGGAAGAGGAGAGAATTAAAATGCCATCTTCAGAATTAAACCGAGTGTTGGGAGGTGGATTAGTGGCTGGATCATTAACATTGATAGGAGGGGAACCCGGTATAGGGAAATCTACCTTGTTGCTACAAAACATACTTTCAATAAGAAATAAGAAAATTTTATACGTTTCCGGAGAGGAGAGTGCCACCCAATTAAAACTAAGGGCAGACAGATTAGGAAAACTATCCGATAACACATATATTTTATGTGAGACTCTTCTCGAAAACATCTTTACTCAAATAAAGAAGGAGAAACCTCAGATAGTTGTCGTTGATTCGATTCAGACTATCGCTTCAGAAAATTCGGAATCAGCTCCGGGGAGTGTTTCACAGGTAAGGGAATGTGCAGTTGCTTTGTTAAGATATGCGAAAGAGAGCGGGGTTCCGGTTATCTTGGTCGGCCATATCAATAAAGATGGAGCAATAGCAGGGCCGAAAGTATTGGAACATATTGTTGATACCGTGTTGCAGTTTGAAGGAGACAGACAGTATCTATACCGCATTCTCCGATCTATAAAAAACAGATTTGGTTCAACCTCGGAGATTGGTATTTACGAAATGGTTCAGAAAGGTTTAAGGGAAGTGAAAAATCCTTCGGAGATGCTTCTAAGCGACAATCGTGAGGATGAAATGAGCGGGATTGCCTTGGGATGTACGATTGAAGGTGCCCGACCTTTGATGATTGAGGTGCAGGCCTTGGTTTCTTCAGCTGCTTATGGAACACCGCAACGGAGTGTTACGGGTTTTGAACATCGTCGGCTTAACATGATTCTGGCTGTTCTTGAGAAAAGGGCAAGATTTAGGTTGGGTCAAAAAGATGTTTTTTTAAACATCACAGGGGGCCTCAAGATTGATGACCCAGGGGTGGATCTCGCGGTGGTAGCGGCAGTCATGTCTTCTAATTTTGATATTGCTGTTTCGCGGAAATCTGTATTTGTGGGAGAAGTTGGATTGTCAGGGGAAATAAGAACAGTTACCCGGATAGAGCAACGTGTGGCTGAAGCTGAGAAACTTGGCTTTGAAACGATAGTTATACCGCGGGAGAATCTGAAAGGTATAAAAGATAAATTCAAAATAAAGATAGTTGAGGTGGGCAAAATTGAAGATCTCATGCGTTTCCTCTTTGAATAAAGAAAAATCTATATCATACATATATCATGTTGGCTGAATATAAAAATGTAACAATTAACCGTAAGGATAAGACTGTGTTGAAAAACATAAGCTTTTCTCTTGAACCGGGCACTTTTTATTATCTTGTAGGAAGAGTCGGCAGTGGAAAAAGCAGTTTGATGAAGACCATGTATGCCGATGTTCCAATAGTGTCGGGTGATGAAGCAAATGTTGTCGGATATAATCTTTTAGATATCAAAGAAAAAGAGATTCCCTATCTGAGAAGAAAAATAGGAATAGTTTTTCAGGATTTCCAGTTGCTGCAGGGCAGATCAGTGTTTTCCAATCTTGAATTTGTATTGAGGGCAACCGGATGGCACCATAAGGATGATATCGAAAGACGTATAAAAGAAGTGCTTGTAGAAGTCGGGATGTCTAACAAGAGTTATAAAATGCCTCATGAACTTAGCGGGGGAGAGCAACAGAGGATTGTGATTGCTCGCGCGTTGCTTAACAAACCGGAACTGATACTTGCCGATGAACCAACAGGAAATCTGGACCCTCAGACGGGTTTTCAGATATTGACATTGCTTCATAAACTCGTTGAAACGGGTCACACTGTGTTGATGATTACTCATAATCTCCAATTGCTTGAGGATTTCCCGGGGAAAGTATTTCGTTGTGTAGATAAAAGCCTTGTAGCTGAATGAGTATAAAATGAGAGGAATAGAAAGGCGTTATCTTTCTCTTCCTCTCATTTTAAGGACAACTTTATAAAGAGGTTGTCAATTTGCTGTCACCACAGGTTTTATCAGTTGGTTTATTCTGTCTTCTTGAGATAAAGTGCCATCTCCAAGCGGTACAGGAACTCCCATAAAGCTTCTGTCTCGGTCAACCGAGTCCGGACTGAAGAAATTCAACTTGTCTTTACCTACAATCTCTTGACGGATGATTTTGTGAGGAATTCCTATCAGAAATTTCTCATTTTTATCATTCAAATCAGAGTCTTGGATTTTGTTTATCGAATCAAGCCTGTAGGCTAATCCTCCCGTGGCACCTTTTATGATGCTTAAAAGATAATCCTTATCTTCACCCACATTTATTTCTTCAATCGAAACACTTCTCTTTAATAACTGATTTTTGTTTGATTCCAATTCAAGCAAAATATTCATTGGAATTTTCTGGATTGTGGAATCCTCGAATTTAAAAATCAGATTTGATTCTTTTTCACCTTCAAGGATACCCAAAGCCAAACTACATTCTTCCGGGTTATTGAGATGGTCTATATAGAGGTCTTCAGTCGTGGTATAAAAACTGTCATCAGGATTAAAGTAGATGTAAAGAGAAGGCGTAACAAAGTTTTCATCATAATAATGCAAGACATTGGGCCGATGCTTTCCTGTTGTTATTTTCTTCTTTTGTTGTTCTGTCTCATTTTGAGAAGCAGTTTCCTGTTTTCCTTCCTTATCATCGGTTTTTGAGGTCTTTTCTTTTTCACCGCTCTTTTGGAGTTCTTTATTTTGAGCAGATTCCTCTTTTTCAGAAGGATTGGTAGCCGTATAATCCGTAATACCCCAAAGAGCCATAAGTATGTTGAAACTATGTTCCCGGCTCTTTATGAATTCTTCACGTTCTTCCCCTAATCTTGGTTTAGTGGTGGAACTTGCTCTCACATATATAATTCCATCGAGTTCTACAGGTTGTTTAACAGGCTTAATGTCTACGACAATAACACCTTTCTTGGACTCCGGATCAGAAGAGATTTCCCAATGGTCTTTAGCATGAGAAGGTAATGTTCGGTCAAGGTGGTTTTGCAGATCCACTATCATACCGTCGATTGTGGCCCTTTCTCCTCTATTTCTTCTATATGTCAGGTCATCATCAAGACCGTTTTCATAACCCGAGTCATTGACACCTATATAGAGCTTTCCACCTCTTGCGTTCATAAAGCCACAAATGATATGAGTAATTTCAAACATCTGAGTTTTCGGGTCAGGACGAGAGCCCGACTTTGAAGAGAATATCATGCTGCTCTTAAATTCAATTGTCTGCGACTCATCACCATAATATTTAGAGGTGGAGATAGTGTTGTTGATATTCAGAAGGATTGAAATTTCATTTAGAATTTGTTTCCTGGATTCTTCCAATTCTTTTGGAAGCATATTATATGACAACACCAAAGACGCCAGCTTACCTTCAGTTTCATTTCTCGGGTTCTGATGAAGTTCCCACAACCACGGAGTATTATGATTGGAATCAATATCAGCAACTATCTTGATACGAGTGTATAGGCGCTCAAGCATTGGAGAATTGGCAACCTCAGATTCTATTTCGTCTACAATTTTATAATCAAGCTTACGATTTCTACTGAATTCCTGTAAGAATTCAAGCAATTTCATATGGACTTGAATCTCATGAAGCAGGCGCTTGTTTTCGGCAAGCCGGCAAAGCAAGGAGGCTAATCCTAAAAAATTGTATGCCTTAATGTATTCTGTTTCAGAGAATGCTCTTCTTTGCAGTATATAAATAAGTTCCAACAATTCTTCTTTCGACATCACCTGTGTCGACTCCATGACCTGATAGGGTGGTTCTTTATCTGTAGGCTGCCCAAAATTCCGCATCAAATTTTTCAGGCATTCCGATTTTTTAATCAAGTCAGGTTTGTTTTCCTGATTTGGTGAAAGTTCACCGATAAAGAATTGTTGAGACGACAGGCTTCTGTCTTGTTCCACATAGGAGACTCTCACCAACATTCCGGCAAACAGATCAGAAGTGTTTTCATCACATGCAACCTTATATGTTGCTCCGGTTTCACTAAGGCATAGCCAGGCATTGTTAATACGGTCAAGATGAGTTACAATTGCAATTGATTCTTTTCCGGGATAATTGTTTTCCAACAGAAATTCCTCTATCTGGGGTTTCATGCTGAATTCAAATGATCCGTCATTTTTAATATGTACGGTAGCAGGAAAAACCAATTGCTCGCCTTCCTCATTAAAAGCAAAATCAAGCTTGCCATCATAATTCCCGGGTATATCGGTGTAAGAGAGCCATCCGATCATGTGTAAGGCGTCACAGGGCATCCATCCTTCGCCTATAAAGGATTCGTCTTGAATAGTGCAATGGAATTGAAGCCGTTGTTTTTCATGTCCTGAATCCAATATTCTTATGCCGTCAATTATAACCGAAACTTCATCACCTTCATCCGGATAATTTTTTTCAATGCGTTCTACCTCTGTCTGATTACCTCCAAAAAGAGAGATGGCAATTTTATTCCAAACCTCATTTAAGGCTTTAAGATCTTTTGATTTCTTAGTATTAGGGAAATTTATGGTGTCAACGGTTGATATCATGGGCGACATCCAATCAAACATATTGTTTGGAATGACTGTGGAATCAGGATCTGCACCATTACCGATTAGATGAATTTTATCGCAAGTTATGTGGAGCTCGGCTTTTGATGTAATATAGGTTTTTTCGATTAAAGGTCTTTCCTCATCAGCAATTAACGGGAATGATGACTTAACAAACAATAAAGTTGGATTTTCAGTATCATTCCATGAAAATTCGTTTGGTGTTTCAATTCCTAACAGGGCACAAATGCCTTTCTCCAATAATACATTGACTTCGGAAGGGTAGAGGTAAGAAATAAAACGGTATAAGCTGGCACGATTCAGGTTCAGATCTATATTGTCTTTCTCATTGGCAAGCAATCTCTGAATGGCTATGGCAAGGATCATTCTACTGATCACTTTGTTATCTTCACTGGAATCATTTGCCGGCAGAAGATTGACTTTCCCTGAATTTTCTTCTATAAATAGTTGAAACTGCTGCACTAATGCTTCCCGGAAAGGTTCATTCTGCCAATTGGCCATATCCCAGTTGTGTAAAGCTTCAAAAAGCTCACCCATTCTTGTATTGATCAGTTCAGGACGGAGTTTGAAGATTGTCATCACAATCCTTATCTGAATGGCGGGTTGATAAAGGTAACCGGCATTTTTCATGCGGCGGAATTTATTGTTTATAAACTCGACATGACGGTCTTCCAATATCATAGTGGCCGCCTCTTTATATTGCTCAAAGAGTTCCACATAATGAGATATTCTTCCTTGCAACAGACTTCTGTGTTCAGGTCCGCATGCACGAAGGAAGTCAGATTCCTGGACCATATATAATGCCAATCTTCTCCCTAATTCAAGACGTTCACATATCTTTTTGAGTTTAGGAAGATTATCTTTACATTCCACAAGCCATTCCGTGATATGCTGGGTGCAAATCTGGAGAAGGTCTAAAGTCCAACCCGGCACTCTGTTCTCATATTTAATCATGGCCGGATGTAATTCCGGAATTTTATATAAGAAGTTTTCAAAAAATTTGGCATTAAATTCCTTGATATTCAATAAATGAAGCCATTGTTCAATAGTATGGAATTCCAGACTGAATTTGCTTCCCAAAGAACCTTCGTATTTGAGATTAACATAGGCATCCTTTATTTTCTGCACCTTACATCTGATCTTGGTGCCTTTAGTTAAGGGAACAGGTGAATTATTTAATTTAAAGCAGAGGCCGTTTTCGTCTTTTAATTCGTATTGTGAACTGTCATCTCTCAATTGATCTTTTACAGTGAAACTATATTCTTCTCCTTCTTGATAAAAATTTGCTATGTGTACTGAAATATCCTGGGATAAATTTAAGGGATACAATGACTTAACATAACATTGAATGGAATCGGGGAGGGGCTGTTTTTGTTGGAACTTAAATTTTTGGATATTAAATTCAACATCATCATCTGTCTTAATCTTGAAAAATCTCCCTTGGGATTGTTCTTTAATAATATCAAAACGATATGAACCGCCTTGTTTTAAATCTGTTGATAACATGGTTTTTATATTTTTGGATTTTATGGTTTGGCAATTTTAATCGAAAAACAATTCTGAAAATCGAAATTGACTTCAAAGTTACAAAATTATGAGGTAATAAATAAATCGGCCTTTACAAATAGGAAAGCAAAATTGTTTTGTCCTGAAATAGGTTTACAATAAAAATTAGAATAACCTATACAAAAAACAGTACAAAATGAGTAAGAAAACAAAAGCTACAAGAACGAAGAAAAATTAGATTTTATAGCTTCTTACCAAGCACCGAGTTTTTATATATGCCATTTTGAAAAGGAAATCATGGAATGGCTTGTGGAATGTAAAGATAATCTTCCCAAACTCAAAAAGATATGTCAACGTCTTGAATTAGGTAGAAGAATGGACTTTGTCATGGTAGAATTTCCGAATGGATGACTAAAAGGGAGGAGAAGAAAAAAATAATGTTAAATAGGTGTCATTGACATCCTATTTAACATAATATGGATTATAAGTAAAATTTTCCTTATTTGCCTTGCCGTTTTCATCCTGCGAGCTCTTTTCTCAGGAATTGTCCTGTATAGGTCGGTTTCTTCGACAATTCTTCCGGAGTGCCGGCTGCTATGATTTCTCCTCCTTCGCGTCCTCCTTCAGGACCCATATCTATAACGTAATCACTGGATTTTATCAAATCCATATTATGTTCGATAACAATTATAGTGTTTCCGCGATCGGCCAATTTCTTAAAGATTTTCAGTAGAACCCTTATATCTTCAAAATGAAGCCCGGTAGTTGGTTCATCGAGTATAAATAATGTCTTTCCTGTATCTTTTTTTGCGAGTTGGGTAGCCAATTTTACTCGCTGGTTCTCACCACCGCTCAAAGTGCTTGACGGCTGTCCTAATTTCAAATAACCCAAGCCTATATCTTGAAGAACTTTGATTTTTCTATATATTGATGGAATATTTTCAAATAATTCCACAGCTTGATCTATAGTCATGTCTAAAACATCAGCAATTGATTTGCCTTTAAATCTGACTTCAAGTGTTTCCCGATTATATCTCTTTCCCCGACATGCCTCACAAGGCACTAAAACATCAGGGAGAAAATTCATTTCGATGGTGCGATAACCATGACCCTTACACACCTCACATCTACCTCCGGCCACATTAAATGAGAAACGGCCAGGTTTATAACCTCTTAATTTAGAATCCGGCAATTCCACAAAAAGTTTCCTGATATCTGAAAAAACTCCTGTATATGTAGCCGGGTTCGATCGTGGAGACTCTCCTAAGGGCGATTGGTCTACTGTTATTATTTTATCAATATTTTCAAGTCCTTCAATTGATTTATACGGCAATGGTTCCTCTTTTGACCTATATAAAGTCTTACTGCAAATTCGTTGAAGAGTTCCGTTAATCAGAGACGATTTTCCGCTTCCACTAACACCGGTGATGCAGATGAATTTCCCCAATGGGATTTCAAGATCTACATTTTTGAGATTATTCCCACTGGCTCCCTTTATTTTAATTGTTTTTCCATTGCCTTTTCTCCGGTCTTCAGGTATTTCAATTTTTTTTGATCCTGTAAGATAATCTCCGGTCAATGTATTGCTTTTTAATATAGATTTTGCATCTCCCTGGAAAGCAACCTCTCCTCCATGTCTGCCTGCTCCGGGACCAATGTCGACAATGTAATCGGCCTCATTCATGATGTCTTTATCATGCTCAACCACTACAACTGTATTGCCGGCATCCCTTAGATTTTTCAAGCTATCTATTAGTCTTACATTATCTCTCTGGTGAAGTCCGATTGAGGGTTCATCAAGAATATATAATACGTTTACAAGATTAGATCCTATCTGGGTGGCAAGCCTGATTCTTTGGCTTTCTCCTCCACTTAATGAACCGCTGCTTCGGTTTAACGACAGATAGTCCAATCCAACATCAAGAAGGAATTTAAGCCTGCTTTTAATCTCTTTTAAGATTTCTCTTGCAATAGGCCTTTTCTGTGGTTCTAATCTTTCTTCAAGGTTTTCACACCATTCCGCTAATTCAGAAATATCCATTCTGCATAAATCAGCAATATTTTTCCCATCTATGAAAAAATGTAGAGCTATTTTGTTAAGGCGGTCTCCATTACATTCAGGACATTTCACTTCTGTGTAAAACTGATCGCTCCATTTATCTTTTCCATCATCGGTGTCAGAAGTGTGCCATTCAATATATTTCATTACTCCATCATACCGAGTTTTGTCATAATACATGGATAACGTATTATTTGCAATTTCAAGGTGACGGTCTGTCCCGAACATAATTTCCTCTATTGCCTCCTCGGGAAGCTGTTTGATGGGAGTTTTAATATCAAAGCCATAATATTTGCAAATCGCTTCTATCTGCCAAAATATCAATTGGTTTTTATATTTTCCAAGCGGGGAAATTCCCCCTTCATAAATTGACAGGTCACTATCGGGAATCACTTTTTCCCGGTCTATTTCCCTTATTAAACCTAATCCTTTACATCTGGGACAATATCCCTGAGGTGAGTTAAATGAAAAATTATGAGGGGCAGGTTCGGGATATGACAAACCGTTTTCCGCATCCATAAGAAGCAGGCTATAATACGTTGGGTCACCGGTTTCCATATCTATAACCATCATTTGTCTTTCACCTTGTTTCAGTGCATCATCAATTGTTGACCTTAACCGCTGAATATCTTTTTCCTTCACTTTAAGACGATCGATCACTAATTCTATGGTGTGATTTCTATACCTGTCAACCTTCATGCCATAGACAAGTTCCTGAATCTCTCCGTCAATTCTTACGTTGAGATATCCTTTCTTCCTGAGGGTTTCGAACAGTTCCTTGTAATGCCCTTTACGGTTTTTTACTATTGGGGCTAAAATCTGTATACGTTTTCCCTCATATTTCTGAAGTATAAGTGATATAATCTTGTCTTTGCTATATTTCATCATCGGCTTTCCGGAAATATAGCTTTTGGCTTCCCCGGCTCTTGCAAAAAGCAATCTGAGAAAGTCATAAATCTCTGTGGTCGTGCCAATAGTGCTTCGAGGATTTTTGTTTACAGTTTTCTGTTCTATACTGATAACCGGATTCAAGCCCGTTATTTTATCTACATCAGGACGTTCCATTGACCCTAACATATTCCTTGCATAAGCTGAAAATGTTTCTATATACCTTCTCTGGCCTTCAGCAAAAATTGTGTCGAAAGCTAATGAAGATTTACCGCTACCACTCAACCCTGTTATGACACTCAAGGAATTATGAGGTATTTTTACATCTATATTTTTTAAATTATGGACCCTTGCGCCATATACTTCTATGGCTTCTTGTTGACTTAATTCGTTTCTCATTTTATAACTCACCTTCTCGGGCTCTTAAGGCCCTAATTTTCTGATAATAACTCACGTTATTCTTCTTCCGTGTAATTGCCGCCGGTGGTGCGTGAATTCAGGATATTGATATCTCCCTTTTTCTTATATTTTCTTCCATCTGATCCTTTGGCTTCTATTACATAGAAATACACCCCGGGATTAACAAATTTCGAGCCATTTTTTCCATCCCAGCCTCCATTAGGGTCGTCGAAATAATAAATTTGATGTCCATGCCTGTCGAAAATCCAACATTTAAATTCCAAAAGTGAGCGGTAGGCCACTTTCCAGACATCGTTCACACCGTCGCCATTTGGAGAAAATGCGTTGGGTATCTTTAGTTCCGATGCCCCTATGAAAATTGTAAAGATATCACTGAAAGCCTCACAACTGCCATCGCTATTACTTCCTACAAACCTTACATAATGTTGACCTTCTTCTGTAAATGTATAGTCAAGATCTTGCTGATAGATTCTATAATCTATGTTTTCAAATTCAGGATCTGTTGTTATTTGCCACTCATAATGGATCACTGCATCTGTGAAATAAGATATGAAATTGGCATTGAAAGGTGCCGAGCCTCCTAAACCGTCACCTCCTGATCCAATCTGATTTGAGTTTTCTTCACTTTGATCAGTATCTTCCGATTCTTCAGTTTCTATTTTAGCTTTTACTGCCACAGCAATCGGACTTGATGAATAGAAGGATGTTGTAACCGCTATTCCCCATTTTTTCAAAAATCTGTCGCCTGATAAAGAAATTTCTGTAGGACAGTATAATGGGGGTGACAAAGTTATTGTTTCATTGATATAAGGAAGAGTCTTCTCTTCTTCTTGTTCTATAAAAAAAGAGTCTTGATCGTTCCAATCCAGATTATTATAAATTAAAGAGATCTCTCTGCTAAGATTCTCCTGACGTCCGTTTACGGTATAATAATTAATAGGCGAAGCATTCCCTCCGAAATACAATATTGTCATATCGCAATTAGACTCCTCGCTCATGGAAAGTTCACCGGAATTCATTCTATATTGGGAGTAATCAACAAGCCAAAAAATATAACTTTTGCCATTGTCATTAATTATATATCCATGGTTACCTTCAGGATTATTCAGAGTGTAAATGTTTCCATTCTTGTTTATTCCAGAAATCTCTTCCGCGTAACCTCCTCCGAGATTACTATAAATTAGCCATTCTATTGAAGAACTTCCGGAAGATTGATAGTTTATAGATATATCATTTGTTGTCCAAACAACATAGATATCATTCAGTCCGCTGCTTGCCGGAGCCGAGACTTTTATTGGTTGATATTCTCCGGCCCCTTCGAATGAGATCTGAGCTCTCAGCGGAAAAGAGGATAAAATAATTATTAAAGAGAGAAATCTGAAGAGTTTCATGTTATAAAAATAAGAATGGTTCGCAAATCCGAATTCAGGATATGTTTTCGGGTTGCGATTACTTATTCAATTTTAACTATAAAACGAAGAGAGTTTAATTTATATTGCCGACAAGCTTTTTAGTAAATAATAGAGTTGTTTAACAAGGCCGATTTAACTTTACACTCCCGGAACAAAGGTTTCGAATGTAGAATCGTCGTAATATACTGTAACAGACCTTACTTTTCGTTTGTAATGTCCTTGAATTATTTTTTTGAATGAAAATCCGTCATTTTCTATAAATGATTCAAAAGCCTCATCCACAGACTGTTTGATCATGTTTTCAATCTGATTAAGGGGCATGAGATTTGAATATTCATGCTCCTCCGTGTCATTTATCTGATCATTTCTAAACTCGTTGTCTGAAATTTCATTTTCAGAGTCAAAATTCAGGGCATTTTCATTTTCCGGTTTTGTAGTCATGCTTCCTTCATTAAAAAGGAGCCAGATTATAGAGATAGTTGGAAAGGTGTTATGGATCTGTGAAAGCAAGATATCGCTTATTTTTTTGTTTTTACCCGATAAGAGCAAAGAGAGAGTGGCACGTGAGATGTCACATTGATCGGCAAACTGAGAATCAGAAAGCCCCAGATGTTGAATTATTGCTTTTAAACGGGTTGCAATAGTTGAATTTTCCATAAAACAACTCCAAAAGTTTGGTTTAAGAAATCAATTGTAAAATTAAAAAGATTAATTTTAATTTCCAAAACTCTTTGATAAATAAAATTTCAAATTTATAACACCTCGGGATTTTATCTTTAAAGAATTTAAAAAGATTTCCTCTTATTTATTAAAGAAAATATTTAATTATGATAAGCTAAAACTATGTGGTTCAAGTCTTTATTTATCTAATAGAAAATTGAAGATTTTATTTGTCGGATATCTTTAAATTTCTTTAGATTGTTAATTTAATTAATGTATATATCTAATTGATATTTAGTTAATTATTTTATATATTAATAAATGTTAATCAGCAATTTAAATCAAATTTTTGTCTTGATTTTAAATTTTTAGATTATTAAAGTTTTATGACAATAGCTCTTCCCTTCTTTTAGATTTTAAATTTTGAATTTATTGCTTTAATTTAAAATTTTAATAGTTTACGAAATTAAATTGCAGTTTGTTCCCACCATTGTTTAAATTTATAAACTCAGTTCTCCCCTATATGTGATTAACATTATTCCTTTCTTTTCACTTTTTTATTTTCCCAAATTTCCAGCCTCTCCCTTATTTATTTTCAAATATTAAATTCTCAGAGACCTAAAAAGGGTCTTCAGACCCCTATTTCCTATTATAAAGTCTATTTATTATACTGTTTTTCAAATCATTATTTCGGATTTCCCGGTTTATTTATGATGACTTAAGTTTCCTATCTATTAATAGGAAAAATTTAAAACAGGTGGTTTTATCTTTCTTTAAACCCGGTTCTTTTACTAAACCTTAACAATTCAGAAAATTTTGTCTTAATTAGTCCTTTTTGATCTTAAGGAGGTGTGAAATTTGTAATTATTTTGATTTTTCTTAATTTTGGAAATTATAAATTTACTAATACGATGAAAAAATTTTTATTTGGAATTTTATCTCTCATCTTGGTGACAGGTTGCACAAGGAATGGACGCTCAGAAAAAGAAATAGAGGATTCTATGAGTATCGCTGATTCAATTGCTCAAATAGAAGCTGCAAAAATAGCAGCAGAACAAGCAATTCAAGACTCTATACGTCAAGATTCCATTGCTAAAGCAGAAGCAGCTGCTCAATACGATAAGCTATTGGATGATTATCTGAAGGCCACTACAAAATTAGAGAGCTTTGGTAAGAAAGCCAGAAACGGTACCAATTGCAATTATGATGAAGTATATAGTGTTATTAAAAAATGTGTAGATCTTGATGCACAAATTAAAAAGATTAAGAGTCAACTGACTCCTGAACAGCTTGAAAAATACAAAAGAGCTTGGAAAAAATATGATAATAATATAAGTTGGTTTGCAGATTAAAACCTCTATAAATCTTGCATAATTCTAAAACTATAATCACGAAGAGGCTGATAAATATTAACTTGTCAGCCTCTCGTTGGTATTATGGAGGATATTTCCCCAAGCCTCAGACTGTGATATTTAGCGATGGTTTCTTTTATAGTCCCTATTAGGCCGTAAGACTGCGATGGTATTTCGATGCTTCTTGGTTGAAGTTTATTTATCCTTCCTATATATCTATTTGATTGGAAAGGGTCAGTTTCTTAGTTGGAAAGACATTGCCGATATTGGTTAAGAGGGGAAGCACGTCAGTATAAGTATGAACCAGAATCACTAAATTAAGTTCAGTTAACTGATTTTCATAATCATATTCCACATAGAAAGTGGAAAGATGAATATCGTATTCGTTTAATACCTTTCTATAATCATCGATACTATGGTGGATGCCTTCTATAGTAATATTAATAACTTTTGATTCCTGACCCAATTTTCTTCTTTTGCTATATTGTTCGAACGCCACCAATGTTATTAGAATAAGGAAAGTAGCGAAAATAGAGATTACATACATGCCTATTCCGACTGCCATTCCAAGTATTGCCGTCATCCAGATTCCGGCTGCTGTGGTCAATCCTCTCACAGCCCCCTTCATGTGAATCATGGCTCCGCCTCCCAGGAAACCGATTCCTGTGATTACCTGTGCTGCTATTCTTCCCGGATCTCCATTTTTCAGCCCCATGTACATCTGCGGTACATATATAGATAAAAGCATGGCCAGACAGGCTCCCATGGAAATCAAGGCAAATGTTCTTATTCCGGCTATCTGACCTTTTCTTTTTCTTTCTGCACCTATGATCATGCCTAACAACATGCTCAAGAAGAGTCTGAACAGACTGTTGGTAGCATTCACCTCCAGACTGTTCAGAGAGTCCATTAAATTTCCGTGCCAATCAAGAAATAATTCCCACATAACCGCAGCACTATATTTCCTTATTTTCTCAAATTAGAAATGTTGATTTTTCTTTATAAAATTTTAGCTTAAACCATTTCTATCCATTTATCCCTGTCGCCAGGCAGAAGATCAACAATCGGAATCTCTATCATGGTATAACAACCCGGAGTGAGACGCATTGAAGCCCTGGCAGCCCCTACGAGGATTTGTGCCGTCAATGCGGGATTATTGATTCTCATATTGAATTCCAAAAGTTGATTGTGAGTAGCACCGCTCACTCCTTTTCTCTTCATATTTACACCGTGTCCCATATCTTTGAGCGCATCAACACTGTCTACTTCAAAAACATAGGTTTCATCATTTACAAAATATGGATCTTCTTTAACCTTCTTCTCGATTTGCTTAAAGTCATGGCCATTTTCAACTTCCACATATACCATTCTTCTATGCAGGCTCTGCCCTTTCGGAATAGTCACTGATAAAGCATCCTTAACGCCCTCAATAGCTTTAACTGCCACAGAATGACCCATACTCATGCCTGGACCGAAATTGGTCTCAGTGATTCCTTTAGGTGCCATTCCCTGCATTAAAACTCTTACTATAGAATCTGTGCCTGGATCCCAACCTGCTGAAATCACACTTACTTTTCCATATTCTTTAGCAATCTTATCCAGACGTTTCCTCATTCCGGGAATTTCCGTGTGGATATCGAAACTATCTACAGTGTTGATGCCTAAAGGGAGAATCTCTTTTGCATATTTTTCCACCTCTCTTGAAGGTGAACACAATATAGCAACATCCACATCTCCTAAATCCTTTATTGAAGTAACGACGGGGAAGCCTTCAATTTTCTCTTCAGCCGACTTAACATTTCGTCTAATTATTCCTTTGATTTCGAAGTCTTCAGAAGCTTTTAAGGCCTGAAGTGTGTATCTGCCGATATTGCCGAAGCCAACGATGGCCGCTTTAATTTTATTTTCCATTTTTCTTTTTAATTTGCTTGCAAATTTAATAAAAAGAGCCCGAAATTCTTTAATTTTGCACGGTTATTTAGAGCCTAAGATTAATCATGAATTGGTTTATAGATCTGCTCAGTCCCGGAAATCTTTCTTTGGCAAGCACAATTCTTCTCTATTCATTTGTGATCTTTGCCGGAATTTACCTTGGCAAGATAAAGATCTTCGGGGTGTCATTGGGAGTTACTTTTGTATTATTTGTCGGAATTCTTTTAGGTCATTTCGGTTATGCCGTTGAAGCAAATACATTGCATTTCCTACGGGAATTCGGATTGATTCTTTTCATATTTTCAATAGGAATGCAAGTGGGGCCCGGCTTTTTCTCTTCATTTAAAGAGGGAGGGGTCAGAATGAATGCTCTTGCAATGTTGGGTATAGCCCTGAATGTGGGGATAATGCTTACTATCTATTTTCTCCAGGGCGGAGAAAACGGACTTTCTTCTATCACAGCCATGGTTGGGGTGATGTGTGGCGCCATAACCAACACTCCCTCTTTGGGAGCTGCACAACAAACAATACTTCAAGTCAATCCAGACGCATATAATATCAGTCAGGAAATGTCGATGGGTTATGCCGCAGCCTATCCTTTAGGCGTTGTGGGTATAATAATCACCATGATAGTTCTAAAAGCCATATTTAAAATCAATATTGACAAAGAGATAAAAGAAATTGAAGAAGAAAGGTCAGGTTCAATGCAGGCTCCTGCTATGCTGACCTTCAAAATAACCAATGAATTGGTGTCTGGCCTTTCCATGTTGAAGCTTCATACATTAATCCCTGGAGATTACACCTGCTCACGGATACTCAAGCCTGACGGAAAGATTGTGGTTCCAACATCAAGTGATGAAATAGAACTTGGAGATATTGTTCTTATTGTTTGCGCTAAGAATGACGAGGAAAAATTTGCAAGATTTCTGGGTCAAAGAATAGATATGGAATGGCCAAAAGACAATAGTCAGGTTGTTTCAAGAAGAATTTTGGTTACGCAGACAAACTATAACGGAGTGAAATTAGGGAGTCTGCATCTCCATGCCGCTTATCAGTTGAATGTCACAAGAGTAAATCGTTCTGGAGTCGATTTGCTGCCAAGTTCAGGATTAAGACTTCAGATCGGTGATAGGGTTACAGTGGTGGGCAACCTGGATCATATAGATCTTTTGGCCCGCAAGTTGGGTAATTCTATGAAGCGTCTGAATGAACCCAACCTAATAACCATGTTTATAGGTATATTTCTTGGTATCCTGTTAGGAAGCCTGCCGGTGCAATTTCCCGGGATGTCAGTTCCCATGAAATTAGGTCTTGCCGGAGGTCCTCTTGTTGTTGCGATTCTAATTGGAGCTTACGGACATAAGTTTCATTTGGTTACATACACAAACTCTGCCGCCAACCTATTGCTAAGAGAAATAGGGATTTGTTTGTTTCTTGCATCAGTCGGTATTGCTGCCGGAAAAGATTTTGCGGCAACTGTCTTTAATCTTCGCGGTGCCTTGTGGGTTGGCTACGGTTTCTTTATAACCGTTATACCTTTAATCGTAATAGGAATCATTGCTCGTGGAAAATATAAAATGAACTATCTGACAATAATTGGTATGATGAGTGGAAGCTACACCGACCCGCCGGCCCTGGCTTATGGCAATAAAGTAGCTAATAATGATGCGCCGGCAGTGGCTTATTCTACTGTCTATCCTCTCACAATGTTTGCCCGTGTGATTGTTGCTCAGATTATTGTTCTTTGTTTTCTCGAATAATTTCTGTAAATTTGCATGCCAATAAAAAGACGGGATCGCGACCTGTCTTGAAAATTTTAATAAAAATAACTGCAGTTTAAAAATGAAAGCTAATATTCATCCCGACAACTACCGTGAGGTTGTTTTCAAAGACATGTCGAACGATGAGATTTTCATCACTCGTTCCACTGTTGCTACCCGTGAAACTATTGAAGTAGATGGTAAAACTTATCCTTTGGTTAAGCTTGAAATCACATCTTCTTCTCACCCCTTCTTTACCGGTAAGCAGAAACTCGTCGATACAGCCGGTCGCGTTGATAAATTCCGCAGCCGCTACGGCAACCGCACAAAAAAATAAAATAGAACTTTTTTATCTAATAAGGAGGCGCAAAAACGCTTCCTTTTTTAGTTTATTTGATGTTTCAACAAAACAGTCTTTTTAATCGAATATTAAAGTCTAATATTTTTTATGATAATTTCATAGAAAAATCACGGCTTTCAAGATAAGAGGTCAGAATTAAGACAGCTGCCATTTCATCGGCTTTACCCTTATTCTGTCTATCTTTCTTTTTAAATCCTCCGGCCAACATCTGTTGATGGGCTATAGCGGAGGTGAACCGTTCGTCAAACATGACTATTTCTTTGTCTGAAAACTCTTTTTTTAGTTGATTGATGAAAGGAGTGATATATTTCACACTTTCACTTGGATTTCCTTTAAGATCCTTGGGCTCTCCTATTATAAAAAAATCAACGGGTTCTTTACTGCAATAATCTTTTAAAAATGCCATAAGATCGCAAGATCTGACAGTAGGAAGACCATTGGCGCAAATCCTTAGAGGATCTGTCACTGCCAATCCGCTTCTTTTCCTTCCATAATCTATTGCTATTATCCTTCCCATTTCAATAGCAAAAGTAAAATATTTTTTTGTAATTTTACAAAAACTCAATGAGATGAAACCCCAAACTCCGATTTTTATTGTCGTTTCCTTTGTTACTATCTTATTTCTTAGTATAGCGTGTGCCGGAAACAGAAAGGTATTGACCGAATCTAATAATCAGGACTCTATTCTCGATTCCCTTCCTCTTCCCCAACCTCCGGAGCATTTTTCCAATAAAGAGAAGCTGGCGTTTATTCTTTATCATTTTTGGGATTCTGTGAATTTCAAAAACCACAATCAATCTCTAAGACGAGATTATATGGAACAGAATTTTGCCAATTTCGCTTATATACTAAATAATACAAAAGACACCATAGCTAAAAAAGAGGCAATTGTTAAAGTGCTTCAAGAAGCTGAGCAAGACTCTGCAGCTTTTGCTTTATTTCATTCAATAGCTTATGATTATCTCTATGATCCTGACTCTCCAATGATGAATGAAGAAACCTATATTCCATTCATGATTTTCTATAAAAAAAGTGATATATTGGATGAAGTGGAAAAATATCGCAATGATTTCTTCCTTAGCATAGCTTTGAAAAATCGAGTAGGAACTAAAGCCACTGATTTTAGTTTTGAAACATCAGAAGGGAAACCCAACTCCTTATATAAATTCCCGGTGAATGAAGGTTCCCAACTCCTTCTCATATTTTATGATCCCGATTGCGACAGTTGTAAAGACACAATTAGAAAACTATCAGAAAATAAAAAACTACAAAATAGTATCTCGGAAAAGAAACTGAAAGTCCTTGCCATATATTCAGGTGAAGACAAAGATTTATGGAAAAAGTCGCAATCCTTATTTCCAAATGAATGGACAATAGGATATGAAGACTCCTCTATTGATGAGGAAGAACTTTATTTTTTCAGGTCGTATCCTACTCTATATCTTCTTGATTCAGCTAAAACAGTTTTAATGAAAGATTTAAATCCTGATTCTTTATTCTAAGTAAACTTGAATAAGTAATATAAAAAATGTTAAGTATTTCATTTACTTATGAATAATGATTAATTTTGGAGAAAGTAGAAGCAGTTGAAAAAATTCCACTTAAATGAAGAGGTTTTTATTTTTATTGACAATAATTCCTTTTATAGATTCCGTTTCGGGTTGGTCTCAGTCTTATAGCATGTCGGATAATATCAACATATCTGATGTCATAGAGTCATCTCCGATGAAGATGCCTTCTGTATGGACATTCAGAGATTGCGTTGATTGGGCTATAGCCAATAATAATGATGTTAGACGAACTATGCTTTCCATATTGAAGGCCGAAGAAAATATAGGGATGGCAAAAGACGCTTACCTCCCAAATGTTGGTTTTTCCACAAATCAATCTTTTACAAATTATCCGGCACCACAAACCGGACAAAACAATAATAGTTATAACAGTTCATATAATGTGAATGCCAGCTGGACAATTTGGGAAGGTAATATCAGAAAATATCGTTTGGAGTCAGCAAAAGTTCTTAAACAACAGCAGCTTCTTTCAGGAGACGATATAATTAAGAATCTTGAGTTGGGTATTCTTCAGGCCTATATGAACATACTTTATTCAGCGGAGGCAATACAAATCGCACGACAATCCCTTGAAGTCAGCACAGCACAGGCTGAGCGCTCGAAAAGACTTATGGAGACAGGGAAACTTTCCAAGGTGGATTATATGCAGATTGAAAGTCAGAAAGCTCAAGATCAATATAATCTTGTTCAGGCACAGACCTCTTACGCGAGCTCTAAAGTGACTCTTAAGAATATCCTGAATCTTAGTCTGGATTATGATCTTCAGATTGCAGAAATGAATTTTGAAGATGCTCAAATCAATTCTCCATTACCTACTAAAACAGAGGTTTTCGATTTAGCCGCGGCATGGCTCCCGCAATTTAAAAGCAACGAGCTTAACAAGACCATTTATGACTATGATCTTAAAATTGCCAAAGCCTCATATTATCCAACCATATCCCTATCCGGAGGAATCGGTACAGGATATAATTCCGGAGGAACTTCAGGATGGGGCACTCAAATGAAAAACTTTTTCAATGAAAATGTAGGAGTAAATTTAAGTGTGCCCATCTATGACGGTAACGCAACCAAGAGAGCTGTTGCAATTGCCAAGTTAAATGCTCTGGAATATGATTTAAATAAGACGGCTCTTTATAATGAACTGTCGCAAACTTTAGAGAATCTTTTTATTGAAAGCGAGAATGCAAGGGCTAAATATATAGCGGGATTGACACAACTTGAATCTACAGAGCTGACTGCACAACTTGTTGACCGTCAATTTGAATTGGGATTGGTTAATCCCTTGGATCTTCTTACAGCCCATAACAATCTATTAAATTCCCGTTTGGAATTATTACAAAGCAAATATATGGCTATTCTTGCCAATAAAACTATAGAATATTATTCCACACAACAAGTGTCACTTCCTTGAAAATTAAAAATCTATGATAAAGGATAAAATCTTTAAAGTTTCCTTATTTTTATCAATGTTAACATTGATAGGATGTGAGGAAAAAACAAAAATAGAGGTTGATTATTATGAAGTCGAACCTATCTCCATGTCTGAGGTTGTCACGGCTACAGGCACTATGGAATCTGTGACACAGGTAGATGTAGGTACGCAGGTGACAGGAATTATAGAGCATCTGTATGCTGATTATAATGATCATGTCAAGAAAGGCCAGCTGATTGCCGAATTGGAAAAAACTCTTCTTGAAAGTGACCTCAAAAGTGCAGATGCCAATATGGCATCGGCTGAAGCAAGTTATGAATATGCAAAGTCTAACTTTGAAAGAGACAGAAAACTACATGATGAAAAGCTGATTTCCGATTATGAATTTGAAACTTCTCAAAGAGATTATGAAGTGGCCCGGCTCAGTTATGAAAAAAGCAAAGCTGACCGAGTGAGGGCAGCCAAAAATCTGAATTATGCAGAGATTTATTCACCTATTGATGGCATAATTATTTCCAGAGAAGTTGAAGTAGGCCAGACTGTTGTTTCCAGCATGAATGTTGCAAATCTCTATGTGATTGCAGATCTGGAAAATATGAGAGTGGTCGGGAATGTTGACGAAGCGGATATAGGCCAGGTGAAAATGGGACAGCATGTAACCTTCACTGTGGATGCATATCCGGATGATGTTTTTGAGGGTACAGTCACTCAAGTGAGATTAAACCCAACCACTACCTCTAATGTTGTAACATACGAAGTAATCGTCGACGCACCAAACCCGGATCTTAAACTCATTCCCGGAATGACCGCAAATCTCACAATTTATACCCTTGAACTGGATAATGTGATTGCCGTTCCACTGAAAGCATTAAAGTTTGAGCCCATGGAAGATGAGGAAGAGTCAGGACTTCCTAAGACTGTGCCGTTATCACAACCTGCCCAAGCTTCCGTGTGGGTTGAAAAAGATGGCAAATTAGTTCAGACCGCTGTTGAATTAGGCATGGCCAACAATATTTATCACCAGATTACGGGAGGTCTTAAAAAAGGGGACAAAGTGGCTTTACAATATGAAGAGAAAAAGCCAATGTCTGAATCAAAAGAGGAACAAAATCCTTTCTTGCCCAAACCACCCGGAGCTAAGAAAAATGGAAATAAGAAATAAGGCCAATGGCTAAAGAAATAATCAAAATAGAGAAGCTCAAACGTTACTTCAAAGTTGGTGACGAAACAGTCAAGGCCCTGCGCGGAGTCTCATTCACAATATATGAGGGCGAATTTGTAACCATTATGGGCACATCAGGCTCAGGAAAGTCTACCCTATTGAATACTCTCGGATGTCTCGACACTCCCACTTCAGGAGATTATTTTCTTGACGGAATAAATGTCAGAGGAATGGGGAAAAACGAGAGGGCAAGGATTAGAAATCGTAAAATAGGCTTTATTTTTCAGAATTACAATTTATTACCCAAGACCACAGCCATAGAAAATGTAGAACTTCCTTTGCTATATAACACGGCTATTTCAGCTAAGCAAAGAACAGAGATGGCAGAAAAATGCCTGAAACAAGTAGGATTAGCTGACCGTTTGTACCATAAAAGCAATCAAATGTCGGGAGGACAGCAACAACGTGTGGCTATTGCTCGCGCTTTGGTTAACAATCCTGTGATCCTTTTGGCTGACGAGGCTACCGGAAATCTGGATACCCGCACTTCTTTTTCTATCCTCACTTTATTTCAGAAATTATATAATGAGGGTAAGACTATAATTTTTGTCACTCACAATCCTGAGATTGCAATGTATTCTTCTCGAAATATCTTGTTAAAAGACGGCAGAATTGTGAGCGATGAATATAATTCAGATATAAAGTCGGCAGAAGAAGTCTATAAAAATCTGCCTGTTGACAATGACTAATCATTAAAATGAATATTAAAAATCTTCTGAAGGTTGCTTTAAAAGCCCTTAATAATAACAAGATGAGATGCTTCCTGACCATGTTGGGTGTAATCATCGGCGTGGGCGCTGTTATCGCCATGTTAGCCATTGGTCAAGGCTCTAAAAATTCTATAAGGAACCAAATCGCCGAAATGGGAAGTAATATGATAATGATATTCCCGGGAGGAGAAAACCGAGGGGGTGTGCGTCAAAGCAGTGACGATATGCAGACATTAAAACCTTCCGATTATGAGGCTATCGTGAATCAGGCCACAACTGTTTCATATATAACGCCGTCTGTAAACAGTTCCGGACAATGGATCAACGGCAATAACAACTATCCGGCCCAGTTACAGGGTGTAAATGCTCAATATCTGAATATTCGTCTAAGAAAGGTGACTGAGGGTGAAATGTTTACAGAAGAAGACGTGAAACGAGCAGCAAAGGTTGTGGTGATTGGTAAAACCATTGCAGATAATCTTTTCCCGGATGGCACTGATCCCGTTGGTAAAGTTGTCAGGTTCGGTTCTATCCCGATGACTATAATTGGAATATTAGATGAGAAAGGCTACAATACTATGGGTCAGGATCAGGATAATATGGCTTTAGCTCCCTACACTACTGTGATGAAGCGTATTCTGGCCACCGACTATCTCCAAGGTATCCAAGCTTCAGCTGTGGATGAAGAGAAAACTGAAGAAACGATAGCAGAAATTACAGATATTCTTAGAACACAACATAAACTTCGAGAAGATGAAGATAATAATTTCACGATACGCTCCATGCAGGAACTTGCAGAAATGATTTCAACCACTTCTCAGATGATGACGGTCTTGTTGGCGGCCGTTGCCGGAATATCGCTTCTTGTGGGAGGCATAGGTATCATGAATATTATGATAGTAAGTGTCACTGAACGAACTCGTGAAATCGGCCTTAGAATGAGTATTGGAGCCCGGGGACGTGACATAATGATGCAATTTCTAATTGAAGCCATAATTATTTCTGTGACCGGAGGGGTTATCGGCATTTTGTTAGGAGCATTTACAACATGGATGATTTCGGCTATTGCCAGATGGCCTGTTATGATTGATCCTTCTTCTGTGGTTCTGTCATTTGTGGTCTGCACGGCTATAGGAATCATTTTCGGGTTCTATCCTGCAGCAAAAGCTTCTAATCTTGATCCTATCGAGGCTATCAGGTATGAATAAAGGAATTTCTCAAAAAATAATTGAATCTATTAAAAAGGATTCTCAAAAGTTAAACTTAAAGAAAGTATTGGTGACTTTAAGCGGTGGTGCCGACAGTATCGCCACAACTTATGCTCTTCTTCGTGCCGGATTGGAATTGACGGCTCTTCATTGTAATTTCCACTTAAGAGGCCAAGAAAGCGAACGGGATCAAACATTCGTCGAGAATTTTTGCAAAAAATATGATATCCCATTGAAAGTGGCTCAATTCAATGTCTATGATCATATCCAATCTAATAAAGGAGAAAGCATAGAAATGGCTTGCCGTGAGCTTCGTTACAGTTGGTTTGAAAAAGAATTAAAAAACTCGGAAGCTGACAGAATCGTAACAGGACACAATGCAGATGACAACATAGAAACTTTCTTTTTGAATCTAATGAGAGGAGCCGGCACAAGAGGCCTGAAAGGGATGGCTTCTGATAATGGAATAATATGGCGTCCGTTGCTTTCTTTTCACAGACATGAGATAGTTGATTTCCTGAATGAAAACAATCTTGAATTCATTGTGGATTCTTCCAATCTATGCAATGATTTCAAGAGAAATTTCATACGCAATGAAATAATTCCTCTCTTCAAAACACAATGGTCGGGATGGGATAAATCTTTAGATAAAACACTGGAAAATCTTAAGAATGAAAATGCAGTTGTAGAAGCTTCCATAAAACAGCATTTTCCGGAACCGGATAGACCTTTGAAGGTCGAGACCATTCTTCAATTTCCCGCTCCCCTCTTGTTAATAAGGCGTTTTATTGATCCTGTCGGCCCATTCACTACCACTCCGGGAGAGATTATGGCTGCTATTAAAGCCGACAAGCCTAATATCCGAAAATGGAATCTAAGGCATGGAAAAGTCAGATTGCAAAACGGAAAATTATTTATTGAAATGGGTCATGGCGAAGGCCGGTCCTGACAGGCAAAAAGCTTTTACAGCCTCGCAGGCCTTTTCAATCTTCTCCTTCAATATTTTTTTCTCATCTTCATTAAATTCCCCCAAAACATAATCTACCTGCCTTCCTTTATTAAAATCATTTCCGACTCCAAATCTAAGCCGGGCATAATTTCTTGTGCCTAAATGTTCAGATATACTTTTCAAACCGTTATGGCCTCCTTCCGAGCCGGTTTCCCTAATCCTGATAGTCCCGAACGGCAGCGCAATGTCATCAACCACAATAAGCAATTGATTTAAAGGAAGTTTCTCTTTGTTCATCCAATATCTGACAGCCACTCCGCTTAGATTCATAAAAGTGGAAGGTTTCAAAACCAGAAGCTCGCAGTTTTTCACTCTGACTTTGGCCATATCTCCATATCTGCAGGAATTGAAGGTTGCGTTAGCTTCATTGGCCAACGAATCAGCCACCATAAAACCGGCATTATGGCGAGTGCCCTCATAATCCGGTCCTATATTGCCCAATCCAACTATCAAGAATTTCTTCATGTTTTCATCTTCTAAAGAATCTTTTCCCTGATTCTTTTTCCCAAACAATTTACGTAAAAATTCAATCATCATTTTCATCATCAAAGTCTTCCCAATCCAGGAAAAAGTTATCAGCGTATGATTCTTCTTTAAATCGTGACAATTCTCTGCCTTCTCTTTTCGTAGGCCTGCCCATACCCTTACTCCTGTCTACGAAGCCGGAAATCCTTGTCATTTCAAGCAAATCATATTGAGACGGTGGGGTGAGGTTCTCTAAATATTCCGGCACTAATTTTGCTCCCAATCGCCCGTTAGGAATGGCAAGAACTTTAAAAGTATACGTAATGGGTGGTTTTTTAACGTCTACGATCTCTCCTATTTTAATATTTCTTGACGGCTTTATAGCCACGCCATTAATTGTGACACGCCCTTTTTTACAAGCATCTGTTGCTATCGTGCGCGTCTTGAAAACACGCATGCTCCATAGCCATTTATCAATTCTTTCCTCTGTCTTTGGCATTGGATTTTATTATTTGTCGGAAGTTCTCTCTAAAACCAAAACTGTCTTATCCTGACCATTCAATAATTCAACCTTACCTCCTTTTAACGCTTTAGCTTTTGTGGCATCTTCGAGCGCAACTATCAGCTGAGTCTCATAATTTTCATCCGGACACAACATCAAAGTCTTGGAAATCGCCTGGAAAGATATTGAATTCGGAGAATCCATATTAATGTCAAGTTTTCCGTTTAAGACATTACACCCTGTGTTGCCATGTATTTTCCCCTCGTCAACATCAATGACAAGTTTCATCTTTTCTAAATTAACTGGCTCACCTGCAATTTCTTTCACACTCCATGTGCCGTTTAGAAATTGAAAATTCTGATGCATTAGTTCCATGACCTGGTCATGATCTTCATCATAAAGACAAATATAATAATCGTCTCCATTCAATTCCCAGCTATAAAATCTCACGGCATCCAAGGCCCTGTTAATCTCCATATCCGTCAACCCAGGTTTCGAACATAATCTCATCGTGCTTGCCAGATAAAAGAACTGAATAGTGGAATCTGCCGGGTTATATTGATATTCTGCATTGATCACATTGCAACCGTTATTTCCATATACTTTGTTTTCCTGAGGCACAAATTTCAAATAAGGAGCTTTCTCTCCTACCACTTTCTCCCCGTTTACTGTCTCAATGGCCCAATCACCTTTAACTATTCCTTTAGCCAAATCTGCTGATGTATATACAGCCGAGACCGGTTGCACTATATTCTGACGGTCGTTTGGCAAAACTGATTCTTTAGTAATTGCTGTTGAACCGCCCTGGGGTGTCTCCGTATTTTTTTTAAATACATTGCAAGCGCATAATGGTAAAACCATGCCTAAAAGCAAATAATGTTTCTTAGTCAGATATGTTTTCATGTTTTTTGGTTTCATATTTATTTTATGACCTTCTCTTCAAAACTTGGTTTAAGCCATTATTCAGGATTGACCTTAAGTTTTGAAGTAGTTTTAACTGAATTCAGATGTCGGTTGAAAAGAATTAATAAAATTAGTCCGGAAATAATTCCGCATGCAATGGCAAAGAAATATGGTATTTCTATTTGGAGCCATTCGAATGCAATCCCTTGCAAACCTTCCGGTGCAAAAATTATATAGCTTACAGTCACTACGGTCATGAACAATGCCGGAACTAATGTGATTATATATTGTCTGCCTTGAGAAGAAAGCCAGACAGTAGCAGTCCATAACGTGAAAACTGCCAAAACTTGATTACACCATGCAAAATATCTCCATAGAGCATCGTAGGGCAAAAGCATAATTACAAAACACAGAACAAATACCGGCACCGACACTAACAATCTTTTGATGATTGTCTTCTGTTTTACCTTTAAAAAATCAGCAGCTATTAATCTTGCACTTCTAAGCGCTGTGTCTCCGGAAGTTATCGGAGCGGCAATCACCCCGAGGATTGCAAGAAGTCCTCCTAATTTTCCTAACCATGATTTAGATAGATTATCAACTAAAACTGCCGGTGTTCCTCCTCCTAAATATTCCTGAAGCTCTCCATATCCACCGGTAAAAGCAATTGCGGCAGCGGCCCATACCAGGGCTACAATTCCTTCAGCAACCATTGCACCATAGAAGATTGGGCGAGCATGCTTCTCTGTCTTCAAACATCTTGCCATCATTGGGCTCTGGGTGGCATGAAAGCCACTTATGGCACCACATGCAATTGAAACAAACATCATCGGGAAAATCGGATTGGTTTCCGGATTCGGTTTATGATTATAGAATTGGTCCCAAACTTCAGGAACGGTGCTGCTATTTACAAAGAGCATGACACATATTCCCAAAGCCATAAACAAAAGCGCAAAACCGAACACCGGATATAATTTACCGATCAATTTATCAATTGGCAGTAAGGTCGCTGCAATATAATATGTAAAAATCAATACAATCCAAAACAACACATTAAGATTATCGGGAGTCAGGCGTGCCAATAAATCAGCCGGGTTATATACAAACACGGCTCCTACCAACACCATCAGCATCAATGCAAAACCTCGCATAAGATTTTTCATTTTATTGCCTAATTGCGATCCTACAATTTCAGGTAAAGACGCACCGTCCTGGCGTATAGACATGATGCCGGAAAGATAATCATGCACACCTCCAGCAAATATTGTCCCGAACACTATCCAGAGGAATGCAGCCGGACCGTACATCACTCCCATTATAGCTCCGAATATCGGGCCTAACCCCGCTATATTAAGAAATTGGATAAGAAAGATTTTCCATGACGGAAGCTCAACATAGTCAACTCCATCTGCCATTCTTTGAACAGGTGTGGGTCTTTTGTGATCTTCTCCTACTATTTTGGAAACTATCTTTCCATATATGAAATAGCCTCCTATGAGTATGCTTAAAGCAATTATAAACGATATCATGGCATTCTGCTTTACGGATTAGTCTACAAAATTAATTATTTTCAACGGATATGACCTGCATTTCACATTTATTGCAATCAAAATTTAACCTAAATTTACCTTTGGAATGATGCAGATAAAACGGGTAGACGAGCTTCGAGTCTTTTTTTTGCTTTCTGCATACTCCCATTTCCCTTAATATGCAATGGCGTGTTGTCATCAACACTTTGCCATCTTTTTTTATCTCGTTAGTGGTTTCAGCTGCTCTTTCAATCTTTTTCACCCCATGTTCCAGATAAAATTTCTCAGCAAGCCGGTTGGAAACATTATCACGGTAATCCAGCTTTTCATAGGGATATTTAGCGCATAAATCCTCTTCCCTTCTATAATCAAATTTATAGGTCGTTTTATTGGCCGTTTGAAGTAAATCAATCAGTTCTCTTCTTTTTTGGGTCAATAAAGATAAAGGAATGAATAAATGGGCTGATAACTCACTATGATATTCCTCAAGTTTGAAACAAGTGTTTCCTAATTTTTCAAAAACTTTTCTATAATCAGTCTCTTTATCGGAAAATTCCTGATGGATTTCCAACGGGATCCTGACAGACACTCCCCTTTCATCCTGAGCACTGATTCCTGTTTCATCTATATGGATTTTAAGTCTTATTTTCCTGGTACCAGTCTCCCCTTTAATCATTTTTTCCCACTTAACATCGGAAGTTCGGTAGATATCTGTATGTGCCGGGATATCAATTTTTCTTGCTGTTATCAATTTCCCGTTTTCTACTTTATTTATATTCACTCCCGTGAAATTTCCCTCCCTGTCATAAAAACTTATTCCGTCGCCATTATTAAGTTGCTTATAATCCTTAATTTTCTCACCTTGAGATTTTGGAGTGTACATAGAAATTATTTTCATTGGCTGTCTTAGCTTCTGAAAATAATCAGTGAATCCTCTGTTGAAACTTTTATAAGGATCTGGATTGAATTTTAAATCAATTTTCCCAAAAGATGTTCTTCTTAAATTTTCTTTGCTGTTCCTTATTATTTCTGTTAACTGATCATTATAATAAGCAGTTATGTTCTTCACATATCCCAGGTCTTTCAAACGTCCCTCTATTTTGAAAGAAGAAACTCCTGCCTCTATCAATTGCATCAGATTATAAGAGGCATTGAAATCTTTAAGAGAAAGTAAATATTTATCTTTGGCAAGCGTCTTTCCGGAAGAATCTTTAAGAGTGAATGGATAACGGCAAATCTGAGCACATTCACCCCTGTTTGCACTTCTTCCCGTCAGGGCGAGACTGGCATGACATCTTCCTGAATAGGAAACACATAAGGCGCCGTGAATAAAACATTCAATCGGAATATTCACAGACGATGATATATCTTTGATCTCAGATAAAGTCAACTCCCTTGCCAATACCAATTGAGAAAACCCTACTTTTTCGAGAAATTTAGCCTTTTCAGGAGTCCGAATATCACATTGAGTGCTGGCATGAAGTGCTATCGGGGGCAGATTCATACGCAACATTCCCATATCCTGTATGATCAAGGCATCAACGCCTATATGATAAAGATTCCGACATAATTCCTCCACTTTTTTAATCTCTCCATCATAAATGATAGTGTTTACTGTAGTGTATACTTTGGCCCTATATTGGTGGGCAAAATCCACTACTTTTGCTATTTGATCTAAAGAGTTGGAGGCAGCTTTTCTTGCACCATGGGAAGTCGCTCCCATGTAAACCGCATCTGCTCCATGAAGAACAGCCTGTATGGCAGTTTCAGAGTTTAACGCCGGAGATAGGAGTTCAAGAGATCTCATTTCTTAAAAAACCTGTCAAGGTTTCGTTTGTCTTCCCTTTCCTTTATTGTCTGGCGCTTATCGTATTGTTTCTTACCGCGGCCTATGCCCACAACCAACTTGGCATATCCTTTATCGTTAATGAAAATCTTTATGGGAACAATTGTAAATCCCGGTTCTAATGCCGCTTTAGCAATTTTAGCAATCTCTTTTTTATTTAAAAGCAGTTTACGGTCTCTCTTTACGGAATGGTTATTGTAAGAACCATAAAAATACTCTGAAATATGCATGTTTTTAACCCACACTTCTCCATTATCAACGACACAATAAGAATCTGTGAGACTTGCCTTCCCATCCCTTATCGACTTAATTTCAGTGCCGGTCAACACCATTCCGGCAGTGAAGGTGTCGCCTATTTCATAATTGAAATGGGCTTTCTTGTTTTTTATATTTACTTGATTTGCTTTCATTTTATCTATTATTGTCAATAAGGCATTATCTCATTCAATCCCCAATCTATCAGAATCGGCATCCCAACTACAAACAGACAGGTTAATACAATGAATTTTAAAGCTTGCGATTCGGGCAATTTAAAATATTTCGAGCCTTTATAAAGAAGATATAAAGTCCAGAGAGGCAAGAAAATAAGAATAGGCCACAACATCGGCAAAATATTTATCAGAATTGCAAACAGTGATAAAGTTGACAAACCAATGATTATATAAGATTTGCCGTAGTCTTTATCAAAGTTTTCAGAAATCGGTTTTGAAAAAAATATATTTTCAAGAAACAAGATACAGTAATATCCGAAAAAATATGACACAAAAGCTACGGCAGCTTTAGTGACTATTGTAGACAAATTTACATTTACTGAATAAATATAATCCGTGAAGTTGCTTAGAGCCAATAAGGCTAACAAAGGATAAAAACAACCTGATTGCAATTTCTCAGCAGATTTCCTTACTCTCCTGATTTTTTTCCAACCCTCCACAGGATTGAACATCACACTAAAAAGAAGACCCCAGGCATTCCGATCATAGCCTTTCTCTTCTTTCTCTTCTGTTATCTCATCTTCGGCTTCTTCCTGATTCTCTAAAGATGCATAATTAAGGGGCGATTGATCTAAATCATCCTCCAAATTATAATATATCTCTTCTTTGTCTTCTGTGCTCATTAATTCCCGGATTAGGTTTTGTTTAAAGATTAACAGACAGATCTCACCCGTTAATCTTTTTCAAATAATAGTTTTTAAAATCACTCCATTTATAATATGGACCTGTCACTTTTTGCAACGGCAGTTCACATTCAGTTTCGTTAAGCAACACCTTAACTAAAACATCGTCATCAGAAACCGTTTCATTTACTGCAGGCTTGTAAAACACAATTTGAATATTCGATGCCATAGGAACAGCCAGATAGTCGTGCCAACCTAAATTTGCAAGATCTTCCAAATCATTTATTTCCCGGCCGAAATTGTTTATTTCCAACAGACAGCTTAAAGGCATGATTATGCTGTCATGACCATACCGCAGATTCACGCTTTTTACCGGTGAGTTTATTGCCGAATCTGCACTCTCTATAATATTTCTCACCAAGTTTGATTGAGTGTATGGCTGGTGGTTTTCAGTTAATTTAGAATTTCCGGCATCAAGAAACCAGTTAGCATTCCTAATCATCCATCTTTCTCTGGCTTCATCAATTGTGAAAATTTTGTCGGCAATCCAAGGTTGGGCATAATGGCTTTGAGTGTTGATTAAAAGGGAAAATAAAGGGTCGAATAATTCAGAGCCTATACTGTCTCTTGCATAATCAGCATCATTAAATAGTTTTGAAAGGTATTCACCCTTGTTAGCGTGTTTTTGGCTGAATTCCCTTAAAAGTGTAGTGTCAGCGTGGTGTTTAATACGATGATGGGTAGTGTCTGAAAAATTCATATAATACATGTCTGCTTTGCTTGCATCTGTCTTTATATGAATATCAGGAACTAACGACTGAATTCCGCTCAACCCATTGAACATTGAAAGAATAGAACGAATCACTATAGTGGAGCGTGCATCAATATATGCGTCGGAGGAGAAAATTTCAGGGTAATTTTCCACCATTCTTTTCCCAATTTCCTGATGTTGAATAGCTCCTTTATCCGACAATTCCCCATCCCTGCCTTTTATAAATTCATCTCTGATATCGCAAACTATATGGAATGTCTCGTCGCCTAAAGGAGTGAGCTTTCCGGCATTGTGAGCTTTCAGAAGAAGGCTGTAAGGCACGTCATAATTGTAGCTTCCAATGTGCCAACGGCTGCCATGTCTGCCATAATGTTCAAGATGGAAAGGTGTATACCCTTCCGGAGCAGGGGTTTGAACAGGAGGAGCCTGATTTAACCAGGGATAACAATAATAGTTGCCTCCGGCTTCGAAGAAGTCTATATCTTCAATAGTCTGAGAGATGGCCGGCATGCTTAAAGCCACCATACTCAACATCGCTATCGCTATTGATCCGGCGGTATCTTTTATTTTTATCATATTGTGATAAATTATAACACAAAATTAATAAAAAAAATTGATTGCCTCCCGACAATCAATCTTCAATTAACCTTAAAATCTAATACCATGAAAAACTCAATGCAAAATTACAAAATATTTCTTTAAAACTATGTTATAAAACATAAAATATTTCATTTTTAACAATTTTTAATTGTTTATTTCCAATTATCATGCCTTTTCTACCTCTACGATTTTCTTTTTCTGTTATTTCAATTTTAATAATTTTATCTCTGCCCGATTTATATTAAGAATTTTGATTAATTTTAATGCTGGTTTCTAATGTTTCCTCTGAATTTTCAAACATTAGAAGAGTAATATATGTTAATAGCTTAGAATATTAATTTTTTAGATATGTTTTCAGGTATAGTTGAAATGGCTATTGAAGTTGTCAATCTCAAAAGAGAAGGCACAAATCTTCATATAACAATGAAATGCCCTTTTGTGGATGAACTTACAATAGACCAAAGTATTGCACATAACGGCGTGTGTCTGACAGTGGTGGCTCTCCCGGGTGACGGCACTTATACAGTCACAGCCATTCAAGAAACCCTCGACAGAAGTAATCTCGGAGATTTGAAAGTCGGCGACTTGGTGAATGTAGAGAGAAGTATGAAAATGGATGGCAGGCTTGACGGCCATATTGTCCAGGGCCATGTTGACACCACTGCTATTTGCACCGGAGTAGAAACTCTTGACGGAAGTTGGCGATATAACTTTAAATATGACGTCAGCACAGAATTGGCTCGCAAGGGTTATATGACCGTAGAAAAAGGTTCTGTTACTGTAAACGGCGTCAGTCTGACGGTTTGCGATTCCAGGAAAGACTCTTTCAGTGTGGCTATAATTCCATATACCCACGATCATACAAATTTTTCTCAAATTAAAAAGGATTCCAAGGTAAATATCGAATTTGATATAATCGGAAAATACCTTGCCCGTTTAAATGATTTCAGATGATTATGGAAGAAATATATGAAATAACAGATGCTCCGAAAATAATCGTAGCGATCGACGGATATTCATCTTCCGGAAAGAGCACAATGGCACGAGAGCTCGCAAAAAGAGTCGGATATATTTATATTGATTCAGGAGCTATGTATAGGGCTGTAACTTTATATGCCATGCGGAACGGGATGATTAATCCCGACGGTTCGGTCAATGTTGAAGCCCTTATCCCTAAACTCTCAGACATTTATGTCGATTTCGAACCTGTCGCTCATGAAGACGGCGTGCAACACACCCTCTTAAACGGTGAGGATGTAGAAAAAGAAATAAGAAGCCTTGAGGTAAGTAATCATGTGAGCCCTATTGCCGTTATTCCTGAAGTCAGGGAGAGAATGGTAGCTATTCAACAAGAGTTCGGAAGAGAGAAAGGAATTGTGATGGATGGGCGGGATATAGGGACCACAGTCTTCCCTGATGCCGAGCTAAAAGTGTTTGTAGTTGCAGGTCTCCACGAAAGGGCCCGCAGAAGATGGAGGGAACTAACTCAAAAAGGTTTGGACATTCGTTTTGAGGAGGTATATGAAAATGTGGCAGAAAGAGATCGGATTGATACAACAAGGGAAGTTTCTCCATTAACGAAAGCAGAAGATGCCTATGAGCTCGACAATGGTGCGATAACTCATGAGGAACAAATGGAATGGCTTATGAGACTTTTCCAGCAGACAATTGAAAAATTGGAGAATGAAGGTTGAAATCGACAGCAATTCTGGTTTCTGTTTCGGCGTTGTCACGGCTATCCGTAAGGCAGAAGAGCAATTAGACAACAGCGGACAGCTTTATTGTCTCGGGGATATCGTGCATAATGCAAAGGAAGTTGAACGCCTTCAAGACAAAGGGTTGAAAACTATAACCCATGCAGAACTCTCTGATTTGAAAAATGTGAAGGTTCTTTTGCGTGCTCATGGCGAACCTCCGAAGACCTATTCAGTGGCTTCTAAAAACAATATAGAAGTTATTGATGCAACCTGTCCTGTGGTTTTGCAGCTTCAAAGAAGAATAAAAAAATCGTATGATGATGGCCTCTCACTTGAAGCAGCAGGGGGTCAGAGACCTCTGATCGTTATTTATGGCAAAAACGGACACGCTGAAGTAAACGGTCTGGTTGGACAGACAAACGGTGAAGCGATAGTAATTCAAGACAAAAGTGAACTTGACATTATTGATTTTGACCGAGATATCATTCTTTATTCGCAGACAACTAAATCTCTTGACGGTTTTCGGGAAATAGTTGCCGAAATTAAAAAGAGAAAAAAGAATGGCAACTTTGAATTCTACGACACTATCTGCAGACAGGTCTCCAATAGAATGGAGAAAATGAAGGAATTTGCTAAATCACATGATGTAGTTCTTTTTGTGAGCAGTGCTAAAAGTTCAAATGGAAAAGTGTTGTTTGAGCTCTGTAAAGATGTCAATCCCAATACATTTCTTATTTCTGATGAATCACAATTTGATTTCTCTTTGGTGGAAAATGCTGAATCTGTAGGTATCTGCGGGGCCACTTCCACTCCGCTATGGCTTATGGAAAAAGTGGCCTCCTTAGTAAAAAATTGTGCAAGTAAACCATAAGATATATAAATGATCTTACAGGAAAGCACAGATCCGCGTGATGAATTTTTTATGACCCTCGCTCTTCAAGAGGCTCAACTGGCTTTTGATGAAGATGAAGTGCCGGTGGGCGCTGTGATTGTTTGTAACGATAAGATTGTCGGAAAGGGCCATAATCAGACAGAAGCATTGAATGATGTGACAGCTCATGCTGAAATGATAGCTCTGACTGCAGCCTCTGAAACGTTAGGAGGCAAATATTTGCCTCAATGTACTTTATATGTCACAGTTGAACCTTGTATAATGTGTGCCGGGGCCTTAGGATGGAGTCAAATAGGACGAGTGGTTTATGGAGCATCGGATATAAAAAAAGGATTCACTAACTTTTGCGATTTTAATCGTTCCCCCCTTCACCCGCGCACTATTGTCACAAGCGGTATACTCGAAGAAGAATGTTCAAAACTTATGTCTGATTTCTTCAAATTTAAAAGAAGATAAAATGAAAGAATGGATTGAAGCCATGAGACTTCGCACCCTTCCGGTCAGTGTTGCAGGAGTGGTAGCAGGCACGGCATGTGCCATTTTCCATCATGGGTTTTCTGTTTTGCCTTTCCTTATTTGCCTTTGTTTTGCAGTTTTATGTCAAATAGCCTCAAATTTCGCAAATGAATATTATGATTATAAAAACGGCCTTGACAGAAAAGGAAGGGAAGGTTTCCGACGAGGAGTCACAGAAGGAGATATAAAACCTCAGTCAATGAAGCGAGCCACCTATCTCACCCTTCTTGTTGCAGCCTGTTTCGGTTGCAGTCTTATAATCTGGGGAGGCTGGTGGTTGATTTTTGTAGGATTGGCCATAGGAATATTTGCTTTGGCTTATAGTGCCGGTCCTTTCCCACTCTCCCATAACGGACTCGGGGAGATAGCCGTAATAATTTTCTTCGGGTTGGTACCTGTGATTTTCACGGAATATGTTCAAACTGAAATCCTATATTTTGACTCAACCACCTGGTTTGTGGCCGTGGCAGTAGGCTTGATGGCTGCCAATGTGCTTATTGTTAATAACTACCGGGATATGGAAGACGACAAAGCGGTAGGCAAAAGAACTTCTGTTGTTATTCTGGGTAGAAAAGTTATGAACATGGTTTATTTCTTCAATGGAGCATGTTCAGCCATTTTGCTGGCAATGGCTTCTTCTCCTTTACCCTTTTGGGTTTCAGCAGGTTGGCTTTCCTATTTTGGCTTCCACTCGATGCTCTGGAGCAAAATGAGAGTATCTACCGGTGCAAAACTTAACGATATATTGAAGATAACCTCTCTGCTCCTCCTTTGTGTCAGCATATATCTTCTTATTATCTTTGCAGCATTAAAACCGGAGAATCCGGATTCAATTTTTATTTTTCCATAATGCCAAAGAAACCTGAACATAAACAAACACTTACCGATATAACAGGGAAACTGCCCCCAAGAGATTCAGAACTCGAAGAGGTTGTTTTAGGAGCCTGTATGCTTGAAAAGGATGCATATATGAATGTATGCGATCTCTTAGTGCCCGATAGTTTCTACGATCCTGTCAACAAAAAGATTTTTCAGGCTATAACCACTCTTGGTTTAAATCAAAAGCCTATAGATATAATAACCGTCACTGAGCAATTAAGACGCGACGGCACTTTGGAAGAAGTGGGCGGAGCTGTTCATATTGCAGAATTGACAGCCCGCGTTTATTCATCAGCTAATCTCGAGTTTCATGCCGGAATTGTGGCTCAAAAATATCTTGCGAGGCGTCTCATCTCTTTTGCGGCGAATGTTGAAACTAAGGCTTATGATGAAAGTAACGATATTGAAGAACTCCTTCAGGAAACCGAGAGCCAGCTTTTCGAGATTTCACAGAATCAATTAAAAAGGGAAGTCACACAGATCGATCCTGTAATCAACACGGCTCTGGAGCAGATTCAGAATGCAGCTAACAGTGAAAGCGGTCTTTCCGGTCTTCAAACCGGTTATCGTGAATTAGACCGAATAACCTCCGGTTGGCAAAATTCCGATCTAATCATTATAGCCGCCCGTCCGGCTATGGGAAAAACGGCTTTTGTCTTGTCTATGGCAAAGAATATGGCGGTGGATTATAATGTTCCTATTGCTATTTTCACTCTTGAAATGTCGAATGTGCAATTAATCAAACGATTGATAAGCAATGTCGCCAGTCTTGAGGGAGAGAAAATTAAAAGTGGACGTTTAACTCCCGACGAGGAAGACAGGCTCAACACAAGAATAAGAACAGTTTATGGAGCTCCTCTTTACCTTGATGAAACGCCCGGACTGTCTATAAGCGAATTAAGAACTAAGGCAAGAAGACTTGTAAGAGAAAAGGGTGTCAAACTCATAATGATAGACTATCTGCAACTGATGAATGCCACCGGCCTCAAATTAGGTAGCCGTGAACAGGAGGTCAGCACTATTTCCCGTTCATTAAAGGCGCTCGCTAAAGAGCTGGATATTCCAATAATAGCATTGTCTCAATTAAACCGTAGCACTGAGAGCCGTGAGGATAAACGCCCCGTGTTATCAGACTTGCGTGAATCAGGAGCTATCGAACAAGATGCTGATATAGTCTGTTTTATTCATCGGCCTGAATATTACACTAAAGCTTCGGAAGATGCCGAGGGTAATAATATCAGAGGTTTGGCTTATTTAATAGTGGCAAAACATAGATCGGGAGCAGTAGGTGATGTAAAACTGCATTTTATTTCAAAATATGCCAAGTTTGAAAATTGGGAAGAAGGATATGACATAATGCAGGAAACGCTAAATGACAACACTTTCAAACTGAGTTCCAAAATGAACAATATGGTTGCTCCGGATAACAATGAAGTGCCTTTTTAATGCTAATCTCTCTCTTAGTTGAAAAAAAATTTATTTTTTTGAAAAAAATAAACTAATTTTGTAAACATCCTCGAAGAATTTAATGTTATAATAATGCATAAACAGAAAAGTTATGGAAAGAAACGAAAAACAAAACACAGACAATGCCGATCAGATCGCTAAGTCTATGTTGGCTGAAGAAAAAGACAAACAAAGAGAAACAACGCGCCGCATGAATCGTTTGTGGCTTTGGTTGGCAGTTTTGTTTTTGGTGGCTATCCTCATTTGGTTTATCTTTGGATTAGGCCTTTTTGAAGCCTCTGTTCAATAAAGATAGAAAATATATTCCCGGCCATTCATAGTTCTATAAAAGGGCTTTTACACATACGTGAAACAGGACCGGGACAATAGCCTCCAGTTAGTGGAAACACTGTGGGGGCTATACTTTTTTGAATTTTTGAGTTTATCAAGGGCACGAAACTTTTATGAATTTTAAGTGAACAATATAAACACCAGTAATGTTATAATATCAAACAAGAATTAAAAAATGGCACACGAAAACAGACACCATAATAATGATAATGCCGGAGAGATTGCAAAATCTATGGAGGCTCATCAGAAAGATAGGGAAAGATATCATACACGCAAAATCAACCGTCTATGGCTTTGGCTCGGGGTTTTGGTTTTAGTAGCTCTCTTGCTTTGGTGGATTTTCTCCATAGGCTTCTTTGAAGACACAACAGGCGTTACAAATTTTGGTAATTAATATAAAAGAGCATTCCCGGCCATTCATAGTTCTATAAAAGGGCTTTTACACATACGTGAAACAGGACCGGGACAATAGCCTCCAGTTAGTGGAAACACTGTGGGGGCTATACTTTTTTATAGCCGGGCCATTCAAAAAGGTCTAATTGAATTCAGAAATGCAAGTAAAGGATTATATAATAAAAAAGAGTGAACCGTTGTTACTTATGGTTCACCCCTTTTCAATTCAATTTTATTGGTATTAATGAGTATTTATATATTTCCTTAAATCACCTGGCGTGAAAGTCATAGTCCTTTTGGCGCCACCTTTCAATTTGAAAACGATATTCAGTTTCACATTTGCTGTGGTCATCCACTCATAGATATACTCACCGCCTGCAGTCCCGAATAAACCTTGCAAGAATGAATCTCTGAAGGTGTCGGAAATCGCGGGATATAAAGTGTCGTCGATTATTGGCATATCCATATTGATTTCCAAGGTTTTGTTGCTGTAAGTCACTGATGTCATGGCTATGTCGTTTCCATAATCCATCGGACACTCGGAATTCAATTCGTTGGCCACCATTTTCAACATTTCTTCACTTTCACTCGCCGACTGTGCGCAAATCGGCAGCGATAACGACAGCATAAAAACTGCCAAAAAAATTGATTTTAGCTTTTCCATATCTATTTATTTCGTCATTTTGCAGGCTGTGGAAATTATTTCACTAATTGTCGGATGTCCGAATATCATATCATTCATTTCATCCAACGTTGTATTCCTGTTCATAAGGTCGGCACATTGTTGGGTCAGATCGGCAGCTTCAGTTCCCATTATATGGGCTCCGATTAACAAACCATCCTCTTTTCTAAATATTAATTTACATAGGCCTTCCGGTTCGCCCATTGCCAAGGCTTTTCCATTAGCTCTATAGAAGGAGGTGCCTATTTTTATTTCAATACCATCTTCTTTACATTGTTGTTCTGTCTTTCCAACCATTCCACATTCAGGAACCGTGAACACTGCACTCGGAACAATGTCAAAACGGATATTGTCTTTCTTCGAATTGATGACATTCAAAGCTCTTTCTCCTTGCTTTGAGGCCACGTGGGCCAACATCATTTTTGCATTGACATCCCCTATGGCATAAATGCCCGGGACATTGGTCTGCATAAATTCGTTAACCTCTATACCCTTCTGATTATAAGACACTCCTGCTGCTTCAAGGTTTAAACCTTCAACTCTTGGGGCTCTTCCCACTGCCATTAACAAATCGCTGGAAACGACCTTCTCTTCTTTGCCTTTTACTTCATAGACAACCTCTATTTCATAAAATTCATTCTGACGAATCTCCTTGGCGACTGCTCCTGTGATTATATTTATTCCTTTTTTGGAAAGCGTCTGCTTCAATCTCTTTGCTATGTCTACATCAAATGGAGGGAGAATCTGCTTCATAAATTCTATAACAGTCACCTTCGATCCCAACTGATGGAAAATAGAAGCAAACTCCATACCGATAACTCCACCTCCAATGATTGTCAAAGAAGCGGGAATATATTCGAGATTTAGAAGTTTAGTTGAATCCATCACACATTCCAAATCATGACCAGGAATAGGTAAAGATTTTGAAACTGACCCCGTTGCAATGATTATGTTGTCGCCGGTGTATTCTTCTCCTCCGGCGATTAATGTCTTGGAATCTTTAAAAGAAGCCATTGAGTTGATAACTGTCACTTTTGCCTGTTTCAACATCGTTTCAATACCCCCCTGCAGGCTTGAGATGACTTCATTTTTCCTTGCCATAACCTTATTATAGTCTAAAGTAAAAGTGAAATCATCTATTCCGAATTTGTCGCTCTCTTTTATCAAAGAGACAACTTCTGCATTTCGGCACAAGCATTTTGTGGGTATGCAGCCTTCATTAAGACATGTGCCGCCAAGCGCTCCTCCGTTAAAAAGAACAACGCTCTTCCCTTCTTTTGCAGCAGTCAGGGCGGTTTCATATCCACCCGGACCGGCACCTATTATCAACAAATCAGCCTTCATTGTTGTGATTCTTTTAATGCCTTAAACGTAAGTATGGGATTCTTTGCTGCGGTAGTTTCATCAAGTTTCCTCACTATAGTGTTGTTTGGAGCCTCTTTCACAACTTCAGGAGTTTCCTTAGCCTCTTTGGCTATTTTATGCATTACGTCTATAAATTCATCAAGAGTGTCCTTACTTTCAGTTTCTGTGGGTTCTATCATCATTGATTCATGGAAAAGAAGCGGGAAATAGATTGTGGGAGCATGAAAACCATAGTCAAGAAGACGTTTCGCCACATTCAAAGTAGTAACTTCTGTTGATTTGTCTTTTAGTCCGTCAAAAACAAACTCATGTTTGCAAACTCCTTCAATAGGCAGCAGATAATCATCTTTCAATGATTCCTTTATATAATTTGCGTTTAATGTAGCCAAGGGTCCTACATTTTTTATATTCTCTTTTCCTAAAGAAAGAATATAAGCATAAGCTCTTATCATCACTCCAAAGTTGCCTAAGAATGTGGATATTGAGCCTAAAGAATCGTCGGATGCCTCTATATGGAACTTCCCGTTTTCATCTTTAACGACACGGGGATTCGGAAGATGCTTCACTAAATGGGCTGCCACTCCAACAGGACCGGAACCCGGGCCTCCTCCGCCGTGAGGCGTGGAAAAGGTCTTATGCAGGTTTATATGCATGATATCGAATCCCATATCACCCGGACGAACTTTTCCAAGCAACGGATTTAAATTAGCTCCGTCATAATATAGCAATCCTCCTGCATCATGCACGAGCTTGGCTATGTCGTTTATTTCAGTTTCAAACATTCCCAGAGTGTTGGGATTTGTCATCATTATGCCGGCAACCGTGTCATCAAGCAACGGTTTCAAATCTTCAACGTCTATCGACCCGTTAGGCTTGGATTTCACTTCGACAACTTCAAGCCCTGCTACCATTGCAGACGCCGGGTTTGTGCCGTGTGCCGAATCGGGCACTATCACTTTTGTGCGTTTCTTGTCACCCCTTGACTCATGATATTTTTTCATAACCATCAAGCCGGTGAGTTCTCCATGAGCTCCGGCATAAGGGTTAAGTGTAAATTCTTCAAGGCCGGCTATTTCAGAAAGCATGTTCTGCAGATTCCAGTAAAGCTCCAATGCTCCTTGCACACTTTCTTCGTCTTGGAGGGGATGGAGTGAGGTGAATTCCGGAAGCACGCACAATTCCTCGTTTATTTTTGGATTATATTTCATTGTACAGCTTCCGAGAGGATAGAAACCTGTGTCTACTCCAAAATTCTTACTTGAAAGGTTGGTGAAATGACGCACTACATCCAATTCGCTCACTTCAGGCAATTCCGCAGGTTTCTCTCTCATCAGTTCCTTCGGAAGAGCATTCAGCGAATTCTTTTTATATTCATTCTTTGGAAGAGAATATCCTTGCCTTCCCTCTTTTGAAAGTTCAAAAATTATTTTATCGTATGTTTTCATATCAGGCTTCAAGCATTAATTTGACAAGACGGTCTATTTCTTCTTTTGAGCGCTTCTCTGTAACTGCAAATTCCACTTTACCGTCTTCCAGAAGAAGAGGTCCCATTATTCCGTTTTTCAACAAATATTCGTTCACTTTCTTCATGTCAAGATCTGAGGAAACCACAAATTCCTTTAAGAATGGTTTGTTATAGACAGCATGAAATTTTTTGCTTTCTATCAATCTGTCATAAAGATAATGAGCTCCATCACATGCAAGTTCATTTACCTCCTTGAGGCCTTTGTCTCCTAATAATGACACATAGATAGTGGCATAAAGAGCCATAAGACTTTGATTGGAGCAAATATTGCTTGTGGCTTTCTCTCTTCGGATATGTTGTTCACGGGCTTGCAAGGTCAATACAAAAGCCCTTTTACCGTCGGCGTCTGTTGTGGCTCCAACAATTCTTCCGGGAATCTTTCTTATCATAGATTTGTTGCATGATATAAAACCGAGATAAGGGCCTCCGAAAGTCAAAGGCATGCCTAATGTCTGTCCGTCGCCGCATGCAACATCAGCGCCCCACTGTGCGGGTGTTTTCAAAACTGCTAATGATGAAGGATCTGCGTAAATTGCAAAATAAGCCTTCTTTTCATGAATCTTGTCTGAAACTCCCTTAAAATCTTCGATGATTCCGTATTTATTGGGAGTTGGAAGCAGAGCTCCTGCCACATCTCCTTTTTCAAGTTCTGCATAGAGGGAATCCAAATCGGTGGCTCCATCTTTTTCAGGAATAACTGTCAGCTCTATACCGTGAAACCGGGTATAAGTTTCAACAACTTTTCTGATTTTTTCTCCAACTGTGGCCGAGATTAAAACCCTGTTTTTCTTTTTGGCAGATGCCACCATCATAAACATGGCCTCAGCTGCAGCAGTGGCCCCGTCGTACATGGAGGCGTTTGTTGCTTCCAGACCTGTCAGTTCCGTAATCATGCTTTGATATTCAAAGATATATTGCAATGTGCCTTGCGAAATCTCCGGCTGATAGGGTGTGTAGGCAGTATAAAATTCACTGCGGGAAAGAATATGCGGAATCACGGAGGGAGAATAATGATCATAAGCGCCACCTCCGGCAAATATGGTCAGGCTTTTATTTTTTTCTGCTAATTCTTTAAAATGCTTTCTTAATTCTATTTCCGACATTGCTGATGGAATGTTATACTCTCGCGTAAACATCACTTCTTCAGGCACATCAGAATAAAGATCATCTATTGATGCCACGCCGATCACATCAAGCATCTCTTTGATTTCCTTGTCGGAATGTGGCATAAATTTATGAGACATAATAGTGTTGATTTTAGTTAATGTCAATTTATATAAATACGGCCAAGGCGTGATGGAATTTTTTCATCCTTCACGCCTCTGCTTTATTTTTTAAGTTGGATTATTCTTCACAAATTTTCTTGTATTCTTCAGCATTCAGAAGTTCATCATATTCTGAAGGATCAGAAACCTTTACTTTGATAATCCAATTTTCATTTGCATCTTCATTAAGAAGTTCAGGTTTGTCAGAAAGTTCTTCGTTTACTTCAACAACTTCACCTGACAGAGGAGAGAGCAAGTCGCTTGCAGCCTTCACTGATTCCACTGCACCAAAGTCTTCTCCTTTTGTCACTTCATCTCCCACTTCCGGCATATCAACATATACGATATTGCCAAGTGCATGTTGTGCATAATCTGAGATGCCTATTGTGGCGATATCTCCATCCAATTTTGCCCATTCATGGGAATCAGCATATTTCCGATCGTCTAATACTTTGCTCATTTTCTTGTTTATTTTTATTTTTTATAATTTTTATCGTAAAAACGTTTCTTTACCACAGTTGCCGGGAAGGTTTTTTTACGGATTCTGACTTCCACTTGAGTGCCAAGTTTGTCATAGGGTTTTTCAATCATGGCCATAGCAACGCTTTTTCCCGTTGAAATAGATCTGTAGCCGGTTGTCACTTCTCCAACTTGCTTTCCGTCTACCTCCACAGGATAACCATGTCTGGGAATAGCATTCCCTTCAAGCTCGAGACCTACAATTCTTCTTTTTACTCCTTCTTCTTTCTGCTTGGCTAAAGCTTCTTTGCCAATAAAGTTCGGTTTGTCTAATTTTACAAACATGCTGAGGCTTGCTTCAAGAGGAGTGATTTCGGGTGAAAGTTCATCACCATATAAAGGCAAACCTACCTCAAACCTTAAAGTGTCTCGGCATCCAAGGCCGCAAGGTTGAACTCCTGCTTCCATCAGACGGTCCCATACGCTTTGAATATAACCATGACTTCCGTAGATTTCAAATCCGTCTTCACCGGTGTAACCTGTGCGGCTCACAATTATTTCTTCAACCCCTATGTCAAACACTTTAAAATTATAAAACGCGATATCTTTTACTTTCAAGCCCAACACTTTTTCAACTGTGTCTTCTGCGTGGGGTCCTTGAACAGCTACTTCTGCGTAATAATCGCTTAAATTTTCTACTCTGACATCAAAACCTTCTGAGTTCTTTTCAATCCAAGCCACATCTTTATCAATATTAGATGCGTTTATAACAAGGAAATACTCATAATCAGTTACTTTATAGACCAACAGGTCGTCTACGGTGCCTCCGTTTTCATAACACATCATTCCGTAGAATATCTGTCCGTCGGGAGCACCTGTTACATCATTTACAAATATATGACTAACATATTTATATGCATCGGGTCCGGATATCCTTACTTCTCCCATGTGGCTTACATCAAACACTCCCACCTTCTGTCTTACGGCGTTGTGTTCTTCTGTAATTCCTTTATATTGGATCGGCATATCAAATCCTCCGAAAGGAGACATCTGAGCCCCTTGTTTCACGTGCCTGTCGTGCAAACATGTCTTAGCGAGTTTTTCTTCCATATTAGTTTTAAATATTTTCTTTCCTTTTCAGCAAGGTTTATCGTTTCCAAAATTACAAAAATGGAATTATCTGACCAAATTTTATATATAGATTTTATTTTAATTGAAATTCCTTGTAATTTTGTAGTAAAAATTAGAAAATGACACTTCCGATATATTTATACGGGCATCCGGTGTTGAGAAAAAAAACCGTTGATGTTCAAAAGGATTTCCCCGATTTGAAAAAATTGGTGGAAGATATGTTTGAAACTATGTATAAATCCGAGGGCGTCGGGCTTGCAGCTCCTCAAATAGGGAAATCAATCAAGCTTGTTGTGATTGACGGCGATGTCCTGTCTGAAAATTTTCCCGAGTGTAAGGATTTGAAACTGACTCTGATTAATCCGGAAATGGAAATAATCGAAGACGAAGATCCTGTGTCAAGAGCTGAAGGATGCTTATCTCTACCCGGGTTGTCGGAAAATGTGAAACGTTTTGAACATATTCTGCTTAAATGGCTTGATGAGGATTTCAATCCTCATGAAAAGGAATTCAGGGGTTTTGCATCAAGAATCATACAACATGAATTAGACCATCTTGAGGGAGAAGTTTACACTGATCATATCGCTCCTATTCGCAAACAGCTTATTAAATCAAAACTAAATAATATTTCCAAAGGGAAAGTAGACTGCGATTATAAAGTGAAAATCTCTTCAAAATAAGAAATAATATGGCCGACGATAAAAAGATTATTTTCTCAATGGTGGGAGTCAGCAAAATCATTCCACCCCAACGTCAGATTCTCAAAGATATTTATCTCTCTTTTTTCTATGGAGCTAAAATAGGCATCATCGGTTTAAATGGTTCCGGAAAATCGACTTTGCTTAAAATTATAGCAGGAATTGATAAAAGTTATCAGGGGAATGTGGTGTTCTCACCCGGTTATTCTGTAGGATATCTTGAGCAAGATCCCAAGTTAGATCCTGATAAAACTGTCAGAGAAGTTGTTGAAGAAGGCGTCAAACCTGTTATGGACCTTTTGGCGGAATATGACGAGGTCAACAAGGGTTTTGAAGACCCGGAAGTTTTGGAAGACCCTGATAAAATGGAAAAACTTATGGCTCGTCAAGCTGAACTCCAAGATAAATTAGACGCCTGTGACGCCTGGAATATCGATAACAAGCTTGAAAGAGCCATGGACGCCTTAAGATGTCCTCCCGATGATAAGAAAATTAATGTTCTGTCAGGTGGTGAAAGAAGAAGAGTGGCTCTATGCCGTCTTCTCCTTCAACAGCCTGATATCCTTTTGCTTGATGAACCTACCAACCATCTTGATGCAGAGAGTATCGACTGGCTGGAACAGCATCTGCAACAATATCCGGGCACTGTTATTGCCGTTACTCACGATCGTTATTTCCTTGATCATGTGGCCGGATGGATTCTTGAATTAGACCGCGGGGAAGGAATTCCCTGGAAAGGCAACTATAGTTCATGGCTTGAACAGAAAACCCAAAGAATGGCTCAAGAAGAAAAGCAGGCCAGCAAAAGAAGGAAAACCCTCGAAAGAGAGTTGGAATGGGTTAGAATGGCTCCTAAAGCCCGGCAGGCTAAAGGAAAGGCACGTTTATCAAGCTATGACAAACTTTTGAATCAGGATCAAAAGCAACGGGAGGAAAAACTTGAAATTTTCATTCCAAACGGACCCAGATTAGGAAATAAGGTGATTGAAGCTAAAAATCTTGCCAAAGCTTATGATGACAAAGCTTTATTTTCTGACCTAAATTTCATGTTGCCTCCCAATGGAATCGTCGGTGTGATCGGACCGAACGGTGCCGGTAAGACCACTCTTTTCAAACTGATCATGGGGTTGGAAAATCCTGACAAAGGTGATTTTGAGGTCGGTGAAACTGTCAAAATTGCTTATGTAGACCAAAACCACAAAGACCTTGATCCGGAAAAGTCGGTTTATGACGTGATTTCCGGTGGTGTCGAATCGTTCCGGATGGGTGGACGCGATATGAATGCAAGGGCTTATCTTTCAAAATTCAATTTCACAGGAGCCGATCAGGAAAAGAAGATAGGAGTCCTTTCAGGTGGTGAAAGAAATCGTCTGCATTTAGCTATGGCATTAAAAGAGGAAGGAAATGTTATTCTCCTTGACGAGCCTACTAATGATATTGATGTTAACACACTGCGAGCCTTGGAAGAAGGTCTTGAAAATTTTGCAGGCTGTGCAGTTGTTGTTAGCCACGACCGTTGGTTCCTTGATAGAATTGCAACTCATATCCTCGCTTTTGAAGGAGACAGTCAAGTGACTTTCTATGAAGGGTCTTATTCCGATTATGAAGAATTTAAGAAAAAACGAGACGGAAATGACACGCCTCATAGAATAAGATACAGAAAACTTGTGTAGATGGCCTTCGAAATAGAACATAAATATCTTGTTGTCAATGACAGTTATCGTGAATTGGCAACCAAGAAGGAGAATATCCGACAAGGATATCTAAATCGGAATCCCGATAGAACTGTCAGGATAAGAGTGATGGATGATAAAGGATTCCTCACTGTTAAAGGACGAAACCATGGTGAACATAGATTGGAATTTGAATATGAAATTCCTCTCCATGATGCTGAAGAAATCCTAAGGCTTTCAGAACCGGGAATCGTTGAAAAGACAAGATATTATGTTCCTTATGACGGCATGGTGTGGGAAGTTGATGAATTTCATGGTTCTCTAAATGGCGTTGTTGTAGCCGAAGTAGAGATTCCTGAAGTAGGCACTGCTTATAATAAACCCTCTTTTATCGGACAAGATATAACCGGAGATCCTAAATTTTATAATTCAAATCTGAAAGTTTGAATTATATCACATAATTCAATCCGGGCTTTATTTATCCTCCGACTCTATTCCCAAAACTTTGGCGCGAAGATTCAAAGAGTGTAACATGCCTCTAAGGTCTTCGCGCACTCTTGTTAATTTATCTACGATTTCAAGTCGGCGTGAAATATTTTTTTTATTATGTTTTAAATACTCCTTCACAGAGCCGATTTTCATCCCTTTGTCTTTGATTAGAAATTTTATTATGCGGATTGTTTCAATATCTTCAGGGGTGAAATATCTTTGATTATGTTCACTTCGTCTTGGCTGAATTTCGTCAAATTCTTTTTCCCAAAATCTTAGAGTAGTCTGAGGCACTCCTACGATTTCTGAAACCTCCTTGATTTTATAATATTTTTTCGAAAGGTCGTTCATCTTATTAATCCATCACATGACCGGCATTTTCAGCACGTTGAATCATTTCATAATATTCCTCCGGAGTCACATCTAAAAAATAATAATTTACGGGATTTTGCGGTTCATCCTTATATCTCACTTCATAATGTAAATGCGGCCCCGTTGATTTCCCGGTTGATCCTACTTTGCCAATCAATTGACCTCTTTTTAATTGTTCTCCATTGTTAACTAAAATTTCACTCAAATGGGCATATCTGGTGGTGTAGTTATAACCATGGTCGATATCAATACAATTTCCATAGCCGGTTTTATGACCGGAAAAAACCACCTTTCCGTCTCCCGTTGCATAAACTTCCGTCCCCATAGAAGATGCAAAATCGAGCCCTGCATGAAACTTTGATGTATCCATTATCGGATCGTTTCTCCAGCCGAAACCTGACGACATGGTATAATCCTTTATATTAATCGGAAGTATGGCCGGAATGTGAGAAAGCTTGTCTTGCTGGTTTTTCAATGTCACTCCCAACTGTTCGAAACTTTGTATCTGTGCAGAAATCATTCCTTCCAACAGGTTCATTCTGTCGTTAAGCTCATCCACTAGCTTTTCATCCGAAAGTTTTGACAACTCTTTATATCTCTTCTCATTAGTCAGTCCTGAAAAACGTTGGGCCGGACTCATTGGATCCATTTGCAACATCACCCTGTAAAAGTTATCATCCCTTTCTGCGATTTTTCCAACCACATTATGCATGTTCTCCAAACGACGTGATAAAACGGAATAGGATGATTTTAATTTCTTGTTTTCTACCCTGAGATTTTCTTCAGTTGGCGTCACAAAGTAATAACTGTAAATCAAAATGGTCACTCCTGTAAGTATACATGATAAGATAATTATTTTTGTGACCTGTAAAAGACGATTTTTCCACGAGGGATAATATCTCTCGAAATTATCGGTCTCCGGATTATATTTATAAAATACCTTCTTGCCCAACGTTTCTTAGTTGTTCATTTATTGCAAATTTACACCTTTTCAGTTAATTTTGCAAAGATAAGGGAATCCCTATCAAATTGAAATCAATCCTTACATTCAAAACATTTGAAAACCCCAACCCAAGAATAAGTTATGAAGCAGACACACATAAAATCGGCTAAAGAGGTAAGAGATTCTTTTAAAGATTTTTTTGAGAAAAAAGGTCATAAAATAGTTCCTTCAGCGCCGATGGTCATTAAAGACGACCCTACTTTGATGTTTACAAACGCCGGAATGAATCAATTTAAGGATATAATCCTCGGGAATCGTCCGGCAGCTGCAAAAAGAGTGGCAGATAGTCAAAAATGTCTTCGCGTTTCAGGCAAACATAATGATCTTGAAGAAGTGGGCCATGACACATATCATCACACAATGTTTGAAATGTTGGGCAACTGGTCGTTTGGCGACTATTTTAAAAAGGAGGCCATAGACTTTGCCTGGGAATATCTTGTGGATGTTTTAGGTCTTGATCCGGATCGTTTATATGCCACTGTTTTTGAAGGCTCAGAATCAGAAGGGCTTCAAAAGGACACAGAGGCAGAAGAATTTTGGAAAAATCATCTTCCCGTATCCCATATTATAGATGGTAATAAACATGATAATTTCTGGGAAATGGGAGACACCGGTCCCTGTGGTCCCTGCAGTGAGATTCATATTGATCTCAGAAGTGATGATGAACGTGAAAAGATAAGCGGTGCATCTCTTGTTAATAAAGACAATCCTCAAGTGATCGAAATATGGAACCTTGTGTTTATGCAATATAACAGAAAGGCAGATGGGAGTCTTGAACCGTTGCCGGAAAAAGTTATAGACACAGGCATGGGTTTTGAACGTCTTTGTATGGCTCTTCAAGGTAAACAGTCTAATTATGACACGGATGTTTTCACTCCTATTATTAAAGAAATTTCTGAAATAACCGGATACAAATATGGAGTTGATCCAAAAGTTGATGTTGCGATGAGAGTAGTTGCAGACCATATTCGCACCATTGCTTTCTCAATTGCCGACTCTCAGCTTCCTTCAAATGCTAAGGCCGGTTATGTGATAAGAAGAATTCTTCGAAGGGCTGTAAGATATGCTTATACTTTCTTGAAGCGTAAAGAAGCTACACTCTATTTACTTGTCGACAGGCTTGTAAAAGAAATGGGTGAAGCATATCCGGAACTTGTTGCTCAGAAAGACTTGATTACAAAAGTTATAAAAGAAGAGGAAGAGACTTTCTTGCGCACTCTCGACAACGGCATCAAGCTGCTTGATAATCTAATAAAGGAGGCAAAGGAAAAGGGAGAGAAAGCTATCTCCGGTAAAGATGCCTTCACTTTATATGACACTTTCGGTTTCCCTCTGGATCTCACAGAGCTTATTCTGCGTGAAAACGGACTTTCTCTGAATAAGGAAGAGTTTGAAACTGAAATGAAGAGACAGAAAGACAGAGCCAGAAATGCTGCTTCTGTCGAAACCGGAGACTGGGTTGTGGTTAATGAAGGTAATCAGGAATTTGTTGGTTATGATCACCACGAGGCAGACACTGAAATATTAAGATATAGAAAGATCAAACAAAAAGGTAAAGACCTCTACCAGGTGATTCTATCCAAAACACCTTTCTATGCAGAAATGGGAGGCCAGGTCGGAGATAAAGGTAAACTCACATCTTCTAACGGGGAGGTGGTATATATAATCGACACAAAAAAGGAAAATAATATCGGTATACATATCACTGAAAAAATGCCGTCGGATCCTTCGGCAACATTCCATGCAGAGATTGACATTAATGCTCGGGAAGCCACTTCAGCAAATCACTCTGCAACTCACCTTATCCATGAGGCTTTGCGAGAGGTTTTGGGAAGCCATGTAGAACAGAAAGGTTCATTCGTGTCTCCCGAAGTATTAAGATTTGACTTTTCTCATTTCCAGAAAGTGACACCGGAAGAACTTCGGAAAGTAGAGCATTTGGTTAATCAGCGCATCAGAAAAGCCATCCCTTTGGAAGAAGAGCGGGAAATGGATATAGAGGAAGCCAGGAAAATAGGAGCTTTGGCTTTGTTTGGCGAGAAATATGGAGACAAGGTCAGAGTAGTGAAATATGGAAGCTCCGTTGAACTTTGTGGAGGAACCCATGTGGCAAACTCCGGAAACATCGGCATGGTAAGAATTTTATCTGAAAGTTCGATAGCAGCCGGTATTCGTAGAATTGAAGCAGTTTCGGGAGCCGGTGTGGAAAATGTGCTTGATAATATGCAAGACACAATGAGGGATATATCCTCTTTCCTGGGGAATGCCTCGAATCTTAAAACGGCTATAGAGAAAGCTATCAAGGAAAACTCTGAGCTCAAGAAACAAGTTGATGATTTCATGGAGGAGAGAGTAAAGAATCTAACAAAGGAAGTACTCTCCTCTTCCGAAGAAATTGAAGGCATTAAGATTTGCCGTCTCCAGGGCGAACGATTGCCGGAAGTTGTTAAGGATTTAGCATTTCAAGTGAGAAAGGCTTCTCCGGGAAAAACAGCATTCATAGGCGTTACAAAAAATGCCGGAAAACCTCTTCTTACTCTATCTTTGACTGATGATCTTGTAAAAGAAGGATTAAATGCATCACAGATTATCCGTAATGCCTCCAAATTCATAAAAGGAGGTGGAGGCGGTCAACCTTTCTTTGCACAGGCTGGGGGTAAAGATGCAGATGGTTTAGGAGCGGCAGCAGATGCTATTTTTAATGCTATTATAAAGAAATAACATTAATTTTTCCATTAAATCCGGCATTCGCGAATAGTTCAGTAAACCTTGTGCAATGTTAATGGTCTAATTAAGAAAAACTTATACAATGAAAAAATTTGTTCTTGCCTTAGGTCTCTTTGTTGCATCTTTTTCTCTTTGGGCTGCTGATTATGTTGCAGTAGGCAGAGAGGGAAATATTTATGATGGTGCAAACAATAAATATATCACAGAAAATCAAATGGGCGATCAACTAAAAGTCGTGCCCGGAATGGTTTTCTCTACATCCGAACATCTTCCCGGATGGTATAAAGTGGAATATTCACCGGGATTGCATGCATATCTTCCCGAACAATTATTGGCATCCAATTTTAATACACCGAAACCGGGAAGCTATAAGGTTACAAATAATCCTTCTCAGACTGTTTCAGTGCAAAATGACGGGGCTAACTGGACAGTTTCAGCAAATGGAAAAACTTTCAAGGGTAATTTAAAAGACAATGTGGTTATTTTTGTAGATGAAAACAATAATCCTGCTTTTTCCCTTGTAGATCTCGGACAAGGAGGTATAGTTATTTCTTATGACAACGCCGTGACGAAATTTTTTTAAGAGGAAAGAAATATTGCCCCTTATTTGACGTGAAAGTAGAATACTCCACTGCGTGGACCGGGCAAATATGATAACAGGCAAGACAGGAACAGCAGCGGCTGCCCCATTGAGGGTGGCCGTTTTGCATTTCTACATTACACATCGGACATGCAGCAGCACATTTGCCACAACTTATGCATGAGGCTGTATAATACCATTTTTTTGGGAAAATTCCCCATTTTTTGAAAAGAGGATACACAAGTTTTGTTTTTAACCATGGCATACTTCCTCTCACTACATCTATTCTTTTAGAGGAGTTTGATATGTTGCCGGCGATTTCCAAAATTCTTCCCTTGCATTCCTCCAATTTCTTGTTTTCTACATCTTTGGAATCTACATCAAATCCGGGAAGTAAAACGTAATTATTAGGCATTATAACACTCCAGATAGAATTGACTTCCATATTTACTTTCCCAAGTGTTTTCATAAACATCTCCGGAGCTAAAGCAACTTCATCGCCACAAACCATTATACAGGCTAAATTTATATTTTTGGTCTTGATATTTTCCCAAAAATATTCAGGCAAATCAAAAATAAACTTTTCAACAAGTGGAGGAATTCCCCAGGAATAAACCGGGAAAACAAATATAAGATGATTTGTTGGTTCCTCTATACTCTTTATATCAAATTCCGGAATGAAAAATTTCTTTAAACCTAAAAAATTGGCTATTGTCGTAGCCACAAATTCTGAATTACCGGTGCCTGAGAAATAGAAGACCATATAGTTTTATTATTTTATGGTGAAAATTTTGAATATTAATTCTTTAAGTAGGTCATATTCATTTTTTGAAGATCCTATACCCTTACTTTCTGCATCGAGCTGCCTGATTGCATGTATAATCCCGTCTATCGATGCAGGAGAAAAGTTTCGGATTCCATTCTTATAATCACCTAAAGAATAGGAGCTTTTTAAATCCAATTCTTTCATCAAGCCGGCGTCTGTTTTATCTTTCGATATGCTTGCTATGAAAAGTTTTGAAAAATAATTGAACAATGTTGCAGTCACCACCACTCCGGGATTTTCTTTAGGATTCTTTGAAAAATAATCCACTATTTTCATTGATGTGGCAAAATTCCTGACAGATATGGATTTAATTAACTCAAAAGAATTAAATTCCCTTGATATCCCAATTATTGATTCCACTAATTCAGGGGTGATGGTTCGGCTATCTCCACTTGCAACAATAAGTTTGTCGATTTCTCCAAAGAGTTTAGATAAGGGTGACCCTATATATTCACAAAGCAGACTGATTGTCTTATCATCTATTTTTACCTTTTTTTCACGGCAATATTCTCCTACTTTTGTAGGTAAGAGATAATCCTTGATTCTTTCACTCTTCAGGACCACCCCGTTAATCTTATTAACTGATTTTACAAAATCAGAAGTGGAAGATAATGAATCACCTTTATAAATGACCACCAAGACAGTGGTCGGATTAGGGTGGTTAACGTATGATGCGAATTTTTCCAAATTTGTTTTAGCCCTATACATTGTCTGCGACTCTTTCAACATAACCAGTTGCCTGTCTGCCATAACAGGGTATTGTTGGGCAAGAGAGATAACCTGATTGACATCGGTGTCGGCTCCATAAATGATATTGGCATTAAAGTCTTTTTCTTCTTCACTAACCACTGTTTCTTCCAGGGCTTCTGCCAATTTATCAATATAATAGTCTTCTTCTCCCATTAATAAATATACTGGAGAAAAATTTCCTCTCTTAATTTCAGACATTATTTCCTTGTAATCGGCGGAACTTGATTTTTTTGCCATATCGACTTGTGGTTTTCGCTATTAAAGAAAAATTCTCTGAAGAAAACAAAAAACAGGATGGAAAGAAACAGGCTCCCTATCGGAAGAATAATTTCTGCTATCTCTTCCTCGGCTATTGAAGGGTAAATAGAGTCTTGTCCTAAAAGACCTGCGATTATCACTATCAGACCATTATTAAGTATGTGTGCAAATATTGCAGGCCATAAGGAACCTGTCCAATAAAGAAGATATCCGAAAAAGGCACCCATTAACAGACGCGGGAAAAAACCGAAAAATTGGAAGTGCATTGTGCTGAACACTATGGCTGAAATCCAAATACAGCTTATTTTATTTAACGCCGAACTACTTAAAAGTCCCTGCAATCCTCCTCGAAAAAACAATTCTTCTGAAAATCCGGTAAGAATTCCAATAACTAATACTCCGGATATTATGCCCCAGGCACTGTTACTATTCAACAAATTTTCAGAAATTGCATTGCTTGAATTTTCCCAATTTCGCATTATTTGTTCCACATTGGACAGGGAATCCGGAAAATGAATGTGTTGATTCCATTCTATTAACCATTCCATAGCCGGCATTGTCAGAATATATACTATTATAACTCCGGCTATCTGCTTCAGACTTATCGGTTTCTTTAATCCAAGCCAATCAAAAGGCCGTTTACTGCAAAATCTTGCCAATAAAAAAGCTGGAAGACAAAATGCCAAAATATTTTGCACCACTGACATCCATAAGTGTTTATCCCTCAGACTCCCCAATGATGCCGAGTCGATTAAGCCTCCTATAAGTGTGGAGAGTATCAGACACACAAAGAAACATCCGAACAACACTGCAAGTCGGATGCAAGATGATTCTTTTATTTGTTGACGTAAATAATCTTGTTCAGACATTGAATTGTTTTCTTCGGAATATGAAATTCCTTCCGAGATATTTTTCTCTAACAACAGGATTTTCCGCTAATTCTTCACTTGTGCCTTGAAATAATATTTTACCTTCAAAAAGAAGATAGGCTCTATCAGTGATACTCAAAGTTTCAGGTGCGTTATGGTCAGTAATGAGAATTCCAATGTTTTTGTTTTTAAGGTTATAGACCACCTCCTGGATATCCTCCACAGCAATTGGGTCTACACCGGCAAAAGGTTCGTCGAGCATTATAAATTTCGGATTTATAGCCAGACATCTCGCTATTTCCGTGCGTCGGCGTTCTCCTCCCGATAATCTGTCGCCATAATTCTTTCTCACCTCCTGAAGCCTGAACTCTGCAATCAGACTTTCAAGCTTCTCTTTCCGGTATTCTTTAGTTGTAGGAGTCATTTCCAAGACCGACCGGATATTATCTTCAACGGTCATTTTTCTAAAAACCGAAGCTTCCTGAGCCAAATAACCTATACCTAACTGAGCTCGTTTATACACAGGATAAGATGTGATATCCTTATCATTCAGAAATATCTTACCCTCATTAGGAGTGATAAGGCCTGTAGTCATATAGAATGTTGTGGTTTTTCCGGCTCCGTTAGGACCCAACAAGCCTACAATCTCACCTTGTTTTACATTAATCGACACATGGTTAACTACAGTTCTTTTCCCGTATCTCTTTACAAGACTTTCAGTGCGAAGAATTCCTTTTTCAGGTATATCAATTTTTTCTTCTATTTGGATACTTGAATCGGAATTTTCCTCCGTCTCTTTCTCGTCAAAGATATATTCCTGCATATCAGGAACCGGAGCATATTCCATTTCCTGAATTTCTTTCTTCTCTTTTGAATTGAATTCAGGCTTATCTTTTTTCTTAAATAATTTGTTGAAATTCATAATCTATTACGATTATTTACTCCATTTTTAAGCAGCGACCGGATATAATCTGTCAGAAGCATGATGGCCACATTATTATTTCCTCCCTGCGGAACAATGAGATCTGCAAATCTCTTGGAAGGTTCTATATAGAGTTCGTGCATTGGTTTTAAGGTTTCCTGATATCGGTCGATAACCATTTGAGGAGTTCTTCCCCTTTCAATACAGTCCCTCTTTATCACCCTTATCAATCTTTCATCGGCATCTGCATCAACAAAGACTTTTACATCCATCATTTCCCGAAGCTGAGGATCTGTTAAAACCAGAATGCCTTCCACTACCACCACATCGCGGGGATGAAGTGTCACACTCTCTTTCAAGCGTGCACATGTAAGGAAATCATACGTAGGTCTTTCCACACTCTCACCTTCTTTTAAAGCCTTAAGATGGCGGCATAACAAACTCCACTCTATGGATGAAGGTTCATCATAATTCATCTTCAGCCTCTCTTCCAATGGGATATGAAAATTATCGTTATAATAGCAATCTTGCGGTATCACAGTTACCTCATCCTTTGGAAGAGAATCTATAATTTTATTCACCACCGTGGTTTTACCTGAGCCGGTTCCTCCTGCTATTCCGATTATTAACATATAAATAGTTTTTCGCAAATTTAATAAATTAATTAGTAATTTTATTAATTTTGCATTCTATAATGCCGCTTCTTTTATTGGAAGCTATAATATTACTTTAGATGATTCTTTCTTCTATTGCATCATTTGGAAGATATTGGATTTTCTTATCCCATGTTTTCAGAGTTCCTGATAAGATTAAGGAATCTCTGAAAAGATTGGTGTTTGAAATGAATAAACTGGGAGTAGACTCAATTCCTCTCGTTATTATAATTTCTCTTTTCATCGGGGCAGTTATCACTATTCAGATGACAATTAATATTGTTTCTCCCTTGATTCCGTCTTATTCAACCGGATTGGCCACCCGTGAGATACTTCTTCTTGAGTTTTCTTCAACGATGATGTGTCTTATTCTTGCCGGTAAAGTTGGAAGTAATATTGCATCTGAAATCGGCACAATGAGAGTTACAGAACAAATTGACGCATTAGATATTATGGGCATTAATTCAGCCAATTTTATTGTTTTGCCCAAAATAGTCGGATTTGTGCTTTTCGTGCCAGTATTATGTATCCTGTCTATGTTTATGGGATTGATTGGAGGCTGGATAATCGCTGAATTCACCACTATGATTTCTGTTGAAGATTATGTCTTTGGTATTCAGAGTTTTTTTAATGAATGGTATGTCTGGTATGGGATTATTAAGACCATAGTCTTCGCTTTTATAATTGCAAGTGTCTCATCTTTTTATGGTTACTATATTAAAGGTGGTGCACTTGAAGTGGGACAAGCCAGCACGAAGGCGGTTGTTTCAAGCTCTATTTTGATTCTGCTCTTTGATGTGATTCTCACTAAACTCCTTCTTCAATAAAAATGATAGAAGCTAAAAATATATCGAAATGGTTTGACGGTCAGAGAGTGTTGTATGATATCACAGCTACATTTGACACCGGCAAAACTAATCTTATAATCGGTCAGAGTGGATCCGGTAAAACAGTTTTTATGAAGTGTCTTATCGGACTGTTGACTCCTGAAGAGGGTGTCATTCTTTATGATGGCAGAAAATTCAGGGCTATGTCTGATGCTGAGAAAAGGAAACTTAGAATGGAAATCGGCGTGCTTTTCCAAGGCTCAGCTTTGTTTGATAATGAAACTGTCTTGGGAAATGTGATGTTTCCACTCAAAATGTTTAGTCAGATGAGTCACGCAGAGCAACTCGAAAGAGCTCATTTCTGTATTCAAAGAGTTGGTCTCTCCAATGCTGACAATAAATATCCCTCTGAAATCTCAGGGGGTATGCAGAAACGTGTAGCCATTGCTCGAGCCATAGCTTTAAATCCCAAATATCTTTTCTGCGACGAACCTAACTCGGGATTAGACCCCAAGACTTCTATTTTGATTGATGAATTGCTCAGTGATATAACTCATGAGTATGGAATAACAACCATTATCAATACCCATGATATGAATTCAGTTCTGGGTATTGGAGAAAAAATTATTTTTATTAATAAGGGTCACTGTGATTGGATAGGAAATGATAAAAATATTTTCAGAAGCACAAGCCAATCATTAAATGATTTTGTTTTTGCATCACAACTCTTCAGGGAGGTTAAAAATTTCTTAGAGAGAGAATACGAGGCGGAAGAAGATGTCTGAAAATCTTTTTTTAACCTCTTTCATATCAATTTCCTTTTTTAATTCCTGCTGAATAGACGTCACTCCTTTATCTGTAAATCCACAAGGATTAATCATTTTGAAACCATCCAGTTTTGAATTGACATTCAAAGCTATTCCGTGCATGGTGCAATATCGTGAACATTTTATTCCTAAAGCACAGATTTTCCTGTCTTCCCCGTTTTTTCTTATCCAGACTCCCGTTGCTCCCTCTATCCTTTCTCCTTCTAAGCCATAATCGGCTATAACTTCTATTACAGTTTCCTCTAAAAGGTCAACATACTTTTTAACTCCGAGACCATGTCTGTTTAAATCTATAAGAGGATAAGCTATTAATTGGCCGGGGCAATGATAGGTCACGTCTCCTCCTCTTCCTATTTCGAATACCTTAATTTTGTTAGATTCCAACTGAAAGCTGTCAAAAAGTATATTTTCTTTTTTTCCATGCTTTCCTATGGTTATCACAGCTTCATGTTCCCCTAATAAAAGATATTCTTTTTCAGTAATTCCTGTTTCTTTCTTATCCCTTATCATTTGCTCGAAAAGATCTGTTTGATAATGGAGTATCTTTTCGTAGTCTGAAACGCCAAAATCTATTAATTCAATGTTAGGCCTCATAATTAATCAGTTGACATGGCGCTCGGCGTGATAACTGGATCTCACAAGGGGATGGCTTTCTATATGACGAAAACCTTTTTCTTTTCCAATTTCTCCATATTCTGCGAAGATATCCGGGTGAATGTATTCTTTAACGGGATAATGATTCCTGGATGGCTGAAGATATTGACCGATTGTCATTATAGAACATCCTGCTTCCAAAAGGTCGTCCATTGTCTTTAAGATTTCATCTCGCGTTTCTCCCAACCCCAGCATTATTCCGGATTTGGCGTTAATCCCGGTTTGTGAAATATATTTTATAATTTTCAATGAATTTTTATAAGTAGCCACACTTCTAACTTCCGGGGTTAGTCTTTCCACAGTTTCCAAATTATGTGAAATCACATTGGGGTGCAAGGCTATAATGGGATCAAGGAATTCTGTTTTACCCTGAAAATCTGGTATTAATAATTCATAGGTCACGTCAGGACATTCTTGATTCATAGCTGCAGCCATTTTAGTCCAGTGTGAAGCGCCGAAATCCGGCAGGTCGTCCCTGTCTACTGAAGTTATCACTACATGGCGCAGCTTTAATTCCTTCACAGATTTTATTATATCATCAATTTCTTTTTCATTTAAAGGGGATGGCTTTCCACTGCTGACGTTACAAAACTTGCAATTTCTTGTGCAAATGCTTCCTCCTATCATAAAAGTAGCTGTGCCGTTGGTCCAGCATTCTCCTCGGTTCGGACACATCCCACTGCTACAGATTGTATTAAGATGACGTCCGTTAAGACATCCCAAAACTTTTGATGCTTTGACACCTTTCGGGAGCTTAATTTTGAGCCATTCCGGTTTTCTTATTATCGTTTCTTCTGACATTTTTCTTCACAAATATGATTTCTATCTCATTGCAAAATTAAAGAATATAGAATTCTTAACAAAAACTATTCCGATAGTGCATTATGATATTTATGTCAAATTATTTATAGTGATTCTGACTGGGAAAAGGATTGTCTATTATAACCTTAAAATGAAAAATTGAATTTCCATGAAGATTTTTTAATGTCAAATCTTACAGCTAACTTTATTTTTTTATGTAAATTTGAAAAAATTTGTTGGATGCTCCATTTAACGGACACCAAGCTAATAAGACTAACCTTTTATTACAATCATGAAAAAATACCTATTCGTATTATCCCTATTGATTCTTCCGATAATCGGCTTAGCTCAAAATGCCGTTACCTGGAGTTATAAAATTGTGGGCGATAAAACCGATTCTCCCTCTCTCCAAATGACAGCCACGATCTCTTCCGGTTTTCACATGTATGCTGTTGAAAATCCTTCCGGAGGAGCTAATCCCTTGACTTTCTATTTTGACTGCACGGGTTGTAAGACAGTTGGAAAACCAAAGGCCAACAAATCTTATACCAAAGAATTTGACGACACATTTGAAGTTGATCAATTCTTCTACAGCGGTAGTGTTACTTTCACACAGAAAATTCAACCTACCGATAAAAATTGGAGCGTCAATGCAGAAATAAAAGGCCAGGCTTGTAATGAAATGGGTTGTGTGCGTGTTGATGGTGCCCACACCTTTAAGGGAGAAGCTCCCGAACCCAAAAAAGAAGAGGTAGCCAAGGATGATCCAAAAAAGGAAGAATTAAAAGAAGAAGCTAAGGAAGAGAAAAAAGAGGAACGCATAGAGGGAGCTGAGGCTTTGACTCAGATGACAGATTCTCTTCAAAATGCTGAACCTTTCATGACTCCGGTGCCTAAAATAAGTGGTGGAGTAAACGCTCATGAGTCTTGGTGGGAGAATGTTGAAGCCGAGATGAGAGTCTTCTCGGAAGATCCCCATCAACAGGGACGCTCTTTGTTGTATATCTTCATAGCCGGATTTATTGGCGGATTGATAGCTTTGGTCACTCCATGCGTATGGCCAATGATTCCTATGACAGTGAGCTTCTTCCTTAAACAAAATAAGAGCAAGAAAAAATCCATATCCACAGCTGCCGTTTATGGCCTTTCAATCATTGTAATTTATGTCGCGCTTGGAATAATAGTCACGGTTTTGTTCGGGGCCTCGGCTCTAAATGAATTGGCCACGAGTGCCGGTTTTAATATAGCTTTCTTTGTCTTATTGGTTATATTTGCCGTCTCTTTCATGGGAGGATTCGAACTCACTCTCCCCTCTTCATGGACGAACAAAATGGACTCAAAAGTGGATGCCACGTCGGGCTATGTAAGCATTTTCTTTATGGCGTTCACCCTGGCCTTGGTTTCTTTCTCCTGCACAGGCCCTATTATAGGAACCCTGCTTGTTGAAGCTGCAGCCACTTCCAACTTTATTTCGCCGGCCGTGGGAATGTTTGGGTTTGCGCTTGCATTGGCTCTACCCTTCTCTCTCTTTGCAATGTTCCCGACATTGTTGAAATCCGTTCCGAAAAGCGGTGGCTGGATGAATACTGTTAAGGTCGTGCTGGGATTCCTCGAATTGGCCCTTGCGCTCAAATTCCTTTCTGTGGCTGATCTTGCCTACGGATGGAGAATTCTCGACCGCGAAGTATTCGTAGCATTATGGATTGTTATTTTTGCCCTTCTTGGTATTTATCTGCTCGGAAAAATCACATTCCCTCATGATGATAAAGTGGAAAAAGTGGGTATCTTCCGTTTTATGCTTGCTGTGATATCGCTTTCATTCGCAGTTTATATGTTGCCCGGTCTTTGGGGTGCCCCGCTCAAGAGCATCAGTGCTTTCACTCCTCCGTTGTCAACCCAGGATTTTTCTCTGTACGAGGGTGATGTAACAGCAAAAGTAGACGACTTTGAGGAAGGAATGAAATTGTCACAACAACTTGGCAAACCGGTTTTGATCGACTTCTCGGGCTATGGTTGTGTAAACTGTCGTAAGATGGAGGCTGCAGTATGGACTGACCCGGACATCAAAAAAAGCCTTGATGAAGATTTCGTTCTCGTTACTTTAATGGTGGATGAAAAGAAAGAGCTGCCAGAACCAATAAAAATCACTGAAAAGGATGGCACTATCAGAACTCTTCGCACCTATGGCGACAAATGGAGCTATCTGCAACGTTCTAAATTCGGAGCTAACGCTCAACCCTATTATGTAATCCTTGATGAGAATGGTAAACCGTTAGCGCCTTCTTACGCCTATAATGAAGATATCCCGGCTTATAAGAGATTCTTGAATACAGGTATTGAAAACTATAAGAAATCCAAGGAATAATATTGAAATTTTTAAATTTTATTCTATTGTTTTTGTTGTTGGGAAGCATTGATTGCAATGCTTCCCAATCACGCTATATGGAACTGGCTGATTCCGCTGATTATTTCATTAATCATGAACTTTGGAATAAAGCCGAGGAGAAAATTTATGAGGCTCTCAGACTTGAACCGGCTAACTTCAATAATGCCCTTCTCCTCTCAAACCTTGGAATTGTGCATACTCAAAAAGGAGAATATGAGAAAGCTTTAGAATCTTATTCTTTAGGCCTTTCCATCTCTCCTTCATCTACAGTGATACATAACAACCGAGCTAAGACTTATTTGATTTTAGAAGATTATAATGCAGCTCTTCAAGATATAGATATAAGTCTTGAAATTGACTCTATCCAGGAATGGCCTCTCCAGACTAAAGCCTTGCTTCTCCTGCAGTTTAATCAAACAGATTTATCTAAGAAATTCTTTGAATCTCTTCGTGACAATTTCCCTGAAAACTCCATTGCTTATTCTGGTCTAGCTACTATCGCCGCACGTGAAGGTGATGTTGATGAAGCATTGAGATTATATAAAATAGCATGTGAGATTGATAAGGATGATGAAGAAACACTGTGTTCATATATATTCTTGTTAATTGAGACGGAAAAATTTTCAGAAGCCCGATCCCTACTTAGGAATGCTTTGTCTAAAAATTCTGATAATCCGATGTTCTATCTTCTGAGGGGATATTTGAGTCAGTTGAATCATCTATTAAATGAAGCTCAGGCAGATAAAAAAATAGCCATTGACAAAGGCCTCGATCCTGAATATGTCAAAAGCTTTATTCCCTAATATCAATCTCCTTTTTTTCAAGACTTTAAAGATCCGGATATTCATTTGAATGAAAAAAAAATGACGATGAAAATTTCCATCGCCATTTCATTCCAAGTATTTAAGTTTCAAGTTTATTCTGCAATCAATGATTCATATTCTAAAGTTGGCTTTTCATCGCCCTCTTTATATGTCACTTTAATATTTCCTCCGATCTTGCCGTCAGCATTCAAACGGAGCATGAGCTCTGCCAATTCATCTTCAAGATATTTTTGGATAGATCTTTTCAATGGACGAGCTCCAAAGTTACGGTCATATCCCTTCTCTGCCATGAAATTTTTAGCTTCATCTGAAATTTCAAGCTTGAAACCGAGTTTTTCAACCCTTGAGAAATAATCCTTAAGTTCCAAATCAATGATTTGGATTATGGCATCTTTCTCAAGTTGGTCAAACATTATAATATCATCAACTCGGTTGAGAAACTCAGGTGAGAAAGCTCTGTTCAATGCTTTTGAAATCACTCCTTGAGCCTGTTGTTTGGATATTTCTTCCGTGTTAAAACCAACTCCTCCGCCAAAGTCTTTTAATTGACGTGAGCCAACATTGCTCGTCATTATCAAGATAGTGTTCTTGAAATCTATGCGTCTGCCCAAGGAATCTGTGAGTCTTCCTTCATCCATCACTTGCAACAAAAGATTGAATACATCAGGATGGGCTTTCTCTATTTCGTCAAGCAGAACAACAGAATAAGGATGTCTCCTCACTTTTTCGGTCAGTTGGCCACCCTCTTCATATCCTACATATCCCGGAGGCGCACCAACAAGTCTTGATACTGTGAATTTTTCCATGAATTCACTCATATCCAACCTTATCAAAGAATCTTTCGAATCAAAAAGATATTCAGCTATCTTTTTTGCCAATAAAGTTTTGCCGACGCCTGTTGGTCCAAGAAACATAAAGACTCCAATAGGTTTATCCGGATTTTTAAGGCCAATACGGTTTCTTTGGATTGCCTTCACCACTTTCTTGATAGCATCATCCTGACCAATTACAGATCCTTCCAACACATCTCCCATCTTGAGTAACCTGGCTCCTTCAGCCTGAGCAATACGTTGAGTGGGGACGCCGGTCATCATTGCCACCACTTGAGCCACATTTTCCTCATTCACTTCCTGACGCTCGCTGTCGATACGTTTTTCCCAATCTTCTTTTGCCTTCTCAAGGTCGCTTTTCAACTGGTTTTCTTTATCTCTCAACGAGGCAGCAAGTTCAAAATTCTGAGATTTAGCTGCTGAAAGTTTCTCCTCGGTGATTTTATCTACTTCTTTTTCAAGATTTTCTATCTCTTCAGGCACAACTACATTAGAAATATGCACTCGTGAGCCGGCTTCATCCAAAGCATCCAAAGCTTTATCCGGGAAGTTTCTGTCGCTGACATATCTTTGAGTCAAATCCACACAGGCTACAAGAGCCTCATCTGTGTAATTCACATTATGATGACTTTCATATTTCTCTTTTACTTTCCGCAGGATTTCCAAAGTTTCTTCCGGACTTGTAGGTTCAACCATTACTTTCTGGAACCTACGTTCGAGAGCACCGTCCTTTTCAATATTCTGACGATATTCATCTAATGTGGTTGCACCAACACATTGAATCTCACCTCGAGCCAATGCCGGTTTGAGCATATTGGCGGCATCCATCGTCCCGGCTGTTCCTCCGGCTCCTACTATAGTGTGGATTTCGTCTATAAATAAGATAATATCGGGATTCTTTTGCAATTCTTCAAGCACTGCCTTTATTCTTTCTTCAAACTGGCCTCTATATTTGGTGCCTGCCACCATCCCTGCCATATCAAGCCCTACAACACGTTTATTGAAAAGAACGCGAGGCACCTGATGTTGAACAATTCTTAAAGCCAATCCTTCCACAATAGCGGATTTACCAACTCCGGGCTCTCCGATCAGAACCGGATTGTTCTTTTTCCTTCTGGATAATATCTGGGCCAATCGCTCTATTTCATTTTCTCTTCCCACCACGGGGTCCAGCCGTCCTTCGGAGGCAGCTTTTGTCATGTCATAGCCGAATTTATCTAAAGCCGGAGTGTCGCTTTTTCCGGTTTTCCCTTTAGCTCCTCCGGTTTTTCCGCTCATCCCGCCGCCCTCTGAAGCTCCGAAGTGTCTCATTTCATCGTCTTCTTCTTCCTCCTCATCATCTCCGAAGTTTTTGGCGCTTAATGGATTGTTGATATCATGAATCGTTTGAATAGTGATATCAAAATTGAGCCATCTCTCTTTTATTTTTTTAAGAATTTCACTATCCATCGCTCTTTGATCATGAATTAAGGCTAATAAAATATGTTCTCCGGAAACTATATTCGCATTCATTTTCCTTGCTTCAGAAACAGCAAGATGTAAATGACGTATTGCAGACATTGAAATTTTGAAGTGTTGTTCAAATAATGTAGTGGTCTCTTTCGGCGTGTCGGCTGTCAAGAGGTATTGTTCCAATTCTTGTTCTATGTCTGTTATCGGTATATTAAGCTGACGCAAAATCTTAAAAGCATAGCCTTCCTGATTTCTGAGTGCACCCAATACGAAATGCTCACTCTGAATAACAGGAGAGTTAAATCTTTTTGCTTCATTATAAGCCGTTTCTAATATAGGACGAAACTGCTTTGAATAATCGTTTTTCATTAGTTTTTTTCTTATACTTCTTTAATTTTAACGTAGATAGAGCAAATTATGTGCCAATAATTTATTTTGACTTGATTATCATTAAACTCATGCCCGTCCGGTTTGTCAATTAAGATAAAAATTTGTAACTTTGCCTATGGCAAATTAGGGTCTGATTCGTGGTAAAGCGAATGTCATATTCCCTGAATTTTGTTCATAAATTTATCATTAAATGCAGAGTGAAGATAAAATAATCCCGATTAATATTGAATCGGAGATGAAGAGCGCCTACATTGATTATTCAATGTCGGTTATAGTAGCAAGGGCGCTTCCTGATGTGAGAGACGGTTTCAAACCGGTTCATAGAAGAGTGTTATATGGAATGAATGAACTGGGCAATTTCTTCTCCGGAGATACTAAAAAATCAGCACGTATCGTCGGTGAAGTTATGGGTAAATACCATCCCCATGGCGACAGTTCAATTTATTTGACAATGGTCAGAATGGCCCAGGAATGGTCTCTCAGATATCCTTTGGTTTTTGGTCAAGGCAACTTTGGCTCAATCGACGGCGATTCTCCTGCCGCCATGAGGTATACTGAAGTAAAACTTGACAAAATGGGTGAAGAAATGCTTCGGGATATCGATCGCGACACTGTTGATTTTGTGCCAAACTTCGATAATACTCTCGAAGAGCCGGCCGTGCTTCCGACCCGAATTCCTAACCTCCTTATTAACGGAGCTTCAGGTATCGCCGTGGGTATGGCTACCAATATGCCTCCTCATAACCTTTCCGAATCACTTGATGCATGTATTGCTTTAATTGACAATCCCGATATCGATATCGAGGGCCTCATGCAATATATTAAAGCTCCCGATTTCCCCACGGGAGGAGAAATTTTTGGAATTCAAGGAGTAAAAGATGCTTTTGAAACCGGAAGAGGTCGCATAATCATCCGAGCTAAAGCTGACATAGAAAATGATGGCATTCACGATCAGATAATCATTTCTGAAATCCCTTACGGTGTTATAAAAAATGATCTCGTAAAGAGCATTGCAGAACTTGCTATCGAGAAAAAAATAGACGGTATTGCGGAGATTAAAGACACCAGTGCCAGAGGGAAAATGCATATCGCTATCGATATCAAGCGTGATGCTAATGCCAATGTGATTTTAAATAAGCTTTATAAGCTTACTCAATTACAAACCACTTTTAGTGTCAATAATGTTGCATTAGTCAACGGGCGTCCGAAAACTCTCAATCTAAAACAACTTCTTGAATCTTTTGTGGAACACCGTCATGAAGTTGTTATCAGACGCACACGTTATGAACTTAAAAAAGCGGAAGAAAGAGCTCATATACTTCGTGGATTAATGATTGCTTGCGATAATATCGATGAAGTTATCGCAATAATCAGATCTTCACAAACAACTGAAGAAGCACGCCAGAGACTTGGCGAAGCTTATAACCTTGACGATATCCAGACTCGTGCAATCGTTGAAATGAGGCTACGCCAGCTCACGGGCCTCGAAATGGATAAACTTCGTAAGGAATATGATGATTTGATGCAGCTTATTGCTCATTTGAATGATATTCTTAACAACGACGACGTGTGCCGTCAAGTCATGAAAGACGAGCTTATCGAAATAAAAAATAAATATGGAGACGAACGTCGCACGAAGATTAATCTCTTTGCCGGAGATCTTAACGCTGAAGATTTCTTCCCGGATGATGAAATGATCATTACAATCTCACATCTCGGGTATATCAAACGCACTGCCCTGTCTGAGTTCCGTGCTCAACATCGTGGAGGTGTCGGCGCAAAAGGTAGTGACACTCGCGACACAGATTTTATTGAATACATTTATCCGGCCACTAATCATAATTATATGCTTTTCTTCACTAAGAAAGGCAAATGTTATTGGCTTAAAGTGTATGAAATTCCGGAATGTGCTAAAAATTCTAAAGGAAGAGCGATTCAGAATCTTCTAAATATAGATGCTGATGATGCCGTCAATGCATTCATTAGAATCAAACATCTTGATGATAAGGAATATATAAATTCCCATAACCTTATTTTCTGCACTAAAAACGGAGTTATCAAGAAAACTTCGCTCGAAGCTTACTCGCGTCCGAGAGCAAATGGTGTGAACGCTATTATTATCCGGGAAGACGACCAGCTCATTCAAGTAAGACTCACAGATGGCAACTCGGAAGTTATTCTTGCCGATAAGGAGGGTCGCGCAATCCGTTTCCACGAAAGCAAAGTTCGCGAAATGGGCAGAGTTTCAACAGGTGTGAAAGGTATGACTCTTGGCGAAAACGGCGACGAAGTTGTAGGTATGATCACTATGCCGGCCGAATCCAATGATACTATTATGGTGGTTTCAGCCAACGGATACGGAAAGAGATCGGCAATTGATGATTATCGTGTAACCAACCGTGGCGGTAAAGGAGTGAAAACCATGAATATCACTGATAAAACGGGTGAATTGGTTTCTATCAAGAATGTCAATGACGAAAATGATTTGATGATAATTAACCAAAGCGGCATAACACTTAGAATTCCGGTTGCTTCTATCAGAGTGATGGGTAGAAACACCCAAGGTGTAAAACTCATCGATCTGACCAAACGTGGAGACACTATAGCCTCTGTTTGCAAAGTTTCTTCGAATCCACAAGAGGAAATTGAAGAAGAGGAAAACAAAGAAGGTGTTCAAGAATAAAAATTATTAAAAAACCAAATAAACGATTCCTATGAAAAAATTAATGACAACGGCTCTCAGCCTTGCAATTTTGTCGACAGGAATAGCTAATGCTGCCAATACTATTGTCGACCAGGCAGAAAAAGCTACCAAAGGTATGAATCCAAGTACTGCAGATCTTCTTAATGCGCGTAATCTCATTAATGAAGCTCTCCAGAATCCTGAATTTTCCAACGATGCAAGAACCTATTATGTTGCCGGCACAATCGAGATGAAACTTTATGACAACGGTTTCAATGCTCAGATGTTAGGTGCTGAAAATGCAGAAACCGACCCTTTGAATCTTGGAGCTGAATTGATGAACGGCTATAATTATTATCTCCAGGCCCTCCCATTGGATTCTCTTCCTGATGCAAAAGGTAAAATCAAACCTAAATACAGTAAGAATATTCAAAAAGCCATAAAGGATCATATCCTTGACTTTTATCGTGTAGGAGAAGGTTATTTGCAGGCAGGCAAAGCTTATCCTGAAGCTTACAATGCTTTCATAACTTTCGCAAACCAACCCGAAGAAAATCTGAAAGATGTGAAAGCAAGCAATCCGATGCTTATCCCTTATGCTTATTTCAATGCAGGTCTCAATGCATTTAACGCACAAGAATTTGATAAAAGTGCTGAAGCTTTTAAAAATTCAAGACTCACAGGCTTTGAAGGACCTGATCCTTATAATAATGAAATAGCAGCTTGGTATGGTGTGGTGCGCACAGACGAAAATCGTGTGAATGAAGCTAAACAAAATATCAAGGCTGTGGCTCAAGCCGGTTATGATGCTTTTGGTCTTGAACAGCCTATTTTCTTCACCAACCTCATTAACGCTATGGTGCAGGATGGCGAAAACGCTCAGGCTCTTGCCAAAGTTAATGAAATGATCAGCCAATATCCGGATAATCCGAATCTTTATGGTTTGCTCGGCTTTATATATTCAGAAGATAATCAAGACGACCTTTCTCTTGATGCATATCAAAAAGCTGTTTCACAGCAGGATGTCCCGGCAGAAGTTTATAAAAACGCTTCTAATAAATTCCTTCGCGTAGGCCGCGACAAATGGAATGCATTAGATTTCACTTCCTCAACAATCAACCAGGACAAACAGGATATCAAAGCTCAATACTTCGACAAATCATTGGAATATGCCAATAAAGCTAAAAAAGCTCTCAAAGAAGGAGAATATGATCCTGATATCGACAACCTGATCGACAGTGTTAATTATATCATAGAAACAAATTTCTGATTCAATCAGATAATTTCAATAAATATTGACAGGGCGCTTTTAAGTGCCCTGTTTTTATTTTATATCTGTCGATGATTTTATACTGTTAATTTTTATTGCCTTTTTAACTTTTTCGTCTTTTTTGTTTAATTTTGCATTTAATATTAAAGATCCATTCACGGATTTTTCAAATTAAACCATAAAATTACAAGATTATGGGACTTTTCTCTTTTACTCAGGAAATTGCGATGGACCTTGGCACAGCCAATTCCATCATCATTCATAATGATAAAATAGTTGTAGACGAGCCTTCAGTAGTGGCTATAGAAAATAAAACCGACAAATTATTGGCAGTCGGCACTCAGGCTCATCAGATGGAAGGTAAAGAACCTCCCGGTATCCGCACAATCCGTCCGCTACGCGATGGCGTTATAGCAGACTTTAATGCGGCCGAGCAAATGATAAGGGGTCTTATCAAGATGGTAAGCTCTAAACGCAGATGGTTCTCTCCTTCTCTTCGCATGGTTGTTTGTATTCCCTCCGGTTCTACTGAAGTAGAAATCCGTGCTGTACGCGACTCTTCAGAACATGCCGGCGGCCGTGATGTGTATATGATATATGAACCTATGGCTGCCGCTCTCGGAATCGGCCTTGATGTTGAAGCTCCTGAAGGTAATATGATTGTGGATATAGGTGGTGGTTCCACCGAAATTGCCGTTATTTCTTTAGGAGGTATCGTCAGCAACAAAAGTATAAGAATTGCAGGAAACGACCTTACGGCAGATATTCAAGACCACATGGGACGTGTCCATAATATGAAAGTAGGCACAACCATGGCCGAACAAATAAAAATAAATGTTGGTTCAGCTTTGCCCGTGCTTGAAGATGGTCCGGAACCTTACACTGTCACCGGTCCTAACCGTATGACATCGCTTCCTATGACTGTTAATGTTACCTACGAAGAGATTTCTCATTGCATCGACAAAACAATCTCTCGGATGGAAACAGCTATACTTGCGGCTCTTGAAGAGACTCCGCCGGAACTATATGCCGACATTGTTAAAAACGGAATATATCTTGCCGGAGGCGGCGCACTATTGAACGGTCTCGCCAAACGTCTCACTGATAAGATTAAAATTGAATTTAAAGTGGCTGAAGATCCTTTACACGCTGTGGCTAAAGGAACCGGGGTTGCTTTGAAAAATATCAATAAATTCTCTTTCCTTATCAGATAATTTTGATCTTTTCCTTTTAATTTTTTATTGACTTACACCTGTCTGAACTTCTGTGAGAAATCTTCTCAATTTCTTTATTAAGCATGGTGCATGGTTCCTTTTTTTCTTATACGTAATTTTGAGCCTTCTGGTTCTATTCACGTATAATGCATATCATGCATCTGTTTATCTCAGCTCCGCTAATGTGGTGACAAGCAAAATTTATGAAGCATCTTCAGAAGTAACCGGTTATTTCGGTCTTAAGGAAATTAATAAAAGCCTTCAGGCAAACAATGCACGTTTGGAAAACGAAGTTTTAAATCTTCGTCATCATCTGGCTGAATATCAAACTTTAAATTCAGATTCGGCAAGTCCTTTTTTTCAAAGGTTTGATTATGTTTCTGCCACTGTAATCAATAATAATGTGCGCCATCCTAAAAACTATTTCTCAATTAATAGAGGTAGTAAAGATGGAATTGAATCCGGACAAGGTGTTGTTGACCATAATGGTGTGGTGGGTATTGTGAATGTTGTGGGTCCACACACGGCCAGAGTTATTTCTCTTCTCAATGAAGACCAAAGATTTTCTGTGAAAATTAAAAACTCTGAATTCATCGGCTCCCTTAACTGGAAAGGTGGAGATCCCACTATAGCCTATATGGAAGAAGTGCCCCGACATGCAAAATTCAATCCGGGAGACACGATAGTCACAAGCGGATATTCTTTGGCGTTCCCGAGTGATATTCCGGTTGGAACGGTAATGAATCGGATAAAAGGTGCAGACGACAACTTTTTTGTATTGAAAATCCAGTTGACATCTGATTTTAAGTCGCTTTCAACAGTCAGAGTCATTAAAGACAATTTCAAACAAAGTCTGGATTCTCTGAGCAAATTTGACAAAGTTGATGAAAAAAGGTAATCATATTTAATTATGACTAACGATTTTATCAAATATTTCCTGATTTTTTTAATCTGCATATTGACGCAAGCTTTGATTTTCAACCACATTGTCTTGTTTCATGTGGCAATCCCTGTTGTCTTCATTTATTTTATCCTACGCCTTCCTATTTCTTTAAAATTGACATGGGTGTTTACCCTCGCTTTCTTTACCGGGCTTATAATGGATATTTTCTCTGATACTCCCGGCGTGAATGCTCTTGCCTGCACTATTATTGCAGCGCTTCGCGAACCGATTTATTACGCCTATGTTCCTAAAGATGACGTCACTTGCAGGCTTATTCCCTCTATTTCAAATATCGGAATTATCAATTATGGCAAATTTCTGTTAACTTTTATCGCCATTTATTGCTTACTGGCTTTTACTATAGAATATTTCAGTTTTGCAGACGTTAAGGGTATAGTGATTTTAACTTCAGCAAGCACTCTGTTCACTTTCATAATACTGTTTGCTGTAGACAGCCTGATCCCTTCTAAAATATGAGAAAAAACTATCAGCTTGAAAAAAGAAAATTCGTTATAGGTGGATTTTTTGCCTTGATTGTAATAATCTATCTATTTCGTCTTTATTCTCTTCAAGTGAAAGACGAAACATATAAAATTAATGCCGAAAGTAATGCTTTTCTGAAACGAACCACATATCCGGCCCGCGGACTTATTTATGACCGTGAAGGAAGACTTGTGGTTTTCAATCAGCCGGCATACGATGTCATGCTTATTCCGCGAGATGTGCAGAATCTTGACACAATGGCTTTCTGTTCTTTGCTCAATATGACTAAAGAACAGTTTGAGGAAAAGTGGGCTGACATGAAGAATCCACAAAAAAATCCCGGGTATTCTTCTTATACACCACAAAAATTCCTTTCTCATATTTCTTTTGAAGATTATGGAAAACTTCAAGAGAAATTATATATGTTTCCGGGAATCTATATTCAGACGCGAACAATTAGAAAATACAATTATGATGTCGGAGCTAATATCCTTGGAAATATTCGTGAAGTATCTGCAGAGGATGTTAAAAACGACACATATTATAAATCGGGAGATTACACAGGCGACCTTGGTGTAGAGAAAAGCTATGAGGGAGCTCTGCGCGGTAAAAAGGGAGTTGAAATCCTGATGAGAGATGCCCTCGGAAGAATACAGGGTAAATATGAAGAGGGGGTTCATGACGTTCCACCGGAATCCGGTAATAATCTTACTCTTTCAATCGATATGGAATTGCAACGATATGGCGAAAAGCTAATGAAAGGTAAACTGGGCGCTATAGTTGCAATTGAACCGGAAACCGGAGAAATCCTTGCTCTTGTAACCTCTCCGAGCTATGATCCTTCATTATTGATTGGCAAAGACAGAGGAAAGAATTATGCCGATTTGGTTTTAAACCCTTTAAAACCTCTCTACGACCGTTCAATTCAGGCGATGTATCCTCCGGGTTCCACATTTAAACCGACTCAAGGACTGATTTTCCTTCAAGAAGGAATAATTACAGAAGGGACATCCTTCCCATGTAGCCGTGGTTATGTCAATGGCATTCGGGTTGGTTGTCATGGTCATGGCTCCCCTATTGCTCTCAAACCGGCCCTGCAGACTTCATGTAACGCCTATTTTTGTTGGGGTCTAAAAAATATGATTGATAAAAAAGGAACCAAATCTGTAGATCAGCTCAATAAATGGAAAGATTATCTGGTGCAAATGGGATATGGCTATCGGTTAGGCATTGATCTTCCTCATGAGAGCCGCGGATTCATCCCTAATTCAGAATATTATTCGAAGTCTTTCAGAGGCCCGAACTGGGGAGGCAACGCTATCATTTCCATAGCTATCGGTCAAGGTGAAGTCTTGGCGACTCCTGTCCAGATTGCAAACCTGAGCGCCACTATCGCCAATCGCGGTTTTTTCTTTACCCCTCATGTGGTTAAAGAAATTTCAGATTCTGTTATTGACTTAAAATTCAGGGAGAAAAACGTTCCCAAGATAGATAAAAAATATTATGAGAGCATTGCCGAGGGTATGAGAATGGCAGTCACGGGTGGCACATGCCGTGGAGCTGCATTCCCGGGTGTTGAAGTATGTGGAAAAACAGGAACGGCTCAGAATCCTCACGGCAGAGACCATTCTGTCTTTATGGGATTTGCACCATACCGAAACCCCAAAATCGCTATTGCGGTTTATGTTGAAAACGCAGGCTTTGGAGCAACATACGGAGTTCCAATCGGTAGTCTCATGATGGAAAAATATCTTAACGGTTCTATTTCTCCTGAAAGAAAGGGACTGGAACAAAGAATGATTTCTTCTAATACAATTGCTGGAAGTGGAGTTAAGAAGCACTGATAAGTCGCCATCTGTTTTTCGATCACTCGACTGGGTCACGGTGATATTATATATCCTTCTCGTGGCAGCCGGGGCGGTCAGCATCTATGCAGCGAGCTATGACTTCGACCAGGCAAGTATTTTTGACTTTGCAGAATTCTCCGGCAAACAATTAAGATGGATAGGCCTCTCTTTTATCATCGGCTTTATCATCCTTTTAATGGATTATAGAATGTATGAGGCCTATGCCTATCCTATATATGGAGTTGTAATTCTCGTTTTGATTGCAACGGTCTTCCTCTCTCCTAATATTCATGGATCCCACTCATGGCTTGTATTCGGGCCTGTAAGCCTGCAACCGGCCGAATTTGGAAAATTCGCTACCTCCCTGGCTTTGGCTAAACTTTTTGATTCTTATAATTTTAATCTGAATGCGAAACCCAGCAATTATTTCAGGGCACTGATTATAATTTTAGTTCCTATTTGTATTATTCTTTGCCAGAAAGAAACAGGAAGTGCGCTTGTTTATCTCTCTCTGGTCTTTGTTCTTTACAGGGAAGGAATGAGTGGATTCGTTTTAAGTGCGATCTTCCTAAGTGTGCTTTTCTTCGTTCTTGCGGTAAAATATATGGACCCACTGATAATGGGCTTGTCAACCGGAGAATTCATGGTCTTGACAATTATCTGCATAATATATTGTCTATTGCTTATTTTCTATTGCAAGGATTTTATAATTGCCAGGAATGTCACCGTCGGATTCATCGCGGCAGGCACTATTGTGACCATACTTCTGCTTTGTAATGTTCCGGTTAACGGACGGCTTTTCTTTCTTCTGACAATCGCAGCCGCGTTGATATATACGGCTTTAGCCATGCTGCGACATCGAATTAGCAAATTTGTGGTTGCAATAGGATTTGTGGTTGTTTCAATCGGGTTCCTTTATTCAGTAAACTATGTTTTTGATAAAGTGCTCCAACCTCACCAACAAACCCGTATCCTCGTGCTTTTAGGAATTGAAGATGATATTCGAGGTGTGGGTTATAATGTGAATCAGTCTAAGATTGCCATCGGTTCCGGTGGAATGTCGGGAAAAGGATTCCTTAACGGGACGCAGACCAAGCTCAAATATGTGCCGGAACAACACACCGATTTTATCTTCTGCACAATAGGAGAAGAGGAAGGATTCATAGGTTCTGCCGCAGTCTTGGTCACATTCCTCATTCTTATCTTAAGATTGATTCACATTGCCGAACGTCAGAAATCTACATTTTCCCGGGTTTATTCCTATTGTGTCGTGTCTCTTCTGATTTTCCATGTCTGCATCAATGTTGGAATGGTAATAGGATTATGTCCCGTGATCGGCATACCTCTTCCATTTTTCAGCTATGGCGGATCCTCTTTATGGGGTTTCACTATTTTGCTTTTCATTATGCTCAGACTTGACGCTGCCCGAAAAGAGATCAGAGATTAAAACTTTTTTTCATTGCTTTTGAATATTTTTTCATTTTCAATGGTTATATAAATAGAAGACACTCTTCTCAAATGAATATAAATTTCTAAACTTTATAAAAAATGGCTAACAAAAGAGAATTCAAGAAGTATGCTGAAGCTCTCGGTGATTCAGCTTGCGCTAACATGGCTTATGTTTTCGACACTTATGAGAATGTTGATAAAGACACTGTAGCCAAAGCTATAGAAAAAGTGTTATGTGCAGTCGCTGCTGCTAAGGCTAACGCTGATGTCACATTCGATAAAGGAGTAAAGGCATTCGATAACCTTAAGGAATATTCAAAGGCTAAAAAATCTTTCTATAAACAACTGTTTGTAAAGGTAAACGATGATTTCCATAAAGATATTGATGAAGCTTTGAAACTTTTCAACAGCGCAGTGCCTCAAGAAGTAAAAGAACAGAATAAAAAAGCTTAATGACATTTTAGGGCATGAATATCTGGAAAGCTTGTTTCAATCTTATAGGTTGGTCACAAGAAATCACCGTGCCCTATCATGATAAAGCCGTTATCTGTGTGGCACCCCACACATCTAACTGGGATTTTATTATTGGTCTATTGGCTTATAGGTCTTTGGGAAGAAAGGCAAATTTCCTCATGAAGGACTTTTGGTTTTTCTTCCCTTTAAAATATCTCCTCCGTTATCTTGGAGGTATTCCAGTCAACAGGAAATCAAACAATTCTCTGACAACAACGATTACTGAGGATTTTAAGCGGTTTTCTCATCTTAACCTTGCTATCACTCCGGAAGGCACCCGTAAAGCTGTAGAAACGTGGAAAACAGGCTTCTTACGCATTGCTTATAATGCAGGTGTGCCGGTTCAATTAGGAGTTATCGACTATAAAAATAAAAAAGTGATTATTAAGGATGAATTCATCCCCTCCGGCGATATTGAAAATGATTTAAAAATCGTCAGACACTACTATTCCAACTTAAGGAATGCAGCAAAACATCCTGATAATTTTATTCCTTGATTCTTATGAACGACCCTATTTTAAAGGTTTGTTTGGCTCCCATTGAAATCAGCTGGGGAGATAAAGACGCCAATCTCAAATCGCTTGAAGATATTCTAAATCGTGTCCATCCGGAAACTGATTTGCTGGTTCTTCCGGAAACCTTCTCTACAGGTTTTCCTTCAGATCTCGATAAAGAACAATTCAGGCTCTTAGCTGAAAAAAACACCGGAGAAACCATCGATATCATCAAAAAATATAGCTCTGAATATTGTATGGCCATTGCCGGGAGCTTCATAGCTGATACGGGAGGCCTTTTATTCAATCGCGCTTTTTTCATTGAACCTTCCGGCGATGAATATTTTGCCGATAAGCGACATCTTTTCTCTTTGGGAGGAGAAGATCAGATCTTGAAGGCAGGCGATTCTCGCATGAATCTAAGATATAGAGGTTGGAATATTTCTATGATCGTCTGTTATGATTTACGTTTCCCGATTTGGTGTCGCAATAAAAACAATGAATATGATTTGATGCTGGCAGTGGCTAATTGGCCGGTAAAAAGAATCGACACCTGGGATACTCTCCTTAAAGCACGAGCAATTGAAAATGAAGCCTATGTTTGTGGTGTGAACTGCCGGGGAATCGACAATAAGGGAGCGGAATATAACGGTTCTTCCCATCTGTTTGATTACAGAGGCAAGGAGATTGCAGTCAAAACAAATGACAATATGCTTTATGCCTCTTTGTCAATGCAAAAATTAACCACTTATAGAGAAAGGTTCCCCTTCTGGAAAGATGCAGAAGATTTTTGTCTTGAAAAATAAACTTTTCCATTTTATATAATAATTATGGATATTGTTTTGCTCTCCATAGGAAAAGTTTCTTCTTCCTGGATAAAGGAAGGCATTTCACTTTTTGAAAGTCGCATTGAAAAATATCTGAAATTCGTCAATAAAGAACTTCCTGATATTAAAAATGGCAAATCTCTTGCTATAGATAAGATCAAAGAGTTGGAAGGCAAAATTTTAATCTCTGAATTTTGTTCATCCGATATCGTTGTGCTTCTTGATGAAAAAGGGAAGGAGTTCTCTTCGCGTGATTTTTCCGTTTGGGTTCAGAAACAATTGTCTACAGGTAAAAAACGCCTAATATTCGTCATTGGTGGTCCTTACGGTTTTTCTGAAGAGGTTTATAAAAAAGCTGACTTTAAAATTTCACTTTCTAAGATGACCTTTACCCATGAAATGGCCAAATTATTTTTCACGGAACAGATTTATCGTGCGATGACCATTCTTAAAGGAGAACCTTATCATCACGATTGATAATGACTGAAAACGACATAGAACATTATAAAAACAGGCTTCGGAAGGACTTTTATAGATTTCGTAATGGAGCTGTGGTGGAATCTTTAAAAAACTCCGGCACTCCATATGTTTATGTTTTCGGACTCTTATTACCTCAATTAAAGGAAGTTGCAAGAAATTATCCAAAAGATATAGATTTGGCGAGAGCTCTTTGGGAAGAAAAAGATTGTAGGGAATTCAGACTCCTTTCTTTATATCTATTGCCACTTGAAATATTGAATAAAGATGATATATCTATCTTTATAAACGATATTAGAACAATTGAAGAAGCCGAACTTCTACCCTTTAAAGTTTTACGCAACCTCTCTTTTGCTCATGAGATTTTAAATGATTTAAAAAATTCTTCATCAGAATTGGCCATTCAATCTCCCATTTATTCTTATTTCCTTAAAATGTTTGAAAAAAATTTATCAGCAAGATAATTTAAAATCCCGTTTCTTCTATAGAGTATATGGTCCAATCTTTAGTTCTGACGCAATAATAACTTCATTGTCTCAAATTTCTCTCCTCTCCTTTCAGCGTAATCCTGCAATTGGTCGTCACCTATCTCTCCAATCATAAAATAATGTGCTTCAGGACTATCAATATAAAGGCCGCTGATGGAAGAAGAGGGTTGCATTGCTCCGTTTTCAGTCAATGTAATTCCTAATTTTTCATAAGGAAGGAACTCTTTAGTATCTAAAATTAGCTTTTGATCCGGCAACATAGGATAACCCCATGCCGGTCTTATTCCTTTTCCTAATTTTCTGTTAAGCCATTCTGCACTTGCTTCGGCTACCCTGTCTGCTACAGCCTGGGCAACAAGCTCCGTATAAGTATCATCTTCGCCAACTTTAGAATCTTTTATTTGCTCCCAACATCTCCCCGCTGTAACAGCAAAAAGACCTATTTTATCTCCTTCACCTTCGCTTCCTATAAAATCTGACACAGATAAATATTCTGACCCCTCCTTCTGTTGTCTCAACATGGGAAACATCTTTTGCTCTATATAAATGTTATTATCGTCTGAAAATGCATCCAAAAAAACAAAGGCCGCCCGGCCGTCGAATATTTCTCTTTCTATTATTTCCGAGATTATTTCCAATGCCTTTTTATAAACATCTAAGGCTTCCTCTCCCTTTTGTTTTAAATCCTCCGGAAGGCTTTCCTTCCAATTTTTTATATCTTCCGATTTTTGAGAATAAGGAAAGTTCTCAAGATAGGAACCTTGAATCTTCCAGGTATAAAAAAACATTTTCCAATTAACTAACGGAAGAAGTTCTTCTATTTTTAAATGAAGAATTGTCGCCGATTTCATTTATAACATCAAACCTTATCAGATGTTTTCGTTCTGTTACGTCCTTTTTCTGTTGCCTCTTTAAAAGATACAATGCCTTGGTTTTTTTCTGAAAGGTTTTCTTTAAGTTCGTGATTCTTCTTTTCTAATTCTTCCAGAAAGCTTTTTCTACTTTCCTCTCCAAGCAATTTTTTAGCAGCGATAGGGTTTTGCGAAGCATCATTCATGTGAATTACAACACCGGAATATTTAGGCGATATATGCAACAATGTATGAAGCCCTGAGGTTGCAGCTCCTCCCACCATTACAGGTATATTTATCCCCTCTTTTTCTAATTCATCAACAACATTCGCCATCTCAGTCAATGAAGGTGTTATTAAACCTGAAAGACATAATATGTCCGGTTTTTCCTCTTTAATCTTCTCTATTATTTCCTGAGAAGGCACCATAACGCCAAGATCTATCACTTCAAAATTATTGCAAGCCAACACAGTAGCGACTATGTTTTTCCCGATATCATGAACGTCTCCCTTCACTGTGGCTATCACAATTTTCCCTGTCTTTGCCGAATTTTCATCATTCTTCTTTTCATCAATATAGGGTTTCAGGAAATCGACTGCCACATTCATGGCCCGGGCTGTTTTTACCACTTGAGGAAGATACATCTTTCCCTCTCCAAACAGATCTCCAACTGTTTTCATCCCATCCATCAACGGACCATCTATTATTTTCAAAGGATCTTCATAGTCTGTCAAAGCTTCCTCAAGATCATCTTTTATATGTAAAAGATCTCCCTTAACCATATCTTCCTTCAGCCTTTCCTCCACTGAAAGGCTTTTTCTTTTTTCTTCGATTGGTTCATTACTTTTTTCAGGATTAGAATCCAATACAAGATCTAACAACATGGCTTCGCTTTTCTGATCGCCGGTCAATAAGACATCCTCTATTATATTCCTTATATTTTCAGGAATACTGTAATAGTCAGGTAAAGCGCCCGGATTCACTATAGACATGTCCAGACCGGAGGCTACTGCATGATGAAGAAAGATTGAATGAATATATTCCCTTATTTTGTTCTTCCCTCTGAATGAAAAAGATAAATTACTTACTCCTCCGCTTGTTTTTACTCCCGGCAGGTTCTTTTTTACCCATTCTACTGCTCTGATAAATTCTATTCCATATTTGGAATGTTCCGGTATACCTGTAGCTATTGCCATGATATTAACATCAAATATGATGTCATCAGGTTTGTAGCCACATTTTTCAGTCAGCAATCTGTAGGCTCTTTCACAAATCTCTATTTTCCTTTCGTAAGTGTCGGCCTGACCTTTCTCATCAAAGGCCATCACTATCAATGAGAAACCAAGTTCTTTTACCTTTCCGGCTTTCCTTATAAATTCCTCTTCTCCTTCTTTCAACGATAAGGAGTTTACAATTCCTTTTCCTTGTATGTTTTTTAAGCCGTTCTCTATCACTTCCCATTTTGAGGAATCGATCATGTAAGGAACTTTGGCAACTTCCGGTTCTGAGTTGATATATCTGATGAATCTGATCATTTCTGCTTGCGAATCAATCAAAGGATCATCCATATTTATGTCTATTATCTCAGCCCCGGCCTCTATCTCCTTTTTTGCAATTTCTGAAGCCTCCTCCAAGTTGTTTTCTTTTATCAAGCGCAAGAATTTCCTTGAACCGGCGACATTGCATCTCTCACCTACCACCCTGAAGTCTTTATGTCTTTTCTTTATCAAGACATCATTTCCGGCCAATCTTAATGCGTCTTTCAATTCTTTAGGAGTATATGGCTCTACTTCGTTTACCAGTTTCTTGATCCGGAATATATGATCAGGTGTAGTGCCACAACATCCTCCGATTATATTCAAAAGACTGGTTTCTAGAAGTTTTGCAACTTTATCTTTGAAATCATCCGGATCCATTTTATAGCATCCGGTCTCGTCAGGCAATCCGGCATTTGGATGACATGATATATAATGATTGCTATATTTGGATATCACTTCAAGATATGAACTCATATCTTCCGGACCAAACCCGCAATTCAACCCTATGGAGATAACACCTTCAAAATCATTAATGGTCGTAATGAAAGCTTCTAAAGTTTGTCCTGAAAGGATATGGCCTGATTTGTCGGAAATGGTGGCAGAGACCATTATAGGCAGTCTTGTATCCAGTTTATGCATCGCATGTTGAGCTGCTGCCAAACCGGCCTTAAGATTCAACGTATCATAAAATGTTTCAAACAACAAGATATCAGCCCCCCCCTCTATCAATCCTTCTATCTGAACTTCATAGGCTTCAAATAAATCATCATAAGTGACATTCCTTATTTCAGGATTGGATATGTCAGGGCTCATTGATGCCGACCTGTTGGTAGGTCCGATTGAACCTGCCACATATAGAGGGTTGTCTCCGGAATTTCTCTTCCTGTAGTCTTCTATGGCTTCCTTGGCTATTAAAACTCCTTCCCTATTTATTCTTCTGATTAAATCTGAATCATTTTCCAACCCATAATCAGCCAATGATATTTTATTTGAATTAAAGGTGTTGCTCGTTATTATATCACAACCTGATTCTAAATAAGCTTCATGAATCTTTTTTATAGAACTTGGTTTTGTAAGATTAAGGATATCGTTTAAACCGGAAAGGGGTTTCTGATGAGACAAGAATTCCCGTCCACGGTAATCTGACTCCGTGAATCCGTATTTTTGAATCATTGTCCCAAGGCCACCATCAAGCAATAACACCCTTTTCTTTAGTTCTTCTGCCAATCCCATAAAATAAATCCGGTTAAATTCCTTAAAACCTTATACTTTTTAAATAATTATCAGAACACTTGTTCAGCAATTCTTTTTATACTCTCTGAAGCGCTCATTGTGTAGAAATGAATTCCCGGAGCTCCTTTCTCAAGCAATTCCCTACATTGTTTCACACTCCACCTTATACCTATCTCTTTAACTTCTTCGTCATTCTTACAATCTCTCACTTCTGATGCTAATTCTTCCGGAATATCTATTTTAAAAACTTTCGGCAACATTGTCAGATGCTGCTTTTTTGATATAGGCTTTATCCCGGGTAAAATCGGCACATTAATTCCTTTCTCCCTACACCGTTTTATAAAATCAAGATATTTTCCGTTGTCAAAAAACATTTGGGAAATGAAATAATCAGCTCCGTTTTCCACTTTTTTCTTCAGATAATATAAATCGGATTCCATATTAGGAGCCTCTTCATGTTTCTCAGGATAACAAGCCATACCGTAGGAGAAAGGTGTCTGAATACCCTCTATCCGAGTGTCTTCAATACCTATTCCTTTATTGAAAAGATTTATTTGTTCCTGCAGATCTGTGGCGAATTGGTTGTAAATTTCCGGATTATTCCGATTTGGAATATCTCCTTTTTCATCTCCTCGCAGCACAAGAAGATTGTTTATACCCAAAAAATTCAGGTCAAGGAGTGCATATTCAGTCTCCTCTTTTGTAAATCCGGTGCAGATAATATGTGGCACCGGCAACAATCCGTATTTGTTTTTTATTGCCGCTGAAATTGCCACAGTGCCGGGCCGTTTCACAACACTTATTCTCTTGTGCCTGCCGTCAGGCATTGGTTTGTAAATATACTCACTATGATGTGAGGTAATATTAACAAACTTAGGATTAAATTGTAAAAGTTTATCTATAATGCCAAAAACTTTATAAATGCTGTTTCCTTTAAGAGGAGGCAAAATTTCAAAGGAAAATATCGGTTGTGTGCTGTTCTCTATTATTTCGCTAATCTTCATTCTTAATCTTTCTATAATTATTTACCCCGTCTTTTATTCTTTCAAGAACCTTATATAAGGACTCTTTTGGCATTCCTACATTAAGCCGCATAAACCCTTCTCCTTCCTTACCAAACATCCCTCCATCGTTTAATGCGACTTTTGCATGATTAACAAATAAATCAACAAGTTCTTCCTGATTCAATTCCAAATCCCGGCAATCCAACCATGCTAAAAATGAAGCATCAGGTCGCAAGACTTTTATCTCCGGAAGTTCTCTTTTGAAAAAATCTTCTGTTGTCTCTATGTTCGATTCAATATATTTCAGAAGATCTTTTCTCCATTCATTCCCTTTCCTATATGCGGCTATTGTAGCTATGTGCGAAAAGACAGGAGCTTCATCAAATTCATTAGCTTTAAGCCATCCATAGAATTTATCTCTTATCCTCTCATTTGCTATTACAGAAAATGAGCTCACGATTCCCGGAATATTGAAGGTCTTGGAAGGTGCACAGAATGTGATACTGTTTTCTAATGCCTGATTGCTGCTCATCATGTAAGGTAAGTGATTCTTTCCCCATAACGGCATATCGGCATGGATCTCGTCTGAAATCACTAAAAGATTTTTTTTCTCTGCTATTTCTGCGAGTCTGACCATCTCTTCTTTCGTCCATATCCTTCCTCCCGGATTATGTGGGTTTGAGAATATTAACAGTCCTCCTTGTTCAGATAATTGTTCCAGCTTCTCGAAGTCTATGAAATACTCTACGTTCTCTTTTTGTATTAACGGGATATTTACCACTTTCCTTCCGTTCAGTTCAGTCGTTATCCGGAAAGGATGATAAACAGGGGGCATAATGACAACATTGTCGCCCGGTTTGGTAAAGACATTAATAACCATCCCAATCCCTTTTACAATTCCCGGAATATAGGATATCCATTCCGGTTTTATGTCCCATCCGTGAAGATTCTTCTCCCAATCAATAATTGCCGGACGATAATCATCGGGTTCCACGCTATAACCGAAAATTGGATGATTCAATCTTTCTTTTATGGCGTCTATTATAAAATCCGGGGTTGCAAAATCCATATCCGCAACCCATGCAGCCAAGAGATCATCTCTGCCGTAACGTTCTTTAAGCCGATCGGTTTTTAATGCGCCCGAACCCCTTCTTTCTATAATTTTATCAAAATCGTATGCAGCCATCATTGAGCGTTTTCAATTGCTTGTTTCAGATCCTCATAGATATCCTCCGGATCCTCAAGTCCTATAGATAATCTTATAGTTGTCGGTTTAATGTCCATAGAGAGCCTTTCCTCTTCAGGAAGGGGCCCGAATATCGTGCTATATGGATGAATGGCAAGAGAACGGTTGTCAAACAGATTTGTAGCTCTGTGAACAAGTTTCAATGAATTAATGAAATCGTAACAGGCTTCCCGGTTTTTTAAATCTATGGTTATCATAGCTCCGGCTTCTTCGCCATAATTCTTTTTGAAAACCTCATGAAAAGGATGAGACTCCAATCCACAATAGCCAACCGCTTCCACTCCGGATGTCTTTTCGAGCATCTCTGCTATTTTTTTTGCCGATTCGGCCTGACGTTTATATCTCACTTCAAGAGTTTCAAGCCCCATTATCTGCTGATAGGCTGCTTGAGGAGTCATATAACCTCCGAGATTAAAAACAGAATCTTTCTTAATTAATGAAGAAATCTCCGGATAGTTGCCGTAATCTATAATCAGACCTCCTAAGCTCGTGGCGCCACCCGAGATATATTTAGTTGATGAGACAACCTGAAAATCCAATCCAAGTTCTTTACCATCAAACTGGGTAAAGGGTATAATGGTTGTATCCGCAATTAATGGTATATGATGTTTCTTTGTAATCTTTGAAATCTCTTTTATATCGGCTACTTCCATCTGTGGATTGGTCACACTCTCTAAAAAAACGCAGCATGTGTTGCTATCTATTGATTTTTCAATCTCTTCAAGGTTTGTCAGATCAATTAATCTTGCCTCTACCCCGAATCTCTTAAGAGTCTGTGTTAACAATAAATAGGTGTTACCAAACAGATGTTTTGAGGTAACGATATTTTTACCGGCTTGTGCCACACACATTATCATAGCGCTGATTGCCGCCATTCCGCTATTGAAGGCGCTTACTTCTTTCGCTCCCGTGAGATTGGCAACTATTTCTTCCAGATGAGTCACTGTGGGATTCAAAACTCTTGAATAGTCCGGGACTATTACTTTGCCACAAAACACGTCTGACATATAATCAGCATTGTCGAATTCATAAGCCAAGCATGTATAAATGGGAATTTGTAATGCATCCCATGCATCTCTGCGTTGAAATTTTGTGTGTATGGCTTTTGTCGATTTATTCATCTTTAATTCTTTCAAATCTATTTTCAATTTTCTATCAATATGCAAAATTATAAAATAAATGTCTTTTTTTGATAAATAATAACTGTCTAATTGTGTTATTATGAAAAATATAATGCAATTTTGCTAATGGAAGTTATTTTCTCTTATGAAACATAACATAACAGTGATTCCTGTTGGAGGTTTGGCCAATAGACTGCGGGCAATAGCCGCTGCCTATGCTTTAGCTGAATCTTTAGATTGCTCCTTAAAAGTGAAATGGAGTAAAGATGATGGCCTTATGGCGAATTTCAGTGATATTTTCAGAACGGACAATATTCCTTTTGAACTTATCGAAATATCAGCTTTCAAAAACCGTCTTCTTTACGAAGTGCCCAGAAAAAGAAATCTATTTATTTCGGCTATTTATCAGAATCTTTCTCCTGATAAATTTATTTTTCACACAGGACCTATGTTAAGTTTCCCTTCCTTGGAAGACTACAAAAGGATTCTTCAAAATCAAAACCTTGTAATTTCTTCCGGCTCGGCCTTCATTGATTTTAAAAAAGATAATTTCGACAGACTGTTTAAAGTATTGCCTGTAATCGAATCAAAGAAAGCTGAAATTCTCAATTTCCGGAATCCTACAATTTCCTGTCATATTAGACGCACGGATAATCATGACTCAATAAAAAACAGTCCTCTTGTTCTTTTTGAAAGCAAGGTGAAAGAAGAATTGGAAAATAATCCTTCCGCATCAATTTTCATCGCTTCAGACGATGAAGGAGTAAAGAGGCATTTCTTAGAAAAATTCGGTTCTAACATTCTTATTAATCCGGCCCCGGCTTCTCGAAAAACCAAAGAAGGAATTATTGATGCTATGGCTGAAATGTTGATTCTTGCAGATTCACCCAGAATATATGGCTCTTTTTGGAGTTCTTATTCAGAAATTGCAGCCTTGATGGGGGATTCCGAACTAATCATTTTAAAAAATTGAATATAGGATATGATTAGTATTATTGTTCCGGTTTATAATGCTGAATCTTATCTTGTGGATTGTGTGGAAAGCATCATATCGCAATCTTTAAAAGATTGGGAACTTCTCCTTATTGATGACGGATCTTCAGATAATTCTGTAAATATCATCGATGAATATTCCATAAAATATACTAATATTAAAGCATTTCATTTTGAAAATGGTGGACTTTCTGCGGCAAGAAACCGAGGACTGGACCTTGCATCCGGAGAATTGATAATGTTTGTCGATGCTGATGATATGCTTTATCCTCATTCAATACGCTATCTCTTAGCGGCACTTGAAATGAATAATGCTGATTTTGCGGAGGGAAAGGTAATACGTTCAAAATATTATAAAATAGGGAAAACTCAAAAATTGAAAATACAGGTTTTCCAGCCGGTTGAAGCAATGGAAAAAGTTCTTTATCAAGACTGCCTGTTGCCATCTGCTTGTGGAAAGCTTTATAGAAAAAGTCTCTTCGACGAATTGAGATTTCAGGAAGGGATATTGTATGAAGACCTTGACATTTTCTATCTTATTCTTGAAAAATGCCAAAAGGTTGCATACGTTTCTAATCCTGTTTATTTTTATAGGATAGCTCCCGGTAGCATTGTCAATTCCTGGTGTCGAAAACGTCTGGATGTATTAAATGTCACGGAAAAGATAGAAGATTATATGTCAACCAATCATCCTGACTTAGTACCTGCCTCTAAGGACCGCCGGTTAAGTGCCAATTTCAATATGTTTGCTCTTGCCTCCTTAAATCATGAGAATGAAGAAGCCGGTAAATGTTGGCAATTGATTTGCGATTATCGTAAAGACTCTTTGATGAATAAAAAAGTAAGGTTTAAAAACAAGGCCGGGATTCTGGCTTCTTATTTAGGCTCCTCTGTTTTTAAAGTCATATCCCGGATCTTTTATAAATAGAGTTATCCTTTTCATTAATCTTTTGGATTTTCTCACTTCTCTTCATACTCTTCTCTCAACATTAAATATTTATCCTCTTCCTTTAGGCCTCTCCTCTCGGGGAAGCGGAATCATGGATTTTCTCAATCTAAGATTATATTCTTTCCTCTTTTTATCATAAATCCACCCCCATTTGTTGAAATATTTTATCATATTCTTCAAATGAATGCCCAGCATTTTCATGCTTTTTCTGGATGCAGCCTGATGTTCATGGATAATTTTTACTTCCGGCCAATATAGAGTCTCCCAATTTTCATGTATTCTTCGGGTTATGTCTATATCTTCAGGATACATGAAAAATCTCTCGTCAAAAATTCCCGACTCCTCCAAAGCTTTAATCCTAAAAAATAAAAAGGATCCTAAAAGATAAGGACAATTTATTGGCTTGTTATGATCATGTTCGGTCAAGAGGTATTTTTCCATTCTCCTTTTTATGATCTTTTCCGGCAGAAACCTTTTAAAGATAAGATCTATTGGAGTCGGCAGCATCCTGCAAGTATATTGTAAATCTCCATCGGGATAATATACTTTCGGTGAGATCATCCCGATTTTTGGATTCATGTCCATATAGTCTTTAAGCCTAAGGATTATATCCCCTTCCCATGCTACATCCGCATTCATAACAAGATGATAGTCACTCCGGGATTTCATGGCTTCTTTAATAGCTATATTATGTCCGGCGCCATATCCATTGTTATTTATTTTTTTATAAATAATTTCCGGATTCTCGGGGATTGTTCCCTTTAATTCTTCAGTCGGACTGTTGTCTAAAATATAAAGTTTATCAATTGATGATTGCATGATGCAGTCTATAGCCCTCAGAAGCTGATCCTCCGGTGTTTTATGAACCACTATCGATGCCGTCACCATATTTTTTCCTTGTTTTATTAATTCAATTATTATTTGATGCAAATATAAAAAATGTCGGTAATTTCCCACCGACATTTTTTATAATAATCTATTAGTATTAAGCTTCAGCTCTCTGTTCATTAAGCAGTCTGATCATTTCCAAAGCACTCTTTGCTACACGTGTGCCCGGGCCAAAGATGGCATCAACACCTGCTTTGTACAGGAAGTCATAATCCTGTGCGGGGATCACACCGCCGGCAGTCACTAAGATGTCGGGGCGACCGAGTTTCTTGAGTTCTTCAATAACTTGCGGCACGAGTGTCTTATGTCCTGCTGCCAATGATGAAACGCCGAGAATGTGAACGTCGTTTTCAACTGCCTGACGTGCTGCTTCTGCTGGAGTCTGGAAGAGCGGACCCATATCCACGTCATAACCGCAGTCTGCATATCCTGTAGCTACAACTTTAGCTCCACGGTCATGACCGTCTTGTCCCATCTTGGCTATCATGATACGCGGCTGACGGCCTTCACGTTTTGCGAAATCAGCAACTGCTTTACGAGCTTCCTCAAATTCGGGATCTCCTTTTTCTTCACTGCTATACACGCCTGATATTGTTTTGATTACTGCTTTATATCTGCCTACAACTGCCTCACATGCATCTGAGATTTCTCCCAATGTTGCTCTCAAGCCTGCGGCTTTAACTGCGAGGTCAAGCAAATTGCCTTTGGATGGATCTTTCACTGCTTCTGTGATAGCTTCCAATGCTTTCTTAACAGCTTCTTCATCCCTCTTGCCTTTAAGGTCGTCAAGACGTGCGCATTGTTCTTTTCTCACCTCAGTGTTGTCAACTTCAAGGATATCGATAGGATCTTCATGATCAAGACGATATTTGTTGATACCCACGATGGTCTGTTTGCCTGAGTCGATTCTGGCCTGGGTTCTTGCAGCAGCCTCTTCAATCTTGAGCTTCGGAAGGCCGGTTTCGATTGCTTTTGCCATACCGCCAAGCTTCTCTATTTCCTGGATATGTTCCCAAGCTTTATGTGCAAGTTCGTCAGTCAGTGTTTCTACATAATAGCTACCACCCCATGGGTCGATCTCTTTTGTTACATAGGTTTCTTCCTGGATGTAGATCTGAGTATTACGTGCAATACGTGCTGAGAAATCGGTTGGCAATGCGATAGCTTCATCAAGTGCATTTGTATGGAGAGACTGAGTATGACCCAACACTGCTCCCATAGCTTCCACGCAAGTTCTTCCAACATTGTTGAACGGATCCTGTTCGGTCAAGCTCCAACCTGATGTCTGACTGTGAGTGCGAAGCGCCAGAGATTTCGGATTCTTCGGGTTGAATTGTTTCACAATCTTCGCCCAAAGCATTCTTGCAGCTCTCAGTTTGGCGATCTCCATGAAATAATTCATTGATATACCCCAGAAGAAAGAAAGACGAGGTGCGAAAGTGTCGATATCCATTCCTGCGTTTACTCCGGCTCTCAGATATTCGAGTCCGTCGGCAAGAGTATAAGCCAATTCAATATCAGCAGTAGCTCCTGCTTCCTGCATGTGGTAGCCGGAGATTGAAATAGAATTGAACTTCGGCATGTTTTTAGCCGTATATTCAAAGATATCAGCGATGATCTTCATTGAGAAGGCCGGCGGATAAATATAAGTGTTTCTAACCATAAACTCTTTCAAGATGTCGTTCTGGATAGTTCCAGCCATCTCTTCGAGTTTAGCGCCTTGTTCAAGACCGGCATTGATATAGAAGGCCATTACAGGAAGCACTGCTCCGTTCATTGTCATAGAAACTGACATCTTGTTCAATGGAATGCCATCGAAGAGTACCTTCATATCTTCGAGTGAACAGATAGATACACCTGCTTTGCCGACATCGCCGACTACTCTTTCATGGTTTGCGTCATAGCCGCGGTGAGTCGGAAGGTCGAAAGCCACTGACAAACCTTTTTGTCCTGATGCGAGGTTTCTACGATAGAATGCATTTGATTCTGCTGCTGTTGAGAAACCGGCATACTGACGGATTGTCCAAGGACGTAAAGGATACATTGCACTATACGGGCCTCTTAAGAAAGGTGGCAAACCTGACACGAAGTCAAGATGCTCCATATCTTTGAGGTCTTCTTCGGTATAAACCGGTTTTACGGGAATTAATTCTGCCGTAATCCAGTCTGATTCTTTGGAATCAACTTTTGGTGCCGGACCTTTCTCTGTTACAACGGCACTCAGATCTATATTTTTGAAATTTGGTCTCATCTCACTTCAGAAGTTTTGCGTTGAATTTAATCAGAGTGTCAAGCACATTCACTCTCACATGTATAAACTCTTCTATACCTTGAGCTTTTAGCTCATCCATGCATGCCGGTGCGCCGGCCACAACAAACATTGCTCTTCCGTTCAATTCTTTGAACGCTTCCGGAGCATATTCAGCATATTCATCATCGCTTGAACAGAGCACAACAACATCTGCTCCTTTTTCTACTGCTGCATTAACACCCTCTTTAACCGTGTTGAAACCGATATTGTCGATGATTTCATATCCGGCACATCCGAATAAGTTGGCTGAGAATTGAGCTCTGGCCAGTCTCATGGCGAGGTTGCCGATTGTCAACATAAACACTTTCGGACGTTTTCCGCTTCTTTCCGTGTCAAGTCTGAGCTGTTCGAATTGGCTTGCCGCTCTGTCGAAGTTTAGATAATCCACAGCACCATCCTGCGGCTCTACTGAGCATCCGCAACCACAAGGACCTAACGGTTTCTGAATCTTATCGAGAGCTGTCTCGTTGAAGTTAGGATATTGGTTGGTGCCTAATAATATCTCTTTACGACGAGCTACATCTGAGTGTCTCTTTACTCCTGATTCGTTTACTGCCTTCTGGATATCGCCTTTCTTTAATTCTGCGAGGAAACCTCCCTTTTCTTCAACTTCCACAAAGAGTTTCCATGCTATCTCGGCTATTGATTTAGTAAGAACTTCCACATAATAGGAACCACCGGCCGGGTCTGTTACCTTATTAAGATGACTTTCATCTCTGAGAAGCAATTGCTGATTTTTGGCTATTCTTTCTGAGAACTCATCAGGTTTCTTATAAGGAAGATCAAATGGCAAGGTTTCGATTGAATCAACACCGGCAATTGCTGCACTCATAGTTTCTGTCATTGAACGAAGCAGATTCACATGTGCATCATAGATAGTCATATTAAATACGCTTGTTACAGCATGTGCCACCATCTTGCAGCAATCATCTTCCGCACCGTAGGCTTTCACTACTTCTGCCCACAACATTCTTGCAGCCCTGAATTTTGCAATTTCAAGGAAATAGTTGGAAGAAATGCCCATGTTGAATTTAATTCTTGAAGCAACTTCACAAGGAGTCAGACCTGCATCGGTAAGCAGAGTCATCCATTCAGCACCCCAAGCAAGAGCATAACCTAATTCCTGAGTGATGTAAGCGCCGGCATTATTAAGCATCACGCTGTCTACTGCAAAACATCTCAGATTCTTTACATCTTTTACAGTGTTATACATTGCAACGGCTTCCTCTTTGATATCTCTCGGGAAGTCCATGCCATGTTTTAACAGACGTTTAAAGGGATTGAAATCTATGCTGCCTTTGAAATCATTTTCAATACCTTTGCTTTTCAGATAGTCAACCAAAACTTTGGCAACGCCAACTGCATGGCCCATGCAACTGCTGATGTTGACTTCGATTTTCTTGAGATCGATATCCTTGAAAAGAATCTCGAAATATTTTTCATCTACATCGTTTGCAACTTTAACGCCTATTGAATCAACTCCACGGTTGATGGCAAGAAGCGCCTCTTTGTTAAGTTCTTCAGCTGTCTCACCAAGAATCTGTTGTCTGATAAGCCAGTTGTTGTCTTCACGAGTACCTCTTACATAAGGGAATTGTCCGGGCAAGGTTCCCATGTGAGGTATATCTTTAAGATCTTCACGGCGATAGAACGGCTTTACATTAAAGCCCTCGTTTGTACGCCAAACCAATTTCTTTTCGAAATCGGCACCCTTAAGGTCGACAGTGATTTTCTCTATCCAGTCATGTGTTGACGTCGGAGAAAACATGTCGAAGAGTTTTTCTTTTGTTGCCATTTTTCTTATTTAGTTAGAATGTGTTTTTCTTTTTATAATCTAATTTTTAGTATTGATTTCAGAGACGAAGGACATGGTTTTTTCAATATTTTGCTTATCCTCCAAGCCTTGTGGCAAAATTAAAGATTATCTTCTTATAAATAAAATTTTATCAGCAAAATCGTTTTATAATCTATGTTAATACTTGGGCTTCGGACTTTATTCATCCTTCTTATTGCGGTTACTCGTCTTTTGCCCTCTTCGAAAATAGAATCTGAGGGAATTTGGAGAATTTTATTTAATTTTGGTTTTTATAAACTATAATATAAAAAAATGAATCCCGGAGGTATAATTAAACTTGGTTATATATGGATGGCTGACGGGAATTCACAGGACTCCTATTATATAAAAGATTATTTCGAATAAAAATATAATATATGAAAAAGAAAAGAAAGCTAATAATGATGGTGGCAGCAAGCGGCATGGCCGGATTTGCGGGAAGTTGCGGATCAGGGAATAATATGCAATATCCTAAAGCACCCATGGATAATTCCGTGACAGATCAATATTTTGACCTTACGGTGGCAGATCCCTATCGTCCTTTGGAGAATGACACAGCTCCCGCCACTCTTGAATGGGTGAAGGCTGAGAATGCTCTAACGGAATCTTATCTTGAAGCAATTCCATATCGTGGAAATATTAACAAAAGATTGACAGACCTTAATAATTATAAAAAGACAGGATTAGTTACTAAGGAGAAAGACGGCCGTTATTACTATTATGAAAATGACGGTCTGAAAAACCAGAGTGTATTATATCGTTCAAACACTCCCTACGGAGAGGCAGAAGTATTTTTGGATCCCAACACTTTCTCGGAAGATGGCACTGTGGCATTACAGGGTGTCTCAATGAAAAACGACGGTAAACTTGCTGCATATATAATTTCCAGAAGCGGATCGGATTGGAATGAAATTTTTGTGGTTGATACAGACTCTGCAAAATTGCTGAAGGATCATATTGAATGGGTGAAATTCTCAGATGCAGTTTGGCAAGGAGACGGCTTTTATTACAGTTCCTACCCCAAGCCCGAAGCCGGCAAGGAATTTTCAAATGCTAATGAGAACCATCAGATATATTATCATAAGATAGGCACTCCACAAAGTGAAGACAAGTTAGTGTATGAAGATGCAAAGAATCCGTATCATTTTCATTCAGCTTATGTGCCTGAGTCGGAAGACTATCTCTTCGTATATGGCTCCGGAGAAGGAAACGGGAATTCTATAATTTTTAAGAATCTTAAAACAGGAGGAGATTGGACTACAATAGAGCCTTCACAAGATAATAACATAACAATTAAAGATGTTGAAAACGGGAAAGCGTTAGCTATTACAAATTATAATGCGCCCAATAATAGGTTGGTAGAGATAGATCTGACACAGCCTGATAAAAAGAACTGGAAAGACGTTATACCCCAACAGGAAGGTGTAATCACAGATATAGAGATAGCCGGGGGCCGACTTTTAGTGACGATAGAAAAAGATGCAGCCGACAAATTGTATGAATATGACAGAGACGGACTCCTTATTAGGGAAATAGAATTGCCGACATACGGTTCTATCGCTGTTTCAGGGAATAAGAAATCTGATGAGGTGTATTACTCTTTTTCATCATTCACGACACCTTCATCAATTTACAGCCTGGATTTGAAGACCGGCGATAGCAAGAAATTAAAATCAGCGGAAATATCAGAATTCAATCCTGATGATTACATCACAGAACAAGTGTTTTATCCCTCTAAAGACGGAAAGAAGATTCCGATGTTTTTGACATATAAGAAAGGATTGGAAAAGAACGGTCAAAATCCTGTTTATCTGTATGGTTACGGTGGTTTTAATGTTTCACTAACACCGGGATTCTCCCCCAACCGCTTGTTATGGCTTGAAAACGTTGGTATATATGCCCAAGCCAATTTGAGAGGAGGATCGGAATATGGAGAAGAATGGCATCAAGCCGGCACTAAGTTGAATAAGAAAAATGTCTTTAATGACTTTATATCTGCCGCCGAATATCTTATAGATAATCAATACACCTCTCCGGATTACCTCACTATTGAGGGAGGAAGCAACGGTGGCTTATTGGTTGGTGCGACTGTCAATATGCGGCCCGACCTTTTCAAAGTTGCAATTCCACGTGTGGGTGTTATGGATATGATGAGATATCATTTATTTACAATTGGATGGAATTGGGCTTCAGATTATGGAAGAAGTGATGATTCTAAAGAGATGGCTGATTACCTTTACTCTTATTCACCTCTTCATAACATAAAAAACGACGGAACTGTCTATCCGGCTATTTTGATAACAACAGCTGACCATGATGACAGAGTGGTTCCGGCACATTCTTTCAAATATGCGGCTCAGTTGCAAGCCTCAGACACCGGGAATGCTCCCAAACTCATTAGAATTGACTCCAATGCCGGGCATGGAGGTGGGAAACCGACAAGCAAAATAATCTCGGAATACACGGATATCTATTCCTTTATATTCAATAATTTGGGTATCACTCCGGATCCGAAATAGAAAAGGCTTAGAGCCGGAATTAAAATTTATCCCAAAAATGAAAAATAGGAGGAAGGCAATAAAGACTTTCTCCTATTTTTTTTATGGTAAATGAAGGAAGGAACTATTCCAATTCAACGACTGTGATTCCGGCTCCTCCGAATCTTATATCCTCGTCGTGAAAATTGCGAATATTAGGATTGGATTTGAGGTAATCACGAATCAGAGTTCGAAGTATACCATGTCCGGTGCCATGAAGAATACGAACTCTTCCGGCATTAAATTGTAAAGCATCATCTATAAAATAAGTTATAGCCTGTAAAGCTTCATCAGCCCTCATGCCTCTTATGTCTATTTCCTGCTTAAAATTCAACTGACGTTTGCGGCTGTCTTCATTACCTGCCGAGGAAGAATATCCAACAATAGAATCCTTGGCGGATGAAACCGGTTTTTTAGCATGAATAAGATTCTTGACTTCCACTTTCATTCGAAGATTACCGAAAGCCACCTCAGCCTTCTTCCCTTCTACAGAAATTATTTGGCCCACGACTCCTCCATTATCCATTTTCACAAAATCACCTGGAATAAAATCAGAAGAAGACGATTTTTCATTTTCTTTAGAAGTCAATGATTTCTTTCTTCTACTCTTATGTCGGAGAGGTTTCAAAGAATCGGGAAGATTATCATCGTCATCTATATTTTCAAGACTTTTCTTATATTCCTCAAGTTCCTTCCTCACGGCTTTTGCCTTCTCTTTTTCGGCTTGTGATTTTCGGATTTCATGTATCGAACGCTCAATGCGTGTGTTTGCTCCTGAAAGAATCTCCTTGGCCTCCTCTTTTGCAGATTTGAGAATAGAAGAACGTTGCTGCTTCAATTCATCGGATTTTGCCTCATATTCCTCCAATAAACGATTGAGCCGGTTTTCCTTTTCCTTTATATCGAGGCGTTTGTTTTTCCAATATTTCCTATCGCGTTGAATATCGAGCAAAAACCGTTCGGCCTCAACATAATCAACTCCTACGATTTCTTTAGCATAGTCTATTACATCAGTTGGCAAACCGATATTTCTTGCAATTTCAAGAGCGAAAGAACTTCCCGGTTGCCCCACTAAAAGCTGAAATGTAGGCCTGAGTTTTTGTCGGTCGTAGAGCATTGCTCCATTAACAAATCCCTCTTCATTGTCAGCAAAAATTTTAAGACTCTGATAGTGTGTGGTGATAACACCAAGACAGCTTGATTTACCCAACTGCTGAATTACCGATTGAGCCAATGCGGCCCCAATCTGTGGCTCTGTGCCTGAGCCCATCTCATCTGCAAGCACCAATGTTTTTGTGTTTGCATTCTGAAGAAAAAACTTCATATTTGCAAGATGAGAGGAATAGGTGCTCAGATCATTTTCCATCGATTGTTCATCACCGATGTCAATAAAAATATTGTTGAAAATTCCAACATGGGAATTAGAATAAAGAGTTGGCAATAATCCGCATTGCAACATATATTGGACTGCTCCCACCGTTTTAATGGCCACGGATTTTCCTCCGGCATTGGGCCCGGAAATAACCAGAATTCTATTCTCCTTATTGAGATTTATGTTTAAAGGAACAACTTCACGTCCCTGATCTTTCAGAGATATGAACAGACCGGGATGCCGGGCATGAAACCAATCTAATTCCGGAATCTTTTCCACAACAGGAAGTTGAGCATCAGTTTCAATAGCAAATCTTGCCTTTGCCCGGATGAAATCATAAGAAGCCAAAAGCTGGCTACCTAATTTAATTTCTTCCAGATATGGCACCATCTGCTGAGTCAAAGCAATAAGAATTCGAATGATTTCTTGCTTCTCTTCAAGTTGAAGTTCCTTGATTCTATTACCAGCTTCTACCACTTCAGCAGGTTCGATATAGAAAGTCTTCCCTGTGGCGCTTGAATCATGGAGAATTCCGACTAAGTTTCTCTTATTGGAAGCAGAAACGGGAATCACCAAATGACCATCTCTGACAGCCGGAGTGACATCCTTATCTATTATACCCTGTCTCACTGATTCATCTAAAACCCTTCGCATTATTTTATGCATGGATTTAGAAACTGAGTCGAGCGATTTCCGAATTTCAAATAATTCCGGTGAGGCATTATCCTTTAGTTCTCCTCCCTTGTCTATACAACGGTTGATTTCATAGACAAGTTCCGGAAACTCAGGCATCCCCGAAAATTCTTCTTTCAAAGTTTTCAGCTGCCGTTTTGAATCTTCTTCATGATTGAAAAATAAAGCTATATTTTTCATAGATTCGAATGTGCGGGCACATTGAAAGAGCTTTTCCGAAGATAAATAAGCTCCGGGAGCTTTTGACTGGTTTATCCAAGGATATATATCATAAAAGGAATCTTCAGGAAGAGATCTTGCAGAAGTTATGATATATTTCATTTCGTCAACTCCTTTAAGCCGGCAGATAACTTCATTACGGTCTGAAGAGAATTTCATTTCTTCAACCAATCGACGGCCCATTGGAGTTTCACATTTATCTGCAATAAGAGATCTTAAAGGCAGAAACCCGACTTTTTGCTCAAAATCCTTAGGGTAAATCATCAGACAATAAACAATAGTTTAAAATAAAAATTTAAATACAATTGTTTTAAAGCAATTAATACGATAAAGTTAGAATTATATAGGAAGAGCCAGCAAGGGAAGGTCTCTTTCAAAAAGGAGCCTATGGGCAATTCCGGGATTGAGAAGTCTCATCAATGCGTTTTTTCTTCTGTTGGGCACCACAATCATCTCAGTGCCCCTCTGAGATTCATAATTATTGAAATCAGCCATGAAAGACTTATGATTGAAAATTGCCGTGGTGAAAGTTGCGGCCGGATAGGTTTTAGAGAAATAATCTCTCAATCGGATAAGCTTAACCGATGATTTCCTGTCATCTTTTTCATAGAGGGGAATAAGAGTGATATTCACCACAGGGTATTCAAACATTCTCATAAAAGTGTCGACCGCAGAAAGATCGCTTTGATTCATTGAGCTGAAAAAAACAATTTCCTTCACCTTTGAAATATTATCAAAGCCACAATTTTCTGGGATAGAGAACACAGGAACCTTGCAATCATCCAAAACTTCAGCTGTGACACTTCCGATGAGTTGTTCATCCCTTTTATCTTTGCCCCGAGTTATCATAACGACTAAGACAGGCGGATTCATCCTGCAATATTCCTTGATGACATCTTCCGGAACGCCTTCTTCCAGTTTTGTGCGGAATTTCATATCAGGGAGATCTCCGTTTTTCTGAGCTTCCCTGATTTTCAAAATTAATTCCTTCATCCTCAAATCACTCTGCAATCGCAAGTCACGGCTAATCTCCATATCGTTAAATTCCTCTTCAAGTGAATTATCAATGGGAACTCCAGAAATATCATCAAGAGAGAAATTAGGAGTGAATATCGGAGAAGGGCAAGCATGGATTATCACGGGACTGAGATTCAGGCGAAGAGCCAAATCAAAACCGGCTTTGCAAGCGTTATAGGCGTAATCATTGAAATCCACGGGGATAAGAATCTCTCCTTGATGTCTTGTAAAATTAGTCTGGAGATTAAAGTTTTCAAAATGCTCTGCGCTTTCAACAATTTTAAGAGCCAAAGGGATATCTTTTTCTTTAACAAGCATACGAACCCCTATAGGAAGAGGGGGCTCCCCTATCAAAAATTTCTCAAGCCTGACATCTAAATCGTGAGCATCAAGAATTCTCTTCAACATCAATGCGTGTTGGGAAGAGTGAATCGCAAAAGAGATGAACTTATCTTCCATATTATAAAATATAAAGGGTATGTCAATAAACGTAAAGACACACCCTATATTATTAACTAAAACTTAAGAAAACAAATAAAAATTAGGCTTCTTTATTTTTTTCCTGAAGAATTTTTACTGCCATGTCATAAATAGTGGTATCGTCAAGCACTACAATACCTCCGTCGGGCCCGGGTTCTATATGCATACCCATATTCTTTCCGTATTCATAGTTAACGCCTCCGAAATAATTTCTGACAGTTTGCACTGTAAGATTGAGCTCATCAGCGATACGGTGGGTTGCACCATCAGGCAGGCTGTCTTTAAGCCGGCGGAGTTCATTGAAAGTGATTGTTATACTCATGTTTTTATAAAATTTAGTGTCGTTAATATTCAAATTAATTTATTTTGCTAATTTAAGAATAATTTCTCAAAATAAAAAACATAAAATCAGTTAAGCAGATTCAAATAATATCCAAATATTCAGCTTGAATCCAACCTATATAATCGGAATTTAATCTGACCTTATACCAAGACACCTTCCCATCCGCATCTGTTTCTTCAGAAATGATGCGCAATTTAGTGCCTTGGGTCAATATCCCTTCAGAAGAATTATTATTAGTGGCCGCATTAGGTTCAGTTTGAAGTTCTGTTTTAAATGCGATAACAACTCCATAATCATGCTCCTCTGAAACTGCAGCGGCTGAATAAGCAAAGACAATGAAAATCATTGAAAGACCCAAAAATACAAATCCTCCGAAGAATCCCACTTTTCTTAACAAAACTCCGCTACAAAAGAGATATAAAGCAACACATCCTGCAAAAACCAGAAAAAAAGCCGCAGCCCATCCTGCCCAGTTATCGGAAGAATGCTCCTCTGAGATAGAACTATGAACAGATTGAAGAAAATTAGGAGTGTCTTCTGCCACCTTTTTCTTCTTTCCCTTCTGTTCCGCCTTATTGGCATCCTGCACCTTTTCGGTCAAATAATTAAGATTTGAGTTAATCTTGCTGTTTGAAGGATCAAGACGTTTAGCCTTCTGATAACATACCATTGCATGGCCGAAATCATCAGCTTTGAAATATGCATTTCCGAGATTAAACAGAAGCGGAGCTGAAACACCTTGTTCTTGTGCTATCTGCTGATAAATTTCTATAGCCTCTTGATAGTTTCCTGCCAAATATGCAGAGTCTGCCGAAGCCACACTTACCTGAGCTTTCAGAAAAAAAGCTGTCAAACAAAAAAGAGATGATAGTAAAATACGTTTATACATTTTCGTTTTTAGCCCTCCTGAAAGCTTCTTCGAGATTATTCATAGTTTCGACAGTCTTGTCATAAATATCTTTCATTTGCGATTGACCTGATGATGGTGCATATTTTTCAAACTCAACATCATCAATAAGCTTGATCAAGCTATCAATCTGAGAATCGTCGATTCCTTGCATTGCAAGTTTTCCATATATATTCTCCCGGCTGAGTTCTGAAGTTGGAATTTTTAATTTGTCTCCAACATATCCCCAAAGAGAACGTATAATCTCATCGTGGAAATTATCCTTGTCTCCGGCATTCATATATGTGGCGGCTCTTTTGAGACGCTTCCGAGCCATTCTGTTGGCCTTACGGCTTCTCACTGCCAATATATCAGCATTGGCCGCTCTATAAGATTTATAGAATATATAGCTGCCTGATAAAATACCTATCGGGATAATATAGAATAGCCAATAAAGGAATCCGTAGACGTAGGGTCGATGTTCCAAAGAAAGTTTTGACACCACAGGCATAAGTTGGTCGTCAAACTTTGCTTTTACCTTCGTCTGGGATTTCTCCGAACCAACTCCTTTTTCCACATCAATAGTATAACCCGATGCAACTGATGTTACATACTGTCCGGTAGATGGATTGAAATACACCAATTTCACTTCCGGAATTTTATAACTTCCCGATTCAAGCGGCATAAAAGAATAATCAAATTTCACATTCCCCGATACATCACTCCTTCCTACATTAATGTTGGCTTCAGAGGATGGAGAATATACTTCAAGTTGCGGAGGATACAGCTTTTGGAGATCAGGAAGATTGATATATTTCAGATTGCCTGAACCTTGAACGGTATAAATGATAGAAGCAGCTTGATTTGTGGAATATTTCTGAGCAGGTAAAGAAGATGTGATGGTAAAATTACCCACCCCTCCGCAGAAATCTTCCGGCACAGGTTTTGGCAAAGGTTTGACAGATACAGTGAGGTCATTAGGAGTGACGTTCAGCTGCAAAGGCCGGGAAACAGCCATATTGCCGAAATATGAGTCATGATAATATTCCCTCTCATCAACACTGACAGTGTAAGTGTTGCCTGTTACCTTCAAAGATCCTTCAAGCTGCGGGAAAATAATATAGCGTGCTATAATTGCAGTGGCATAAGTCTTGCCATTGTAGGTTTCAAAAGTGAGAGAGGTGGATATGTCTTTCGACTCTTCCACAACGAAACCATCAAATTTTGGAGATGCTGTGGCTCCAATAAATTTAATAGCATCGAAAGTGGAATAAAGTTTAACGGTATACATTATAGCTTCCTGAACATAAGCGGAAGATTTAGAGACCTCTGCTCTCATAAAAAGATTCCCGTCGCCCTTGCCGATGAAGGTTGGTTTTGACGGGTCGGCATTTCTGCCGGGGATTTGAGGATTCTGAGATTGAGCCCTATTCTGATCGTTAGATTTATCTTGTTCGGGCATCGGAGCTCCAATAGCATAAGAAACAGTATTACTTTTTACCCCTCCAACCGTAATCGGGCCAAAAGAGAATTTTCCTTCCTGAGTTGCTCTTAAAGTAAGAGTATAGGTTGTAGAGATACTTTGAGAGGTTTTTCCGTTAATATTTGAGAAACTTGAAGACTGGGCTGTCTGGGTGAAATATAAAACATTAGCACCCGGCACACTTGCCGGCTTTGTTGGTTCTTCATCCAGATTTTTGACAGTGATGGAAATATAGAATCTATCACCGACGGAAATCATGTTTTTGCCTCTATCCTGGGACACCGATAAAGATACAGATTGAGCGTAAGCCTCCGATAGACAAAAAGAGGCCCAAAGAAGAAGCAGTAAGGTAAAAAGTTTAGTTGATTGTTTCATTTATATACCCTGTGAGATAGATAAGATTACCAATTGAGAGGGTTTCGATTTCTTTGCCTGCTTTTTTCAGCATTCTGTCCGGCCACTCTTGCTCGGGTTTGATTTTCCTTATTTTCCATAGCATTCATAATCTGGTCGGCAGTCTGTTGATTGATAGCTGGAGGAGGATTCTGGTTTTGATCCTGATTTTGGTTCTGATCTTGATTCTGGTCCTGGTTCTGGTCTTGATTCTGATCTTGGTTTTGTTCTTTATCTTCTTGTTGATCTTTGTCTTCGTCTTGGTTCTGGTCCTGATTTTGATCCTGATTTTGATTTTGTAGTTTCAACTGGGCAATCCTAAGATTTCTTCTGGCATTGTTATCCGACGGATTTAACCGAAGTGCCTGTTTATAATAATCAACAGCCTTTTGAAAATCTTCTGATTTAAAGGCCACATTACCGAGATTATAATTGGCGCGGGAAGCAAGATCGGAGCGTCTATTGCCCAAATTAGCCACTTGTTGAAGATCCTTAATGCCAGCTTCAAGTAAATTTTTAGCAGTCTGGGAAGTATCGTTGGGGTTCAATCCTAATTGCACTTGAGATAACCCTAAATTATAACGGGCAACCATAGAACCGGGGTTTTCCTTCAAGGCAAGTTTATATTGGCCCATAGCTTCTCTATAATTACCTTTATTATATAAAGAATTACCATCTGAGATTCTGTTTCTCTCTTTTTTTGTCGACACCGGAGTATTGTCAGCCTTGGCATCAACAGATAAAGAGATAAAAAGAAGGGAAATAAATATCAGAAAAATATTTTTTAATTTCATTATTCAGATTCTTTCTTGAAAAAAGTGATTTTATCGAGCCACCATATCTTTCTATCGAGAATAAAGATATCGAGAATCAGTAGAGCCAAAGCAAAGATTGCGAAGAGAGTAAATAACTCGTCATGAACGGCTGCGACACTTGATTCCAGTGAAGACTTTTTAAGGGTGTCGAGCTGCTTGTCAAGTTCATTCAAGGCCTCGCGATTAGAAGCATTGACATATATTCCTTTACCCTCTTTTGCAATAGAGGCTGCCAGATCTTCATTTAAAGCTGTCATAACTCTCTCACCTGTGAGAGGGTTCATCATATATCCACCATTTTTTAACGGGATAGGCACAGGAGTGGAGCTTCCTAATCCAACCACATCAATTTGAATTCCTTCTTTTGCCGCACTTTGCACCGCTGCCATAACTCCTTCCTGGTCTTCGAGTTCTTCAGCATCCGTGATCAAAATAACAGCTTTACCGATTTTACTATCATCACTGAAAGAAGATTGAGCCATTCTAATTGCTGCGGCAATATCTGTTCCTTGGTTTTCAATTTGAGAAGGATCAATTGAGTTGAGAAACATTTTTGCCGAAACATAATCGTTAGTGACCGGAATAAGAGTATAAGCCTCCCCGGCATAAACAATAAGGCCTACCCTGTCGTTATCCAGCCTGTTGATTAATTTTTCAAGGATAAGTTTGGATGTTCTCATTCTGTCACTACCCTTTTCATCGGCTGTAGAGGAGGCATACATTGAATTACTTGCGTCTACTGCAATAACAACCTCTATTCCCTCCTTAACATTTTTCTCGTCTCTGACGCCTCCCCATGGACGTGCCACTGCGAAAATTATCAGAATAAGAGAAGCCATCTCAATAATGAGTTTCAAAGGAGGCTTGAATGGAGAAACATCCGGCATGAGATTTTGAATGACTCCCGATTTACCGAATTTTTTGAGTTTCCTTGACCTTGCGTAGCGAGCGAGGAAATATAGGAGCACAAAAAATGGCACCAATAGCATCAGGAAAAGCCGATCCGGATATGCAAAACTAAACATTATATAATTTTTATAATTTAGTTATCAAATTAAGGGATACGTCTCAATATCGTATATCTCAGAAGAAGATAAAGGCCAAGCGCACATAGAGAGAGAATTATCCAAGGCTCAAAATTTTCTTCCGTATATGTATATTTATCAACATCGAGAATTGTTTTTTCCAATGAATCTATTTCATTAAACACCTCCTGCAAGACTTTTTCATTTTTAGCCCTGAAGAATTTGCCATTCGTTTCCTGAGCGATATTCATGAGCGACTCTTCATCAATCTTAGTTTCAATGGTAGTTGAAGAGAAGCCGTAGGGATCATTCACGCGAATAGTGCCGTTAGTGCCGACACCTATAGTGTACACCCTGATACCCTTTTGTTTGGCAATCTGAGCTGCTGTGGCAGGAGGGACATCCCCGGCATTGTTCGTGCCATCAGTAAGCAGGATGATGCTTTTGGATTTTGCTTTACCTGATACAATTCTATTGATAGCGCTTACAAGGCCGTCACCAATGGCCGTGCCATCATTGAGGTCGCCCATTTTCACATTTTTAATAGCATTTATAAGGGCTGCCCTATCATTTGTGAGAGGCATGAGGGAGAGACTTTCCCCCGCGAAGATTACAAGGCCGATATTATCATTTTCCCTTTGGCTTATAAATTTAGAAGCCACCTCCTTGGCTGCCATAAACCGCGAGGGTGAAAAATCTTTTGCACTCATACTTCCCGATATGTCGAGTGCTAAAACGATGTCTGTGCCGTTAATTCTTGATGTCTTAAAAGAATCATGAGACTGAGGCCGAGCAAGGGCTACAATCAAGCCGCCAATCGCTACTAATTGCAACACAAAGCAAAAATGTATTAAATAGACTTTCCAGGAAATCGGAAGCTTTTTAACAGGGCTTAATGTGGAGACACCCATAGAAGGATTGGCATTCCTTTGTTTGAAAATATACCAAACAATCAAAGGAATGTAAAGCAGAAACAAGAATAGAAGACCGGGATATTTCATCTTTCCTTCCCTCCTTCCTCCGAATTAATTTTTTCTTCAGCGACCTCGGAATTATTTTTGTCTTTTGCATTATCAGACTCCTGAGGAATTGTTTCTTTCACAAATTTCACTGCATTGTCGTAGGCTGATATGCTATCGGCAGGTAGAGGTCTGACCTTTGCAAATTTTACAAAATCAGCCACATTCAGAATCTGGCGCACATAGTCTTTCTTATCTTTAAAATCACTCGCATAAATGATATCCATGATTTGACGTGTGGTCATTTCCATGGCATTTATTCCGAAACGTTTGAAGAGATAAACACGCAGAATGTCTGTCAACTCTGTGAAATATTCTTTTTCCATCCCTTGTTCCCAAAGTTTTCGTTCCTTAAGGTTCGACAGAGCTGAAAGAGCTTCATCCCAAGGAGAAATGACAGGTTTTGACAATATCTGCGGCAAGCCACCTTTCTTATATTTATTCATTGCCCAGAGCAACAGACAAATTGCAAGCACAATAATAATGAATACCCACCAGAAATCAATTATCCAATCCGGCACCCAGTCATAGAATTTTTTTCCATCAGGTTCAGCTACAGGAGCAAAGGGGGAAATTTCATCCTCAGCCGTAACGTTCACCGGCACAACGTTGAATGTTAGATGGTTAGAAGCAGCAGAATCATTTCCGGATATATACACAAATTGAGGAAGAGTATAAGTGCCTGAGTCAAATGCCTGCACCGGCACCGAATAATTCAATTGTATTTTTCCTGAGCCTAAGGAAGAAGTATCGACAGTATAGTCAGTGCGTAATTCAACGCTATCTCCGCAGACGGGCACAAAACCGCGAGAGGGATCTATGTTAGAGAAAATCTTAAATTGCCCCTTGGTTCCTTCATTTTGCACAACCTCAAGATGCAAAGTCATTAAATTGCCCATCAATAAATTAACGGAATCTAATCTTGCTGACACCTGAATCGGGGCGCTGAAAGAATTAAACCAACCAAGAAGGAATAAAGAAATAAAAATTAGAGCTGAACGCACCTTATTCATTTTTAAGATAAATTTTCAACGACGGTAAGCGCTTCTATTACGAAACAAATTGAGCAAAGCTTTAACATAATCTTCATCGGTGGTGACAGAAACCATATCTACACCGCAACGCGTTGTTATAGAAGAGATTTTTTGCTGACGATCATACCAGGCCTTATCGAAAACTCTTCTGACTTTGGCGGACGAGGTGTCAATCCATCTGTCGGCACCGGTTTCCATATCACGCACTCTCATGAAACCAACATTTGGCATAACTGCATCACGACGATCATAAACTTGAATAGCAGCCAAATCATGTTTACGATTAGCAATAGACATGCTTGAAAAATAATCATGATTATCAATGAAGTCGCTTAGCAGGAATGCACTGCATCTCTTCTTAAGGGCATTAGTCATAAACTTCAGTGCCGCATCTATATCAGTGCCATTGCTTGTAGGCACTAAATCGATTATTTCGCGTATGATAAGAAGAATATGTTTTCTACCCTTCTTAGGAGGTATAAACTTTTCTACTTTATCACTGAAAAAGATGACACCGACCTTATCATTGTTTTGAATAGATGAGAAAGCGAGAGTGGCTGCTATTTCTGCAATTCTCTCCTTTTTGGAAACGCCGACTGCTCCGAAATCGCTACTGCCGCTTACATCTATAAGAAGCATCATTGTTAGCTCGCGTTCCTCTTCATAAACCTTTACGTAAGGACGGTTGTGACGTGCGGTAACATTCCAGTCTATATCTCTTATATCATCGCCCGGCTGATATTCTCTAACCTCGGAAAAAATGACTCCTCTGCCTTTGAAGGCAGTGTGGTATTCACCCGCAAAAATATTCTGGCTAAGACCCCTGGTCTTAATCTCGATTTTTCTTACTTTTTCAAGTAATTCTTTTGCATCCATTTAAACCAGATAAAGAAAAACAAATCAGGGCACAGCCACTTTGTCGAGGATTGCTGTGATAACTTCATCAGCACTGATGTTGTTTGCTTCAGCCTCATAAGACAAACCGATTCTATGACGCATCACATCATGACACACGGCTCTGACATCTTCCGGAATTACATAACCTCTACCCTGCAGGAATGCATAAGCGCGAGATGCGAGTGCAAGGCTTATTGAAGCTCTCGGAGAGGCTCCATATGAAATAATGCTTGCAAGATCTTTCAAACCATATTTTGAGGGTTCGCGTGTGGCGAAAACAATATCAACAATATAGTTTTCAATTTTCTCGTCGATATAAATCTTTTCAACAATCTTTTGAACCTCAATAATCTCTGAGGGTTTGATGACTGAAACTATGGGATCCAATTCTCCAACGATGTTCTGACGTATTATAGACTTTTCTTCCTCCTTATTAGGATATCCTATGACTACTTTGAGGAGGAAACGGTCTGTTTGAGCCTCGGGAAGCGGATATGTTCCTTCCTGTTCAATAGGGTTTTGAGTAGCCATTACCAGGAAAGGATCATCAAGTTTGAAAGTCTGTTCGCCGATAGTGACCTGACGTTCCTGCATAGCTTCCAATAAAGCACTTTGGACTTTAGCCGGAGCACGGTTAATTTCATCAGCCAGAACAAAATTAGCGAAAATAGGACCTTTCTTAACTTCAAAAGATTCATTTTTGACGCTATAGATCAGAGTGCCGATCACATCAGCAGGAAGCAAGTCGGGAGTGAACTGAATACGGCTGTATTTCGCAGCCACCAAGCTTGCTAAAGTTTTAATTGCCAATGTCTTTGCCAAGCCCGGGACTCCTTCAAGAAGCACATGGCCATTGCATAAGAGGGCTATAAGGAGAGAATCAACAAGATGTTTCTGACCGATGATTCTTCTATCCATGCCTGAGCGAATCATGCTGACAAAGCTTGACTTAGATGCGATCAAGTCATTAAGTTCTCTGATGTTTACTGTGTCATTCATATATTTGACGAATTGATTTCTTGGGGTATAAATTTTTTCGAGTGCAAAAATAAAGATTATTTAAAATAAAACTCCATGAGCTACTGTTAAATAATCTTTTTTCAATTTAAACCTTATTAAAGTTGATTAAATTATTTATTAAAAGCATTCCAACCTTGAGCCTTAATAGGGATTTCGGCTCCATCTCTTGTAACCAGAGCAAGCCCAAGATCAGGAGATGTGACATATCCTATCATGGAGACGCCCTTTAACTTTTCAATTTTTTCATGGTCGGTCAAAGGCAACGTAAAGAGAAGCTCATAATCTTCCCCTCCGTTCATTGCCGCAGTGACAAGATTCATATTGAATTCTTCTGCCATAAGAGCAGTTTGATAGTCGATTGGAATCTTATCTTCATATACTCTACAGCCCACATTGCTTGCTTTGCATATATGAAGGAGTTCTGAAGAGAGACCGTCGCTTATATCAATCATGGAAGTAGGTGTCAGTCCCTCATTATGGAGTAGTTCTATAATATCTTTCCGGGCTTCCGGTTTAAGCTGACGTTCCAAAATATACTCTTTGCCGGCAAAATCAGGCTGAAAGTCTTTTTGACCTGCAGCGATAGAATTCTCTCTCTCGAGCAATTGGAGGCCCATGAATGCGGCTCCAAGGTCGCCGCTCACGCAAATTATATCCGTCGGCTTAGCCCCGGAACGTTTCACCTCTTTACCTGCCTCCACGTCTCCTATGCAAGTGATACTGATAACAAGACCTGAGACGGAAGCGCTTGTGTCGCCTCCCACAAGGTCTACATTATAAATTTCACACGCTCTGCGGATTCCGGCATAGAGAGCATCTATATGTTCAACTGTGAAACGGCTTGAAATGCCAAGACTTACCGTGATTTGCCTCGGGATGGCATTCATAGCGAATATATCGCTAAAATTCACAATTGCAGCTTTATATCCTAAATGTTGAAGAGGCACATAACGCAAATCGAAATGAATGCCTTCCAATAGAAGGTCGGTTGTGACGACCACATCTTTTTCTCCGAAAGCCAGAATTGCGGCGTCATCCCCCACTCCCATTTTTGTCTGGGGATTTTTCAGAGGGAAATCTTGGGTGAGTCGGTCGATAAGACCGAACTCACCCAAATCAGAAATCTCTGTTTCTTTTTGTTGCATTTTCAAACAAATGTTTGGTTATTCAGCTTCGAGCATAAATTTAATCAAAGCTGTCATATTAGGTTGAGCCTTCAAGGCAGCTTTTTGAACTTCTTCATGAGTCGGGACTTCTTTAATGTCTTTGCCACCAAGGTCTGTAATTACAGAAACCCCGAAAACATCCATTCCGGCATGATTGGCTACAATCACTTCCGGAACAGTTGACATCCCTACTGCATCTCCACCAATTATACGGAAATATTCATATTCAGCAGGAGTTTCAAAAGTGGGGCCCGGAGTGCCAACATAAACACCGTGCATTACCCGGATAGCCTTTTCATCTGCAATCTTATCGGCAAGAGATATCAGCCTTGTGCTATAGGCTTCAGTCATCGACGGGAAACGAGTGCCCAGTTCCTCATAGTTCTTTCCTCTTAAAGGATTTTCCGGGAAGAGATTTATATGATCTGTTATGATCATAATGTCTCCCACTTTAAATTCCTTATTCATGCCTCCGGCAGCATTGCTTACGAATAATTTTTTAATTCCGAGATGCTGCATTACACGAACCGGGAAAGTGACTTCCTTCATGTCGTATCCCTCATAATAATGGAAACGACCCTGCATAGCCATAATACGTTTCCCCCCAAGATATCCGAAAATCAATTTTCCACTATGTCCTTCCACAGTGGAAACCGGGAAATAAGGAATGTCCTTATAATCTATTGTTTCTTTATTATCAATATATTCTATTAATTCTCCAAGGCCTGTACCCAAAATTATGGCTATAGAAGGTATATTATCAGTTTTTGACTTCAAAAATTCTGAAGCCGCTTTGATTTTGTCGAGGTATGTTGTTTCCATATAATATTAATAATTATTTAATTTCAGATCAGATTTTAATTCTTGGATGAAATCCAAATCTTCAATACCGTTATCTATCATCCTGACATTTAGAGGGAGATAAAAAGTGAATGGTTTCAATTCCTGTGGGAAATAAGGATTATGCATCAGTCTCACGGCATCCTTTTCCGTTGTTACTATAATTTTTCTTTCAGCAGCTAATTTACGGAATTTCATTTCTATTTCTTCAACATCTTTTCTTGTGAAATCATGATGATCCGGATAATGATCAACCTTAACTTTGAAAGGATAGTTTTTGAAATATCTCACGAAATAACGAGGATGTGCAATACCGGTGAGGAGCAATACTCCATCTTTTGAAGAAAGAGAAGATAGAGAAACCGAATATGGAGATTCATCCGTGAAAACAGGTTTTATCTGGCCATATTCATATCGTGAAAAGAAAAGTTTCTGATATTTCATCAGGTCAAGGTCCTTCATGGCGATGCGGAAATTAAGAGGCTTCATGTCTTCCGGACATTTGGTCACAATTACCATATCGGCACGATTCACAGCTGATGAACTTTCTCTTAAACGTCCCAGCGGAAGTATCTTGTCTTTATAAAAAGGACGCCCGAATTCAGTCAGCAAAATAGATACTCTGGGTTTAACCCATCTATGCTGGAAAGAATCATCAAGCACAATAAGATCAAGTTTGGGATAGAGTTTCAAAAGTTCTTCTATACCTTTCTTTCTGCTTTCACAAACCGCAACGATAACCTTATTGCCGAATTTCTGATAAATCTGATAAGGTTCGTCGCCTATAGATGTCGGAGTGCTTTTCGGATTGGCAAGTACAAAACCTTTGGTCTTTCTTTTATATCCTCTGCTTAAGACAGCGATGTTATATTCATAGGCAAAATGGCTGACTATAAATTCAACATGAGGTGTTTTACCCGTGCCGCCAACCGTTATGTTACCTACACCGACAACCGGGATTTCATATTCCGTTGACTTCAGGAGATTAGAATCAAACATCCAGTTTCTGACATTGGTTACCGCCCCGTAGATCCAGGAAACCGGGGTTAACAAAGCTGTCAATATTTTGTCTTTGTTTGACTTCACAGAGTTACAGAAATTTCAGGCATTCGAGCCTGCACGGGATATTGATTCAAAAGACGCATTATGCGATCATATAACTTGACGGGGACATCCTCACCAATTTTATCATAAAGATTAACATTTAATTGCATATTTACGATTTCAGGCAAGAAATCCCACACGGAGTTCTCCATTCGGGGATAATATGATAAAGTGTAGTTATCGTTATCAATTTCTTTTGACACCCAATCTATCGCATCATCCAAGCCTCCAAGGGCGTCTACAAGTTTTAACCTGAGGGCTGATTCTGCATCCCATACCCGGCCTTCTCCAATTCTTCTCACTTCAGCCTCCGGAAGATTTCTTCCTTTAGCCACTCTCGCAATAAACTGATCGTAGCCCTCGCTGACCATCTTTTGCATTGCGTCAAGTTGCAGTTGATTCAGAGGTTTGATAAAATTGGGAAATTGAGCTTCAGGATTTGTAGCGACTATTTCAGCGTTCAATCCAATTTTCTGCATAAGTTTATCTACATTCGGAATTAAACCGAATATACCTATGGAACCGGTGATTGTCAAGGGATCTGCAAAAATTTTATTTGCGCAACAGGAAATCCAATAACCGCCGGATGCGGCATAATCGCCCATAGACACGGCCAAAGGCTTACCTTTCGACCGGAAATAGTCGAGAGCATCTCCTATTTGTTCACTACCGAAAACTGAACCGCCGGGAGAGTTTACTCTCAAAACCATTCCCTTCACATTTTCATTATCGGCCAATTCTGTGATTATGGGCACAAATCGCTGATAATTTATAGAGGAATTTCCACCTCCGTCAATGATTTCTCCTGAAGCATAAAGCACAGCTATTTGATTCTTTGACATATAACCGGACATCATCTCTTCTTGAGAAGTGAGGACGTAAGGGGGCACAAAATTCAATTTATCTTTATTTTTTCCTAAAGAAGAGGCAATAATGCTGTCCATGCTTCTTTCAAATGCCAGACTGTCTACGAGTCCCTTATTAAGAGCATATTTAGCATTACGTATAAATATAAAATCGTTGCTGACAAGGCTGTCTATCTGTGCCGGAGAGATGTTCTTTCTTTGAGCCGACATCCCTTCCCGGATATAACGCCACATATTTCCATAAAGAGTGTCAAGCTGTGCGCGTGCCGGTTGACTCATGGAATTGAGTATATATGGCTCAACTGCAGATTTGTATGTTCCTACTTTCACAACCTGAACATCTACTCCTAATTTATCCAAAAGATCCTTAAAGAAAAAATTGATACCTCCCAAACCTTGCAAAGCAACTGTCCCTCCCGGATTCAGATATATTTCATCGGCCACAGTGGCAACAAAATAGTCTCCCATCATATAAGTATTGGCATAAGCCAATATTTTCTTTCCGCTTTCTTTAAATTTCAAAAGAGCTTCACGGATAGCATTGAAAGTGGCCGGAGCAGCTGAAGTGACACCACATCTTAAATATATTGCGTCTATATTTCTGTTTTCTGCCGCTGTCTCAATAGCTTTTATAATAGAGGAAAGAGATTTTTTCTTTACAATCTCACCTTGAATAATTTCAGTGTAGTCGAATTCTGCCGGTATATCATTTTCTATAATCTCTCCTTCAAGGTCAAGTGTCATCACACTTCCTTTACTAACATTGATATTGGGAATATTTGCCGAGCCGAACTTACCGACAAGGCTTATGATAACCATAACGAAGACCACGCCGAAGATAGCCAGTGCAATCCAGGCCCCTAAGAAAGAAGACAGTGCGTTAAGAAAAAATCTTTTTAACATAAGAATTTGATTTTCTTTGGTTTCAATCTTTCAAGGAATTTACAATTTCCATCACTGAAAGAGCCAGTTTTTCCGCTTCTTCATCAGATGTTGATTCACTGTAAACCCTGATTATCGGTTCTGTATTGGATTTTCTAAGATGCACCCAGCCATTATCGAAATCGATTTTAACGCCATCTATATCGTTGATCTTTTCATTCTTGAATCTTTCTTTAACGGCCAAAAGAATATCATCAACATTTATTTCCGGAGTCAGTGTGATTTTATTTTTGACTATAGTATAAGCGGGGTATCCTTTTTTCAATTCAGATACCTTTTTACCGCTTTTTGCCAACAAAGACAGGAACAAAGCCACTCCCACAAAAGCATCCCGGCCATAATGGAGTTCCGGATATATAACACCTCCGTTACCTTCTCCTCCTATCACAGCATCTGTGGCTTTCATCTTTTCAACGACATTGACTTCGCCAACTGCCGCGGCTTCATAAGAGCAGCCATGCTTTTTGCTTATATCAGCCAAGGCCCGGGAACTGCTCAGATTAGAGACAGTGGCACCTTTTTGGTGAGAGAGGATATAATCAGCAACTGCTACCAATGTATATTCCTCAACAAACATTTCACCATTTTCCATTACTATAGCAAGACGGTCTACATCCGGGTCTACCACAAATCCCACATCTACTTTCCGGGTCTTGATTAAATCCGAGATTTCTGAGAGATTAGTCGGTATTGGTTCGGGATTATGAGCAAATTTTCCCGAGGGGTCACAATTATGTTCCAAAATATTTTTAACTCCCAATTCCCGGAGCAATAAAGGAATTCCGATTCCACCCACTGAATTTACAGCATCGACCGCTACTGAAAAGTTAGCTTTTTTAATAGCTTCGCAATCCACAAGATTCAATTCTTTTACTAATTGAATATGTCGGCGTGTCCAGGTTTCGTCTTTATATTCCTTTCCTAATTCATCAACTTCAACAAATTCAAAGTTATCGGAATCGGCAATATTAATCACCTCTTTACCTTCTTTATCCGAAAGGAATTCTCCTTTTGAATTCAGGAGTTTAAGAGCATTCCATTCTTTAGGATTATGGCTTGCCGTGATAATGATCCCGCCATCGGCCTTAAGTCCTGTGACTGCAATTTCAGTGGTGGGAGTTGAAGCCATTCCGATATTAACAACATCCATTCCCAAACTGAGAAGAGTGCCAACCACAAGATGTTGCACCATAGGGCCTGAAATGCGCGCATCTCTACCGACTACTATTGTTTTGGCATCAGGATTGTTGTTTTTTATAAATTGAGCATAAGCTGCTGTAAACTTAACAATATCAACACCACTGAGGCCTTCACCCTGATGCCCTCCGATAGTGCCTCTGATTCCTGATATAGATTTTATCAATGACATTTCAAGAAACTTTTTTATTAATATTCAGGCTTGAAATACCGCAAATTCATCAAATACGGCACGCATGAAGATTGCTCATCATAGAAACCATAATAGCTTTTCAAGACGAGGTTAACTTCAGAATTATATCCGACATATTTTAAAGGCATCTGGATACCCGTGCCCCAAGTATAGGATGATGGCAATGTTGTATTTTTATAGACAAAACTTGCCGGACCGTAGGCCAGGAAATCAGAATTTCCGGTGGGAGCAGATTCTATATCCTGATAAAGAAAAAGAATGTTATCACGAGAAAATCTGAAATACACAACGTCTCCTTCATCAACCATATCTTCGAAATCTGCGGTTACGACTTGCATATAGACATATCCGTCGGCATCAAGACGATAAAAAGGAGCATCTTCACCGGCTTCCTGATAGGTTATGATATCCTTAGGATCTGAAGGAACTTCCATCATGACGTTTTGATCCGCGAGATACCAATTGACAGCCTGCTCTTCATCACGCAAGAGCTCAGAATAACTCTGACTTTTATCACATCCTGCCTCACAGATCAGGAAAAATAAGAGAGATATGATGATATAAGGATAATGTCTTTTATAATGTTTCATCATTCACTTAACAAATAATATTATGTTTTCAGATACTTGTCAAATTTAGACATATTTTTTATAAGGATTTCACGACATTCTTCTAAAGAACCATGGAATTCACCTCCCGCGGCCTGGATATGACCTCCACCACCATATAAAGTTTTACAAATTTCAGAAACAGGGAATTCATCACAACTTCTGGCGGAAACCTTAATGCAATCTTGGTCTTCACGCATGAAAATAGAATAAATCATTCCTCGAACTTCCAAAGGCCTGTTAACCAAACCTTCTGTGTCTCCCCTTTCATAATCGAATTTTTTTAATTCGTCGGCAGAGAGAGTTATAAGAGATCCGCGATGCTCGGGGAATATTTCAAGCTTCTTTGAAATTGCGTAAGCTTCTAATTTAAGGCTGTTGAGACTTCGGGTGTTAAGGGCATTCTTAACAATTTTTTCTTTGTCTACATCCTTTTCGAGGAGTCTCATCAGAATTTCATATATATCAGGATTCTTTATATTAACCGAGAAGTTGCGTGTGTCGGTTATTATACCTGTCAAAAGGCAGGTGGCACAATCCTGATTAATATCCTCATACATGCCCATTGCTGCAATAAGCCTGAAAACAAGCTCGCAAGTGGAAGACATTTTCGGATAAGATATTTCAAGGTCGGTAAAATGACCCGGCTCCTCATGATGGTCGATAAGAACTTTTTTACAACGTGCCTCTTGAATCAAAGGGGCAAGCGAGTCTTGACGTTGTGGGACATTGAAATCACAACAAATTATAAGATCTGCATTTTCTACAGTTTTCCGACAATAATCGGGATGACTTGTAAAAATGGCAATTTCCTTGAAATTTGGAAGAAAAGAGAGGGAAACGGGTGGCTTGTCAGGAACAATAACATAAGGATCCTTTCCCATATGTCTCAAAAGATGCCAAAGGCCGAGTGTGCTTCCGATAGCATCTCCGTCAGGTCGAACGTGGCAAGTGAGGACTATGCGGTTGCTTTCCTCAAGCAGTCGTTGCAATTCTTTAGCCTTTAGATTGTCAATTAGTCTATCCATTAATAAAAGGCAGCCAAATTTTTAAAAACATCTTTAGAAGATAGTTTGAATTTACAAAGTTATAAATTATCTCGCAAATCTCAGTAACTTTGTATTCAAATTTAAATATTATTAGAATTCTGAATAAAAATCTATCAACGAATATGCATACAAATCAAGAAAAAGCAGAAGCTTTTGTGAGGTTTCTTGAAGTTTTAGACACCTTGCGTGAAAAATGTCCGTGGGATTCCAAGCAGACTAATGAATCTTTAAGGCCGAACACAATCGAGGAAGTTTATGAGCTTGCAGATGCATTGATGGCTGATGACGTCACGAATATCAAGAAAGAACTGGGCGATGTTTTGCTCCATGTGGGTTTCTATTCAAAAATTGCTTCTGAAAAAGATAGATTTGACATAGCAGATGTTTGTAATTCATTGACAGACAAATTAATTTTCCGCCATCCCCATATCTATGGTAATGTGGAAGCGGAATCGGCAGAAGATGTTTCCAAAAACTGGGAACAGATAAAATTAAAAGAAAAGGGAGGAAACAAGACAGTATTGTCGGGAGTGCCAGCAGCATTGCCCGCTCTCATAAAGGCTAACCGTATTCAGGAAAAGGCTGCCAATGTAGGATTTGATTGGGAGGAACCTTCTCAAGTATGGGATAAGGTCAAGGAAGAGATGAGTGAAGTGGAACAAGAAATAAAAGCCGGAAACAAAGAGCATTTGGAAGAGGAATTCGGAGACTTGCTGTTTGCCGTTATAAATGCAGCACGTCTATATCATGTTGATCCTGAAAATGCACTTGAAAAAACCAATAGAAAATTCATCAGAAGATTCGGATATCTTGAGGCAAAAGCAAAGGAAATCGGGAAAAGCCTGAAAGATATGAGCCTCTCTGAGATGGATAAAATATGGGATGAGGCAAAAACTAAAGAATAAATGATTCTCTGTATCACTGAAAAGCCAAGTGTAGGAAGAGATATTGCGAGGATTCTTGGAGCCACACAACGGCATGACGGATATATCGAAGGTAACGGATATTGTATAACCTGGACTTTCGGTCATCTTTGTTGTCTGAAAGAGCCGGCAGACTACACGGCTTCATGGAAACATTGGTCAATGTCTGCTCTTCCAATGATACCACCGAGGTTTGGAATAAGACTTATAGAAAACGACACCTATAAAAAGCAATTTAAAACAATAGCTGACCTTATATTGAAATGTGATGAAATTATAAATTGCGGGGATGCCGGACAGGAAGGAGAATTGATTCAACGTTGGGTAATGCAGAAAGCCGGATGCAAAAAGCCGGTGAAAAGACTTTGGATCAACTCCATGACAGATGAAGCAATAAAAGAGGGTTTTAAAAATCTCAAACCGGAGAAAGATCTTGAGCCGTTGTATATGGCCGGTCTATGTCGTGCAATAGGCGACTGGGTATTGGGATTAAATGCCACAAGACTTTATTCTTTGAAATATGGGGAACGAGGAAGGATTCTGTCTATTGGTAGAGTGCAGACCCCTACCCTTGCTTTGGTTGTAAACCGTCAATATGAGATAGATAATTTTGTGCCTCAGGATTATTGGGAGCTGAAAACGGAGTATAGAGACACAATTTTCTCCTATTCAGGGAAAAAATTTGAGCAGAAAGAAAAAGGCGAAGAGATTATCGAAAAGATAAAGGCTCTGCCTTTAGAAATACTTGATATTTCTGAGAAAGCCGGAAAGGAAGCACCACCCCGACTTTTTGACCTGACTTCTTTGCAAGTTGAATGTAACAAAAAACTTAATTTGGGAGCTGATGATACTTTGAAGACAATCCAATCCTTATATGAAAAGAAACTCACAACCTATCCGAGAGTTGACACCACCTATTTACCGGAGGACATATATAAGGAATGTGGTAAAATATTGAATTCCTTAACCCAATATACCCAATTGTTACAACCTTTAAGAGGCAAAAAGCTTACAAAGAGCAAAAAAGTATTCGACAATTCAAAGATAACAGACCATCATGCCATAATACCCACCGGTCAACCTTTACCCGACACTCTGAGTCAAAAAGAAAAAGATGTATTTGACCTTATAGCAAAAAGATTCATTGCGTCTTTTTATCCTGATTTCAAATTCATGCAGACAATTATCGGGGCTAAAGTAGGCAATTATAAATTTAAGGCTACCGGGAAAAAAGTGACAGACCCGGGTTGGAAGAGCGTATATACAGACACCAATGATAAAGAGGGCGATTCAAAAACAGAGGAAGAAAATTCCATTTTACCCTCCTTTACAATAGGAGAAACCGGGCCTCACAAACCTAAATTGGTTAAAAAAACGACTCAGAGCCCGAAATACTACACAGAGGGCACTTTGCTTAAAGCAATGGAAACCGCAGGCAGTGTGGTGGAAGATGAAGAGCTTCGGGAAGCTTTAAAAGCCAACGGAATCGGCAGACCTTCAACGCGTGCAGCAATCATTGAAATTCTTTATAAACGAGGATATATCGTAAAAGAGAGAAAATCGATAAAGGCCACTCCGGCAGCCATGGAACTTATGTCTTTGATAAAAGAGGAGTTGCTCAAAAGCCCTCGTCTCACAGGTATCTGGGAAGGCAAACTCAGAAAGATAGAATCGGGCGATTATAGTGCCGCAGAATTCATCGACGAGATAAAGAAGATGGTGATGGAGATAACTATTTCCGTAATGAGCGACAACAGCGACCGAAGGATTGCCGCGCTTCCGGATGAAAATGATAAAAAGAGTAAAGGAAAAACGAAAACATCTGCTAAGAAAAAATGAGTCTGCTGGAAGCTTATAATGCCAACATGATAATTCAATATTCCATTGTGGGAATAATTCTTTTGGTTGCTTGCGGGTGGATCATTTGGAAAATATTCAGAAAACAGAAGAAGAATAATAGTCCGTGTTGCGGATGTTCTTTGTCAGAAAGTTGCGATAAGAAAAAAATAAAAGAAAAATACCATGGAAAAAATTCAGATTTACAATAACAGTATATCCGGAAAACATTTGGAACTTGTTTTACAGGTTTTGAAAGACGGGGGTATAATTGTGTTGCCCACAGACACACTGTATGCGGTGGCTTGTGATGCCCTGAATCCAAAGGCTATCGAGAAAGTATGCAAATTAAAAGGCATCAATCCGGAGAAGACCAACTTGTCTATATTATGCAATGATATATCCATGGTTTCAGATTATGCTAAATTTGACAATTATGCATTCAAATTAATGAAAGAAAACACTCCCGGGCCTTTCACATTCTTATTTAGAGCAGCCTCATCATTGCCCCGGGCATTCAAAGGGAGGAAAGTAGTGGGTATAAGAATCCCTGATAATGAGGCCGACCGTACGATAGTCTCAGCTTTAGGAAATCCCCTTCTGAGCACTTCTATAATGTATGAAGATGAAGATTATGCCATAAATCCGGATTTAATAGCAGAATCCTATGAAGACAAGGTTGATCTGATAATAGAGGGGGAGGATGGCAAGCTTCAACCATCCGCCATTATAGACTGCACAGGAACGGAACCCGAGATTATCCGAGAGGGTCCGGAAGAATTGAAAAATTGATAGAGGATTTCTATTGACACAAAAAGAAAATTTCAATAAATTTGCAAACACCTAAAAATTTAAAACTATGTCAAAAATAACAGTTGTAGGCGCAGGTAATGTAGGCGCCACAGCAGCAAATGTATTAGCCATACGTGGAATTGCTGATGAAGTAGTAATGATCGATATCAAGGAAGGAATATCCGAAGGGAAAGCCATGGATATGATGCAGACTGCCAACCTTCTTGATATGAATACAAGAGTTGTCGGAGTAACCAACGATTATGAAAAGACTAAAGACAGCGATATTGTGATCATCACATCAGGAATACCCCGTAAACCGGGAATGACTCGTGAAGAACTCATAGGAGTAAATGCCGGCATTGTAAAGATGGTGACAGACAATGTGCTCAAACACAGTCCTGAAGCAGTGATTATCTGTGTTTCAAATCCTATGGATACAATGACATATCTTATTCACAAGGTATCCGGATTGCCGAAAAACAGAATAATCGGTATGGGTGGAGCGCTTGACAGCAGCCGTTTCAAATATTATCTGAGCGATGCTCTTTGTGCAAATCCAAATGAAGTGGAAGGTATGGTGATCGGTGGCCATGGCGACACAACCATGATTCCTTTGAAGAGATTTGCCACACTTAGAGGTGTCCCTGTAACAGAATATCTTGATTCAGAAAAACTCGACAAGATAGTTGCCGACACAATGGTGGGTGGAGCAACTCTTACAAAACTTTTGGGCACATCTGCATGGTATGCACCGGGTGCAGCGGCAGCTGAAGTGGCAGAAGCTGTCCTTCACAACCAGCTCGCAATTATTCCCTGTTCAGCACTGCTTGACGGTGAATATGGTGAAAAAGATATTTGCATCGGTGTTCCTTGTTTGCTTGGCAAAGGCGGCATAATAAAGATTATCGAATTGCCACTTAATGATGAAGAGAAAGAACTCTTCCGTAAGAGTGCAGAAGCAGTAAGAAAGACCAACGCTGCGCTTCCGGAATAAATAAATATTACAACCTAAAAAAGTGGATCAAAATTTTTTCATTTTGATCCACTTTTTTTTGCTTTATCTAAATTGTCAAGGACTATAAATGACGAGATATGCTATGTATTCTCCTATAAAGGAAAGAATCATTAAGACGCCAAAAATGGTGGCAAAGGTTTGCAGTTTCTTTCCTATATAACGATTTAAAGAATAAAGATAGACAGCTGCCAACTGGCAGAAAACTGCCATAAATGCAAAGAATTCGTCAATAAAAGCCCACCAGACTGTGCGAAATCTGAAAGTCATTATTATGACGGCAACGACGATAGCCATTGCAAGCCATGCAACAAGTTTCGATCTCAGCAGTTTGTTCATTATTCTTCAACAGCGATAACCTCTGCTCCAAGAGCCTCTTCTTCAGCTTCTGTGCTTTGGATATTCGGGAGTTCAAGACCATAATGATTCTTAGCATCCAATGCTTTGAGAGTGACACCAAGAATTAATGCCAAAACACCAAGACTTGCAAAGACAAGCATAGGCACAGTATAATTATAATCCATTGGATTTTCCACTCCGGGATTTGTTGCCGTAAGAACAGCGCCAATAATCATCGGGAAGGCATAAAGACCAATATTCTGGATCCAGAAAATCACAGCGTAGGCTGAACCAAGAAGCTTGTTATCCACTAATTTAGGAACTGAGGGCCAAAGAGAAGCGGGTACCAAAGAAAAACTGATACCGAGAAGAATGATAGCCCCGTAAGCTATGATGGTTGACTGAGTTGCCGGAAGCACCAAAGCGAAAGTAAGATGGCAGATAATCATCAGAATCGCACCAAAAATCAGCATGGTCGCTCCTTTACCTTTCTTATCAAGGAAGTTTCCGAGAAGAGGGGTAACGGCTGCTGCTCCCAACGGGAAAACAAAGAATACGAAACCTGCATCCTGGGCTGTAATGCCAAGATTACACTGGAGCATATTGATTGCGTATTTCTGGAATGGGAAGATAGCTGAATAATAAAGAACGCAGAGAAGTGAAACAATCCAGAAAACTTTTGAAGAGAAAATGTATTTCAAGTCTGAAATTTTGAAAGGATCATCTTTTTCTTCGCCCGATGTTCCCATTTCTTTTTCAAGTTTCTTATCCATGAAGGCATAGACTATGAAAGAGATAAGCCCGATAAGAAGAAGCAGCACAGCTACAGCCATAGAGCGGGAAACGTTGATTTTATCTCCCAGAGTAGCCAGGAAAGGTGAACCCAAGACCACAACAGCTACACCCACGCGGGCAAGAGCCATTTCTGTACCCATTGCGAGGGCCATCTCCTTGCCTTGGAACCATTTTACAATACCACGTGATACTGTGATTCCTGCCATTTCACATCCGCAACCAAAAATCATAAATCCAAGAGCGGATAACTTTGCTGAAGCGGGCATACCTTCATAAAAAGGAGTGATGTTCCACCATGTATTGGGCAAATTGATGAAATTGTCCATGAATGTGGCAAGTCCGCTATTCTGGAATGCATCCGTGAGTGCATAATAATTTATGAATCCTCCGACAAACATTACAGCTCCTGAAAGAATAGCTGTAAACCGGACTCCCATTTTGTCAAGGATAATACCGGCAAAAATCAGGAAGAAGACAAATACATTCAGGAATGTTTCAGAACCGGCGAAACGTCCGTAGGCATCAGGATCCCATCCTTTTGTGCTCTGCAGGTATTCCTGCAGCGGCGAAAGGACATCCATAAAAATATAAGCAAAAAACATAGCGCTGGCAAGAAGCACCAATGCTGTCCACCGTGCCCAACCTTTGTCTCTTAAGAGCTCTGTCGGGGAAGAAATCGGTTTTTGATCGTTACTCATGTTGATAAGTTAATTCTAATTTAAAATCGATATTAAATACAAAATTAATAAAAAATCATGACATATTATCTCAAAATTCAACGCCACAGTTAATTGTTTTATTTTATATATCTATTCTTTTTAGTAACTTTGCAATATAAACAAAAGAAAATTTAAGCGATATGATGAACGCTCAAGACATCAAGAACGGCACCTGTATCAGATTGGATGGCCGTCTCTATTTCTGTGTAGAATTCCTTCATGTGAAGCCGGGTAAAGGCAACACTTTCATGAGAACAAAGCTCAAAGATGTGGTTGATGGCAGAGTAATCGAACGTCGATTCAACATCGGTGAAAAGCTCGAAGACGTGAGAGTGGAAAGACGTCCCTATCAGTTCCTCTACAATGACGGAGGCGACGATATCTTCATGAATAATGAAACTTTCGAACAGATTCCTATCAAGAAAGACTTGGTGACCGGAGCTGATTTTATGAAAGAAGGAGACACCGTGGAGGTTGTGTCAGATGCTTCAACAGATACAGTTCTTTATGCAGAAATGCCTATAAAGACTACTTTGAAAATCACATATACCGAACCGGGATTGAAAGGCGACACAGCAACAAACACATTGAAGCCTGCTACCGTAGAAACCGGAGCTACAGTAAGAGTGCCTCTTTTCATCAATGAGGGTGAGCTCATTGAAGTCGACACTCGCACCGGCGACTATGTAGGCAGAGTAAAAGCTTAATCAACCCTGAGATTGCAAATCTCAATATAGCCTCAGCACATGCCGCCCCACAGCTCTCCCCTTTTTTCCATTATAGTTCCTGTATATAACAGGCCTGATGAAGTGGATGAATTGTTGGAAAGCCTGGAACATCAAACCGACCAAGACTTTGAAATCATTTTGGTGGAAGATGGTTCTACTGTGGATTGCAAAAAAGCTTGCGAGTCAAGAATTGATTCTTTGAGACTCAAATATTATTATAAATCCAACGAGGGAAGAAGCATTGCAAGAAATTACGGTATAGAAAGAGCCGACGGAGATTTTTTAATCTTCGTCGACTCTGATTGTATATTGCCTCCTGATTATATTTCTTCGCTTAAAAAATCATTACAAGAAAATCCCACAGATTGTTTCGGTGGCCCGGATTCTGCGCATGAATCCTTCAGTGATGTTCAGAAAGCTATAAATTTTTCAATGACATCCTTTCTGACCACCGGAGGTATAAGAGGTGGGAAAAAGAGCCTTGAAAAATTCACACCCCGCACATTTAATATGGGATTCTCACGGGAAGTTTATGAAAAAGTAGGTGGTTTTCGGGAAATGTTTAGCGAAGATATCGATATGAGCACCCGGATAAAACTCGGAGGATATAAGATATGCCTTTATCCTGAAGTGAAAGTTTTTCATAAAAGGAGGGTTGATTTTAAGAAATTCTGGCATCAGGTGCACACCTTCGGAATGTCGCGAATCACATTGCAGCTGCTTTATCCCGGATCAATGAAATTAGTGCATTGGCTGCCGGCTTTATTTGTAATATTCGGAATTGGTTTGTGTGTGGCTTCATTTTTTAATAAATGGTTTATCCTACCGTTGATAGCCTACTTTGTCCTATTATTCCTGGCAGCTTTATGGAAAACTAAAAATCTGAAGATAGCCTCACTTGCTTTGCCGGCTTCGCTAATACAGCTCGGAGGATATGGCACAGGTTTTATTAGAGCTTACACTTGGAAAATTCTATTGCGCCATGGAAGGAACATAGAAGAGGAGGTGATAAGAAGAAAAGGAAAATAACAGAAATAGAGAATGCAGGAAGAAACTGATATTACCCACAGAGATTATGCGATTCCGGAGAAAACAGTTCGAACTGTTAAGGAAATGGATGCAGATGAACAGCCTCGGGAGAAAGCTGAAAAATATGGTTGTAGAGTGTTGAGCATTCCGGAATTGTGGGCTTTGATTCTTCGCACAGGCACTCCCGGCTATCCTATAACAGATTTATGTCGGGATTTGATGAAGATGAATAAAGGTTCGCTTCATCGTTTGGAAAGACGAACAAGAAAAGAACTGATGGATCTTAAAGGAATCGGGATGACAAAATGCATTCAGGTAGAGGCTGCCTTAGAACTTATAAAAAGATATTGCAAGGAGGAGATCCCGGAAGAGGAACCCATTAGACATTCTAATCAGATCTATGAGAGAATGCGACACACGATTGGAAATATTGATCATGAGGAGATATGGGTTTTGTATCTGAATCGGCGAAATCAGATAATTAAAGAATTGAAGATGACTTCCGGCACAAGCACTGCTTCCCTTTTTGATTTGAAAGTTGCCATAAAGCATGCTTTGCTGGAAAATGCCGACGGATTAATTCTTTGTCATAATCATCCGTCCGGAAGTAAAGTATCGAGTCCCCAAGATGACAAACTTACTCAGGAATTGAAAACAGCTTGTAATTTTATGAATTTAAGGTTTCTTGATCATGTGATAGTGACTGCCAACGGATTCTTCAGTTATCAAGACAGCATGAAATTATAAAAATTGGCTTCAAAGAAAAGATTAAAAATTTTTCTTTAAGACAACATTTAATCCTGACAAATACAGCATTAATATTTTAACCTTATAAATAAATGACGGGAATTTAGCTATTACTCTGCAAATTGAAGGTCACGAATCAATTTCTCGCGTTCAAGATAATAATCTTCAACTTCCTTTTCATTATTCTCCGGATTCCACAATCCGAATAAAGCCTTTATAAATAGAATTCTTCGGCATCTGTCGTCTATAAGCGTCATATCCAACTCCCCTTCATTCACTTTATCAATGACTTTGCCAATCTCCTTTTCCATATTAAGCGGGCATAATACTATATCAGCTCCGGCTTCCAAAGCTTGATAGGCAGAATATCCATGCGCTCCTCCCATGGAGAAAGCATCGGTAATAACCAAGCCTTTAAATCCCATTTCATCGCGCAGCAAAGTAGTTAGAATATCGGGAGAGACAGTGGCAGGAAGTCCATCAGGATTCACTGCTAAAAGCTGAATATGACCTGCCATGACCCCTGTTAGCCCTGATTTAATAAACATTTTAAAAGGAAGGAAATCGATACTGTCAAGCGCGGTGATATTGCGATATACGGGCGCTGTGCCCCGATGGCTATCCGTTATAGAGCTCCCCTGACCCGGAAAATGTTTTGCAACACTAATTACGCCAATAGATTCCAGACCTTTGGCATAAGCCACTCCCATATTTGATACAGTCTTCACATCGCCACCGAATGAACGGGAACCGATAACACCGCGTCTTGATTCAACAACATCAACAACCGGTCCTAAAACCATATTGATACCATAAGTTCTACATTCACGACCAACTTCACGCCCATAGTCAAATAATAAGGATTCCTCAGCATCTTTACGTATTTTTCCATTCATTGGAAAAACTTGAGCATCGGCAAGCCTCATTCCTAATCCCCATTCAGCATCAATTGAAATGAACAGAGGCACTTTTGCCTGCCTCCCTATTTCCGCGATTTTTTTGGCAGATTCCACATCTCCCTTTGCCAAGACAATTCCTCCGACATGATAATCATCAATCAGCTTCTGATAATAGGCCATGTTATATGGTGTGGAAGACGTATTAATTGAAGGCATGAAGGTCTGTCCTATTTTCTCTTCTAAGGATAGAGTTTCAAAGACAGAATCTGCATATTGTTGAGCTCTATTTGTGATATCAGTCAATTTATCAAAAGATTCTTCCTGCACAGTTTCCTTATCGGAGGTAGATTTTTTACACCCTCCGGCTGCTAATAATAAAGGAAATAAAAATAGCCAAAAGAATCTCATGTTTAAATCAATTATTTTCGGTTGACACGTCTGCGATATCAATTACAAAACGCGGTCTCATATCCGGGTCTATCTCAAGACCTAATGCGTTTTGAGTTTTTATCCAATGAAGAATCGGCACACTAATCTCATCATCACTGACAAACAATTTTTTATGATTTGCCATGCTTACGAGATCATCATTACCTTCTGCAATATAATCGATTGTGGCCACAACATATTCTTTATCAGGATCCATTTCCTTACCATCGATTATAACTTTCTTAAGATTGCCATCTTTATCCGTGATAACCCTCATATTGCTACTGATTGCCTCCCCTCCCTTCAAAGCACTGACACGCATTGCTTCAATTATATCTTTTCCTTTTATTGAAATAAGCATAAAAAGATTTGTGAAAGGATAAGTGGAAAGTATCTGCCCTTCAGTAATTTTTCCTTTTGGCATATCGAGTCTTATTCCACCGACATTCATAATAGACAAATCTACGTTTGGCAAATCTATTCCCTCTTTACGCAATGAATCAACCACCTCACGTCCGTATTGGAAAGTGATATCTGCAGTGAGATTCGGCAAACCTCCTGTTCTTTCCTTCTTTAAATCTTGGGAACAATAAGCTATAATAACATTGTTGACAGAATCTACAGCTTCCTGATATGGTTTAATGAATTCAATCATTCGAGCATCCAATTGATCAGGCGAGAAACGATTTGTGACAGGAATTAACTCATAATCTATTTGTTCACCTCCCGCTAAAGGAAGATTATCAAGATCTATCGTTAATTTACCGATATATTTTCCATATTTGCCTGCCTGAACAACTCTCACCGGTTGCCCCTTGGAATTATTAATCAAAGAAGAATTGATTTCCGGATGTTGGGGATCTATCAAAGTATGAGTGTGCCCTCCAATAATCAAGTCTATATTTTCACTTGACTGCGCCAACTCTACATCTGTGGTTTTATCATTGATTTTTTCATATCCAATATGCGACACAACCACGACAAGATCGCATTTCTCTTCATTTTTAAGATAAGAAGCCCACTGATTTATGGTTGGAATGACTTCTTTAAAATTGACATCTATATTTTTTGTAGAGATTATGCTTGCCGGGTCAATATTTGCTCCGATAAAACCTATTTTCCTGCCATCAATTTCCTTGATTGTAAAAGGTTTGAAAATCCCATCCAATGTAGTGCCCGAGAAATCATAATTTGCAGAAAGAGCCTCTCCTTCCACTTTCTTATAATAATTTGCTAAGGATTCCATTCCATTGTCGAATTCATGGTTTCCTAATATTCTAATATCATATCCGCTCATATTCATAAGAGGATATTCCACGTCACCGTTAAAATACTTGAAATATAATGAACCTTGAACAACATCTCCTGCATCAACGGTTATAACGTTTTTCTCTACTTTTCTTACGGAATCCAGAATTGCTTTGCGTTGCAGAATGCCACTCGTGCCATCTGCAAAGGGTTCAATGGAAGAATGAGTGTCGTTAGTGTGAAGAATAACTAATTTTTCAGCACTCCCTGCCAAACAAAAAGCTGCTGCTCCCAAAAATGGGAGCAGTAACTTCTTAAAGTTATAGTTATCCATTAACATGAATAATTATAAAATTATTTAATCTGAGATAAGATCATGACCATCCATATCGGAAGGCTGCGGAAGGCCCATGATATGTAGGATTGAAGGTGCAACATCGGCAAGACGACCATTTTCCACCTTCGCATTTTTATTGCCAACATATATGAAAGGCACTGGATTTAAAGAATGGGCAGTGTTTGGACTTCCATCAGCATTCACTACAAAGTCGGCATTTCCATGGTCGGCAATAATGATTGTGCCGTAACCGTGATTTTTGGCAGCTTCAACTACTTTTTCAACACATGTATCTAAAGTTGCTATAGCTTTTTGCACTGCTGAATAGACTCCGGTGTGTCCCACCATATCACCGTTAGCAAAATTAACTACGATAAAGTCATATTTTTCCGAATCGATAGCTTCTACGAGTTTTTCAGTCACTTCCGGAGCACTCATTTCAGGCTGCAGGTCGTAAGTCGCAACTTTCGGAGAAGGCACCAAAATGCGTTCCTCACCTTCAAACGGTTTCTCACGGCCTCCATTGAAGAAGAAAGTGACATGTGCATATTTTTCTGTTTCAGCGATATGCAACTGTTTCTTGTTTTGTGAAGAAAGATATTCCGAAAGAGTGTTGGGCACGTCTGATTTTGCAAAAAGTATATGAACTCCTTTAAAAGAATCGTCATAAGGAGTCATACAATAATATTGCAGATCAGGAATAGGATTCATGCCGTCTTCAGAATGTTGGGTGAGAACAATCGTCATTTCCTTTGCACGGTCGTTTCTATAATTGAAGAAAATCACGACATGACCGGCTCCTATTCTGCCGTCGACCTCGTCATTGACAAATGGCTTGAGGAATTCATCCGTAACTCCTTCTTTGTAGGATTCTTCAACAGCCTCAATGACATTATCTGTTTTCTTGCCTTCACCATAAACAAGCATATTATAAGCCTCTTTCAGGCGTTCCCAACGCTTGTCGCGGTCCATGGCATAGTATCTGCCCACAACCGAAGCAATCACTCCGGCAGATTTATCACAATGATCCTTTATTTCGCGCAAGAAACCGGCACCGCTTTTCGGGTCGGTGTCTCTTCCATCCATAAAGCAATGCAAGAAAACTTTGGATAGTCCGTAAGTCTTAGCTGTGTCGCAAAGTGCATAAAGATGATCGAGGCTTGAATGCACTCCTCCTGCTGATGCAAGACCCATGAAGTGGATAGGCACATTATGATTTTTAGCATATTCAAATGCAGATCTCACTTCAGGATTTTTAGCGAAAGAACCGTCGGCAATAGCCCTGTTTATTTTCACAAGATCCTGATATACCACTCTGCCGGCTCCGATATTTAAATGACCCACTTCCGAGTTCCCCATCTGACCGTCGGGCAAACCAACATTTTCACCACTTGCCTGCAATTCGGAATGTGGATATTCTGCCATGAGTTTATCCATATATGGAGTGGGAGTATTATATATGGCATCTTCCTTGCCGTGGCTTCCGATGCCATAACCGTCAAGAATAATTAAGAGCGCTTTTTGAGACATAAATATAAGGGTTTATGTTTTTATTAAAATACCCCGTCCTTACTTGAACAGGGTATATTTTTTATTGTCGCGAACAGATATTAAGCTTCAGCTTTCTTAACGCGACGTTCTTTAATTCTCGCTTTCTTACCTGTGAGTTTTCTGAGGTAATAAAGTTTTGCACGACGAACTTTACCGTATTTTGTAACTGTAACAGATTCAATAAACGGAGAATCCATCGGGAAAATTCTTTCAACACCTACGCCGTCTGATATTTTGCGTACTGTGAATCTTTTTTTGTCTTCGCTACCGTTGATTTTGATAACCACACCACGATACTGCTGGATTCTTTCTTTGTTACCTTCTTTAATGCGGTAAGCCACATTTACAGTGTCGCCGGGACCGAAGTCGTCAAATTTCTTTTTAGGAGTCGCAAATGCTTCTTCTACAACTTTAATTAAATCCATAATTTTTTTATATTGTTTTAATATCTTCAATTTAGCAAGCCTCTTTATCATGCCAGAGATTGAAGATTTCCAACTGCAAATTTACATTTTTTTTTGGAATATACAAAATCAGGGGATTCTCTTCCCTTTCTTTCTCTTTGTTTTACCTATTATACGCTTTATATCTTAATAAATGAATGGGAGTCATTGCATTAAATCTGAAATGTCCATTCCAAGATTTAACAGTAATGTAGATGCTCCTTTATGAGGCAAGGCATAACCAAGTCCGACTGAAAAAGCTTTTACCCGAATTCCACCTCCCAAAGAGAAACCTGAGAAGAAATTTCTCTGATAAGAGCTGTTATCGCTTTGCGTTTTATAATTATAGGCAAGGTCGATATAAAACTTATCGCTTGGGTTGTATTCAATTCCGAAGATTAAATGGCGGAAAAAGTTTTTAAAGAATCCGGGGTCTTTTTTCAATACCTCTTCCCCATCGGAATGATAATAATAAGGAAGTCTCCATTTAGTTAGATGAAAAGCGGTTATAGAAAACGAGAAAGATGTGCCGAGTCCTTTTGTGATACCCATCTGAATATCAAATGGCAGATGGTCGTATTTATCTTCGAATCTTTTCAATTGGCCTCCCATATTTTTTAGAACAAGACCGAAAGAAAGATCATGGTCGTCATCATAATAACAAATACCTAAATCGGCTGCCAAGGCAAATGCGGAATATCTTTCATAGGAACTGTAAGCCATTTTTACATTTATACCCCCACGCAGACGATAAGTGAAATCATGAGAATAGGTTCCTTCAATTACAATATCCTGCGCTGAAAAATCTCCGGAATAGGAACCATCGGATTCATAACCTTTAAAATTTCCGTAGTTTAGATATCTGATACCTGCAGCCCAGGCTCCGTGCCTTCCCGCATTCATGCCAAATCGTGCTCCCGCAAAATTAGAATTGCCGTAATAGAGCATGTAGCCAAGTTTGAGCTGCCTGTCGTTTTCCTGTCCTATTAATGCAGGATTCTGCTCGGCAAGATCCAAATCGTTTTGCATTGAAGATACATTCACCCCTCCCATACCAAAGACATAGCTTGAACTCGGTATGATAAGAAAATCATAAGCCGAATCACCTCCATCAGCCTTTATTTGGGATGTACCAAAAAATAAAAGCACGAAGATGATGATAATTTTTGAAGAAAAGGAAATTAGACTGTTTTTCACTTTCAAAAATTCTTTGGACTCAATATCCACAAAAATATAACGCATACAAATAAAATGTATTGTTAAAAAACAGCTAAAAGCATAAATTAGATTATTAGAACTGTGAATAAATGTAAAACATATTTAAATAAATAAATTATGTAAATCAAACACTTGCAAAACAACTAATATGAAAATAAATTTGCATAGCAATTGGAGACAATAACTAAATGAACAGTCGCTATTTATCAACAATCGTCATTTTATTGACACTCATTTTCAGCCAGTCCGCAAATTCCCAGACCTGCAAAGTCAGCAATGGAAAAATGGAAAATGGAATGCAACAATTCACTGAAGTCTATGAATTTGATTACGTGGATATTAAACCTGAATTCCCCGGCGGAGGAAATTCATTAATTGATTTTATTAATTCAACAAGAGAATATCCGGCAGAAGCATATAAAAACGGCATACAAGGTCGGGTCACTTGTTCCTTTATAGTCCATCCCGATGGGAAAATCAGCCATATAAAAGTGTTACGAGGCGTAGAAACTTCTCTTAATAACGAAGCCGTCAGAATAATTTCCGAGATGCCGCTATGGACTCCGGGCATTTATCAAGGAACAGCTGTTCCGGTGAGAGTTGTTTGTTGCATCCCTTTCAGAAAATAAACATAAAAGAACTTTACCGGATTTAAAAATAAATGACTTCTATTAATATGAAGTCAAAAAAACAGGGTGAACGTTGTAGGAACGATCACCCTGTTTTTTTGATTCATATCCAATAAAATATTGGAAGATATACTGTTATTTATTTTTAAACAAGATTAACAGCAATTTCTTCGTCATTCATGGCAATAACGATTTTGCCTTCTCTACCGAGCCAACCGAGAGCTGCCATGATTTCGTCTTTTTTCAACTTTGTTGCTTTCTTGAGTTCTTTCAATCCAAGAATGTGAGTATCTGTTTTTTCGAGTGCCTGGTAAACTTCTCCGGCCCAGGTGCCAATTGATTCAATGTTCATAACATTAAAATTATTTATTAAACTTCTTTTTTCTACTTCACTGAGGTCATTAATCTTAATTGTTCGTATGCCTCTTTAATATTATAACAAAAATTTTGTGCAAAAGTAGTAAAAAAATGCGATTTTTTTTATTAATTACTCTTATAATCAACATTTTTCTTATTTAAAGAACAAAAATAAGGGATAAAAGCTATATAAATAGACATTAAAATATAATCATTTCATTAATTTTGCAGAGATGAGTGAAAAGAAAAAGAAAATAACAATAAAGGCAGAATCTGCGATTGAAGGCACTGTGATCAGGAATACGGGCAGCTCCTATCTTGTGAAATCCGACACGGGAGAAATTTATCCTTGCAGAATCAAAGGGAATTTCAGAATAAAAGGCATCCGGACCACCAATCCCGTGGCAGTCGGAGACAGAGTTAAGATTAATTATGCTTCTGACGATGCCTATTATATTGTAGATATCGAGAAAAGAAAAAATTATATAATAAGGAAAGCCTCCAACCTCTCAAAAGAGAGTCATATTTTAGCTGCAAATATAGATCAGGCTTTGCTGGTAGCAACAATTTTTAATCCTGAAACTCCCCTGACATTTATTGATAGATTTTTAGCTACTGCTGAAGCTTACTCAATTCCGGTGGTATTGATTTTCAATAAACAAGACACTTGGACCGAAGCAATTACAGAATATGCCCAGGAACTAAAAACCCTTTATGAAGAAATAGGATATAAGGTTATTTTCACATCGACAAAGACAGGAACCGGAATAGAAAATTTAAAGGAAACCACAAAAAATAAAACATCATTGTTAGCCGGAAACAGTGGTGTCGGGAAATCTTCCATTATAAATTGTCTTGTTCCCGGTCTAAATCTCAAAACAGGAGAAGTTTCTGACATCCATCACACAGGGACACATACAACTACATTTTCCGAAATGATTGAATTGCCGGAGGGAGGAAATGTGATTGACGTTCCTGGAGTGAAAGGATTCGGAACAATAGAATTTGAAAAGGCTCAAGTGAGCCATTATTTCCCTGAGATATTCAAAAGTGGAACAGAATGTAAATATAGTGATTGCCTTCATATCGGTGAACCGGGTTGCGCTGTCATAAAAGATGTTGAAGACGGCAAAATAGCTCCCTCAAGATTCTCTTCCTACCTTTCAATTATGGAAGACACCGACGAAACTATTGCAGAGTCCAAATATAGGAAACCGCATTAAACAATCATTTTTAAACAAAATAGCGAGTGCTGATTTCTCAAATCAACATTAATTATCAGTTGATAAATATTCTGAAAGAAGATGGTCTAACTCAGGAGCGCTAAGTTTAATATTGAATTTTCCTCCTGCTGCAACTGAAATATTCCCCGTTTCTTCACTCACCACCACGCATATTGCATCTGTGGCCTGACTCATTCCGAGCGCTGCCCGATGTCTTAACCCCAATGTCTTGGGAATATCCATAGCATGGCTAACCGGAAGAATGCATCCCACTGATTTAATCTTATTGTCGGCAATAATCATTGCACCATCATGAAGAGGGGAATTTTTGAAAAAAATATTTTCTATCAACCTCACATTTACATCTGCATCAATAATATCTCCGGTGGCCTCATATTCCTTTAACGGCATTTTATTTTGAAAAACAATTAAGGCTCCGGTTTTTGTTTTGCTCATCGTCATGCAGGCATACACCACTGCTGAAATATCCTTACGCCGCGTATTTTCATTTTCGGAATGTTTAAAAATTCTTCGCAAGAACCTCATCCGTCCATGGGAACCTATATCTGTGAGAAACCTTCTGATCTGATCCTGAAAAAGAACCACAAGCACAATAAGACCAATCCCCATGAATTTATCCAGGATTGACCCCGTGAGGCGCATATCGAATATTTCCGAGGCAAGCACCCATAAGACAAAAAATATCAACACCCCGTAAAATAGACTTAGCGTGCCGCTGTTTTTCATCATTTTATAGATATAAAACAGCATGACTGCTATAATCAGGATATCGATAATATCTTTTATTCCGAAACTAATCATGATTTAGACAGAGTTCATAATATTTACCAACTTGACAATTTCCACAGACTCCTTTACATCGTGAACTCTCAAGATGTTTGCCCCTTTCATCAAGGCCACCGTGTCAAGAGCTACAGTGCCACAAAGCGAATCTTGCGGAGAGATGCCCAAAGTCTTATAAATCATTGATTTTCTTGACACTCCCACTAATAAAGGCTGATCCATCTTAATAAACTCTTGTAATTCAGCAAGGATTTTGAAATTTTGATCTATTGTTTTTGCAAATCCAAATCCCGGATCAATAATAACATCACAAACTCCCTTCCTGAAAAGTTCATTAAGTTTCCAAGACAATTCAGTTATCACTTCAGACACAACATCTTTATATTCACAAAAGGAATCCATGTTTTCAGGAGCCCCTCTCATGTGAGATAAAACATAAGGCACTTTCAACTCAGCCACTGTATCCCACATTTTTTTGTCTAAATTTCCTCCGCTGATATCATTGATGATCACGGGGCCATATAATTCTACAGCTTTTATTGTTATTTCAGAACGGAAAGTGTCAACACTCGCCGGGAAACCCGGACTAATTGCTGAAAGCAATTTCAACCCCAAAGATATTCTTGACCATTCCTCTTCCGGAGAAGGAGAATATGAGCCCGGTCGGGTGGAACAGCCGCCGATGTCTATAAAATCTGCTCCGTCGTTTATCAACTGAAGAATTCTTTTTTCTATATCCTCTTCCTTCAAATAACGCGAACCGTCGTAAAAACTATCCGGAGTTATGTTAAGAATTCCCATAACCTTGGGGGTCGACAAATCAATTAGCCTACCTGCAAGATTAATAGTATGATTTAAAGAATTCTTCATCAAAGACAATACTTATGAGCGGTTAGCTCTTTTACGCTCGTTTTCGTCAAGAATAATCTTTCTCAAACGGATATGATTGGGAGTGACCTCCACATATTCATCCTCTTTGATATATTCTAAGGCTTCTTCCAAAGAAAAAACAACGGGAGGCACAATCTTAGCTTTATCATCTGCACCGGAAGCTCTCATGTTGGTTAATTTTTTGGATTTAGTTACATTAACCACGATATCTCCTTCCTTGGCATTCTCTCCCACAACTTGGCCTGCATATACCTCTTCCTGCGGGAAAATGAAGAATCTTCCTCTGTCTTGCAATTTATCTATTGCATAGGCGTAGGCAGTGCCGGCTTCCATAGCGATTAGAGAACCATTGGTTCTTCTTTCAATCTCCCCTTTCCAAGGTTGATATTCCAAAAAGCGGTGGGCCATTATAGCTTCCCCGGCTGTTGCTGTAAGAATATTGTTACGCAACCCGATAATTCCACGAGACGGGATAACGAATTCTATATTTATTCTGTCGTTTTGAGTTTCCATTGACACAATCTCCCCTTTGCGTCTTGTAACCATGTCAACCACTTTGGAACTATACTCCTCCGGCACATTTACAGTCAAGGTTTCAACAGGCTCGCATTTCACTCCATCGATCTCTTTTATGATAACCTGGGGCTGACCTACCTGCAGTTCATAACCCTCTCTCCTCATGGTTTCAATCAATATAGAAAGATGAAGCACACCTCTGCCATAAACTGTCCATTTATCTTCAGTTTCTCCTTTAGTTACTTTTAGAGCCAGATTTTTATCCAACTCCCTTTCCAGTCGTTCGGCAATATGACGGGAAGTCACAAATTTCCCATCCTTTCCAAAGAAAGGAGAATCATTAATAGTGAATGTCATTGACATAGTGGGTTCATCGATGGCTATTCTTGGGAGAGGCTCCGGATTCAAAGGATCGGAAACTGTATCGCCGATTTCAAAATTTTCCAATCCGACTATAGCACAGATATCTCCACTCTTCACTTCCTTCACTTTTTTACGCGACATTCCCTCAAAAGTATGGAGCTCCTTGATTTTTTGTTTTGAGACACTGCCGTCTTTTTTACACAGGGCTACTTCCATACCCTCCTTAAGAGACCCTCTATGCACTCTTCCGATAGCTATTCGGCCCACATAATTGCTATAGTCAAGAGATGTTATAAGCATCTGTGGATCACCTTCAAGCACTTCAGGAGCCGGGATATATTTGATTATATCATCGAGCACAGGAGAAATATCATTTGTCTTGACTGCAGGATCATAACTCATCCAGTTTTGTTTGGCAGATCCATAAATAGTCGGGAAATCAAGCTGTTCTTCAGTAGCACCAAGATTAAACATAAGATCAAAGACCATCTCATTGACTTCTTCAGGACGACAGTTCGGCTTGTCAACTTTATTAATAACTACAACAGGCTTCAGACCCATCTTAATAGCCTTTTGCAAAACAAAACGAGTTTGAGGCATCGGACCCTCGAATGCATCCACCAGAAGCAGACAGCCATCGGCCATATTCAAGACACGCTCAACCTCTCCGCCGAAATCTGCGTGGCCCGGAGTGTCAATAATATTGATTTTCGTGTCTTTATAATTTATAGAGACATTTTTGGAAAGAATAGTTATACCTCTTTCTCTTTCAAGATCATTATTGTCAAGTATAAGCTCACCGGTGGTCTGGTTATCTCTAAAAAGATTACCGGCTAACAACATTTTATCAACCAAAGTAGTTTTACCGTGGTCGACATGAGCTATGATAGCTACATTTCTAATCTGTTGCATAAAATATTTATGATAATTGCAAATTCCTTTAAAACGTTATTACTTTCTTCTGAGGCCTGCTTCTACAACGGCAATAGTAACTATATCGTAAACCTCGCTTTCCGTGGCATTTCCATTTATGAAATAGACAGGTTTTTTCAGTCCTATCTGAATAGGCCCGATAATAGAACCCACGCCCATACATAGCAGCATTTTCCATGTGGCATTCGCTGCTGTGAGATTCGGAAATATGAGAGTGTTGACTTTTTTACCTTTTAATTTATTGAAAGGAAATCTTTCATCCCTGAGATGAGTGTTGAGAGCGAAATCCACTTGCATTTCTCCATCCACCAAAATGTCCGGATAAGATTCATGTAGGATTTTGACTGCATCGGCCACCATAGTTGCCTCTTCCTTTTTAGAAGAACCGAAATTGCTGTAAGACAACATGGAGATAACTGGTTCGTTTGCAAAAAATCTCACCGCCTTATCGCTTAGTCGGGTGATATCAACTAAGGCCTCGGTGTCGGCATCAGGATTGACAGCAGTGTCAGAAATATAATAGGTGCCTTTTCTTGTATTGAGAATATGCATTGTTGCAAAATGATCATATCCTTCCTGAAGGCCGATGATAGAGGCAAGATCTTCTGCTATAGACTCTCCGGCAGAATATGTGGAAACCAGACAAGCATCCGCATCCCCGGCTTCAACCATCATCATACCGAAATATGAACGATCATACATTTTTTCGAGAGCCAGGTTATAAGTAAATCCGTCTCTTGATTTTTTAGCTGCTAAAATTGAAGCATAACGATGGCGGGTCACTTCTTCTCTGTCATGACGCGGATTAATAATCTCAATGCCATCCAATTCAAGTCCAAGACGATTAGCTCTTTTTTCAATCATCTCCTCATTTCCAAGCAAAACGGGGCGACACACTCCGTCGTGAAGGAGATGAACTGCTGCGCGAAGCATGTTGTCCATGTTTCCTTCGCAAATCACAACTTTCCGGTTATCTTCTTTTGCCAATTCTACAAGACGGCGCATCATCTTTCCGTCGTCTCCCATAAGGCTGAGCAACTTAGCCTGATAGGCTTCCCAGTCTTTAATGGGTCGTTTTGCAATGCCGGATTTGTCGGCAGCTTCAGCCACTGCAGGTGCAACAGATGTCAATAGCCGTGGATCCAACGGTTTGGGAAGAATATAATCTCTGCCGAATTTTATATTATTACGGCCGTAGGCTTCATCCACAACTGCCGGAACCGGGAGCCGGGCAAGGTCTGCGATTGCATGCACGGCTGCTATTTTCATTTCCTCATTTATTCCTGTTGCCCCACAATCAAGTGCACCACGGAATATATATGGAAATCCTATAACATTGTTGATCTGATTTGGATAATCACTTCTTCCTGTGGCTACTATAACATCAGGACGCGATTCAATAGCCTCCTCGTAGGCTATTTCCGGATCTGGATTGGCGAGTGCGAAAACAATAGGTTTGGGAGCCATTGATTTAACCATTTCGGCGGTTACAACTCCTGCCACACTTAAACCGAGGAACACATCAGCTCCAACAAGAGCCTCTTTCAAAGTGTGTACATCTCTATTCGTGGCGAATTCACGTTTTTGAGCATTAAGGTGTTCACGATCGGATCTGATCACACCTTTTGAGTCGCACATCACTACGTTCTCTTTTCTTACTCCTAAAGCGACATAAAGCTTAGTGCAACTTATGGCAGCAGCCCCTGCTCCGTTAACTACAAGCTTTATATCCTCAATTTTTTTACCTTGTATCAAGAGAGCATTCAAAAGACCTGCCGCGGAGATTATTGCAGTGCCATGCTGGTCATCATGCATGATCGGAATTTCACACTCCTCTTTCAATCTTTTTTCTATTGTGAAACATTCGGGGGATTTTATGTCTTCAAGATTTATACCTCCGAACGTGGGGGAAATAGCTTTAACTATTTCTATAACCTTATCTGGATCCTTTTCATTTATCTCGATGTCAAAAGCGTCGAGACCGGCAAAAATTTTAAATAGAAGAGCCTTCCCTTCCATCACCGGTTTACTGGCCAAAGCCCCTATGTCTCCTAAACCTAAAACGGCAGTCCCGTTGCTTATGACTCCAATAAGATTTCCTTTGTTGGTGTATCTATAGGCATCCTCAGGTTTTTTTTCAATTTCCAGACAAGGAAAAGCCACTCCCGGAGAATATGCCAAAGCCAGATCCCTCTGTGAAGAATATGGTTTGGTGGGAACTATCTCTATTTTCCCCGGTTTGCCCTCTTCATGATATTCGAGAGCCATTTCTTTCGTTACTTTTGACATATCTTTTCTTTGGCTTTTATAAACTTTGATAAGTTTACATTTTATTCTTTTGCAAAATTACCTATGTTTTTTCTATTTATTAGGATATGATAATACTATTTCTTTAAGAATTCCACTTCCCGTCTTGCATAATAATGACTTTATCTTCATTAGCACATCTACCCTTATACAATGTTATGAGATAAATTATTTAGTTGTATTTTCCTCACTCATAGAGCAAAAATAATGAAATTGCATCATAATAAGGTAAAATTGGCCAATATTACAATAAAAATATACAAACATGATTAAAGTTATGTAATTTTGAAAAGTATTGTAAAGACTACAGATTTATGGTCGGTATAAATAATCTTTCAGTAGAATTCTCAGCGAAACCATTATTCGATAATATATCTTTCACAATTAATAAAAGTGACAGGCTGGCCTTGGTCGGAAAAAACGGTGCCGGGAAATCAACACTTTTAAAAATAATTGCCGGATTTCAAAGTCCCACATCCGGGAATGTATCTTCTCCTTCAGAAATGACAATAGGTTATCTTCCTCAGGAAATGAACCACACTGACGAAACAAACGTGTTTGAAGAGACAAAAAAGACATTTGAAGAGAAAGATAAAATGGAGAAAAAGCTTCAATCAATAAGAGAGCAGATTGATAAGCGAACTGATTATGAAAGTGAAGACTATTTGAAACTCTTGACAGAAGCAGATGAATTGCAACATTTGATTTCTTTAAAATTTCCGGAGAATATTGATGCTGAAATTGAAAAGACCCTATTGGGTTTAGGTTTCAAACGCTCTGATTTCATAAGGCCTACTTCCGAATTTTCCGGTGGCTGGAGAATGAGGATAGAACTTGCCAAAATCCTTCTGCAGAAACCCGACCTTCTCCTTTTAGACGAGCCCACCAATCATTTGGATATAAATTCGATCCAATGGCTTGAAAAGTTTCTTATAAATAATTCCGGAGCTGTAGTGTTGGTGAGCCACGACCGTAAATTTCTTGATAATGTAACAAACCGTACTGTGGAAATCTCTTGCGGCAAGATCTATGATTATCAAGTTAGCTATTCACCCTTTACAGCCTTACGTCAGGAGAGAATCGAGCAACAGCTGAAAGCATACAACAATCAGCAGAAACTGATTGAGGAAACAAAGGAATTTATCGAAAGATTCCGATATAAGGCAACAAAAGCAGTGCAGGTGCAAAGCCGTATAAAACAATTGGAGAAAATTGTGCCCATTGAGATAGATGCCAACGACACTTCTTCGGTTTCATTCAAATTTCCTCCTGCAGAGAGATCGGGAGATTACCCGCTTATCATAGAAGATGTAGAAAAAAAATACGGAGAGCACACAGTGTTTTCAAATGTGAACCTCACTCTGAAAAGAGGTGAAAAGATAGCTTTTGTCGGAAGTAACGGGGAGGGAAAATCTACATTGGTGAAATGCATAATGGCTGAAATTCCTTACACCGGAGACCTTAAAATCGGCCATAACGTAAAACCGGGATATTTTGCCCAGAATCAGGCTCAAAAGCTTGAAACTAATAAAACGGTCTTCGACACGTTGGATTATGTAGCCACAGGTGATATCCGCACAAGATTAAAAGATCTGTTGGCTGCTTTTCTATTCCGTGGAGATGATATAGATAAGAAAGTCAGCGTTCTTTCCGGGGGAGAGAAAACACGCCTTGCTATGGCTAAATTATTGTTGGAACCTGTGAATTTCCTTATTCTTGACGAACCCACCAATCATCTTGACATGAGAACTAAGGATGTGCTGAAGAAAGCGATAAAAGATTTCACAGGAACGGTCATAATTGTTAGCCATGATCGAGATTTTTTAGATGGATTGGTTGACAGAGTCTATGAATTTGCCGACGGCAAGGTGAGGGAATATATCGGAGGGATATATGATTACCTTAGTAAAAAGAATCCTGACCAAATTTCCACTCTCTCAAAAAGCCCTTCTAAAGTTGAAGGATCAAACGAGGAGAAAAAAATTTCCGCAGCCCAATTGAGTTATGCAGAAAAGAAGGAAAAAGACCGTAAAATAAGAAAAGCTGAAAAATCTGTGGCTCAGATTGAAGGACTGATTGAAAAATTAGAAGCAGAAATTGCGGAGATGGAAGATAAAATGGCACGAGGCGAGATAGACGAAGTGCTTCTAAAAAACTATGCCGACAAGAAAAAGGAGATGGAGGATACAACTGAAAAATGGGAAGAAGCTCAAATGGAATTGGATCTACTATCATCCCCTTCTTAAAATCAAGTAGATAAATTTTATATTTCTACTAAATGTAATTGACTAAAATTGAATTAAAAATGTTTAATATGGATAAAAAAGGAATAGATATAACCAATCTAAATAAAAATATAGATCCGAAGAAGGATTTTTATGAATATGCGTGTGGAGGCTGGATAGAAAAAAATCCTATGACGGATGAATACACTTCCTATGGCACTTTTGACGTGCTTAGAGAAAACACGAGAAAGCAGCTCCAGGAACTTATATTGACTCTATCTTCAGATCCTAAGGCTAAAGAAAAAGGAAGCATCGCCCAAAAGATAAGCGACCTTTATAATATGGGCATGGATGAAAAACGCTTGAATGAAGAGAAATCAAACCCGTTAAAAGAAACCCTCGAGCAATTGAAAGAGAAGCTGAAAGGAAACAACAGGGAGAGTCTGCTTGGTTGGCTTCATTATGGAATAGATGATTCTTTTTTCAGTTCCGGAGTTGGTCCTGACCCTGCTGATTCCAACGTAAATATTCTTCATATAGGAGAAACCGGTCTTTCATTGGGAGACAGGGATTATTACCTGGAAGACAATGAAATAAATCAAAAGATCCTGAAAGCATTTGAAGAATATATAAAAAAAATAATGATGCTTGCCGGTTATGATGAGAAAGATGCTGAAAGAGTGAAAGACACCGTCTTGTCTATTGAAAAAAGAATCGCTGAAATCAAGATGACGAGAGAAGATCGCAGAAATCCTGTTTTGCGTCATAACATCTATAATATCGAAGAGCTTCAGAAAGAATTTAAAGTTGCGGATTGGGAAAAATATTTTGAAGCTCTTAATTTGTCGAAGATCGAAAAGGTGAACGTAACTTCTGTTGAATTCCTCAAAAAAATAGGAAATATCCTTGACAGTCTTACTCCGCAGGAAATAGAGGATTATCTGACTTATAGTATAATTTCAAATTCCACGGGGCTTATGAGCGATGACTTCATTGATGCCGATTTTGAAATGTTTGGCAAAGTGATGAGCGGTCAGAAAGAAAAACAGCCGAGATGGAAAAGAGTGATGGGACTCGTAAGCTCAATGTTTGGAGAAGCTGTGGGAGAACTTTATGTTGCCAAATATTTCCCGCAGGAGAATAAAGACTATATGCTTAATCTTGTGGAAAACCTTCGTAAATCCCTTTCCAAACACATTTCTGAAACTGAATGGATGAGCGATGAAACTAAAGAGAAGGCTCAGGAAAAATTGAAGGATATGACGGTAAAGATCGGCTATCCCGATAAATGGAAAGATTATTCAGAGATTGAGATTGATCCGGAAGAGTCTTTTTTAGAAAATGTGCAGAAAGCTTCAGTCTGGTTCACCAAAGACAATTACTCGAAACTCACAAAGCCGGTTGACAAGACAGAATGGCACATGACACCACAAACTGTGAATGCATATTACAGCCCTATTGTGAATGAGATTTGTTTTCCGGCCGGTATCCTGCAACCTCCTTACTTTGATTTAAAAGCCGATGATGCTATAAATTACGGTGCAATAGGCGTTGTAATAGGTCATGAAATGACCCATGGATTTGACGACCAGGGAAGACAATTCGATAAAAACGGAAATCTAACCGATTGGTGGGCTCCGGAGGATGCCGAAAGATTCAATAAGCTTGCCGATAAACTTGTGGATCAATTTGACAAGATTGAAATCGCTCCCGGAGTAAATGCTAACGGCAGATTCACTTTAGGAGAAAATATCGCCGATCAAGGAGGTTTGAATGTAGCCCTGACTGCTTATAGTTTAGTTGAAAATGAGAAAAAGGATTTGGAGGGAATAACTCCTTTACAAAGATTTTTCATTTCTTATGCAGGAGTATGGGCCGGAAGTATTCGCGATGAAGAGAAATTGGTGAGGACAAAAACCGACCCCCATTCCTTGGGTAAAAACAGAGTGAACGCCACATTGAAGAATATAAAGCCTTTTTTTGAAGCCTTTGATATCAAAGAAGGAGACGATATGTTTATGCCCGAGGAAGAAAGAGTGACGATTTGGTAAAAGAATAACAGATAAATTCTTTAAAATGAAGCTTTACGGCTTAATAGGCAAAAAATTGGGACACTCCTATTCTGCAGATTTTTTTTCTTCAAAATTTAAGAAAGAAAAGATAGATGCAGAGTATAAACTTTTTCCCTTAACTGCCATCCAAGATCTTCCCGGATTGATAAAAGAAAACGCTGATTTGGTAGGTTTAAATGTAACGGTGCCTTATAAAGAGGAAGTTCTCCCCTATTTGACATCTCTTTCTGAAGAGACCCGAAAAATAAAAGCCGTAAATGTGATTAAAATTAGCCGGGAAAAAGAAGAGATAATTCTTAAAGGTTACAACAGTGATGTCTATGGATTTAGACAATCACTGTTGCCCTTGCTTCGACCGGATATTAAGGATGCTCTTATTTTGGGAACAGGGGGCGCTTCCAAAGCCGTGGATTATGTTCTAAAAAACCTTGGGATAAAGACAACCTTTGTCTCCCGAACCCCGGATCCCGACAGAATCACATATAAAGATTTGGATAAAAAGACTATTGATGAAAATCTATTGATAGTCAACACTACTCCTGTAGGAATGTTTCCTGATACAGATTTTTTTCCTGATATCCCCTATCAGTTTCTGACTCCGAAACATATTTGCTATGATCTGATATATAATCCGGAGGAAACAGAATTCTTGAGAAGAGCGAAAGAAATGGGAGCAACAATAAAAAATGGACTCGAAATGCTCCGGCTGCAGGCTGAAAGATCATGGGAAATATGGAACTTCGAATAGTTTAAATAGAGGAAAATGAAACTAACATTTCTTTTTCCTCTTCTTGGTCTTATCTCAGGGATTTATCTTGGCAGCGAACTGCTCCCCGGATATGGCTTCCCGCTAATTTGTCTTGGACTATCCATTGCAATCTGGCTTATTATTCATATTATTTCAAGAAATCCGGTTAAGGCTTCTAAATTTAAAAGATATCATATTGTATGGATTCTCTTTTTATTTGCCTTTTTAGGATCGTGGAATTATGAATTAAATTTCAGGATGAAAACTGAAGAAGAAATAACTGAAAAACAATTATATTATATAGGGGAGATTGAAGAAATTCAAAATCTAACATCAAGCGACCGAATTAAGGTAAAAATAAAAAAGATTTCAAATAACACAGGAAAAGAAATCGGGTTTAAAAACCTTGGTATTCTATTGCAAACAGACGGTTACTTAGGGAAAAGCGGAGATATTATAAATTTTAAAGGGGAAGTCCTGCCGTTTCGTTCAGATTCGAAAAGATGGAAAAACTATGCAGAAAGAATGAAGCGGGAAGGTATTTATTATAAGATTAATTTAAAGGGAGAAGAGATTAGGAAAACAGGTGAAACAAATTCTATAAGTAATATTTTCGAAAAATTTAGAGAAGATTTAATCATCAAAATAGAAAAATCCCGACTTTCCGCTTCAACATCCAATTTTATAATTTCACTTCTATTAGGGGAGAAAACATTTTTATCTTCAGAAACAAAAGAGACTTTATCGTCGGCCGGAATGGCTCATATATTAGCAGTGAGCGGCCTTCATGTAGGGATAATCCTCTCTATCCTTTTAATCCTGTTTTTTCCTTTATCATTAGCAGGCCATCATAAGGCAGGTAAAATAATCGCGATTTGTCTTATTTGGATTTATGTATTGCTGACAGGTTGCGCGCCGTCAACAATCAGAGCTGCCATAATGGCTTCAATGATGGTTATGGCCTTTGTTTTGCAAAGGAAAAAATCATCGATGAATTCCTTGCTTGCCGCGGCCTTTATTATTCTGTTGCTGTCTCCCGGTGCGTTATGGAACATCGGTTTTCAGTTGAGTTTTATTGCGGTCGCATCCATATTGATATTTACCGAAAAATTAAACCCTGTCGACCGACATTCCCATCATAGGATGTTTGCCTTTATAAGCTTGATAATAATAACCATTGTGACAACATTCAGCACTTGGGTCTTAATGGCTTATTATTTCAAGAATGTGCCTTTATTATTTCTGCCGGCCAATATAATTTTACTACCCACGCTTCCATTTTTTGTAGGAGGAGCCATGCTATATATTATATTACTTGGCATAGGTCTCGATTCCACTCTTCTATCAAACAGTCTTGATTTTTATTATGATAAATTTATGAATCTGGCCGGCCTTCTTTCTTCTAACGGTCAATCTGTTTTAAAGATAAATATGGATGAATTTTCAGTTTTATTATGGTTAACTGCCGTGCTAACAATCGGGATAATGTTGTATTTGAAAACCAAGAGACAGAAACAAATTTTGATATTTATAAGCATCTTTTGTTTTGGAAGCAGCATGATTGCTATGGCCGGAGAAGAAACAGACGCGGAACATGTCATTAAATTCAATCATAACTTCTCTGCTATAGAGGCGACCTTATATAACTCAAATGAGACCCGCAACCTCTCCTTCCCTCGAAACAGTGTATCTACAAGTTTGAATAATGAATGGCAGATTTTAGCTGTTGATTGCATTATAAAGGATAGTGCAATAAAAAATCTATTTGCAGACCCCGGAATAAAAAAATACCTGATTATCGGTCCGGGAGCAGATCATGATCAGATAGCAGCAATAATAAATGCCCATGAGATAGAAAAAATCATATTGCATGCCACAGTCGGAAAAAAACAGGCAGCTAATTTAACTGATAAAATTGAAGAATCTCTGCGAGACAAGATTTATTCACTTGGAGAGAAAGGATCTTTGGAAGTTTTCTTGTAGTCGTCATTTTTCTTTACCTCGGCTTCTTGTCCTACAAGATTATGAAAAATGCTGTTTTTAGAAACAATTCTGTCGTCTTTTTCCACCTCCCCTTTTAAAAGCTTGGTTTCATCCTCATTATCGAATTTTTCAAAATGAGCAAGCTGACGTATGCCAAGCAAAACTATAATCATAGCTGCCAACACAGCGAGAAGGATTACTATTTGTATGAAGGTGCTCATAATGGTAATTCAAATTAGGTATAGTATAAACATTATAATATAAAAAAAGTTGCCAAATTAAGAATTATTTAATACTTTTACTTTTATTATCTAAATATATGCAAATATTCCCAACTTTTTAAACTAAATAGCGACTAAAACGTTTTAAAAGTATAAAACTAAAAACGAAACATTAAGAGTTATGAAAAGAACAGCAATTTTAATGGCAAGTCTGGCGGTGTTCAGCTGCGCATTCAGCCAAAACCTCTCAAAAGCAGAGCAAAACAGCCTAAAGGCTTTTGTGTCCCAACAATCAGCTAAAGGAATGACCAATGGTCAGGCCCTGGGTTATCAAGGTGGAAACCTCAATCAGTTGCCCGGCATCTCAGTAGACGCTAACGGCCACGTGACAGCGATCAAATGGGATAAGAAAGACCTTGCAGGAAGCCTTGATCTTTCAGGATTCCCCAACCTCACATCTGTAGATGTAAGCGACAACAAGATTACAGCTCTTTCAATTAGTAACGCTCCGGCTCTTGTAAGCTTGAATGCATCAAAGAATCGAATCTCTGATGTTAACCTTGTAGGCGTTGAGCAACTTCAAAATGTTTCTTTAAATAAGAACAGAATCAGCGAAATTACTTTCGGAGCAGTTCCCTTGTTGACTAAATTGAATCTTTCATCAAATCATCTTGCAGCATTTGATGTAAGCAATGCGGTAAATTTGGTTTACCTCAATGTAATAGGTAATGACCTCGAACAACTTTCAGTGTCAGGTTGCCAGTCATTGAAAACTTTGTATGCCGGCTACAACAGATTGACCGACCTCCAGTTGGCAGGGTTATCAAAATTGTCAGTACTTAACGTGCAAGGCAATAAGATCAAAAATCTCTACATTGAAAATTTGCCGAATCTCACTTCATTGGCTTGCAACGACAACCACATGGTTGGCTTAAGCGTCAACAATTGCGGTGCTCTCAGCGATGTATTCGCTCCTTACAATGACTTGACTTCTTTCACAGTTAACAATGTGAATAACCTTGCATTTGTTAATCTTGAATGGAATGACCTCACTCAACTCACATTGAGCAACCAGACTTTCCTTCAGAGACTTGACGTAAGCTATAATCAATTGCAAATGCTTGACGTTACTTTCGACCCAATGTTGAGATATCTTAACATCAGCAATAACGTTAACTTGACAGACCTTAGAACAACAGGCGACAATGCTCTTACGCAAGTTGTTGGTGACTGGACAGGTCTTAACATGCAAGATCCCGAAAATGCAATGTTCAATCCTGCAGGTCCCGGCCCGATGCCGATGGGTCCCGGCCCGGTTATCGATGAAGACGGAATGAGCGTTGAATAATAAACGACATAGAATCATAAAAAAGGACGGAATCATAAGATTCCGTCTTTTTTATGGGATTATAAAGAATTTATTATGATCTCACCTTAAAAGCTAAAGGCTTTTATTGCTCTACATTTTGTTGTACCACCTCAGTTTGTTCTGCATTATCTTGGTGGTCTGTATCGCATGTTCTTACTAATCCGATAATCAGGAAGGCTGCCACAATAGCAATCGCAATGATGAAGAAAGTCACTACCGGCTTACTGCAACCGCTTCTTTTTTCTTGTTCTTGTTGGCTCATAACTGTTTTTAATTTATTTCCGGTGCAAAGTTAAAAAATTCCCGCGATTAATTCCTTTAATTGCCAATATCTTTTAGCTTATTCAATAAAAATCTTAATGCAGACAGCAAATTTATTCTATATTTTGTCGCTATAATTCAATCTTTGTCACCTGCAATCTTCTTATTCAATGAATAAAAGACAGGCAAGAAAAATCTTTATCTCCAAGGGAATTCTTCGGGCACTTTTTTCCCTTTCACCACCTGCCTGACTTCACTGCAGAAACTTCTCACCATTTTCTTAACAGGCCCCGGTTCCATTCCGAGCACTTTATACAAAAGCCCTGCATTGTTAGGCAATCGAGTTATTCCTGCAGCAAGTTTCCTTTTTTTGTCGATAAATGCCGGTGTCTTTTCATAAATTTCAGCGGCTTTATCTTGGGGAGTCATAACTATGACATTCGCAAAAACGTCAAACTGTCCCATGATTCCGAGATTGCGAGGATTCACCACATTCGGATCAATAACGAACTTCTCCCTGAACAATTGTTTACCATCAGGCCTTTCGCCATGACTACAAACGGAAAGAATATCATATTGGAAAAGCTCGCCATCCTTATAGTATTTTCTTCCTCCCATATAAATCTCTGAATAGAAAACAGTAGCTGTCTCGTGAACTTCGAGCCTTGTGTCAGAGATGAATCTTGTATTCCGACAAGGGATTACGGGTTCAGGCATAAATTCAAGATAAGCATTCTCCTCAAGAACTATATTTTGCACTAATCCGGAGTAATTATACCTCATCTCAGCCAGTTTAGTAGCCGCACCTGTTGAAACCCAGGCAAAAGCATCTTTCTTAACAGTGATGTCCTGGCGGTAGCGGTCTCCGTCTACATTCGGGCCACCAGAAGAAAGGATATAGACACAAGGCATTTCGGGCATCTCCTCATCGAAATAGAGTTCTTGCTGAACAATCAATGGAGCACGTCTTTCAAGGTCTCTTAGAATGCTTTTACCGGTTTTGTCAAGTTGGAAACCCATGCGAAGGTAACCATGTTTACCGGGTGCACCCACATACATCGCCTCCGGCTCCTGAAGATATCTTGACATTTCTTTAGCCGAATTGAAATCGACTTCAGGGGTCGGTATTCTTTCTTTTTTATTATTAAGCATCGATTTCTGTGATTTGAGCTTTATCAAAGAGGGCCATTTTGAAAATAAGGTCCACTAATTCATCTATCCCTTCACCGGTCATACAATTAGTGAAAACAAAAGGCTTGCCGGGGCGCATTAATTTAGAATCATGGTCCATGACTTCGAGATCAGCGTGAACATAAGGAGCAAGATCGGTCTTATTAATAACCAGGATATCGCTTTGAGAAATTCCGGGGCCATCTTTTCTCGGAATTTTATCGCCGGCAGCCACGTCGATAACATAAATGAAAAAGTCTACCAAGGCCGGAGAAAAAGTAAGGGTCAGATTATCTCCTCCACTTTCAATGAGAACGATGTCTGTATCCGGGAATTTAGCTTCCATTTCCTCTACGGCGGCAATATTCATTGAGGGGTCTTCTCTCACGGCTGTGTGAGGACAAGCTCCTGTTTCCACTCCTATTATCTTATCTTCCACGAGAATACCCTTTAGGGTTTTTCTCACATGTTTTGCGTCTTCTGTAGTAACAATATCATTAGTGATGATAAGCACTTTTTGTCCTAACTGGAGCAATTTAGGCGTAATAGCCTCAATTAAGGCAGTCTTGCCTGAACCTACGGGGCCTCCGACCCCTATTCTGCATGTTGACATAATTTTTCTTGATTTTGATGTTGGTTGTTGGATCGGGTTTAGCTTGTGTCTTCTTAATTCATGAACATTCTCATATTTCCTTTTTCATGAAGAGAAGCAAGGATGTCTAATTCCGGATAAAATGCGTTCATATCAGAGAGTTCCATCTGTGAAGCCTCGTCATACAATCCTTCAATGTCATCTGAAAGTTTTTCGAGAATCAATTGAGTGTCATAGTGAGAAACCTTAACGCATCGCAGCGCCGCTCCCAGCACCATATTTATGACGCCGTATTGATGACTGCAAAAAAGGTCTTTTTCTGAAACTCCTGCAATGGCAAACATAATGCCTTGCGCAACAGGATACATTCCAGGTGTCTCTCCGGAAATTATTTCTTCAAGCCATCCCTTTATGAAATCATTGCCATAAAGCCTTACACCAAGTTCAGCCATCTTTTTACCCATTCTTGTAGCCATCTGACGAGCCTCGTCGTTCATTTTGAAGGCATAAAGATATTTGTCTATCTCCTTACATTTGTCATAATCGCCATTTTTATAGGCTCTGTAAGCATGTATGGCTGCAACTCCGTCACTAAAAGCTCCTTGATGAGACTGTGATTTCGCAAAAGCCTCAAGCGACTTGGCATCAGTGACAATTTTTTCAAAAGAAGCGGTTTCCAATCCGTTTGAAAAGGAAAATGTGCCAACCGGGAACTGAGAGTCAGTAAACTGAAGCAATCTCATGACCCGTGTCATATCATTAGTCTTTTCCATATCTTTCAGCAGCTATAACCTTCTCCGGGATCAGCGTGAGGATGGTGATGATCATGAGTATGTTCATGCTCATGATAATGCACTATGTGGCCATGGTCATGTTCATGGGAATGACTCTCATGGCCCGCACCTCCGAAAAGTCTTCTGATTTCATGAGGAGCAAGATAGGGAATAATTTCTACGCCTTTCTGGAAATCATAAGTGATACCTTCGATATGATGTGTTTCCATAACCGACATCATCACCTTCTTATCAACAGTGAGCGGCACATATACTTTTGTGCCTTTCACAACTGCCGGCCAGTGTTGATTCCCAATTGCATGACCGAGTTCAAGGCTGATTCTGATAATTTCTTCAGGATTTGATTTGGAAATCCCTCCAAGGTCAACAACCAGAACAGGACTTAACTCTATCTTTAAAACAACAGCCTTTTTTGTTTCGGGATTATATTCCACGATATCTCCGTCGGCCACCTGTGAATGACGGGCCAAGGCTATCGGATATTCTTTACCACTTGTCCCCTTTCCTAAAAAACGCGATTTTTGGGCGGTCCATTGGTCAAGGAATATATAATCTATATCCGCATCGGCGAGTTTTTCTTTCCATTCATTGGAAAGATTCATGTTTCCGAGTACTTCGCTATAAACTTTCATTGTCATAAAAATAAGTAAGACAGGGGGAATTCAGACATTTCCCCCTGTCTTTTATAAAAATATGATTCGGTATAACTTCATTTATTAGCTGAACCAATAGAGCTGAGCTAATGGCAATTCCTTGGCCGGTGGAACATAAGCATGGATGCCGTCAACAGTAACATCGAATGTTTCAGGATTAACTTCGATAAACGGCATTGCAGTATTACGAACCATGTCAGCCTTAGTGATCTGACGTGTGCCATGAACGGGATACAATGTAGACTTCAAGCCGAGTTTTTCTTTGAGTCCGGCCTCGTATGAAGCGCGAGAAACAAATTGGAGACGAGTAGCTGCAGTTTCCAGTCCTGTGAAACCATACATCGGACGCATGATCTTCGGCTGAGGTGTAGTAAGAGATGAATTCGGATCTCCCATGTTAGCCCAGTTGATAAGACCACCCTTGATGACAAGTTTCGGTTTTGTTCCAAAGAAAGCAGGTTCCCAAAGAACGAGGTCAGCCATCTTTCCTACAGCGATTGAACCGAGAACTTCACTGATACCATAAGTGATAGCCGGATTCAATGTGATTTGTGCAAGATAACGGAGCACACGGAAGTTGTCGTTGTTCTCTGAATCTTCTTTGAGTTTTCCGCGAGCTTGTTTCATATAAGAAGCCATTTGGAAAGTTCTCATGAATGATTCACCTACACGGCCCATAGCCTGAGAGTCTGAAGAAACCATAGAAATGATACCGAGATCATGGAATACGTTTTCTGCAGATTGAGTTTCAGGACGAACACGGCTTTCAGCGAAAGCAACGTCTGACGGGATGTTAGGATTAAGATTATGGCAAACCATAATCATATCAAACAATTCAGCCTGTGAATTAATACCGAACGGGAGTGTCGGGTTCGTTGAAGAAGGCAGGAAGTTAGGCAGAGAAGCCACCTTGATAAGGTCGGGTGCGTGACCGCCACCGGCACCTTCAGTGTGGTATGAGTGGATTGTTCTACCATCGATAGCTGCAATTGTATCTTCCACATAACCGCTCTCGTTAAGAGTGTCTGAGTGGAGGGCAACCTGCACGTCATATCTGTCTGCAGCAGTCATACAAGTGCGCAAAGCTGCGGGAGTTGTTCCCCAGTCTTCGTGAATCTTAAGACCGCAAGCACCGTTTTCAAGCTGGTCGGCAACATTCTGATAAACTGAGCAGTTACCTTTAGCAAGCAAACCAACATTTATAGGAAGACCTTCACATGCCTTAAGCATTGAATGAAGATTCCAGCGACCTGCTGTAATAGTTGTTCCGTTAGAACCGTCTGTCGGACCTACACCACCACCGATAAGGGTTGTGATACCATTTGAAAGACAGTTGATAGCTTGTTGCGGAGAAACCATGTGAACGTGGCCGTCGATACCGGCTGCTGTCAGAATCATGTGTTCACCGGAGATAGCATCTGTTGACGGACCTGTAACGATTGTCGGAGTAACACCATCCATAAGGTTGGGGTTACCGGCTTTACCGATACCTGAAATCTTACCGTCTTTAACACCTACGTCAGCCTTTACAACACCTAAAATCGGGTCAAGGATTGTTACGTTAGTGATAACGAGATCTACGCTGCCGGCATCTGAAGTACATTCATTTGCCAGACCCATACCGTCGCGGAGAGTTTTTCCGCCACCGTATACAACCTCATCTCCGAAGTAACGAAGGTCTTTTTCGATCTCTACATAAAGGTCGGTATTTCCGAGCCTAATCTTATCGCCCACCGTTGGGCCGAAAAGATTATTATATTCTTTTCTTGATATTGTTGCCATAACTGTGAGTGATATTATTTTTTAATTTCGTTTTCATTGTAGCCTGCTTCAGCTTCATCTTCGCTTACCGTTTTGAAGCCATATTCTCTTACGCGGCGCAATGCTTCGATATGTTTGGGATAGAAGGTCGGTTTGTCTTCGAGTCCGGCATAACCGTTAACCAAGTCATTGAAACCGATAACACGGTTTTTACCACCGTATTGCACCAATTCAACTTCTTTTTGTTCACCCGGTTCGAAACGAATGGCAGTTGTAGCCGGAATATTAAGGTGATATCCGAATGCTTTGTCTCTGTCAAATTCCATATAGCGGTTCACTTCGAAGAAGTGGAAGTGGCTGCCGATCTGAACAGGACGGTCGCCTGTGTTTCTAACGTTTAATTTTACAGTTCTGCGATATGCGTTATAAGTAACCTCCTCGTCTGTTAAAATGACGCCTCCCACCGGAACATACTCTTTCGGAGTAAAGCCGGGAGTGTTAGGATAAGCGATTGGGGGTTGTCCCGGAAATATACCTTTTATGGCAGCATAGCTTCCTTCCGGTTGATTATTATTATTCTGAGCCATATTGAAAATTTCAAAAGTTAATAATAGAATAAAATCTCAGATATTATTTAATAGGCTGATGAATACTTACCAGACGGCTACCGTCAGTAAATACAGCTTCAACCTGCAGGAGAGAGATCATGTCGGCAACGCCCTCCATCACATCATCCTTTGTCAAAACGTTAGCAGCTGCGTGCATAACTTCTTCAACAGTTTTTCCTTCTCTTGCCATCTCAAGAGCAGCGCTTGTGATATAAGCAACTGACTCCGGATAGTTAAGCTTCAGACCCTTTTTGAGTCTGCGCTCTGCGATGAGACCGACCATCAACAGAGTGAGCTTGTCTTGTTCTTTGGGAGTAAAATGCATAATTATTATTTTTAGAATAATATTTTTAACATCACAAATTTAACATTTTATTTTAAAAATCCACTATCTAAAGAGATTTTTTTTGAAACAATAATTCTTAATTTAAAATAATTTCTCATCAAATTTCTCCTGTAAACTTCAAAAAGAAGTTTTATAATAATGATAATTATATGATTTTTTATTTTATCTCAAAAAATTCAACTAATAATGTTTTGCAACACAAAAATGACTTTTTATTCATAATCCTTAGACAAATATGAGAATTTAGGAATTATTTAAGTATAAATCAGAATTTTAATTTAAAAAACATGAATGATTTAAATATAGAAAGACTCCGATGATGGCTTGATAGTCAAAATCGGAGTCTTATTTATTTATGAATAACCTCTAAAATTATGAATGACTTTGCAAAGAATCGTCAATTCATTAGTAGACTAAATTATTTATTCATTTGTTAGTTGAATGTCTATGCATTAATTAGCTAAATGAAAACAAATTAGAAAGGAAGGTCTTCTTCTCCGGCCTCTGAAGGAGCAAAAGGTTCGGGTTGACCACCGAAAGCCTGGTTATTTCCATAAGGCATTCCGGCATTGGCTGCCGGCTGTTGGTTTTGCGGATAGCCCGGGTTGTAGGCTGCGGGTTGTTGTCCGCCAAATCCACCTTGTTGACCTACATATTCAGCTACTCTGTAAACACTGACGTCGGTATACCATCTGCCATTAAATTCGCGGCTTTCCAAATCGATGGAAAGAGTATAGTCTCTTCCGGGTTCCAGATTAATTGAATCTGCTCTGTCGCCGAAACACTGCACCTTCACCTTCCTGGGATACTGACCGAAAGTTTCAACCACCCACTCTTTCTTTTTCCATGGATTACCGGCTTTTGATGTGCCTGAAGTTTCTCCCAAAAACGATATTACTTTACCTTCAAGTTCCATTATTTATTTCTTTTAATTTGTTGCGAATTTAATAAAAAATCTTTTCAGACCCAAATTGATAAAATGTTAGAATGAAATAACGAAAAGCTTTGAAGAATATATCAAAAAAGAATTTAAGGAATAAAAAATTGGAAATTTATCATAGAGAAAAATGCCAAACCGGAATAAAAACTATCGTATAAGTAATTTTAACATTGTTTTGTTAAAATTGAAAGTCATATTGTCTTATTGTTAAAAATAATTTATCTTTGCGAAAATAAAACGTGAAAAATCGAATCCTATCTTACCCAAGGAAAGCACAAATTAATTTACCAAATACACTTCACTAAAACAAACCAGATTATGAAGAGACTGATTCTCTTGACCCTGGCAATAGTAGGCATGATTGGGGTGGGTTACGCCCAGCCAAACACAAAGACATGTCAGGGCACAGTTATCGATGAACTGGGAGAACCTGTAATAGGCGCCACAGTTCAGGCAAAAGGCACAACGATTGCGACTCCTACCGACATTGACGGTAAATTCTCGTTGAAAGTGCCGTCAAATACTAAAGAACTTCAAATCAGCTATGTGGGTTATAAGACTCTCACATTAAAAGCTGAAGAAAACATGGGAGAAATCAAGATGACTCCTGACTCCAAGATGCTTCAAGACGTTGTTGTAACTTCATCTGTTGCAAGAACAAGAGAAACACCCGTAGCGATTTCAGAAATTACGGCTGGAGAAATTGAAGTGAAATTAGGAGACAAGGAACTCCCGGAATTGCTTAACACCACTCCCGGCGTTTGGGCCACTCCCGAAGGTGGTGGCCACGGTGATGCCAAGATAAACATGCGTGGTTTCAAGGCCCCGAATGTTGCAGTGCTCATCAACGGTATTCCTATGAATGACATGGAATGGGGCGGAATCTACTGGTCAAACTTCGGCCATCTTCCTAATGTGACTTCTAACGTTCAGACTCAAAGAGGTTTGGGTGCAGCTATAATCTCTACCCCTTCTATCGGTGGTACGATTGCTTATACCACTAAAGGTCTGGATGCAAAGAAAGGCGGATCAATATGGTATGGCACCGGTAACGACGGACTCAACAATATCGGTATGACCGTTTCAACAGGTCTTATGGATAATGGCTGGGCTATTACTGTTCTTGGCGGTCGTCGCTGGGCTAACGGTTATATCCAGGGCACACAATACAATGAATGGAGTTGGTTTGTAAACGTGACAAAGAAGATTGGTGACAAAAACCAACTTTCACTCACAGCTTTCGGTGCTCCGCAATGGCACAACCAACGTTCAAGCGCAAGCCTTATGATCAATGAATGGCAGAATGTTGCCAATTACATGGGCGATGAATCTCCTTACAGATACAACCCGATTTTCGGTTACGACAATGAAGGACAACAAAGAACTTCAGCCCGCAACCAGTTCCACAAACCGGTTATCTCATTAAATCATATATGGCAGATTAACGAATATTCTTCTTTATCTTCTGCATTGTATGTCTCTCTTGCAAAAGGATACGGTTATTCAGGTCAGGGACGCCCGATCGACATCACAAGCCCGAGCGGAACAAACTGGAGAACAGGATGGTATGGCACCGACGGTTATGGTAACCTCAATTGGGAATACAACGGTATTTCAACAAGAAGATCAGACGGCACATTCGACTATGGTTCAATCCAGGATATGAATGCCGCTTCTTTGACAGGTTCTAACATGGTGATGGCATCCAGCAATAACAACCATGAATGGTATGGACTTATCTCCACTTATAAAAATGAGGTATTGCCCAACCGTCTCACCATTACTGCCGGTATCGACATGAGATACTATATCGGCCACCACTTCAATAAGATTCTTGATCTTTATAGCGGTGAATACTTCATCGATGATTCAAGCCGTGGAGGTTCTTCCATGATGGCTTCTAACAATGTTCTTGCCGGCAACCAGGCATTCATATATGAAAAACTTGGTGTTGGCGATATCGTTTACCGTAACTATTACGGATATGCCAATCAGGAAGGTATCTACGGTCAGGCAGAAGGTAAATATCTCGAAGGCAAGATCACAACTATCATCGCCGGATCTTTGAATGTGACAACCTATCAAAGAAAAGACCTTTTCTATTATGATAAAGAACACGCATGGTCTGACAAGAGATCCTATCTCGGTGGAACCATCAAGGGAGGTATCAACTGGAACATCGACCGTCACAACAATATCTTTGCCAACGGTGGCTACATTTCAAAGGCTCCGTTCTTCTCAAACGGTGTGTTTGTATCTTCCGACGTGAGCAACGCTATCAACCCCAAATCTTTCAATGAAAAGATCGGATCTGCTGAACTCGGTTATGGTTTCCATTCTCCGAAATTCACAATGACCATCAACGCTTACTACACAAAATGGATGGACCAGACAAACCGCAACACTCAGCGTTCAGTCTACATCAACCGCGGACCTAACACAGGGGAACGTTACACTGTTAACCTTGAAAACGTGCAGGCAAACCACATGGGTGTTGAAATGAACTTCACATATCTTCCCACCAAATGGTTTGAGCTCAACGGTATGATATCATGGGGCGACTGGAAATGGGGTAACAACGTGATCGGTTACTTCTATAACAGTCAGGGCGAACCTCTTGCAGACCTTGAAGGAAACGTTGCATCAGGAATGTTTGCTCCCGACCATATCTTCGCAGCAGTAAATCAGAAGGGCGTGCACATCGGTGGTTCAGCACAGACAACAGGAGCTCTCGGCGTTCAGTTCCGCCCGTTCAAAGGTTTTAGAATTGGAGCAGACTGGCTCTTGAATGCCCGCAACTATTCAGACTATTCATTGACCAGCAGTGCTCTCAGCAACTCTGTAAGTACGGTTGACGATGTCAAACCTATCGAAATTATGGAACCGTGGGAAATACCTTTCGGAAACGAACTTAATCTCAATATTAGCTACAACTTCAAGATTGGCGGCATTAATGCTACAGTTTACGGCAATATAAACAATGTGCTTAACAACTACTATATTAAAGACGCCAACACTAATTATTATGAAAAGGGAGATTGGAGCAACGCATGGGGTTACTATTCATTCGGAAGAACCTTCTCCGTCAGACTCAAAGTTAACTTCTAATCAAGCCTAACCACATAAAAGAAAAGAATATGAAATTTCAATATATAAACCCGTTGGCATTTGTAGGCTTGGCGCTCATGGCAACAGGCTGTACAGACAATTCATGGAACGACCATTTCCTCGACGGATTTGACGGCAAGCCTACCTATGACAACTCAGTGACGGTTGACTATACTCTCACCACCACTGATTATGAAACCATCGGCAAAGCCTTGCAGAACATAGCAACAACCGATGAAGAAATAGCTGCCGCAAGAGCTATTCAAAGCAACCATTATTTCGATCAGAACAGCCCCTACCCTGCACAGATTGCAGTGCCTTATCTGTTGAACCAGGAGCAGTCAAATTTTTATATCTACAACTCCGGCTCAACTATAAACGTAACTCTTCAACAGGCAGAAGTGCCGGCTGATATAGCGGCAATCTCTGCAGCTAAGACAATGACTGTGGCAGATGGCACATCATCAAGCTCAATCCCGGGTATGTTGGCAGCAGAATATCCTGATGCCCAAGAAGGAGACTATGCTATAGTAACTGTCGGCGGAGAATCCGGTGAGGCAGTGACCTGGACTGTAGCCCAAGCTTTGGCACAAATGAACGCAGGCTATGAAGGTGAGGCAACTGTTTCCGGAATTATTTCTTCAATTCAAGAATTGAGCACACAATATGGAAATGCCACATATTTCATTAAAGACAATCTGAGCGATGATGCAAGCCTTGAAGTTTATCGCGGATATGGACTCGACAACACCAAGTTCACATCAGAAGATCAGCTTCAAGTGGGAGCCGCTGTCGTAGTAACAGGAAACCTTGTAAATTATAACGGCACTTTTGAATTCACAAGTGGCAATTATATTACAAGCTACACAGCTCCGGCAACTAAGAGCGGTTCAGCAAAAACTCGTGCTGTTGATCTAACAAGCAATATTAAAGACCTCTCCGAAGGGTCCAATCTGACGGCTACTGCCGTTGTGACAGCTCAATGTGGCAGAGGAATCATTCTCACAGACAATGCAGGATCTATTTTCTATTATGACAATAATGTCGATCTTGCCACTTATACTATCGGTACGGTGGTTGAAGTATCAGGCACTGTAGCTGTTTACGGTGGTTACCAGCTTACTAACACCGCGACACTGAAAGTTGTGGGCTCTGAGACTTACACCTATCCCACTCCTACCGCTTACTCTGCGGAAATGATTGAAAAAGCAATTGTAGACAACACTCCTAACACCGCTGCATATATATCTTATGAAGGCACTCTTGCCATCTCCGGAAATTATTATAACATCAATATTCCGGGAGTAACAAGCGGACAAGGCAGCCTTTACACTCCGACTGATGCATTGAAGGAAAAATTGGAAGACGGAAAAACTTATAAGTTTACTGGATATTTCACAGGCATCACAAGCGGAAAATATTTCTACATGGTTCTTACAAATGTAGAAAATGTTTCAGGCGGCAATACAGGTGGTGGTAACACGGGCGGTGACAACAACGGTGGTAACACTGGTGGCGATACCGGAAATACTGAGGGAGGCGAAAATGTCATTTATCAATATAACGGCAGCGCTTGGGTAGTAGCTCCCGATGCAGTTGTTATGCAGCCTTCAGACTATGAAGCTTTAGGAGTAGCTAACAACAAGCTTTCAGATCCGGCGGTTTATCTCCCCGTTTATATGAAAAATGCTTATCCATTTGCTACGGCCGGCACAGAAAAATATATAGCCTACAATCTTGGTAACAATTCTTGCAGCTGTAGCCTCCTTACTTATGATGGCTATAACTGGACTTATGTCGATAACTTTATCGAGGAAAAAGTAGCCGCGTTTGTGAAAAGCAATCTCACCTACAGCTTCCGCAAATATATTGGACAAGAAGTCTTCAATTTCTATGACGGAGAAAAGATTGGATTAAATTGCAGCTATCTGATTGTTTACGGTGGCGTATGTATGGAACCCGTTCCGACCGGAAAAACTTATGGATATCCGGGTGAAACTCCTGTAGTTATAAATAACGGTCAGATAGTTATGTCGAACGGGGATAATGCATTTACATTCACAACGACCACAGAATATAACGGCAACACTTATACTACTCCGGAAGGTTACTTCCTGATTCTGGATGCTAACGGAAGATACATGTATCTCCAAGGCACATATTCAAGTTTCAATGTAAGAAGCAATAATGCCTATATTGAGAGCGACGGAACAATCTCTGTGCAATATCTCTTCAAGGCAAGCAAAAATGACGATGGAACTTGGTCGATAGTCAATGAACAGGAAGGAATCACCAGGACTCTATATTATTCCGACGGAAATGCCGACTTCGCGGCATATACCGACGAACAGCTTTCAAGATATAATGGTAAATTCCCATATCTTTATATCTCTGAAACAAGCAATCCAAATGCCAGCGACTCCGATGCTGAATAAGAGATTCTAAATCCGTTTGATCGCCCCTCATAGATAACTTCTGTGAGGGGTGATTTTTTCAACATCCCCACTAAATTTTACCTTGTCAAAAACTTTTATCCGCAACAATCAAAATTAAAAACAAAAAGATTTTAGAATTGCGATAAAAAATTTAAATTTGCGAAACTAACCAAATAATTTTTTATACTAATTTTTTATGAAAAAACTATTACTAACAATGGCAGCCGTAGCGCTGGGATTTTCCGCGTATGCCGGCGAAGTCACATTTGACTTCACAGCGGATGACTATGGTTTGCCAAATGATGGCGACACTTACGTCACCAACGGTACGATTATCCAATCCGGTGATGTAGCCATCAAATTAGATGGTGAACAGGATCAAGCCTGGCGTTTTTGGAACGACGGTCTTCGCGAATACAACAAGAAGACTCCAAACTTTACTGTTTACACAACTAATGGCGAAAATGTAACTTCTGTTACATGGACAGCTAAGAGTGGTGTTACTTTCAAATTGGAAGATGGAACAGATAACATTACAAGCTGGACAGGGGAAGCAGAAGAAGTAACATTTGTTGGAACAGCAAGTTCAAATGCAGCTGTTTATACAATTTCAATAACTTACGGTGATACTTCTTTAGATCCGACTCCGGATCCGGAGGTTCCGACTGCTCCGGAAGGTGTGATCACAGTGGCTGAAGCTATCGAATTAATTGACGCAGGCTACAAAGGCACAGCTGAAGTTAAAGGTATAATTACTTCTATAACTGAGGTTAATACTCAATATGGTAATGCAACCTATATTATTAAAGATAGTGCGGATGCAGCTCAAAGTCTGACTGTATATAGAGGTAAATGGAAGAATGGTGAAGCTTTTACAGCTTCTGACCAAATTGCTGTTGGTGGAACAGTGGTAGTATCCGGTTCTCTTATCCTTTATGGAGGCACTACTTATGAATTAGAAACAGGAAATGTGATTATTGAATATACAGCTCCCGAAGGAGGCGCTCCTCAAGCTCCGGAAGGTGTGATCTCAGTGGCTGAGGCTGTTGCTTTAATCGATGCCGGTTATTCAGGTACAGCCGAAGTTAAGGGTATCATCGTAATGATCGAAGAAATTAGTACTCAATATGGTAATGCCACTTACGTCATCAAAGACAACCTTGATGATGATGCTGAAATCAAAGTTTATAGAGGCTATGGTTTAGATGGAGCTAAGTTTACTTCAGAAGATCAGCTTAGCGAACTTGCCACAGTAGTAGTTTCCGGAAGCCTGACATTATATAATGGCATCTATGAAATTAATACAGGCAGCAAAATCTTAGAATATACACCTGCTGAAGATGATAAGCCGGCCGCACCGGAAGGAACGATTTCAGTTGCTGAAGCACTTGCTCTTATGACTGAAGGTTATACAGGACCTGCTTCTGTTAAAGGTGTGATAGCTGAAATCGAAGAAATCAGCACTTCATACGGTAACGCTACGTATACTATCAAAGACAACCTCTCTGATGAAAACAGTCTTCTCGTTTACCGTGGATACGGTCTCAACGGTGAAAAATTCACATCTGAAGATGAAATAGTAGTCGGTGCTTCAGTAGTAGTAGAAGGTAGATTAGTTGATTACAATGAAACATTCGAATTCACTTCGGGCAGCAAGATTACTGAATATGTAGCTCCTACTCCTGTTACCCTCTATATCGTAGGTGAGGATGTAAACGGAACTGCAACCTGGTCAACCGCTGACGAAACAAACGTAATGATTTATGAAAACGGCGTTTACACATGGACAGGCGAACGTCTTGCAGGCGGATTCAAGTTCAACAACGGTAGCTGGAGCGATGGTTATAATATCGGTGCTTCAAGCAATAATATCATCACTTTAGGAGAAGCCCTTGAGGTTGTTAATGATAATAATTCCGGCAATATCGTAATTTCAAGCGATTATTATGTTGAAAATCCTGTAGTTACACTTGATCTTGCAGCGATGACAGTAACAGTTGATGGTACAGCAATTACAGCTGCTCTTCCGGAAGTTATTTATTTCAAGGGATCATTCAACGGTTGGGGTGAAAATAATCCTATGGAAATGACTGAAGAAGGAATCTATACTGCTACTTTGGATATCGATGCTTCAGAAGAGGTTGTAGAATTCAAGATTAATGGTGGCAACGACTGGTTTGGTTATGCTGCTGACCAAGAAAACGTAACAGTAGTAGCCGGCACTCCGACAGTTCTTACAATGGATGTAAATGGCGGCAACTGGAAGCTTTCAGAATGGAATGGTGAACTCACAGCAACTGTTGACTGGGCAGCCAAGACTCTTACTCTTGAAGGTGTTGAAAAAGAACCGACTCCGTCAGAACCCGGTTATATTGAAAATTATGCTGATCAATACACAGACGAAATCAACGCTGACGACCTCTATTCAGCAGTAGAATTATGCTGGGGAGTAGAAGTTACATTTGTGGCTGAAGAAGTTAATATACCTGTTTATCGCAACGACGAAGAAGTTGGTAAACTTTCTCAAACCTACTTCCAGCTCCAAGGTGGTGGTTCTAACGAACCGGGTATCGCTGCAGCTGCTGAAACAGGCGACAACGGCACTATCTTCTTAATTCTTACTGGTGCTTCAGGTCTCTTCACAGAAGCCGGTGAATACTCACTCACACTTCCGGAAGGATTGGTTGCAGATGCAGATGGCAACGTAAACAAGTCTCAGGAAGTAGTTGTAAATGTAATTAACTATATTGAAGGCGACTCAGAACAGAATGGTGCTACATTCACTGAAAATGAAAACGTGACTATCATCATCAGCTTCGACGATACAGTGGTTGTTAATGAAAACAGCATTGAAGAAAATGCAATTCTCGTTACTAATTACTTGGACTTCGATGAAGTTTACACATTGGATTCAGAAGAAGTTACTATCGTTGACAACGAAATCATCATCAATCTTGGCAACGAACTTCCGGTTGGTTTCTATGAATTGAATCTACGTGAGAATGTAGTTTTAATCAACGGTTGCCCGAATGCTATGACATTTGTTTACTTCTCAGTTGAAGAAGGTGAAACAGACGGAATCAAGGGTATCAACGCTGAACTTGAAGGTGCTGAAATCTATAACCTCAACGGTATGAGAGTTAACAATCCTTCAAAGGGAATCTACATCATTCGTAAAGGAGACAAAACTTCAAAAGTTGTTATTAAATAATTAGAAGTTTTTTTCTAAATTCTATGATGGAGTGTCAAAAATTTGGCACTCCATTTTTTATATGAGAAGGAAATAAATTAAATTTGCATAACATATAAACCAACTAAATTTTATTAAAAAGCCTATGAAAAAACTTTTACTAACAGTAGCTGCAATGGCACTTGGCATGTCAGTTTATGCCGGAGAAGTGACATTCGATTTTTTAACAGACAATTATGGTTTGCCGGCCTATAATGAAGATTTAAGCAACAACAGTCCGTATGCTCCTAACAACGCAGTTGCCACAACCGGCAATGTGCAGATAGAGTTCAGCTACACTCCACAAGAAGGAGATGAAGCCGGAGGTTGGAGAATGTGGTCAGACGGCTTGCGTGCATATAACAAAAGAGCTCCTTACTTCACAGTGTCTACCACAAACGGAGAGAAAGTAACCGGCGTTAAATGGACAGTTGTTTCCGGTGCCACTTTCGCTTTGGAAGGCACAGATGATAACATTAATTCTTGGGAAGGAAATGAAGAAGATGTAACTTTTGTTTATACCGCTTCTTCAAATAAGGCTGTGCAAACAATCACAGTTTCCTACGGAAATGATTCAATTGATCCTGTTCCCGACACCCCAACTGCTCCTGAAGGCACAATAACAGTGGCAGAAGCCCTTCAACTTATTGCTGACGGCTACACTGGAAATGCAACCGTTGCCGGTGTTATTTCAGACATTACTGAAATAAGCATCCAATATGGTAATGCAACATATATCATCAAAGATAAAGCTTCTGATGAAGAAGGTTTGACCGTGTTTAGAGGCAAATATCTTAACGGGGAAAGCTTCACATCTGAAGATCAACTTGAAGTAGGCGCTTCAGTAGTCGTGACAGGTGAGTTAGTGCTTTACGGAACCACTCCTGAATTTACAACAGGCAACTATTTATTGTCATATAATGGAGAAGTCGGCGAGGAACCGGAAACTCCTGAAAATCCTGACAATGATATTTTCAGCGAATCATTTGCTTCTTCATTAGGTGATTTCGAAATTGTAGACGTTGATCTCCCGGAAGCACTTACTTATGTATGGTCATTTGCAGCAAACTACGGAGCAAAGGCATCAGCCTATGTTGGTGGCAGCAATCATGCAGCAGAAAGCTGGTTGGTTTCTCCCGCAATTAACCTTGCAGATTATTCAGACGTGACTCTCTCATTCGAACACGCTGTCAACTATGCCAACGGAAATCCTGTTGAAGATTTCTGTAAAGTATATGTAGCAGAAGCCGAAACAACAAATTGGACAGAACTGACAGATATTGTTTACCCGGAAGGAAACAACTGGACATTTGTAAACTCAGGCGAAATTTCTCTAACTGCATTTAACGGAAAAACAATTCAAGTTGCATTTGCCTACACTTCGACTTCTGAAGTGGCTCCTACATGGGAAATAAAGAACTTTGTTGTAACAGGCAACACAGAATCAGATGGCATTGAAGCTATTGATACAGAAAACAATACTCCGAAAGTATACTATAATCTCCAGGGTATGCGTGTAAACAATCCTGAAGTGGGTGGCCTTTACATTCTTCGTCAGGGCAACAAGACTTCAAAAGTCATTGTAAGATAATCAACTAAATACATGAAAAGGAGGAGGACACTGGTATAGAGTCCTCCTTTTTATTTTGTAATTGCCGGATTGGAATCCAAGAAGTTATAATCAAGCAAATTCCTTTTTAACGGTAATTATTAGAAGCCGAAGGATGTGTTTATTGCAGACAATAATTGGTCGTAGTCACGGAATCCCACAATTGTATTCTGAATCTGTCCATCTTTATTGAGGAACAACAACATAGGTATGCTGCTAACCTGATAACTTTGAGAAAGGTCGGGATTGTTATCTACATCAATCGTTATGAAATTAATCCTTCCTTCAAATTCTTTTTCAAGTCTCTCAAAGATTGGCTTGAGCTGACGGCACGGAGGGCACCATGTGGCCGAGAAATCAACAATTGTCGGTTTACCGTTTGTTGGGATAATCCTATTGTTATCAATTTTGTAGGCAGAAGAAGGAGCTTCCTGAACGGTTGCGGAATTCTCAGATTTTGTATTGCTGCCACATGATAACAGACAACCGGTTATTGCCATAAAGCCTATTAAGAATATCTTTTTCATAATTAACAGATAATGGTTAAGTTATTAATGATTCGTTTTTTATATTAAAACAACAATAAGGATAAAAAAGTTAGGACACTCCAAAGAGCATCCTAACTTTTTTATTTATCAACCGGAAATTACAGCTCTCAATAGAGATGAACCGTGGTTTAACCGGTTTATACTTCCTTGTCATGTTCGAGGAGAAGAGTCATTGAAGGACGGTCGCACACTTCTGCCGGGCCGAAATATTGAATCGGACCGGGATATTGATACAAAGTATTCAAAGCCAAGGTTTCTCTCATAGAGGCAAACTTGAGATAAGGCTTGCCATTAAGATTAACCAGAGCTTTCTGAATCACAGGCTTCATGTGGCCATGACGACGTTCCATATTCATCATCATTGTGATAGGAATACCGCCGGCAATCCAGTCTTCGCTCTTTTCGGTGAGATTTCTAACGGAACTCATATAGCCTGTGAGGCCTGCATTGATAAGCATGGCTGCGTTGAAACCAAGGGCATAAGTGTAGTCAGCGTCAAAGTTTGTGGGGTCGGCACATCTTCCTTCATATCCGAAGAAATGGTGTTGAGCACTGAATTTACCTGAATACTGACCGTTTTCACGCATTTCTTCAAGACGTTTTGAAACCATTTCGCTCAACAAGCTTTCAGTTTCAATAAGAGAAACCTGCACATTGCCATGGCTGTCTCTGTCAAGACTGAGCTGAAGAGCTATATGTTTCGGCAACGACTTATAAAGATCTGCATTTACGGGAGTCAGTTTAGCATGGATTGCACGCAACTTATCCATTTCATCGAGACCCTCCAGTTCTTTTGAATTTTCAGCAAGAACATCATTTAACTCAGAGATCAAGGATTTCATCGACGGAATGAATTCAATAAGGCCTTCGGGAACAAGGACAGTGCCGAAATTCCATCCTAATTTAGCTCTTTCGGCAATCACATAACAGAGATAGCTTACGATGTTGTCAAGAGTCATTCTCTTAGCGAGGATTTCCTCTGAAATAAGACAAACATTGGGTTGGGTTTCAAGAGCACATTCCAAAGCGATATGAGAAGCGCTGCGCCCCATAAGCTTCACGAAATGATAATATTTCTTTGCCGAGTTACAGTCACGCTGAATATTGCCGATCACTTCGCTATAAACCTTGCAAGCGGTGTCGAAACCGAAAGAAGTTTCAATCCATTTGTTCTTTAAGTCGCCGTCAATAGTTTTGGGCACACCGATAACCTGAACTCCGGCATTTATATTCTTATAATATTCGGCGAGCACGGCAGCATTGGTGTTAGAATCGTCACCGCCGATAATTACCAAAGCTTTAATGTTGAGTTCCTTCAAAACTTTAAGTCCTGATTCAAATTGTTCGGGAGTTTCCAGTTTTGTTCTTCCGGAGCCTATTATATCGAATCCGCCGGTGTTACGATATTCCTTGATATAGCCTTCGGTAAGCTCCATGTATTGATGATTGATAAATCCGGAAGGACCCATAAGGAATCCATAAAGACGACATTCCTTATTAAGCCTCTTGATTCCATCAAACACACCGCTGACTACATTATGGCCGCCGGGTGCTTGACCTCCCGAAAGAATGATTCCTACATTAAAAGGCTCGTCAACATGTTCCGAACCGTCGGCAGGAAGGAATTCTACAATCGGCATTCCGTAGGTGTGGGGGAATAATTTTTTGATTTCCTCCTGATCGGCAACAGATTCTGTGGCCTCTCCTATTTTAACTTTTACGGGACCTTGCAATGCTTTTGGAAGCTTCGGAATATATTCCGAGCGGACTCTTTGAAGCGGACTCTTTTTCATTTGCTTATTTTTATGTTGGTTTTTTAACTTATTTCCATTTAAATCGGAAAATTCAATGCAAATTTAACAAAACAAACGGTTAAATTCAACTTTTCAGGAAGTTTCCGCAGCCACTTTGGCTTCTTCATGTTTTTTATGAAGTTTTTCATAAGTTTCCCTGATCCATGAGGGGACAATGGCAGCTCCTATTCCGAGATAAACATAATAAGATATGATACGCCAGAAAATAGCCATTATCAGAGCCATTCCTATTGAGGGGACAAGATCTCCGTAATAGTTGGAAAATATCCATTCACTGACGCCGGAACCTCCGGGAGTGGGGCTTACCATAAGAACAACCCAGATTACGAATTGCCGTGCGAGAATCACCCATTGATATGGATCGTCTTGAGGGAGGAAACCCAGAAACAGTGCGTTTACAACAAGATATCTCGAGGTCCAGGAAACAGCTGTGCCACCAAACACTTCGAGCCAGAAACGAAATTTCTTTGTTCTCAATTCCTTGGAGGTAGCCACCATGTTATCGCCCAGATCAACAAGATTTTTGCTCCATTTCTTTAAAATCTTCCATTTTGAGATTGCATTAAGCACCTTCCTTATCCAATCAGGTTTCCAAATCAGACCTGCAAACAAGATAAAGGTCCATATAGCGATTATGCCATAAACTATCCAGAAGGTGTATTTAATTCCATGAGAAAAAGCCCCGGCATCAGAGGCGAAGATTTCGGCGGAGGGAGTAAATAAAACCACAACCGGGCATGCCAATACAAAGAAGAGCTCGTCAAGAAAGAGAGTGATCATCATGAGGGTTGTGGCTCTTCCGAATTCAATCCCTTGGGAATTTAGAAACACCATGCCTAAAGAACTTCCCCCCACCGCTGAAGGGGTGACACAAGAAGTGAATTCACAAAGAAAATCCACTTTATAAGCTTTCAACCAAGTCAACTGGCGATCGGTTAAAGCCCTAAATCTCCATGTCAGGCCGAAATCCCGGCCCCACATGAAAATAAACCCCAAACCGATGCAACACCATGTGCGCCATGTGAAATGGATCTCATTCCATACTTTTGAAAGATCGCTTTCCCGAGATTCATGCCAGAACATTAAAATAACCACCGTCAACCCAATGAGCACAGGAATCAAGACTTTCCAAAAAGAAAAATATTTCTTTTCAAAATTTCCTTCAGATTGAGTTTTTCCCTGCATTACCATGCAAATGATACTTTTTCCGATAGTTATTTATGACTGTTTCTGATGGCAACTTCATATCGGTCGATAACTTCTCCGACTACATCTTCCCAACTCCTTACAAGAGTGTTTCGGGCATTGACCCCTGTCGTTCTGATCAAACTTCTGTCTTTGTCAAGCTTTCGGATAAGGGCTGCAATTTCATTTATATTCTTATCAACAAGAAATCCGTTAAATCCGTCATTTATGACTTCAGAAGCAGTCGAGCCTTTAAGCAGGATTGCCGGAGTGCCCATTGCCGCTGCTTCCCTTACAACCAATGGAGCATTGTCGTACATAGAGGGGAAGAAAAACAAATCGCTTGCCGCATAAAAATCACTCAAAAGTGACCTGTCGGTGATCAGACCATGAATATTTACTTTATCTGCCAATCCTTTGGATTTTATTTCTTTATCAAGATCGCCTATGGCATAGCCGTCTCCTATGAAATTGATTTTAAGATTTCCTATATTTTTGAGATTCTCTAAAGTGTCAACAATGATTCTCAGGCCTTTCTCCCAGATATGCTGTCCAACAAACAAGAGATTAAGGTCTCCCCTCTCAAATCCTAATCTGTCTTTGGCCAGATTTTTATATTCGGAAAGATCCCCAGTGACGAGAGATGCGAAATCGTTGCCATTCTCGACTACAGTCAGCCGCCCTTTGTAGCCATACTTTCTGACTGTTTCTTCCACTTGTGCCTGTGGAATCCAAACCTCATCGCAGGCATTGAAGAAATTCAATATCCTTTTCATGATAATTGGCACGCAGAAAGGCATGTGGCGGAATGAATGCTCCAGATCGGCCTTATATTTAGAATGAAAAGTGCCGATTAGAGGAACTCCCTGATGCTTTTTGACATATACGGCAAGTCGACCTGAAGAAAAAGGACAATGGGAATGGAGAATCCGGAAATCTGTTTTCTTCAGCCTTTTCCAAATAAAAGGGTCGAGTTTCGGGTATCCATACCTGTATGGTTTACGATTATGAATCGGAAGCGATACAAATCTCATCACTTCGAAAGGAGTATCCACTTTCTCCGGATTCCAGGGAGTGATGATACAGGGAGTGCGCCCGCTTTCTGCAATCCATTTGGCATAGTTCTCCACCGTCAGTGTCACTCCGTCAATGATAGGAGGGAAACTGTCGTTGAAAATCCCGTAAAGGCCCTTTTCCTTAGGATATGAAAGAACTGACGCCATATTTCTTGCTATGCAAAATTAAAGTATTCCGCAATTTTTATCAAGAAAAAAGGAAGTTTCCTATAATATAAATTGTTCATCATCCAATCGCCTTTTCATTGGATATCTTTTGGATTATTCATAAAAATATGTGAATGGAAGATTAAAAATTCCCATAAGATTGAGTATCTCCCTTATTATATATCCCTCAGAATCAAATTCGTAGGATATTCCATAGCTCACTTTCTGGGTTCCTTCATCATCAGTTTCTCTCATTGTGGCTCCGGAGGGCAGATATTTAGGATGCTTTCCCAATAAATCGCCTCTCATCATGAAAGAATATAAATTTCCGAAGAAACATAACTGACCATGTTCGGATTTGATCTCCTTATCATAGGTGAAAGTAACTTCATAGATATCAGTGTAGCTTTTTTCCTGTTGTTCATGAGTCAGACGAAGCAACTTACCATCTTCCCAGACAAATGTATCAGTGGTTTCGGGAGATTTTATTGAAGTTATATAGCCGTCGTTGTCATAATAGAAATAGACGGGGCCCTCTCCTGAAGCATAAGCGCTGATCAGATTGCCGTTGCTATTGGTCTTAAGGTCTGACCATGTGTAATAATCATCAAAATTAAAGACAATTTTATTTCCGGCATAATCGAATGTGGCATTTACCTCTAAGAACGGATCTATATAACGCACGAGACGTCCTTGATCATCATAAGTGAAATATGCTATGCCGCCATCCGTGAAACCCGGAATTTCCGGATATGAAATATGGGAGATTCTTCTTACCTCCTCTTCGTCTTCTTCTCCGAAAGTAAATGTGTAATGTGGAGTATTATAACCGTAAGTCTTCAAGAGATCATTAAAGAAACCAAGATGCGGAACCACGGTATAAGTGTGGCCTGCTTTCAATCCGGTAAACGTGGAGCTGTATCGTGTGCCGTTGTTGGGTTGTGTGAATCTTTCCCACCATGAATGATAAGTAGAGCCCTTTACAAGATTTTCCTGCAATACACCTTTCGAGAGATCATCAGGATTATAAAGATCAACTTCATAAAGGCTGAAACCCGGAGTTACGGGCAACAACAGGTCGCCTGTCGGCACTGCGGATATTACAGTTGTCCCGTTTTCTACATCATCCTCATGTCTCCATCTTTCATATTCCGGATAGAGATATAATTCAGCTAACGTGAAGGTTCGGCTGGGTCCTACTTCGTTTTTAATGTTACGTTTATTGAAGCAATCGAATATATTTTCAATTGTAAATCCTGCCGTTAAATTCACCTGGAAGGGATCATTATTAAAGGGAGAAGTTGATTTAGAGGGATCTAAATTCACTTGAGTCTCGGAATTTAAAGTCAGGGTTATATCGGCATGAGCAGTGTCATCGCCTTTAAGTATGGTGATTTTATTAAATTTAATGGCGGGAGAAAGTCTGAACCCTATACCTGCGCTTCCACTGAAATTGATGAGATTCATATTCCAGCTGAAATTGGAAGACTCGGTAAGCAGATGATTGTCATTAGGGGTCAGAAGTCGCCCATTATCATAGCCTATACGTGTTTTATACAGAGATGTGTCAAAAGATATTCCGGCCCCAATAGAGCATTTAGCATCCAGAATACTATAGAAATCTGCAGATATATTTAACGACAAGGGGATAGGGACAGCCCCGGCTTGAATATATGGAATAACAGGCAGATCAACCATATGGCCGTGCCATTGATCATAGCCCAATTCATATTCAGCATACAATTCCAAATCTCCATTGATTCTTGCAATGGTTTCCAATTCAAAATCAAAAAATTTGCGCTTTTTATCAACTGAAACGTAACCTTTAACAATTATTTTTCCGACTCCATTGAATTCCAATCCGGCATTAACCGGGAAATCCTCCAGAAATTCTTTTTTAAGTTTAGTTCCCAAATCGAAAAGTTCCAATTCGTAAGGCTGATATCCGGAAGAATTACCCGAGTTGACTTTTCGCCTGACAACCACCGGAACATCAGTAAACTTCATATCATTGAAATAATCATCTAAATCAGGTTCCACATCCTTAAAATGGAGGGCTATGGCCCTTCTGCCCTGAGCTCTTGTTGTAACCTCTTCCAGATAATCGACTTCCCCAATGACACCTCCGGGAATTTCATCTATCATTCCTATTGTGTAGGGAGAATAAATTATCCGGTCGTCCGATTGTGGCAAACGGTCGATCTCGGCGTTTTCATCAAAATAAAGGATATCATTTTCCTCATCATATTCTATTAAATTCTCAAGTTGATAAGGAGTGAGAAGCTTTACATCATCAGCCAGAGAAATTACAGTTTCCCCATCGTCATATTCACGGAGATGTTCCTGTATATAATCATCCGGTTCAACATCAACCATGGGCACATTAGGATTCAAATGATTAGGATCATCGACCACAATGTCGTTTTCACCGCATGCGAAAAAAATAAATGCGGAAACAAGTGGTAAAATTTTAAAAAAACTATTAAGTTTCATATCGTTATGGAAATATATTTCAAATTAGAAGGATAATGATAAGAATACTCGGCCCCCGCTTATGTTAGTTTTTATTTTTTCTTTAGAATACTCGATGGAAGCGTCTTCCAGATCTATTTGAGGCAAAACGCTTTTATGCCTTGACTGCCCGAAACGCCAATCAAATCCGACACCGATAAATTTCCAATTTATCAACAAGCCGAAGTCGGCACTGTTGAGGAAACCTGCCATCAGGTCGTTATCCTGGAAAACACCTGCGACTCCGGGTGCATAACGAGCAAAGGCATGGAGATTCACATTATTCGTGATGGCATAATTAATGCCTAAACCTCCCTGGATGGTTATATCCAAGGCATGGATAGTTGAAGTTTCAGTCTCATCAGGAGCCGAAAGCTTGATATAATTCACTTTATAGTTTGAATAAGTTATATCCGTCCAGGCAACATCGATGCCGAAAAGAAGTTTTCCGGCTATAGGTTTATGAAGATAGTATGTGGTGGTTTTATTCAGACTGAACCCCAGATCGCTATGAAATGATTTGGAATCGGCCTGTTTCATATTTGTGAAGGCAAATCCAAGGTTGGTAAACTTGTTGGGAGCTTTTGCATTAAGTTGAAAAGTGAAAAGAGAAGAGAAAAGTGCTGCAAAAAATAAAAATCTTTTAATATTCATTTCTGTAAATTATAATTTTTTAAGAATACAAATTTAAAGATTTACAGCGAATTGCCCAAAATTAGGTAACTTTGTATTTATATTTTTCTTGTTATGAGAGGGAAAATATTGATAATCATGTCCCTTTTGATGGGAGAAGCAATGGCCCAAAATGACTCCGATTCCATCCAATGGAACGAATTGGAGGATTTTGTTATTATCAAAAAACAATCAGGCACCCTTAAAAACATAGGTGTTGAAAATAAAATCACCATTGGCCAAACAGAATTATTCCGGGCTGCCTGCTGCAACCTCGGAGAAAGCTTCACAACGAATCCTTCCGTGGATGTAAGTTACAATGACGCCGCCACAGGATCAAAACAAATAAAACTGTTAGGACTTTCAGGCAATTATGTTCAATTGCTGACAGAAAATCTTCCGAATTTCAGAGGCGCGGCAAGACCCTACGCATTGCGTTATGTGCCCGGACCATGGATGAAAAGCATAAGCGTTTCTAAAGGCAGCAGCAGTGTGAAAAACGGATATGAATCCATAACAGGCCAGATAGATGTGGAATATCTCAAGCCGCAAGACCAGGCAGGAGTGACGTTAAACGCTTATTTTGATTCCCAGATGAAACTGGAAGCGAATGCAGACGCTAATTTCCATCTCTCTCCTACCCTCAACACTGAAATTTTAGGCCATTTTGAAGACAGGTTTCGGAGGCATGACGGCAATAACGACGGTTTTACGGATATGCCGGATATTCGCCAGTTTAATTTTCAGAATAGATGGAATCTGTTTACTTCCCGTTATATCATGCATGCCGGAATAGGGATGATTAACGAGAAAAGTCTTGCAGGGCAAATTCTTGATCACCATTCCAATATGAATGATAATCCTTATATCATTGATATGAAGACCCAACGATATGAGGCATATATGAAACATGCATTTATTCTTAACAAAGATCATAATACAAATATAGCTTTCATGGGCAATGGGTCGCTTCATAAATTGAATTCCCTGTATGGAGCAAGAGGTTATGATGTGAAGGAATGGAACGGCTACGGGCAATTGATGTTGGAAAATTCATTCAACGAAAAGCATAATCTGTCGGCAGGGTTGTCTTATAATTATGATTATTTCGACCAATGGATAAAGCCGGGAACCTCAGCCATGCCGGCTCCTGAATTGATAAAAGAGAAAGAGACGACAGCAGGAATTTACGGACAATATACCTGGACACCTAACGAAAAATTAACCTTGATGGGCGGAATCCGGGGCGATTGGAGTTCGAAATACAAATGGTTTGTCACTCCTCGGTTTAATATCAAATATTCCCCCATTGAATCCTTGACATTGAGAGCTTCAGCCGGGAAAGGCTACCGGACTGTTTTTGCATGGGCTGAATATAACTATCTTTTAGCGTCAAGCCGGGCTCTTGTGGTGGAGAATCTAAATCAGGAATCTTCCTGGAACTACGGTTTTAATGTTGACTACAGGCTGCATCTCAATGCCGAAACCCTTCGTTTCAGCACCGAATACTACTACACTCATTTTAACCGTCAAGTTGTGGTTGACTATGAAACTCCCCATCAACTCACCATAGGAAATCTTGACGGGAAATCTTTTTCCCACACATTTCAGATTGAAGCATCTTATGAATCTTCTTTCGGCCTGAATGCCACTTTGGCATGGCGTCTGAATGATGTGAAAACCACATACCAGGGTAAACTTTTGGAAAAACCTTTGACATCCAAATATAAAGGGTTGGCTACAGTGTCTTATTCCACACCCATGAATATATGGCAATTTGATCTGACACTTCAGCTCAACGGAGGAGGAAGAATGCCTGCTCCATATCTTTTAAGCAATGGGGAATGGTCATGGAAGGAAAGATTCCCGACTTATCCGATGTTGAATTTCCAGGCAACACGCTGGTTCAGACACTTCTCCATCTATGCGGGAGCTGAAAACATTACTAATTTTAAACAGAAAAACCCGATAATATCATCCGCCGACCCTTGGGGAGAAGATTTTGATTCCACCATGGTGTGGGGTCCTATCGACGGAACAATGTTTTATGTCGGGATACGTTTTAATTTTGGTAAGGTATGATAATAAACTCTCCGAGAAAAACAAGGTCTGAAAATTAACCAAAAATAAAATTTAGATAATATATAAACTAACAAAATGAAAAAAATCTTATTTTTGATGATGGTTGTCTTTGCATTAAGTGTTAATGCAAAAGATATCAAGGAATTGATAGTGTCCACCACTCCTCCCATGTCATGTCAAAACTGTGAAAACAAAATTAAAGGGAATCTGAGATTTGAAAAGGGAGTCAAGAATATCGAGACAAATTTAGCGGATCAAAGAGTGACTGTCACCTACGACGCAGATAAGACAAATCCGGAAAAGATTGAACAAGCATTCAAAAAAATAGGCTATTCTGTAGAAGAAATTCCTGCAACAACTGAAAACAATTGTGAAACACCGGCTTCATGTGAAAAGGAAGCGGGAAATAATTGTGTAAAATCACAAAGCTGCAATGGCAGTTGTTGTGGAAATTAGTGATATTTGCTAATTTCGCGTATGATTTCATTCAAGCGGATAATAATAATATTCTGCTCGATACTTAGTGTACAGTGTCTTTTGGCTCAAAATCAAAGGACACTGGCATCACGTACCACTCAACAGACCACAACGGCCAAAACCGCCCAAGACACTGTGAGAGAGGGAACGGCATGGACTCTTACATTCCCTCTTGCAAACCATGTTGAGTCTACCATAGACACTCTCACTTATAATTATCAACGTTATTCACTTCCGGCTTTACAGACGGATGCTTACGCCACAACCGGTAATCTCGGTGCAGAAGGTATCAACATGATATTTTTCAATAGGCCCGAAAGATATACTTTCTTCTTCCGGGATGCACTCGACACCTGGCTTTACTCATTCAAAAAACAAAAATTTTATAATATTTACGTTCCGACAACAATCCTTGAATATGGATTTGCCGGCACAAAAGAGACTCATCAAGACCGGCTAAAAGCAGAATTGATGGGCAACGTCAACCGCAGAATTGGTATCGGAGGTAAATTGGACTATATTCATTCTCATGGCACCTATGAAGGCCAGGCTGTGAAAAACTTTTCTTACGGTCTTTCCTTCTACTATATGGGAGACAGATATGAGGCCCAGACTTTTTACAATCATTATTATTCAGTAAATAAAGAAAACGGAGGTATCACCAACGATCTTTATATAACCGATCCGGCACAAGTGCAAGCCGGTGTCACCTCCGTGAATACCAAAACCATACCGATTAATCTGAACAATGCACACACCCTTATGAGAGGCGATGAGTTTTTCATGACTCATGCCTTCAAGATGGGATATTGGCATTCAGAGGCTGTCAACGACACACTGACCAGAGAAGTCTATATACCTTTAGCCAGAATCATTTATTCCTTCGATCTTCAACATGCCCGACATCTCTTCACTAATACGAATGTGTCGGAAGGCAACAATTTCTGGGAAAACCGTTATCTCAACCTATCGGGCACCAATGATGACGTCTACATGAATATGATGACCAATTCCATAGGATTGGAAATGATCGAGGGATTCAGAAAATGGGTGAAATTCGGGCTTTCCGCCTACGCTTCTTATCAAATTCAAAAATATCGTCAGCCAACCTATTACACTCCGATAGAGCCTGACCAGATAGAAGGTCTTACTCCTTTGCCGGCTGGGATATATGTGCCCGATAAGGCAACAAAAAATTTCTTATGGATAGGAGGTCGTCTCCACAAAGACAAGGGCGATCTTTTACGATATGCGGCAAATGTGAAATTCGGATTAATAGGTGATGTTGTAGGAGACCTTGAACTCGACGGAACCATATCTTCAAGATTCAAGCTATTCGGAGATTCTGTGAAAATAAGCGCCAATGCTTCTTTCTCCAATAAAGCACAACCTTATCTCCTGCAACAATATATCTCTAATCATTTTGCGTGGGATAATGACTTCGGGAAAACCAGAAGATATAAGATAGACGGCAAATTGCTGATTCCATGGACTAAGACAACGATATCAGCGGGTGTCGAGAATATGCAGAATTATGTGTTCTTCAACGGCCTCTCCTTGCCACAACAGTATGGTGGAAATATCCAGGTCTTTTCTGCTTCTCTGAATCAGGAATTCAGATTCGGAATACTTAACTGGAACAATACGCTCTATTATCAAAAAAGTTCCAACAGTGATATCCTTCCTCTCCCCGAATTTACAATCTATAGCAACCTTTTCTTAAAATTCATTGCTTTCAGAGTCTTAAAACTCCAGCTTGGCATCGACTGCGATTATTACACATCATATAAAGCTTTGGATTATCAGCCGGCTACAGCCACATTCCATGTGCAGGGAGATGAAAAAATGAAAGTTGGAAACTATCCGTTGATAAACGCCTATGTGACTGCAAGGCTTTATAAGACACGTTTTTATGTGCAATACAGCCATGTGAATCAGGGATGGTTCTCAAAAAACTATTTTCTGCTCCCCCACTATCCTATGAATCCAAGAAGGCTTGAAATCGGCTTGTCGGTGGATTTTTCCAATTAAAAATGTATGCTGACCAATTAACCAACAAATAGAAATTATGACACGTTATTCCTCAAAAATAATGCAAATCATATTCTATTTATTGATAGTTGTTGTATTAGCCTTTGTCATAAGCATTTCCCGGAACTGCACCAGAATACAATCTTCACCTATACAAGGATATTCGGAAGGCGACACAATAGATGTGGCATTGCTTTACGGACCCTCAAGCGTTTATATGTATCCTGACACTTTATCCGGAATTAATTTTGAAATAGCAGCTTTTTTCGACCAAGAGGATTCAAGGCCGATGAAATTATGGGCTGTTACTAACGCTGAGGAGGCTATGAAACAAGTGGAGAAAGGTGCTTTTGATATTTTGGCTTCTCTCCCTCTCGACAATGAATTGAAATCAAGATTCCCGACTTCAGAGAGTATCTTCCTTGACAGGCTCGTATTAGTTCAGTTAAAAAATAACAGCCAGCCTATCTCCTCGTCTTTAGATCTATCAGGAAAGTCCATTCATATAGCATCCGGTTCTCCCGCAAAACAAAGGCTTGAAAACCTTTCAAAAGAGATAGGAGGGGAAATCAATATTATTGAAGAGCCGGATCTTTCAGATGAATTAATCACTCTGAAAATAGCCGACGGATCCTTACCATACGCTGTGGTCAACGAGAAGGTGGCCAAAAATGTAGCAGAGAAATATCCGGAATTGTCTTACGACACTCCAGTGAGTTTCACCCAATTCCAAGTCTGGATATTCAATCCGGAAGATAGCGTTCTCCAAAATGACTTTAATCGTTGGTTTGAAGTATTTAAAGAGACGGAAGACTATCAGGATCTAATCAATAATTTCTAACAGAAGACTTTCTTATCCGTATCCTATCCTATAATTCCTCATAGGATTAACCTCTAATATACAATAAGTGAATCAGGCTTTTAAAATGGAAGGGTGCTTTCTTATCTCGCGAGGGAGATATTGACGGCAATTCCATAGTTTGAGTTGGAAGTAGGATAAGAACTATTGGAGACCAAAGGCTTGTTAACCTGATGGTCGAAGAATGCTGATAGAGTGATTCTACGGCTCATTTGATAACTTGCCATGAAGTTGATCGAAAGGGTTTGGGTTCCGGTGGTGGCTTGTGTATAGGCCGTCTCTATTCTTCTAATTAAAGCCTGGTTATTGCTAAGGCTGAAATCAAGATTCAAAGAAAGGTCGTTGCTAATGCCCGTCTGCTTGCTGCCAATCTTAATAACTTTATTAAACTCAGCAATTTTCCAGCCGGCACCTATTGTGATCTGTTTGCTTGTGGTTTCCACAATCTGACCTGCCGCCGAATTAAGATTCAACGTTCTGGAGTCTCTATATTCAGCATTTAAAGAAACATCGTTGTTGAAAGTTACATTCACTCCTATAAGTGGAGCAAATCTTTCAGTGATTGCAACGGAAGAGATATTATATGGAGATGAAGGAACAGGTTGCTGTGTGAGTTCATTTAAAGTGAAACCCATATTTTCATTTATTCCCACCCAATTAAGATAGCTTGAATAACTGCCCACGGAATATGTGCATTGATAAGCATGGGATAATGTGAAAGCTTTGAAAATATTACTCATATTTCCCATCTGAATAAAGCCGTCGTAGGTCACTCTCCAATTAGGCCGCATAGCACTTAATCCGGGGAAATGAGATAAAGTCACTTTCTCGGGACTATATCCGCTATAAGCAGCTATGAAAGCAGGGATTAAGACATCGGGGCTTGTAGACAAAACAGAACCTTGCATAGGATCGTAGGGTGTGCCTGCAAGTGGACTATCTTTCAGGAAACCTTGATCGGGATATCGGGCGCCCTGATATCCCGCTTCCACTCTTTGAGCGATTACGGGAATATAACTTAAGAATTTATTGAAGGCTTCCGAATTATAACCGTCTGCAGCCTTAGAATTTTTCAATGCACTTGCAATCGCCACATGGGTTCTGGTATAAGAACCGCTAAGACTTGTGGGCATGTCCTGATACATGAACTGCACCTGACGTGTCCTGTTGTCGGTAAGGTTGCTTGTCAACACAATCTTAAGGCCCCTTATAGGCTCAACCGTGAATTCAAAATTAAATTCCTTACCTTGGTTCCATATAGCAGGAGACGTCATATCGGTTCCGGTAAGCAACCAGTCTTTAGACATAGCTTTCTCGATAAAAGATTCGTCGTAGAAACCGAAAGCAAAATCGAGACCCGGAGCAAGTCCTCCCCCATATTTGTTGCTTTGGCCGAAGATATCGCCCACATTCGGAGAGAACTGAGGCAGAATCAGAGAATGGCTGCTTCGCCATCTGAAAGAGAGGCTGCGGGGCATCATCAGAAATCGCACAACATGGTCTGCAATCTCCCTGCCTGCCGATCTTTTTTCTTCCTTTACTTCCTCTTTCACCAAAACTTTGATAGAACCCTTATCCTTATTTAGAATCTCCACTGAGTTTTCATCCAACACTTTATATTCTATCTTGAAAGGCTTTCCATTCTTGGAAGCTGTCAGCTTCACATCTTTTGTCTTGAGATTATGTTTAAAGAGAGTTGTGGTGTCGGGGGAAAGCGTCACAGCTCTTTCCACCCTCTTACTCTTTGGCGCATTCTTCCCTTTTATATTCCTGTTATTGACTTGCTTCGAAGTCGATTTTGAAAAGCGTTTATTCACCTCCTGGAGATAGTTACTCTTATTGAAAAGATTCTCGAAATTCAAGCGTGCATCAGCATTCCAGGTTGTCATATTCTGGATAGAATTGCCTAAATATAAATCTTCGACAGTTGCCCCCTTGTCCCATTGATATGTGGATGTGTAACTGACATTCCCGGTGAGATAATCCAGGAACCCGATCTTGCTGAAGGGAGCCTTATAAGAACCTGTGAATGTCTGATTATAATTCCATGGTGTGCCGAGCCCCCTGATAGAGGAGAGAACCGTGTCTTTCCATTCCCTATATTTGTCAGGGAACAGTTTTCTGTTCACAGCCCCCAATGTCTCTTCAATCCTTGCCATGGTGTTGCTTGCGAAACTGAAACTCAGCGACTGAGTCAGATTCCATGTAAGGTTCAACTGCCGGTTCCAATAAAAGTTTTTACTAACCTGGACCGGGAGCTGGAAATTAACATCGGTTTCACTTCTTGTCTGTTCTTCGTAATAATATCTTGTCATGTTGGTGAAGAACGTCAGATTTGTAAACATCCAGTTCAACCCCCAGTCTTTAAAGAATTTTGCAGTCTTACCCTTACCTCCCAATTTTGAGAAAGGTTTCCATGGTTTTATATACGGGCTATAGCTATACTGGAAGCTGCCACGATAATCATAAGTGTTTTCATATTCGGTGGTGGGATTCACATTCATTTGCTTATTGAATGAGAATGCAAGCTGGAAGTTGGCCGGATCCCATGGCATCGGATTCTTGCTCTGAATGTTGAATCTAAAATTTGATACTGAAAAACTTTCTACAGTTTTCCGGGTCAGGGCAAAAGATTTTATGGAGTCTTTCTCATGTTTGGTTGTTGCAGCATCCAAAGCATCTTTCAAAAGTATATCCTGGTCTAAAGGATTATACCTTGGAGTTGTTGTTTCATTTGAACGGGAATAATAGACAGGTGCATTGAGTTTGGCTTTTTCCGGAAGTATGCGGCCAACATCACCTTGAACAGCCACGGTGTATTGCTGATAGTCGTCGAGACGTCGTGAAGAAAGACCCTGGTCGACACCACCAAACCCGGAAGTCTCCTTATGCATGGCGAAATTGACCATACCTATATCGCTGAGACTCAAATTAGCATTCACATTAGCGGCCCAACCTCCATATTCATTAAAATCCGTAACACGCAATTCATTTACCCATATTATACCCTCTTTGACAGAATTGGATTTATTGCGGATACCGATAAGCATAGTGCGGACATCACTCAAACTCGGGTTCCCCAAGACGCTCACAGTGTTATGGGTATTGTTAGGATCCAACTGTGAATAAAGAATCATATAACCGACATTTTCCACATGTGCGCTCATATCACGATTGCGGTTTACCTTTATATCCGTGAAGACGTCAAAAGGCACATCGAGGAAATTTGAAATCGGCCACACTTTCTGACGATCGGAATAATTATAATTGTTATAAACTCCGGGAGGAGTCAGTGACAATGGGATTTCATATTCATAATAGTTGTTTTTTACGTCGGAACCAAGGCGAATAAAAATAGCGAGGTCACCGTCTTTCAGGTTTGTTGCATCATTGACGAGAGCTTCAGCATGAACCCACATCTGCATTCTTTTATAAATACGGAGGTCGAGTTGAGTGTTCTTATAAGCTCCACGGGCGTCACCGGGCTGCAAACCGGTCACCTTCATCTGGAGCGACTGTTCATTAAGCTGCGTAGCCTGAGATTGACCCGGATCTTGCTGTCGGCTCACATCGGGAGGAAGCACATAATTAATAGGCGTTCTTCCGGCATTTTCCTCAATATTAACAATCGACATGTCAAGTTCCCCTTCTGCCGGAGCATCATTCCTGCTGTTAAGATTGAATTCATAGTCACGCCATTCCCCTCTCACCAATTCCAAAGAAGCGAAACGAAGGTGGGTCACTTCCTTAAAACCGGTCATAAACATACGGGCAAAGCGGATAGTGGTGAAATCATTGATACCGCCAACAACCTTGTCGGGCTTATTCAAAGGAATCTTAAACTGATACCACACTGTGGTTGCGGTTCCCTCTCTTGTAGTCACGACTTTCTCACGACGGTCGGTGATATAGTTCTGACCCACAACCATATCCTCGGGACGAAGTGAAACTTTATATTCAAAATATCTTTCATACTCATTCAGAGTATTATCCTGGTTTATATCTTCAACGTCAGGCACGCTTCTTGCCGATTGATAGTAAGGATTTGTGCTCTGATCGGGTGACAGAGAATTCATTTCGACGCCGTTATATCTTTTGTAACGTTCAAGAATGCCGGCTCGGGTATTGTCATAATAATCGCTTCTATAGAAATGATAATTATCTCCTGCAGGGTCGTTCATAGGAGAGAAAGGAATTTCCTGCATCTTTGCTATCGTTTCCGGGGGGAGCTTCTGTCTTAGCTTCTCAATATATTCGGCATAAGAACTGAATTCAAATTCGTCTTCATTAGGCAAGCCGTCAAGACCCACATCCTGAAGCACTCTTGCATTTTCTGAATTTTCAAAGGCGTAGGTAAGAGAGTTCTGAGTAGACACCCTACCCCAGTTAGTTTCAGTTATGAAATCATAGTTTCCATCGACCGGAATACCATTCTCATAGCTCTTCATGCCGTCTTTAAGGATATCTTCACTAACTTCACCGAAGTTAAAGTAAAGGTCGCCACCTTCTTCATTCGGATTTTCCGGGTCGAGGAAAGGATCAAGGAGCCAGAATTGCAGATATTCCACATTGTTTTGCTCAAAATTGGGATTATCCATCTTCCTCATTATGCCACCCCATCTCTTCTCCGGATAAAGGAGATTGCCTTCGTTATCAATGTTTTCAGCATCCAGGTTATAGGGGCCTCTTTCTTTCGGATAAAAAGATAGATTGAGGGTCTGAACATAGTTTGATTCTCCGTAAAGAATGTCTCGGCCGGGATAAATTTCGTCAACCCTGACCTCTCGGATATAAGGGTTGGAAAGCTGTTTCAGGTCATTACGGATATAGCCCGGAATAAGATTTGAATTTTTCTGGGTCCAGAAACGATCAATGTAATTCCATGCAAGGAGTGCGCGGTTTTTACCATAATCCACATTGTTAGAGAGGCCGGCTTCAGGGAACAATGCATCGGGTCCTGAATCATAGGGAGTAGATGCCAATGTCCATGAATAGGGATTGCGAAGGTCGATGCCTGTCTGCGTGCCTTCAAAATCATCAATATATGATGAGCCTTTAGTAGTGCCTGCTCTCTGTTTCTGGGGCACGATTTGTGCGAATTCTGCATTGAGCCTGAACGCGGAAGGAGCTGTGGCATTGATTGTCGGAACTTTGTTTAAAAGATTTGTAAGCCACATGAATTCCTTATTATAGTTCAGATTCAATCCCCACATAGTGTTGTTTATCAGCTCATCTCCTATGCTTACCTTTTCTGTCAATGCCTTTTCTGAGAAATGCATTACAGTGGCTCCCATAGAGAAATCTTTATTAAACTGATATTGAGCATCAAGACCGAGCAAAGTCTTTCTCTGCATGCTGAATAAAGACTGATTCTCGAGAGTCACGCTCACATTTGTGCCTGAATCAATAATACTTTGATTGGTGATGGTCACGATACCCATGCTGTAATCGACAGTATAATCGCTGTTTTCCGTGAGGACAACACCGCCTGCCATTACAACAACAGATCCTCTCGGCACATTCATCGCATTTAAGCGTATGGTTGCACCGTTGGATGCCTGATATTCACCGGAAATTGTAAACTTATTTTTATCCGCAAACTGACGAGCTACTACTAGAGTTGAATCGTAAAGCTCTTTATAGACATAGGGTTCGGCAAGTTCAACATTTCCTATCCTTCTCTCCAGATTGCTGCCGAAAGGTTCTGCAACCGGGAATATTATTCGGCCGTTTGTGGGTTGAACCGTATAGCCTTCAATATAGTCGAAGAAGCCGTCGGGATTGGATTCCTGATTGGAGTCAATCCGGTCGAGGTTCATGACTTGAAGTAGAGGTATATTTGCAATATCGCCTACCGGCAGATAGTTGATTTCGACACCTGTCGTGTCACTCAAATATTTGATATTTAATTTAAACTTGTTTTTTTGCAGCTGGTAGGCTCCCAAGGAATAAACATTTTTCATCATAAGTTTCCACATGGGAAGCTTAGGCGAAACAGTGGTTCCCTTCAACATTTTCAAATAAAGACATTCCGATGTGGAAGTGACGTCACTTGAGAACTCTCCCACTTGATACACCTGGCCATTATAGGTGTATTCATAAGCGACAGCCAGTACTTCGTCGTTGTTCAGTTGAGACTTTAGCGAAATATATCCTAAAGTGGAATTTAAAGAATATTCAGACGACTTCAGAAGACGTGCGCTTTCCACCTTCTCATAATCCGTGCCTCCTGTTATTCCATAAGACTGCAACGGAGCGAGGGCTTGGGTGACACTATTGATATTACGCGCTTCCGGAAAATCAGTTTTAAGAACCTCAAGAAGATTGTTAGATTTATTCGAAGGATTATAGAAACTCAAGTTGGGAACCCAGAAATCATTAGCAAGCCGGGTGTTTTCACCAAGGTCCATAAATCCAACAAAGTTTCTTGCCTCGTCATATTGGCTGCTTTTATTGGTGACCCATACTTCTATCCTTGTTATATTGATTCCGGAAGAGACATGAGGCAACCTGGAAGCAAATGTGTCATAATTATCATAAAAATACTGCGCGAGGAAGAAGTGGCGATTTTCATCATAGTCATCGGCTTTGATGGAATAGGACGTGGTCTGGACTCCTCCGGTGGTATTAATAGTCTGAGATTCGCTATTTTGCTGGCTTACCAAGCCTGTGAGAGTCAACTTGCCGAATTGCAATTTGGCTTTCATACCGAATAAGGATGTTCCGCCTCGAATAAGGCTCGACCCTGTGGTCATGCTGACATTACCTGCCTCAATATTCTTTATGATTTCATCTTCCTTGCCTTCGTAAACAAGCTTCAGGTTTTTCGAATCGAAATCGAATGTAGCGTCTGTGTTATAAGTCATGTCAAACTTCAGCTTGTCGCCCACCGAAGCTCCTATAGAAGCCTGGATTTTCTGATCGAAGCTGAAGAAAGTCTTCCTTCTTGATTTAAGAGATAACGACGGATTATCTGTCTTGTTGCTCTTTATTCCCATAGAGAGCTGAATAGAACCCTGAGTCGTGAGTCGGATACCGCCCGGACCAAACACTTTTTCCAAAGGACCCAAGGCGAAATTCATGTCGAGAAGATTGAAAGCCTCCTTCTCATTATTATTAAAAATTTCAGAATTCCTCTGTTGGAAGTATTCAAACATCTCCCGACGGTTGACAATATTATTATATTCCTCGGCAGTCATCATGAAAGGGGTGATGATATCCTGCCCTCCGACTCTGCTATGAAGTATATATCTGCCCGTTTCGGGATCATATTCGGGCTCTAAAGTGATGTTTGACGGAGTGTTTAAATCCATCGCATATTCCTTTCCGATATAGTCGGCATATTCTTGAGGAATAGTTGTTTGCACCGGAGAAGGAAGAAAAACGCTGTCGGGTATCCGGGTGGTTTCATCGAGATATTCAGGCACAGGAGCGGGAGGTGGAAGAAGCTCCGACTTCCGATATTGTCCGGGCATAAGAATGCTTGCCACAATAATCACTGTAGCAAGGAAAACAAGACGCGGAAAATATGTTTTCTTGAATTTAGTGCCAGACATTTCAGAGCATCTTCAAGGCAAGTTTGATAGCTTGCTCCGCGCTCAGTGTCGGTTCTTTAGTAAATAGTTTGGTTAGTACTTTTTGACTTTGCTGCATAGAGAACCCTAACATTACGAGGGCTGCCGCCGCATCATCAAATGAAGCCCCGGACACCGGCGTACTTAAATTAAACGCCACAGAGGCTCCCTTTATTTTATCTTTAAGGTCTACTATAATTCTTTGAGCTGTCTTTCCTCCAATGCCTTTCACGGATTTGAGGGGAATTTCATTGCCTGAACTAATGGCATCGAAAAGTTGACTGACACTTAGAGAAGAAAGTATCAGACGAGCTGTGTTAGGACCAACCCCGCTCACACTTAACAACATTCTGAAAGCCTCACGCCCCTCTTTAGATAGGAATCCATATAAATCATGTCCGTCTTCGCGTATAGATTCATGAATATATAGTTTCACGTTCTCACGGCTTTTACCTGAATTCATGGCATCATAGTCTAAAAGCGTGATGTTTATGCCATATCCGACTCCGCCACATTCCAAAACACAAAGCGCCGGATTCAGTTCGGTGAGCTCTCCTTTAAGATATTCAATCATATCATTTTTTAAATTAACGTCTACAAAAATAATGAAACTTATATAAATTAAGGGTCCACTACAGGATATTTTTGTAATTTTGCAATATGGAATCACAATTCAATTCCACATTGCTTGAAAAAGCGGTAGCTGAGCTGTCGAAATTACCGGGTATCGGGAAAAAAACAGCATTAAGATTGGCTCTTCATCTTTTGAGGCGAGATCCCGAGGAAGCTAAATCCCTCGGAGAGTCTATAATTGAAATGAGGGAAAAAATCAGCTATTGTCAAGAGTGTCACAACATATCTGAAGAGGAAAAATGTCCTATATGCAGTGATCCTCGCAGAGACAAATCTACAGTGTGTGTGGTTGAAAATGTTAAGGACGTGATTACAATAGAAGCCACCCACCAGCATCACGGATTATACCATGTTTTAGGAGGATTAATATCTCCTCTGGATGGAATCGGACCCTCGGATTTAGAAATAGAAAGCCTTGTAAATCGAGTTGCCGAAGAAAAAATCGAAGAGGTGATTCTGGCGCTCAGTCCTACAATTGAAGGAGACACAACCAATTTCTATATATATCGAAAATTAAGTGAACTACCCGTAAAAGTAACAATGCTCGCCAGAGGATTGAGTCTGGGAAATGAACTTGAATATACCGACGAACTAACACTTGGGAAGTCGATACAAAACAGGATTCTTTTTTCAGACAGTTACTCGGGAAAATAATAAATATATGTTACATTCACAACGACTCCATCTGAGGGCCCTCGAGCCGGGAGATGCCGACTTCATGTATGAAGTTGAAAATGATGAACAGGCCTGGAGATATAGCGACACTATAGCTCCTCTCTCAAGAAGGATTCTGAGAGACTATGCCCTCAACTATGATGCGGATCCTTTCACGGCAGGCCAGCTCCGTCTTATAATTACGGAAAAAGTAAATAAGAATCCTGTAGGAATAATAGATCTTTATGATGTGTCTCAAAGACATCAGAGAGCCTATATCGGAATCTATATTTGCAAGGATTATAGAGGAAAAGGTTATGCCGGTGAGACCCTTGATCTCATAGAGGATTATGCGCACAATACTCTTCACCTGCATCAGCTTGGAGCAAAAGTGGAGGCTTCTCATGCTAAGGCAGAAAAGCTTTTCTCCGGTAGAAACTATGAATTGCAAGGAGAATTAAAAGACTGGCTCAGCACTCCCGACGGCAAATTTGCTGGCATGAAGATTTTCACAAAGAAATTAAAGCCGGCCCAATCAATTGAGTGAAGGATTCGAAGGGACGAGAAGCCAGCTTCGGTAATCATCGCCTAATTGTTCCACTTCCTTACGCCAGAACTTTTCTCCTTTTCCGGAGAGAAGATTGTTTAATGGGAAAGGATTAACGGCCCAACTGTTGTTTTTAATTTCTGCATCAAGTTGTCCCGGCGACCAGCCACAATAGCCCAGGAAAAATCGAAGTTTTCCTTCCACCTCTCCCCCGTTGTCGATATATTCTATTATTTTATCGATATCGGCTCCTACATAAACACCGGGAACAACTTCCACAGCCGGTCCAAGATTTTGGCCAAGAGTGTGGAGAAGAAACATACGCTGAAGATCTACAGGACCTCCACAATACACGGGAATTTTCTCTCCCTCTTCCCATTCGGGCATGAGATCCTTGAGAGTCATATCAGTCGATTTGTTGAGAATAAGGCCGAAATGACCCCCGTCTTCCGGCTCGTCGAGAACCAGCACAACTGACCTCGAGAAATAAGAATCGACCATCAGTGGCTCGGAAATCAATAAAGCCCCGCTATGTGGCTTGATTGGTTTATTACTTGAAAAAAGTAAGTCTTTTATATCCATTGTGATATCTTTTACAATTATAACAAATAGAATTAAAGAAAGATTAAGATTCTCCAAAATCGAAAGTAAATAATGAAAGTATTAAAATTTGGAGGCACATCCGTAGGTACGGTAGAAAGTCTGAAGAATGTCAAAAATATAGTTGATTCTATAGAAGGGAATGCCATAGTGGTTGTTTCTGCTTTAGGAGGATTAACCGATAAACTTATCTCCACAGCAAAAAAAGCGGCCTCTCAGGATGAATCCTGGCGGAATGACATGACTGCAATAGAAGATCGGCATGCTGTTATAATAAAAAGTCTTGTGAAAGATGAGCTTCAGGATGAAGTAAACACTACTGTAACACAGCTTTTAAAAGACCTTAAAAGAAACTATGAGGGAATATGGCTTTTAAGAGCTTTGCCCGATCAGACTTTAGATGTAATCGTAAGTTACGGAGAAAGAATGTCGTCGGTGATAGTGACTGCTATAGTTGAAAACGGCAAAAGACATGATTCCTTGAATTTTATCAAAACTGAAAAATGGTATGGTAAAAATATAGCCGATAGAAAGCTCACGGAATCTCTGATTATAGAAGAATTCAAAACTCAGGGAGAAAATGAAAAATCCATAGTGCCGGGGTTTATTTCCACAGATACCGCCACAGGCGAGATAACAAACCTTGGAAGAGGGGGCAGCGACTACACCGGCGCTTTGATAGCGGCTGCGCTGGATGCTGATATTTTAGAAATTTGGACCGATGTAGACGGGTTTATGACTGCAGATCCGAGAATTGTAAAAGATGCCAAAGTCATAGACCATCTTACTTTCACAGAGAGTATGGAACTTTGTTCTTTCGGCGCTAAAGTGATATATCCCCCCACAATCTACCCTGTTTTTCATAAAAACATTCCTATAAAAATTTTAAATACATTCCATGCAGAGGCTCCGGGGTCTTTAATAACTGACAATTCATTGAAAGAGGATCTTCCCGTCAAGGGAGTAACCTCTCTTAAAGACACATCGCTAATTTCATTTGAACTAAAAAATGAAAATGAATTGCCTGTTCTGACTAACCGGGCCTTTAATGCAATCTCAAAAGATGGAATTAAGATTATTCCGGTTTCTAATCCGGATAATAATTTTATTATTGATATTGCAGTGGGAAGCGGAGAAGCCGGAAAGGCTTTAAAGCTCTTAGAGCAGGAGCTGGCTCCGGAAATCAGCAACGGCACAATTTCAAATCTTCAACTGAAAAATGATCTTGCCGCTTTGGCAATTGTCGGGAAAGATATGAGAATGAAACAGAGAATGAGTGAAAGAATCAAACATTCTCTTCAACGGCAAAATATAGAGATTCATGCAATGTCAAACGGTAGTTCAGACACTACCCTCCTCTATATAATCGATATAGACAAAACTCTGGAAGCTCTTCCGTTAGTTCATTCTTTGGTTATCTGACCTCAAGTTGTCTATACAGTAAAAATTGTCTATTGTGAAAGTAAGAGAGTAGAAATAGAAATAAATAACGATAGAAAAACCGACCGATTTAATTTATTCGGCCGGTTTTGCTTTTTATTTCTTGATTCCGTCTCTTTTTAACAGAGCGTCGACTGATGGATCCTTACCTCTGAAAGTTTTATATAATTGAGAAGGATCTACTGTTCCCCCGCTTTGAAGCATTTTCTTGAAACGGCCTGCAGGAGCCGGATTGAAAATACCCTCTTCTTTGAAAGCAGCGAAAGCATCAGCATCCAATACTTCTGCCCATTTATAACCATAATAACCGGCAGCATAGCTTCCTGAGAAAATATGACCGAAAGAGGGACTTGTGGAACAACCCTCAACCGCTTCAAATATCTTTACGGGTTCCTGTGCGTTCTTCTCAAAAATCTCAACATTCATTTCCTCGGCTATTGGCTCATTGATGGTGTGGTAAGCCATGTCGAGATAACCGAATCCAAGCTGTTTCATACAGGCATAAGCTGCTCCGAATTGGTTTGAGCTAATAAAACGGTCGAGAAGCTCCTCCGGCATCTTTTCACCTGTCTGATAATGTTTGGCAAATCCATCAAGGAATTCCTTCTCAGTAAGGAAATTTTCATTAAATTGAGAAAAGAGTTCTACAAAATCATGATAGACATTCGTGCCGCTGAGAGAAGCATAAGTGGCTTGGGAAGACAATCCATGTAATGCATGGCCGAATTCATGAAGAAATGTTTCAACTTCATAAGGAGTCAGCAAAACAGGCTCATCACCTACCGGTTTCGAGAAGTTGGTGACTATAGAGATAAGCGGAAGTTTTCTTGAGCCATTATCATCTTTTGTTTCTGTGCGGAACTCAGTCATCCATGCTCCCGGAGATTTTCCTGCACGATAATAGAAATCGGCATAAAGCAGTCCGAGAATGGAACCATCGTTATCATATACCTCAAACACTTTCACATCCGGATGATATCCGGGGAGTTCTTTATTCTCCTTAAATGTGTAGCCATAAAGCTTTGTTGCAAGCCCCAACACGCCATTAATCGTGTTGTTAAGCTCGAAATAAGGCTTCATGTCTTCATCATTGAATGCATATTTATCGTTTTTGAGCTTATTGGCCCAATAACTGTAATCCCACGGCATAAGGATGAAGTCATTTCCTTGGGTTTGACGGGCATAATCCTGAATTTCCTGAATTTCTTTTTGCATTGGGAGGGTATAGTTTTCCCTAAGCTGTTCAAGGAGATTCATCACATTAGTGGGATTAGCAGCCATTGTGCCTTGGAGCTGAAAATCTGCAAATGTGTTTTTACCCATCAGCTTGGCCAATTCGAGGCGTGTGTTCGCAATATCCTTTAGAATCTTGGTGTTGTCAAATTCTCCCCCGTTGTTTCGGGTGTTATAGATTTGATAAAGCTGCTTTCTTAACTCTCTGTTATCTGCATATTTCATAAAGGGAGTATAAGAAGGACTGAAGACTGTGAAAAGATATAATGAAGTGTCATCAGGTTTACCCTCAGATTCTAATACCTCTTTAGCCTCATTTCGAGCAGCCATTTTGATTGCATCAGGAATACCGGCTGTGTCTTCCTCCTTCACCCAAAGTCGACGTGAAGGAGAAGACATTTCATTTGTGACATTCTGACTGAATTTAACCGAAAGGTCGGAAAGCTTTGAATTAAGACGTCTATATTCATCGCGATCTTTACCTTTAAGATTTGCTCCGCTTTCTGCAAAACTCCGATAAGTCTCGTCTATAAGACGGAGAGCCTCCGGACTCAAATCTGTTCTTGTCTCTTTAGAATCATAAACCTTTTTAATCCTGTCCCAAAGTTTTTCATTGAGAAGAATATTTGTGGAATGATCCGAAAGAGCCGGGGTCACCTTAGCGAGAGTGTTCATAAGTACAGTGTCGCCAACGGCAGCCTCTAAATTACTTAATGTCAGAATAGCAAGGTTGAGAACAGAACCGGTTCTGTCAAAGGCCGCTATGGTGTTCTCGAAAGAAGGGAGCTCCTCAGAATTTGCAATTGCTTCGATTTCCTGATTTTGCAATTTAATTCCTTCCAGAACGGCCTCTTCCATATCGGCCGGAGTTATTTTATCGAAAGGCACGGCCTCATAGGGCAACCGTGATGGTTGAACCAGAGCGTTGCCTTTGGCCTCTATAGAATTTGTTGTTATTGTCATTAAAGCAGTTATAAAAACACTACCCATTATAATTCTGTTCATAAAATGATGAATAAGTTCTTAGAAAACGTTCCCCAATTTTTTTAAAATCGGGGAACATATTCTTAATTATTTACAGGAGTTCCTTCCATTATGACCTGGATACGGTTTTTACCATCATAAAAACTCTTTAAAAACTTATTGAAATCTTTAAGATTGATTTTCTTGAGAGCGTCTTCATATCCAACGATAGTGGGTGTGTCAGGGAAAAGCATCTGGTTTATCAGCGCATTGCTCCAATAAGCATTTTTACGAGAGTTGATCTCATATTGCTTAATCATGGCTTCTTTTACTTTGTTGAAATTAACTTCTGAAACACCATCTTTCAGCATCTTATTCCATTCATCATTAGCTCTGACAATCAATTTTTCTTTTTGATCGGAGTTAGTGGTGAAATAATAAACAACTGTCCATTCCTCAGTAAAGGGGTTGTAGGATGCTCCAACCATTGGAGAGTAAGTTCCACCTTCTTCTTCACGGAGAGTGTCAATATAAATGTTGCCAAGGATATCACCTGCAAGATCCATCATAATGGAATTTTCCATGTTATATTTCAGATTCTTTCCTGAATAAACATTATAAACTTCCACTGTGGGAACTTCCATAGGCTGATTGAAATCATTGATGATCTGTCCTTCCGGATAAGTTGCATCAAGTGTTTCATAGACAGTTAAACCGGAAGCCGGTAATGAAGCTATATACTGTTCAATCAACGGTTTGATTGTGGCCATATCAATGTTGCCTGTGAAAATGAAAGTGTATTCAGCGGCATTGCCAAGCACGTTCTTCACCATTTCCAAAGACTCTGAATAATTCACATTATCAAGAGTAGCCACTGTAGGCTGCTGTAAATAAGGATTATTCTTAGTTAAAGTCTTAACAACTTGCCTGAAGAATATAGATCTCGGATTCTTTTCTTGATTCTCTAAACCGGGGCGAGCTCTTTGCACATTTGCCTGGAATGTCACCTCATCTTCATTCAATTCTGTGAAGGATGCATAAATCAATTCGAAAAGGTAAGGAAGATCTTTCACCGTTGAATTTCCCTGGAGTACATCAGTGAAATTACTGATAGAAAAATCTAAAGATACATTCTTACCTGCTAGATATTTTCTTAAGGTTTTAGCATCGAAATTCCCGAGTTTGGAAGAATTGAAAACATCTTCTGCCATCAAAACGTTGGCCGGATTCTGTCCTTGTTGAGCTCCAATTCCTCCTCTTCTGTAACCCATGAGAAGAATTTCGTCACCTGCAAAATCTGTGGGTTTCAAAATCACTCTGGCACCATTTGAGAGTGTAAGTTCCGTAATTCCCAAGCTATTGTCTTCTTTCGTCGAGACGATTGAGCCGGGAGCCGGAAGTGATGGAATCAAGGGTTCGTTGATTGTTTCTTCGGCCAAAGCTTCATATTCTGCATGCATAACCTTATTCAAAGATGATAACATTGCTTGTTCAGACACTAATTGAAAGCCGTCTTTTTTAGGTGCTGAAGTAACAACTACCATATTTTGATCTGTGAGAAGAGTTTCCACAAAACCATTTATTGCCTCAACAGGCATCCTATTCAAAACGTCCGCCCAGATTTCATATTCAATTTCAATACCCGGAGCGGGTTCATTATCAATAAAATAACGGCAAAGTTCATTACCAAAAGAATCATTATTTGTTTTATCTCTTTCAGCATAAAGTTTTTCCATATTTGCCATTAGCTCTTGTGAAGCGCGGTCATATTCACTCTGTGTAAATCCGGTTTTACAAGCTTGTGCTACAATTGCCATAGCTTCTTCCACTGCTTTTTGTGAATCGTTTTTAGCTATTACAATAATATCAAAAGATGATTTGGTTTTTGAAATGTAATAATTACCAAAATTTACACCTGAGTTTGCATACTGACAATCCGGATTAAGAGCAAAATCAGCAAGACGATTATTAAAAAGTTGTGCGGCAATATTTTTAATTATAGATTCAGATACATAAGCTATATCTGTGTTTCTTAATTCAAAAGGAAACTTTTCGGATTTAAACGAAATCATGGTCATCATACTCTGCAACTCTGGATCTTCATAAGATGCAAAGATCGGTTGTTCGTTGTCGCTAACTTCCGGATATGTGCGAGGTGCTGCATTTTCCGGCATAACAATTTCTGAGAACAAGGCAATAACCTTCTGTTCCATTTCATTAGCATCAAAGTCTCCTACTATCACAATACCCTGCTGATCAGGACGATACCATTTCTTGTAATATGACCTTAATTCCTCGTAGGGAAAATTCATCACAACTTCCATTTTACCAATCGGCATCTGTTGGTATTGGTATTCTTTATAAATCTGAGGCAAGATTGTGGAATACATACGGAAGCTGGCGTTATTTCTTGACAGGTATTCACCGTTTATAACTCCTCTTTCGGCGTCAATCTCGTCTCCTTCGAGAAGGATGTCGCCACTCCAGTCATGGAGCACAAGGAGAACGCTATCCATCAGAGCCTTATCAGTAGTAGGCACATTATTGATATTGTAAACAGTTTCATCAAATGCAGTGTAAGCATTGATATCAGCTCCAAATCTTATACCTTTACTCTGGAGATATTCAAGCATTGTCTTCCCGGGATAATGGGTAGTGCCGTTGAATGCCATGTGTTCCAAGAAATGAGCGAGACCTAACTGGGTCGGCTCTTCAAGAGTGGAACCTACTTTCTGAGCTATATAGAAATTAGCTCTTTCTTTCGGTTCTTCGTTATGCATGATGTAATAACTCATTCCATTTGGCAAAACGCCATGTTTCACCTTTGGATTCAATGGCATTGGTGTCTGGGCATTCATCCCGACTACAGCCATTAAAAAGCAGACTAATGATAAAATTTTAAATTTCATATCTGTTAGATTAAAAAAATTGTTTTTATGGAAATTTTCTTAGATATATGACTTAAAACTTGTCATAAAGTTTATAAATCCGCAATATTATTTGGAAATAATAAAGGTGTTGCTTTGAGTGATCACAATATCCATTGCGACATCATGGGGCTCTGAGGGCACTTCTTCTACCAACTGGAAATCATAGGCAACTCCAATTTTTGTAGCCTTTGTAGATTTAAGGAATCTGTCGTAAAATCCTTTTCCTCTGCCAAGTCTTCTGCCTTTTCTATCATAAGCCACAGCAGGCACTACCACCAATTCTATTTCCGAAGGATCTGTGATATCATTTCCTGTCGGTTCTTCAATATGAAAACTGCCAAGCTCGAGCCGGCTTTCTTCATAAGGAAGTATTTCAAGATCTATACCATTGACTCGAGGCAGATAAAATTTCTTTTTCCCTTGCCATTTGGAAAGAAAGGCATGAGTGCTTAATTCATCCGGCAATGAATGATACATCATAATTCTATCTGAAAGAAGAAAAGCTGCCGTTTTTTCTAATCTGTCAAACACCTCTTCGGCGGCTGTGAGCCTTGACTCATCCGACATTATGAGTCGCAGACCTTTAATTTTACGTCTTATTTCGTTTTTTTCTAATAGTTTTTCATTCATACTGCTATTTAACTATATTGACAGGTGATTTCCCGGTTGATATTTTAAGAATAGCCTCTTTCACCACATTGTCATCTTTATTTAATATTTCTATAAATTCAGAATATCCCAAGACATCTCTTGCAATCACAGCCTTGACTTGACTTAATAGAAGATCACGCGACTGATTGATATAATACCAACGGGCCGGAACGCCATTATCTACCGCAAATTCCACAAAGTCTTCCAGAAGCATCTGATTATCAGGCATTATTTTATTGAATTTATCAATATCTTTTGAGCCCTTCATTGCATTTCTATATTTATCGGCAACTTTGGATGCATATTTTTGGATTAAACCCTGGTTAGCTACTGCAAGATAATAAGATGTTATGCCGGTTGTGTCTTCCGGAATAAAATAATCAGGCATAATTCCTCCACCTCCATAGACGGTTCTCCCGTTGACTGTCTCAAAAATCTTGGATTTATCAAGCTTGATGCTATCAGCATTGTAAAATTCTCCATGAGCATACCTGTCAACAAGATCAAGATCATATTTCTTAATTTCTCCTCTTTGATATTCTTTCTGAATACTTCTTCCTGAAGGAGTGTAATATCTTGCCACTGTCAACCTAATGGCAGAGCTATCGGGCAATTGAGTCTGATTCTGCACAAGACCTTTTCCAAATGTGCGTCTTCCGATGATTAATCCTCTATCGTTGTCCTGAATAGCACCTGCAAAAATTTCAGAAGCGGAAGCCGATGATTCGTTAGTGAGAACCACAATCGGGAAATCCTGGAATTTCCCTGTGCCGTCACTTAAAGCCATATACTCATTTTCAGGCTTTCTTCCTTTAGTGTAGACAATCATTCTGCCGGCCGGTAGAAACTCATTTGCCATATAGATAGCCTGATCCATAAATCCGCCGGAATTCCCACGAAGATCAATAACAAAAGACTCCGCACCCTCCCGTTTCAAGTTATTGAGGGCGTTAAAGAATTCATTATATGTGTTGCGTGAAAATTTAGTTACTTTAACGTATCCTGTGTTTTTATTAAGCATATAGGCCACATCAACAGAATTAACCGGTATATCACCTCTCACTACGTCATAAACCACCGGTTTTTTCTGTCCGTAACGTTTTATCTCAAGCTCTACTTTCGAGCCTTTGACTCCTCTAAGGTTTTTAAAGACCGTTTCGGTAGTGATATCCTTTCCGATAAGACTTGTTGTATCAGCTTTCAAAATTCTGTCACCGGCCAATATCCCTACCTTTTCAGCCGGACCTCCCGGAATTACTTCGATCACTTGCACAGTGTCGTTAATAATTTGGAAAGAGATACCAACTCCGCTGAATGAACCCAAAAGATCATCATTCACCGTCTGAAGCTCCTCGGCCGGAATGTAAGCTGAATGCGGGTCAAGATATGACAACATATCAGGGAATGTGGCTTCTATCAAAGAATCCATATCCACCACATCTACATAGTCAGATCTTATAAGGCTTAAAACCGTACGTAGCTTTTCTTCCTTCTCCGTCAGATTTTTGTTAGTGATATATCTCCCTAAAAAGATACCGCACCCCAATGCAACAGCCAGGAGTAGCGGTAGCAAAATCATTGCTAAGTTTCTTTTATTATTCATCCAAGTCCGGTATAAACTCTGTTTCTATTCCGGCAGTCCTCAAAAGGTCGAGACCATCTGTGATCCGGTATAATTTTGAATAAACCACTCTTTTGATGCCAGCCTGAATAATCAATTTTGAACATTCAATGCATGGGCTATCTGTAACATATAACGTTCCACCGTCACTGGAATTGTTGCTTTTAGCAACTTTTGTAATGGCATTTGCCTCTGCATGCAAAACATAAGGAAGAGTTCTATTGTCTTCATCTTCACAAATATTCGGGAAACCGGAGGGAGTGCCATTATAGCCGTCTGAGATTATCATCTTGTCTTTGACAATAAGAGCTCCCACTTTCCTACGTTGACAATAAGAGTTTTCACTCCATATTTTTGCCATCCTTAAATAACGGCGGTCAAGCAAGCTTCTTTTTGATTCTTCTGACATCAATAAAGAGGTTTTTATTCATTTATTGTAAGGAATTTTTCTGCATCCATCGCTGCTTTACATCCTGAACCGGCTGCTACAATAGCTTGACGATAGCGAGGATCAGCACAGTCTCCGGCAGCAAAAACTCCCTCAACATTAGTGCGGGTTGTCGCTCCTTCCACTTTGATATAACCCTCTTCATCTGTTTCAATCCATTCCTTAAAGATTTCAGTGTTAGGATTATGTCCTATTGCAAGGAAGAAACCCTCTATTGATATATCAAAATAATCTTCTTCCGGAGTGCCTTTATGGCTCACTAAATGAGCGCCCTCAAGCACTTCTTCCCCGAAAAGACCAATTGTGTTACAATGGAAAAGAATCTCAATATTTGGATTTTCTCTTACTCTTTTCTGCATTACTTCTGAAGCTCTTAACACTCCTCTACGAACAATGAGATAAACTTTTTTAGCAAGGGTGGAAAGATAAAGAGCCTCCTCACAGGCAGTGTCGCCTCCGCCTACTACGGCCACTTCACGACCTCTATAGAAGAATCCGTCGCAGGTGGCACAAGCGCTCACACCCAGACCTCTGTATTTTTCTTCGTCAGGAAGACCCAGATATTTTGCAGAAGCTCCTGTGGAAATTATAACTGTTTCAGCCTCAATTATATCTCCCCTATCATCTTCACATATAAACGGGCGTTTTGAGAAATCCACTTTGGTAATGATGCGCGGAACAATCTTTGTGCCGAAACGCTCAGCCTGCTGTCTGAAGTGATTCATCATTTCAGGACCCTGAACCCCTTCCGGATACCCTGGAAAGTTTTCAATTTCAGTGGTCTGAGTCAACTGTCCTCCGGGTTGATGCCCTTCATATACTATCGGTTGAAGATTTGCACGAGAAGCATACATTCCTGCTGTGTATCCTGCAGGACCCGATCCTATAATCAATACCTTAGTGAGTGTCTTTTCCATAGTATTTATTTTCACTTATTATTTTACAAATATAACAAATTAAAAATAAAAGTTATCATCTTAAATCTATAACTTCCACTTTCGGATATTTCGATTTTGGATATTCAAAAACAGAAGCTGTGAAATTTTGATTTGTTTTCAGTTGAGATATTGAGATAACTATTTGAGAACCTGACTTTGGGACCGCAACGATTTTCTCGGGAGAATAATCGGATGCACGAATTGTCAGAGTCAGTTTTTTCATCTCATTTGTTTTCTTTTTCGGAACAAGATCTATGATATATTTACCTGTTTTTTTCTCGGCTGAAAAAGATGCTGTGTAACTTCCTTGTGCGCCCTTTACATACATCAGAGGGTTTGACTCTGCAATCTCCGATGCTGTTGGAGCCACTAAAGTGGTCTCGGACGATCTTTTGTTGTATGTGTACATGTTTTTACCATTAAACCATACTTCAAAAGTTGGCATAACAACATTGAATTTAGTGCCCGAACTTTTTATTGTTCCTTTCCCGGAAGTGCCACCTCCTGAAATAGAGAAATCAGCACTAATGCCTTTTGCATTAGTGAGCAAGGCAACTGATTTTGCCAAAACCTGGTCTGCCGTCAGCTTATTCTGAGAGAAGCCGGGTAAAGCAACAATAATTAATGATAATATTGCCAGATAAACTTTTTTCATTTTACGTTTCTTAATTTTATGATTCCAAAAGAAGGTCAAGCGAAACGGGATCCATCAACACGGCACGAGGTTTTCCTCCTTGTGCAGGTCCGACGATTCCGGCAGCTTCGAGTTGATCCATGATTTTGCCGGCACGGTTGTAGCCTATCGAATATCTTCTTTGCAATGAAGATGTGGAAGCATTGTTAGATGTCACCACAAGGCGAGCCACTTCCTCAAACAAAGGATCCCTCTCGCCCCCATAACCATTCATTGCATCTCCGTCATTATCTCCTTTTGAAATCGGCTCCGGCAAGAGATAAGCACCCTGTGCATAAGGTTGACGAGAGATGTGCTCACAAATTTTTTCAACTTCAGGAGTATCAATGAAAGCACATTGCACCCTCACCATAGGAGCGCTATTGCTTACAAGCATATCCCCACGGCCGATAAGCTGTTGAGCTCCGGTCGTGTCCAGAATAGTCTTGCTATCAACTCCCGAGCTAACTTTGAAGGCAATGCGCGCCGGGAAATTTGCTTTTATAATGCCGGTGATAACATTGGTTGAAGGACGTTGAGTGGCAATTATCACATGCATGCCCACAGCTCTTGCTTTTTGAGCCAGACGGGCTATCGGAACTTCAACTTCTTTGCCTGCCGTCATTATAAGATCACTGAACTCGTCGACTATCACAACAATATAGGGCAAGAATCTATGACCCTCTTCCGGATTGAGTTTCTTAGCTTTTATCTTATCGTTATATTCAATAATATTCCGGGCTCCGGCATTTTTAAGCAACTGATAACGGTTGTCCATCTCTATGCAAAGAGAGCTTAAAGTGGCCACTACCTTATCCATATCGGTGATTATCGCGTCCTCAGCATCCGGAATTTTAGCAAGATAATGACCCTCGATTTTTGCATATAGGCTGAATTCAACCATCTTGGGGTCGATCATGACAAATTTCAGCTCATCCGGCCTTTTGCTATAAAGAAGTGAGGCAATAATGGCATTGAGTCCTACAGACTTACCTTGACCTGTTGCACCTGCCACAAGCAAATGAGGCATCTTGGCCAAATCGGCAATATAAACCTCATTTGAAATTGTAGAACCCATGGCTATAGGAAGTTTATAGCTTGTTTCCTGATAAGTTTTCGACTTTAAAACAGTGCGCATAGAAACTGTCTGAGGATCTTTATTGGCCACTTCTATTCCTACAGTGCCTTTCCCCGGTATCGGGGCTATTATTCTCACTCCTTCTGCCGATAAGCTGAGCGCGATGTCATCTACGAGAGAACGGATTTTGTTAACCCGAATTCCCTTGTCGGGGACAATTTCATAGAGAGTGACTGTGGGTCCTACCGTTGCTTCTATGTTGACAATTGGAATATCAAAATCCAATAAGGTTTTTCTGATTTTATCCTGATTTTCCAATTGCTCTTCTTCATCTACACTTACTTTAACCTCTCCTTCCCTAACAAGGCTGAAGGGTGGGAAATTATAAGGGAAATGCTCAGGAGAATCACTTGCAATAGCTGGTTTTTTCTCAGCTACTTGAGAAATAGCATTGACATTAACAACCATATTCATTGACGGTTGAGAGGAATCTTGGTTTAATCCTTCAGCAACCGTTTCATTTCCTTTGGTATCTTCCTGTTGAGAGATTGGCATATTATCTTCGGAAGCTGATTCACCCGAATTCTCTGAAGAATTCTGATTATCTTCCTCCATTATATTTTCTCCGGAAGGGTTATTTTTAATTTCTGAAGGATCTTTATCATGATCATCTTCCTGATTGTCTTTTTGAATTTCTTCGGGTGAATTTTCTTTTTCCTCTTCAAGATCATAAGAAGTAAATTCTCCATCCTCGAAATCAGGGAGGCTTGAGTATATTCCTTGATCTTCACCATCAAAATGCACAGCTTCGGAAATATTCTCCTCCCCCTCTTTTATGGTATTTTCAGGGGTTATGCCTTGAGCTTCATTCTCTGAAAGCCTCATCTCTTCAAGTTCTCTTTCACGCTCGAGTCTCAGCAATTCCTCTTCCTTTTTTATTCTGCGGATTTCATCTCTCTGTTTTTTAATTTTTATCGCCCATTTAACTACATCGCGCATACAAATGAGCACAAAACAACAAACTATAAATATACAGAGAATCACGGCTCCGCTCCACCCTAAGAAATGAATGATAAATTCATTAACATAGCGTCCGTGATAACCACCCCAGTTCACTGTAGATTGAAGGCTTATGGTAAGAAGACCTACGATAAGAGACAACGTGACAAGGGCGACAATGCATTTAATCGTGAAATTGACGGTCTTAAATTTCGGACGACCGGAAAGTAATTTCAAGCCTATGAAAAGAAACCACACGATTATAACAAAAGAACCTAATCCGAAAAATTCATTAATAAGGAATTCGGAAAGACGGGCGCCGCCCTCGCCGGCCGCATTTGCCACATCAGCCGAACTTCCGATAGTTGTATTGTTTATCTCGGATTGGTCGACAACACATGTTGAAAAATAAGAAAGGAAGGCTATTGCAAGGTAAACTGCAAAGAAGGAAAATAAAAGGCCGAGAATCCATCTTGTGGTTTTGCCGGTCAATATTTCTTTGCCTCGTGTAAAAAAAGAAACACGAGTTTCAACTTCTTTTTTCTCCTTAGCCTTATTTTGAGAATCTCTTTTGGCTTTATTATTTTTAGCCACTTTTTTTGCCACTTCCTGAGAAGAGGGTTCGACAAAGGGTGGCAATTCATCAATCCCGTTATGTTCTTGTGAATCGGGTATGGCAGGACTAAATGTTTCAAAGCGTTTCATCGACGGGAATAAATTTCTAAAAATTAATATTTCACATCTTTCCCAAATGGGAACAATGCGAGCCGCATAAGTTTAAAATGTTGAATTCCGAAAGGAATTCCTATAATAGTGATACAAAAAACAAGCCCCCAAACCAAATGTGTCAAAGCTATAACAATACCGCCCAGAATCCACCAGACGATATTCATGATTCCGGCGAGACATCCTGAAGGCCAGGGATTGTCTTCTATGCTTGTGCCAAAAGGCCATAAAGCCACAAGTGCCAGCTTCATAGTCTGGAGTCCGAAAGGAATTCCCACTATGGTAACCATCATTGCAATGCTGGCGGTGACATATTCTATGGCTATCATTAAACCACCGAAAACAACCCAAATAATATTTAATAATATATTCATCCGGAACAGGCTCTATAAAATGCAACTTCAAAATTAATATTTTTAATCCATATAACAGGTCTCGGCGATGTTAATTTTCTTTTTTCTTTTTCAGAGCATGTGATCCAAAATTTCCAATATTCACGTTTAGCAGCAAACGTTGATAAAACATGAAATTACTTTTAGTGAAATTAAAATTCAATTGAGCCTCAAGTTCCACATATTGATTTTGATAGATTTTCCCATAAATATCAAGCCTGTCATAAAAAGAAGATGAATAATAAGGCTCTCCTTGATATAATAGCGACCCGAATTGACCGTAAAGTGGGAAGAGTTTCCCTCCGGCATATAGGGAATTTCTTAGACCTAAGAATTTCCATTCTCCCATGATTTCCATTAAAAATCCTGCCGGCACTTCCCATTTCCCATTTTTTCTGTCGCGGTCAAGACCTATCACTGCCCCTGCTTTAAGAGTGAGGCTGTCGAGATTCACCTTTTGAGTTAAATCCAATCCTAAATAGGGATTAAACATAAGGTTGTCCACTACAAACTGCCCTTCGTTGTTTTCAGCCGATTTTGCAAGATGGTTTAACAATGCATATCCCCCGGTGAGAAGCATTTTATTTTTCAGTTGAGCCTCTCCATGAAAAACTATATTAAAAGCCTCTCTTTGGTTTTTCGATTGAATCCCGCGCCAATCGATATAAGCATCAAAAAATCCGTTTTGATTTTGAAATTGCACCAAAGCTCCACGAAGATTTTTCTGAAAATACGTCAATGAATCGCTCCATAGAAAACCAGGAAGCGGCTCACGTAGCTGCGACATAGGAAACATTCCCATAGAAAATTTCCATTTTTCACCCTCATGTCTGTAATATAAAGTAGGATAGATACGACCGTTTTTAATCGTATTTTCCACCGGTTGAATCCAGACTGCGCCCCCCATGATCCTATCCTTATCTGTGAATTTAATCCCAACTTCCGGAGAAAGACCTGTAAGGAAATAAGTTTCTGCGGCTGAATGCTTGCCATCGCCCTCACGATTGTCGAAAGTGGCGCTAAAATCTATATCCCATAGGAAGTCAACGGGAAAGGCAATAAGCGAGGTTACAGATAGAAAGAAAATTAAAAATAGATTTCTTTTCATCGAAAGAAAAACAAAATAAACGTTTAACCGCAAAATTAATGAAAATAAAGAAAGAATATAGTTGATTATATCTTAAACGAAACCAAAAATTTAGGAAGAATAACATATAAATTCTTGAAAACCCTCCATTCTCAGGAATCGAAAGAAAATTCTATATGGAATAAATTTGCAAAATTAAGACAAGCTATATAACTTTGCAAAAAAGACAGGGAAAGACTTCCCGAGAGTCCAGGTGGCGGAATTGGTAGACGCGCTACTTTGAGGGGGTAGTGGCCGTTTGGCTGTGTGAGTTCGAGTCTCATCTTGGACACAAAAAATTTCAGAAGAGGATGTGTGTTAAATTTTTTATTTCATACACATGCTCTTTTTTCTTTAATAAAGCAATCCAATGAAAGGAATAGTACTTGCCGGAGGGTCAGGAACCCGCTTATATCCCATCACTAAAGGAGTGAGCAAACAATTATTGCCCATTTATGACAAGCCGATGGTTTATTATCCCATTTCTACTTTGATGAATGCCGGGATAAGGGATATATTGATAATTTCTACTCCACAGGATCTGCCGGCTTTCAAAAGGCTGCTTGGAGATGGCTCGGATTTCGGTGTGAATTTTTCTTATGCCGAACAACCAAAACCCGACGGTCTGGCTCAGGCTTTTGTAATTGGAAAGGATTTTATAGGCGAGGATTCAGTATGTCTCGTTTTAGGTGATAACATATTCCATGGATCCGGATTCGGGAAATTGCTTAAGGAAGCTGTGGAAAGTGTGGAAAAAGAAAATAAAGCCACTGTGTTCGGATATTGGGTAGATGATCCTGAAAGATATGGGGTTGCGGAGTTTGACAAGTCGGGAAATTGCATCTCTATCGAAGAAAAGCCTGCTAAACCGAAAAGCAATTATGCTGTAGTCGGACTATATTTCTATCCCAATAACGTAAAAGAAATCGCAAGCTCTATAAAGCCTTCTGCAAGGGGCGAATATGAAATAACCACTGTCAATCAGGAATATCTTAAAGAGGGTAATCTCAAGGTTAAGACATTACCGAGAGGATTTGCCTGGCTTGACACCGGCACCCACGATTCTCTTGCAGAAGCTTCAATCTATGTTGAAGTTCTGGAAAAAAGACAGGGATTGAAAATCGGATGTCTGGAAGGCATAGCATATCGCCACGGATGGATCTCTAAAGAGAAAATGACTGAAATTGCCAAGCCTCTGATGAATAATGAATATGGCAAGTATCTGATGAAAGTTGTGGAAGAAATGGAACGCACATCTTCTCCAAATCTTGATTGATAAACTCAGACAGAAATGAAAGTTATATCCACAGAAATTGAGGGAGTCTTTATAATTGAACCGAGAGTTTTTAAGGATTCACGAGGTTATTTTTATGAATCCTATTCAAAAAAAGAATTTGACAAAGAAGTTTGTCCTGTAGATTTCGTGCAAGACAATCAATCATGTTCTGTGAAAGGAGTGATACGCGGTCTTCATTTTCAACGTCCCCCCTATTCTCAGTCAAAACTTGTGAGATGCGTGGAAGGTGCGGTTTTAGATATTGCTGTCGATTTGCGTAAAGGTTCTCCAACCTATGGAAAACATATAGCCGTGGAACTATCAGCTGAAAATCAATTGGAATTTTTTATTCCGAAAGGGTTTGCTCATGGTTTTGAAGTTTTAAGCGATCGGGCTGTTTTCCAATATAAATGTGACGAATATTATCATCCCGAATCCGAAGGCGGTTTGGATCCCTATGATAAGAATATTGGCATCGAATGGAGAACTAAAGAGAACGAAGCCATAATTTCGGAAAAGGATAAAAAACATCCGTCACTAAAAGAATTCAATTCTCCTTTTTGATTTGAAGAACCATAGATTATGAAAAAAGATAATGAAGGTTTAAACATCCTTGTGACAGGAGCCAACGGACAATTGGGGAAAAGCATCCGGAAAGCAAGTGAAAATTCAAAAGATAATTATATCTTCACAGATGTTGAAGACCTTGACATCACAAAAAAGGCTGATATCGATAAATGGGTGAAGGATAATGATATTGACATTATTATAAATTGTGCAGCCTACACTAATGTTGACGCAGCCGAAGATCATAAGGAGTTGGCTGAAAAACTAAACGGCATGGCTCCCGGGTTGTTAGCTCAAGCAATAGGAGAACATAATGGTCTTTTGATTCATATTTCCACGGATTATGTATTCGGAGGTTCAGGTGTGAATACGCCTTTGACTGAAACACAGGCCACGAATCCTACAGGAGTCTATGGAGCGACCAAATTGCAGGGTGAACAAGAAATTGCAAAAAGCGGCACTCCGGCAATTATAATCCGCACGGCTTGGCTATATTCCGATTATGGCAATAATTTTGTTGAGAAGATACTCTCTCTATTGGGAAACCGCGATGAGATAAAAGTTGTGTTTGATCAATGCGGCACTCCTACTTACGCCACAGACCTTGCAGAAGCCATTGTGGGTCTGATAACGGATAGGAAATTCATGGGCAACGAAGGCATATATCATTTTTCAAATGAAGGAGTCTGTTCATGGTATGACTTCGCTCTGGAGGCCTCAAAAATAAAAGGATTGAAAGGTAAAAGAATATCTCCTTGTCATTCATCAGAATTTCCATCCAAAGTTATAAGGCCGCCTTATTCGGTGTTGGATAAAACTAAATTTAAAAATACATTCAGGAAAAATATACCGCATTGGAGAGAATCTTTAGAACGGGCTCTAAACAAATAAAACGATTATAATTTTATGGCAAAAAATATAATGATTACCGGAGGGGCCGGTTTTATAGGTTCCCATGTTGTGAGATTATTTGTGAAAAAATATCCTGATTATAAAATTATCAATGTCGATAAGCTGACATACGCCGGTAATTTAGGTAATCTAAAAGATATAGAGAATCTCCCTAACTATAAATTTATCAAGGCTGATATTGTCGATCTTGAAGATATGAGAAAGATCATCAGAGATGAGAAGATAGATGGAATCATCCATTTGGCTGCAGAAAGCCATGTAGACAGATCGATAAAAGACCCGTTTACTTTTGCAAAGACCAACATTATGGGCACTTTGTCGCTTCTTCAGGCCGCTAAAGAATATTGGGAATCTCTGCCCGAAAAATTCGAAGGAAAATTGTTCTATCATATATCTACAGACGAAGTCTATGGAGCTTTAGAGATAACAGCCCCGGAAGGAGTGGAACCTCCTTTTACAACGGAGGCCTCTTCAAGTGATCATTTAGCTTACGGTACAGAGTTCTTTGTGGAAACCACCAAGTATGATCCCCACTCACCTTATTCAGCATCAAAAGCATCAAGCGACCATTTTGTAAGGGCCTATCATGACACTTATGGAATGCCGACCATTGTTACTAATTGCTCAAATAACTATGGTCCGTATCAGTTCCCCGAAAAACTCATTCCTCTTTTTATAAATAACATCCTTCAGGGAAGAGCGTTGCCGGTGTATGGAAAAGGAGAAAACGTTAGAGACTGGCTTTTCGTTGAAGACCACGCAAGAGCCATAGACACAATCTTCCACAAGGGGAAAACAGGCGACACCTACAACATCGGAGGATTCAACGAATGGAGAAACATCGATCTCATAAAAGTTCTCATAAAGACAGTCGACAAGCTATCCGGAAAACCGGAAGGGAGCTCGGAAAATCTGATCACTTATGTCACCGACCGTCCGGGCCATGACATGCGTTATGCAATCGACAGCCGTAAATTGCAGAAAGAGCTGGGATGGGAACCGAGCCTTCAATTTGAGGAAGGAATAGAAAAAACCGTGAAATGGTATTTGGAAAACAAAGACTGGGTGGACAATGTAACCAGCGGCGACTATGAAAAATACTATGACAAAATGTATAAGAATAGGTAACTGATAAAATGCAAATAAAAAATATCCTCCCATAATGTCAGGCATTCAGGAGGATATTTTTTTTATTTAAGTTTCGATGAATATTCGGATTTTTAATACTTGGTGAGCACCTTTGCAAGGCGTTTAAGTCCCTCTTGAAGTCTTTCCCTTTGAGTCGCAATATTAATCCGCATAAATCCCTCACCGGCTTTTCCATACATATCTCCGGCGTTGAGCCACACCTTAGCCTCCTTTATGAGTCTTTCTTCCAATTCTTCAGAAGGAATCCCGATATGACGGCAATCTACCCACACCAGATAGGTGCCCTCTAATTTTAAAACAGGATATTGTGGTAAATGAGTGTTGAAAAATTCTATCAGATATTGATAATTTCCCCAAAGATATTTTTTCAATTCTTCAAGCCATTCTTTTCCCTCTGTATAGGCCGCGATTGTGGCTAAAACTCCAAATGGATTGACATCACAGACCTCATTGATGTTTATGGCTTTATCAATCTTTTGAAGCATTTCATCATCCTTACAGACAATGTTTGCAATCTGGAGCCCTGCAATGTTAAAAGCCTTGCTGGGAGAGACACAACTGACACTCTTGCTTGTCAATTCTTCTTTCAGAGAGCCAAACGGGGTGTAGGAATATGGAGAATAAACCAATTCACAATGAATTTCATCACTTACCACCTTAACATTATTTTTTACGCATATCTCCCCTATTCTTTCCAATTCTTCTTTTGTCCACACCCTTCCGGCCGGATTATGGGGATTGCATAATAAAAGAATCTTGGCCTTCGGATCTGCAGCTTTCTTTTCAAGATCATCAAAATCAATGAAGTATGTGTTGTCTCTCAAAATAAGATTATTTTCAGATGCTACACAGCCGTTATTTCTGATTGAGGAAAAGAAACAATTATAAACAGGAGTCTGAACAATCACTTTATCTCCTTCTTCCGTTAAAGCTTTGATGATAGCGGATATAGCCGGTACAACCCCGCTTGTGTAGATTATATTTTCACGGTTAAAATTCCAGCCATGTTCCGAAGCAAACCATTTTATAGTGGCATTATAATATTCATCAGGTACTTTTGTATAACCGAAAATACCATGTTCCACTCTTTTTTTCAATATTTCAATTATTGCCGGGGCCGTTTTAAAATCCATGTCGGCAACCCAGAGAGGAATTATATCCTCTTGATTCGCGGAATCCCATTTATAAGAATTGGTGTGTCTTCTATCAACAGGCACATTAAAGTCAAATTTCATCATTTACTCTATCTTATTTTGATTACTTATATAGTATTTAATTTTTCAATTCTCGACATCCATTTGTTGCTTTTAAGGCGTGCCAGGAAAAAAGCCCCGCGGAATGTCAATTCTATAGCCATGGCAATCCAGACTCCATGTAATCCAAGGACTGGAGCTAAAAGTGCGGCTAAAATCACTCTTATCCCCCACATGCAACCAAGATTCATAAAGCTCGGAATAAGAGTGTCGCCGGCGCCTACGAAAGCTCCGTAGGCCACAATCGAGGCCGCATACATAGGTTCGGCCCATGCCTCTGTGCGTAAAGCCGTCACTCCTAATGAAACGATTTCAGCATCAGGAGTCATTATTTCCATCATCCAGGGTGCAATAATATACATTATCGCTCCAAAGAAAGTCATAACACCCATTCCAAGCCATGTGGAAGTCCATGCAAACTGTCTTGTGAGTACTTTTTTTCCCGCTCCTATGCTCTGGCCCACTAATGTTGTCGTAGCATCGCCGATGCCATATCCCGGCATATAACAGATGCTTTCTGCAATCACAGCAAAAGCATTTGCCGCTATCGAGCAAGCTCCAAGAGGGGCAACAATAATAGTGATCATAACCTGAGCCCCGGAGGTCAAAAACCTTTCAACACCCATTGGAAAACCTATATGAAAGGCTTTTTTCATGCAGCTCTTTTTCAATCGGAAACTACCCTTCTCTCCTATTAATTTCAAATCCTTGGAATAAAAAACCAGCTTCAAGAGCATTATAATGGCTCCGCAACCCTCGGCAAGGGAAGTTCCAACTGCCGCTCCCCAGACACCGAACCCAAATCCGGGCAACCATATTTCATGACCCCATATATTGATATTTCTGGATGGAAATATAAGAAAGAAATTAAACACTACATCAAGGATACACATCAAAGTGCCTATGGCACCAGGGAAAAGCATATCTCCGCTACTTCGGAGCATTCCGGCACTGAGATAGCTGAATTGAAACAGAGGCATTGCTGCCACTGTGATAAGGAAGTATAGAGTGGCATTATGTTGGATATCCGGAGCACCTCCCAACCATTTGGGCAGCTCCCAACTTATCGCCACACCTACAACGGCAAGAAAACAACTATAGAAAATAGCTGCCACAAGGGCCTGGCGTAATACTTCACGGGCATTTTTGCTTTTACCGGCTCCTAAAAGATGAGCCACTTGCACGGAAAAACCCACTGAACAAGCTGAACATAATCCGAAAAAGATCCAGGTAGATGTGGTCACCAAGCCAATGGAAGCAGCCGGAAGCGCACCAAGACTTCCCACCATTGATGCATCTATATATTGCATGACAATAGCAGAAATCTGAGCGATTATGGCAGGTATGCTCAAAGATACAGCCAATCGGAGCTGTTCTAAGCGTCCAACCGGCTGATCCTGGTGAATAACTTCCGTGAGATTCCTCTTCTGTCTGAGAAGAAAATTCATTTTTCTATAGCTCAAAGGCCATATTTAACTTATTTCCTGATTATTATCTCGCAATTTGCGGGTTGTTTTATATTTTCATCAATTATAATCTCTCCAACGGAATCTGCTATTATTTTTCCGGAGCTGGGATTTTTAATGCTTGTCACATGTCCTTTTATGTCGGCATTTACATCGGAATATTCAAAACATAAGTCAGCGTCAGCATCCAAAGTGCAGTTTTCCAAAACAAGACCTTTGGCATAACAGAGTGCCTGGGTGCCCCCTATTCTGCAATTAACCAAACGTAGATTTTTGGAGTGCCAACCAAGATATTCACCGATAATGATGGAATCATAGACAGTGACATTCTCTGTGCCCCAAAAAGCATCTTTGCTATAGATTTCGGCGTTTCGGATTGTTACGTTATGTGAATATTGGAAAGAATAATTTCCTTGTTGTTTATAATCCTCTATCTCTATGTCATCAGTGTGCATAAAGAGATAGTCTGCTTTATCAATTTCAACTTTTTTTAGTTTTACTCCCTTGCAATGCCACAAAGTTTCCAGAGCATTTGGAATTTTGACATTTTCAATATCAAGATTTTCCATTTCACGAAACATTTTTGGGGCTTCCACCAGAGTGTCTTTCATCACAAGATTTCTTGAATACCAGAGAGCCGCTCTTGCTCCTTCTGTGAAAAGACAATCCTTAATAAAGAATTTGTCGACATGCCAAAAAGGATATTTTCCTTCAAATCTGCAATTAATGGCTTCAATGTTGCTGCATTCTTTCAAAGCAGATTCTCCGGCATGAATAGTTACATTTTCAAGACGAAGGTCATGAGAAGCGAATAACGGACGCTCTCCTCCAAATTCCTCATTACTTATTGTTTTCATGGGTTTTATATTTTTTCTTTTTGCAAAATTAATAAAATCATTGCTATATTAACAAAAGGTAAGTAAATTTGACATGCAGAAAAATTTATCAGTTGGATGGCCACTACCCTGAAACTTCTGAAAATAATAGAGAATTTGAAAACCAAAGGGATATATGCATTCTTGCATATACTCATCCTGGTTTTATCTGTTTTTCTCGTTGTAAGAATCTCGATAGATACTTTCCATAATGAGGCCTTTTATCTTGAACCTCGCTTCATTAAATTTCAATTTTGGATTTGTGTTGTTTTCCTTTTTGATTTTTTTGTAGAATTTTTTCTTGCTCAAAACAAATGGAAATATATCAGAAACCGTTTTATTTTTTTCCTGGTTTCGATTCCCTATAATTCCATCATATCTTTTTATGGATGGACATTTTCAGAACAAATAACTTATACACTTCATTACATACCATTGATAAGGGGTGGCTATGCAATGTCAATTGTAGTCAGTTGGTTTACATATAATAAGGCAACCGGCCTCTTTATTTCATATCTTGCAACCCTTATTTTCACAATTTATTTTGCATCACTGGCTTTTTATGTGTTCGAGCATCATGTAAATCCGGGAGTGAAAAATTATGACGACGCTCTATGGTGGGCAGCCATGGATGCCACCACAGTAGGATCAAACATTGAAGCCGTAACCCCTGTGGGCCGAATTCTTTCAGTCTTGTTGGCGGCATTAGGTATGATGATGTTTCCCATATTCACCGTATATGTCACTAACCTGCTTACACGCACCAAACAACAGGGAGAATCGATTGACAGCCCGATTTTCTATCGTACTCCCGACGGTTTTACAGATGACACTACTCAGCCTGCTACCTCAACAAACACGGGAACTAATTCCGTTCCGCAAGCTGCAAAAGATAATAATGTGGCAACGACCTGACCGAACAAAATTTAGATTTAAAACATTATAAAGATATATAACTAAACTCAACATATCTGCGTTATGGATACAAAAGAAATTATAAAAAAGGCTGAAGACCATCAGCAAGAGGTGGAACAACAAGCCCAGGAAATCTTAAAAAGGCCCACAGTTAAAGAATTTCCGAGAACATTGTTGCGTGGTGTAGGCCAAGTTATGTTCCAGGATAATATGTGGACAGGTATTCTGTTCCTATGCGGAATTTTCTGGGGCTCTTATCAGGAGGGCTCTCCTTTAGTTTGTTGGGGATGTCTGGTTGGCGTATTTATCTCTACAATTACCGGTTATGTTTTACGTCTCCCCGATGCAGGTGGAGCCCAAGGTCTTTGGGGTTTCAACGGTGCATTGGTAGGCTGCGCATTTCCAACATTTTTAGGAAACACTGTCTGGATGTGGATAGGGTTGATTATATGTGCCGCACTCTCGACAATAGCGAAATCCGGAATGGATAATATACTTGGAAGATGGAAAATCTCATCCTTTACATTTCCATTTGTGGCCTGCACCTGGATATTCTTGTTATCGGCTCGTGTATTCAGCGGTTTCCCTCCTGTAGATATGGGCAGCCCCGAATTCCCTCACATGGTAGCCGGGTCTTCATCCTATGTAGGAGTAATACAGCATTTTGCTAATGAAAATGTTTCATTAGGTTTTGGAGATTTAGTGTTATATTGGCTCCGAGGCATTTCCCAGGTATTTCTTATCAAATCTTGGGTGTGCGGAATATTTTTCCTTGCAGCATTGGCTGTAAGCAGCTGGCGCGCTTGTCTATGGGCGGCAATAGCATCTGCTCTCTCTTTATTTATCGCTATAATCTGGCAAGGTCCCGGAATGGATATTGCAAACGGTCTCTATGGTTTCTCAGCTGTCTTGACCGGCATTGCTTTGGGAGCAACTTTCTGTAATTTCTCATGGAAGGCTGCGATATGGTGTGTTTGCGGAATCATAGCCACAGTGTTTGTACAGGCAGCTATGAATGTGTTTTTCACGCCAATGGGATTCCCGACTTTGACAGGTCCCTTCTGCGTAGCAACCTGGATATTCCTCTTCCCGGCTTACGGCTTCTTTGAACCAAAACCAACGCCGGCAAAATAAAATGTCATATACTATAGATAATGCGCCATTAACCTGGCGTCATTATTTCATAACCGGAGTGGCATCACTGGGCCAATTGATTGGTACCGGTCTTGCTACTCTTGTTTCGGTTATTATTCCCCTCTATCAACTCATAGCCCATCCGGAACTTTCATCCTTCATGCAAGGATTGGTTGGAGCTATGGACCTTATAGGGATAATGGTTGGATCCACAATTTTAGGTAAAATTTCCGACCATTATGGATATTTGTGGCTATTTCGATTATGTCCGGCCCTCATTTGTGTCGCTGCCGTCATAACGCTGTTATTCCCCTCTCTTTCGGTGCTTATTATTTGCCTCTTTTTTATGGGCTTTGGGATAGGCGGGGAATATAGTCTTGATTCTAACTATATATCGCAATTGATGCCGACTAAATGGAATTTCTTGATGATAGGAGGAGCGAAAGCTGCGAGCGCATTAGGAAATATAGGTGTGGCGGCCGTTTGTTTTTTAATAGTTAAAGACTGGACAAACCCGGATTTATGGCCACATCTTTTATGGATAATGATAGTGATTTCCGGCTCGATGGTAGTGCTGAGAATCCGGTTTTGGGAAAGTCCGAAATGGCTTGCAGAGCATGGCCGAATAAAGCAGGCAGAGAAAGCTCTCCATCATTTCCTTGGTCCGAATGTAAATTTAGTGGCTCAGGATGCAGAACTGCCTCCGGAAAAGACAGCAAAACCGGCCGGAGGTTTTTTCAAGAGAAACTGGAAAAATATAATTTTCACCGGAGTGCCTTGGGCATGTGAAGGTTTAGGAGTTTACGGCATTGGAGTGTTCCTGCCCATATTAGTTATGGCTTTAGGTCTCGAACATCATAATCCGAAACTTTCCGGACTTGCAGATGTGACCTCTTCAGTGGAGATTACACTTTGGATTTCCTGCATTATCCTTCCCGGCTTCATTCTGGGTCTGGCAATCATCAATAAAGTTGCTCCGGCAAAAATTCAATGGGTTGGATTCTTTTTAAGCGGAATAACACTTTTGATTCTGTTGTTGGCATATAAATATCATTGGGTCAACTGGATTTCGATAGGTGCCTTTATGGCTTTTGAACTTTTTCTGAATATGGGACCGCATTTGATAACTTTTGTGCTTCCGCCAAAAGTCTACCCGGTTAAAGACCGCGGACTTGGATCGGGTATTGCGGCATCTTTGGGAAAAGTGGGAGCCGTGCTGGGTGTGTTTTTCATTCCTATCCTTCTTAATATCGGGGGGTCTTCATTGGTATTGATAGTCTCGATAATAGTGATGTTTTTAGGAGGAGTTATCACCTATATTTTTAATCCTGAAAGGAAAAAGCCGGTTTGATGAAAGCATATTGGGATAATAGAATAAATTAAGTAACTTTGCAGTTGGTTTGAATTCATTAATTTAATGTAAACAAACTGATCTAAACTTTCCAATAACAAAAGATTAATATGTATCCCTCCCATTAAGAAATCTTCACAGAGGATACAGATAATATATGAAGATATTAGTTACAGGCGCCGCAGGATTCATTGGAGCCTCTACAGTGAAAAAATTGCTGGAAGAGGGCAATGAAGTCATTGGAATCGATAATATTAATGAATATTATGATCCCAACTTGAAATTCAAAAGGCTGAATTGTTTAGGAATAAATGAAGAAGCTGCCGGAGAATGGTGTAAACCAGTGAAGAGTGAACTCTATCCGGATTTCACCTTCATGAGGATGGATATTGCAGATAAAGAATGTGCATCAAGATTATTTGAGGAACATCATTTTGACTCCGTGGTGCACCTTGCTGCTCAACCCGGCGTGAGATATTCTATCACCCACCCTCAAGTCTATATAGAGAATAATATCAACGGATTTCTCCATGTGCTTGAAGGATGCAGGCAAACAAAGGTAGGTCATCTTGTCTTTGCTTCCTCATCAAGTGTTTATGGACTAAATGGAAAAACACCGTTCTCAGAACAAGACACGACTGCACATCCTGTAAGCCTGTATGCAGCTACTAAAAAAAGCAATGAATTGATGGCTCACGCCTATTCCTATATTTATGGACTTCCCGTGACCGGTTTGCGATTCTTCACGGTATATGGTCCCTGGGGAAGGCCGGATATGTCACCGTTCCTCTTCATGGATGGGATACTCAACGATAAGCCCATCAAAGTATTCAACAACGGAGACATGCTGCGGGATTTCACGTTTATTGACGACATTGTGGAAAGTGTGGCAAGGATTGTAAAGATTATACCGCAGAGACAGGATAATTGGGATGCACAGAACCCGGATCCGTCATCATCCTCAGCACCTTATAGAATTTACAATGTTGGTAACCAGAATCCCACAAAGCTCTCAGATTATATAGAGGCAATTGAAAATGAAATAGGGAAAAAGGCCGCTAAAGAGATGCTGCCCATGCAGCCCGGTGATGTTTATCAGACTTTTGCCGATTCTTCGGCGTTGGCAGAAGCAACAGGATTTACACCCGGTGTATGTCTAAAAGACGGTATTAGGGAAACCGTGAAGTGGTATAAGGAATTCTACAAAAATAAATAAGGAAGCCATACTTATTTCTTCTATGGATTATGATGTAAGTGTAATAATCGTTAATTACAAAACTGCTTTCTTAATCCATGATTGCATATTGTCATTAATAGAATTGACAAAAGATATCAATTATGAAGTAATCGTGGTTGATAACGCTTCGGAACCCGATTTCAAGGAAAAGATATCATATAACCTCCCGGATTCCTTGAATTCAAATTTCCATTATATTTCACTTCCGGAAAATATAGGATTCGGGAGAGCAAACAATGCCGGTCTTAAAATTGCCAAGGGAAGAAATATATTCTTTTTGAATCCAGACACGGTGTTATTGAATAATGCTATAAAAATCCTGTCTGATTTTCTTGACAATAACCCGGAAGCCGGTGCCTGTGGAGGTAATCTGGTAGATGGAGAAGGGAAGCCGACTTATTCTCACAAATATATACTTCCGGGAATTTTTTGGGAACTAAACGAACTGTTAAACGACAGACTTCAAAAGATTATCTACGGTAAAATCAATCATTATTATAATCAGGAGTCAAGACCTAAATCTGTTGCATATATAACCGGCGCTGATTTAATGGTTAAAAGGGATGTCTTGGAAAATACTGGCTCTTTTAGTCCTGAATTTTTCATGTATTTTGAGGAGACCGATCTTTGTAATCGGATTATTAAATCAGGAAAGAAAATATATAATGTCCCCCAAGCATTGATAAAACATCTGGAAAGTAAATCTTTTAATGAAACAGAGGAGATACAATCGGAACTTAAAACAGAATGGCTGGAAAAAAGTCGGCTGATTTATTATTCTCGAAATCATAACTGGTTTAACCGCCGGATTTCAAATTTTATATATGAATGTTTCTTAAACTCTCGAATAATCTTAATCAGAAATAATAGAAAAAGAAACTATTACAAGCTTCGGAAAAGATATTATATGCTGAATAAAAGAAGATGATTATTCTCAATTATTTAACATTGAGTTAGGAACTTTAATTGCATAAACAATAAAAATTCAATATATTTGCATAAATAAGCTCAAAGAACATTAAAACAAAACAAAAGATGGTAGATTACAAAAAATTAGGGCTTGTAAACACCAAAGAGATGTTTGCAAAAGCAGTTC